>NZ_JBVIOL010000011.1:96729-345730 GCF_055578825.1 Streptomyces sp. NPDC032822 | reverse complement strand
TTTTGGCACGCTGTTGAGTTCTCAAGGAACGGACGCTTCCTTTGTACTCACCCGAGAGACTCTCTCAGGCTTTCCTCCGGGCGCTTCCCTTCGGTGTTCCAAACTCTATCAGTGTTTTTCCGGCCCCCTGACCACCGTCCTGCAGGCATGCAGAAGATGACCCCGAGATAGGATCTGACAAGTTGGGTACTGCCAGGCAAGGACACACGAGTGCGTCGCTCAGCCCTGAGCAGGAGTACGACTGTACACGGGGCCGCGAGACGGGTGCAAATCGACTGGGCTTGTGGTCTAGACCACTAATCCGTAAGCTCTCGTGCGGAACCGGTACTACATGTGACATACGCTGCTGAAACAGTGCGCCGTCCGTCCGGGACAGACAGTGACGGCACCTATAGATCTCCACCCCTGGGAGGCTTCCCATGACCACCGTGTCGTCCCCGCTCGCCGGACGCGCCATCGGACTGGCCGCAGTCCCCGATCCGGTCTTCTCCGGGGCCATGGTTGGCCCCGGTACGGCCATCGACCCCGTACGTGAGCCTTCCGAGGCTGTTGCGCCCGTGGACGGAGTCATCGTCTCGCTCCACCCCCACGCCTTCGTCGTCGTCGACGATCAAGGGCACGGTGTGCTCACTCATCTGGGCATCGACACGGTGCAGCTCAACGGTCAGGGCTTCGAACTGCTCGTGAACAAGGGCGACACCGTCACGCGCGGTCAGAGCGTGGTGCGTTGGAACCCGGCGGCGGTCGAGGCGGCCGGCAAGTCTCCGGTATGCCCGGTCGTCGCACTTGAGGCCACGGCCGAGGCGCTCACCGAACTGCGTGAGGACGGCGACGTGAAATCCGGCGACAGTCTCTTCCTCTGGCAGTAACGCCGGCGCCGTCGTATGACGGCCAGTAGGGACAACCACCGCGGCGGCGGGACCCGCCGCATTATCGGAGACGGGTGAGATGGAGACAACGCTGCGAGGCGTCGGCGTGAGCCACGGTGTGGCGATCGGCGAGGTTCGGCACATGGGAACAGCGGTTCTGGAACCGCCCGCCAAGCAGATTCCGGCGGAGGACGCGGAACGTGAACAGGGGCGCGCGCGCAAGGCCGTCGAGGCTGTGGCGGCCGACCTGATGGCGCGCGGCAATCTCGCCGGGGGCGAAGCCCAGGCGGTGCTTGAGGCGCAGGCCATGATGGCCCAGGACCCCGAGCTGATGGCGGATGTGGAACGCCGTATCGCCGTCGGGGGCACGGCCGAGCGTGCGGTGTACGACGCCTTCGCCGCGTACCGCGAACTGCTGGCCGGTGCCGGTGAGTACCTGGCCGGTCGGGTGGCCGACCTTGATGACGTGCGGAATCGTATCGTCGCCCGCCTGCTCGGGGTGCCGATGCCGGGTGTCCCCGACAGCGACGAGCCGTACGTGCTCATCGCTCGGGACCTCGCGCCGGCCGACACCGCGCTGCTGGATCCGACGCTCGTGCTCGGGTTCGTCACCGAGGAGGGCGGGCCGACCAGCCACAGTGCGATCCTGGCTCGTGCGCTCGGGGTACCGGCCGTCGTCGCTCTGCCCGGCGCGAGTGAGTTGGCCGAGGGCACGATGATCGCCGTGGACGGAAGCACCGGCGAGATCTTCGTGAATCCCGGGGCGGAGCGGAGGGCGCAGTTGGAGGCGCAGGCCGCCGAGCGCAGGGCGGCGCTGGCCGCCACCACCGGGCCGGGTGTCACCTCCGACGGTCACAAGGTGCCCCTGCTGGCCAACATCGGCGGCCCGGCCGATGTGCCGGCAGCCGTCGAGGCCGGGGCCGAGGGTGTCGGACTGTTCCGTACCGAGTTCCTCTTCCTCGACGACAGCAAGAACGCTCCCTCGGAGGAGAAGCAGGTCGACGCCTATCGTCAGGTTCTCGAGGCGTTCCCCGAGGGTCGTGTCGTGGTGCGGGTGCTGGACGCCGGTGCGGACAAGCCGTTGGACTTCCTCACGCCGGCCGACGAGCCGAACCCGGCTTTGGGCGTGCGGGGTCTGCGGTCGTTGCTCGACCATCCCGACGTGCTGCGCACGCAGCTGACGGCGCTGGCCAAGGCGGCCGAGGGGCTGCCGGTCTACCTTGAGGTCATGGCCCCGATGGTGGCGGACCGTGCGGACGCGAAGGCGTTCGCCGACGCGTGCCGTGAGGCAGGGCTGCGGGCTAAGTTCGGGGCGATGGTGGAGATCCCGTCGGCCGCGCTGCGGGCGCGCTCGATTCTGCAGGAGGTCGAGTTCCTGTCCCTGGGGACCAACGACCTCGCGCAGTACGCCTTCGCGGCGGACCGTCAGGTGGGGGCGGTGTCGCGTCTGCAGGATCCGTGGCAGCCCGCGCTGCTCGACCTGGTCGCGCTGTCCGCCGAGGCGGCGAAGGCCGAGGGCAAGAGCTGTGGTGTCTGCGGCGAGGCCGCGTCCGACCCGTTGCTCGCCTGTGTGTTGACCGGTCTCGGTGTCACCTCCCTTTCCATGGGTGCGGCTTCGATTCCCTATGTCCGGTCGACGTTGGCGAAGTACACGCTGGCGCAGTGCGAGCGGGCCGCGGCGGCCGCTCGGGCCACGGACAGTGCCGAGGAAGCGCGTAACGCGGCTCAGGCGGTGCTGTCCGGCGAGTAGGTGCCGGGCCGGTCGGCCGACGACGGTGCTGTGAGGGGCGCTCCACCTGCGGGTGGGGAGCCCCTCCCGCGTTCAGTGGTGGTGTCCGGGTGTCCGGCCGGTGTCGCCGAGGTCGGGCGGTGCGCAGTAGTCGACGTCCGATTCCGGCGAGATCAGATCACCGGAGTCGATGTCCGTGCAGTAGGCGTCGAAGACCTCGCCTGCGGTGAGGGGTTCGAGGCCTTCTCCGCGCAGGCGCCAGCCGTAGATGCGGTCCGGGGTGTCGGGGGTGCTGGTGCGCATGACCAGACCGCCAGGGCTCTCGGTGGCCAGGCCGAGGGCCAGGACGGTGGTGAATTCAAGGGCTTCGGCCTCGTCGAGGTGGGTGGATCCGTCGGTGTCTTCCTCTGTGTGGAGCACGGACATCACGGTTTCCGGGGTGCCTGTGACGCTGCAGACGAGGTGGCGGTCTCCGCGCCGGGCCGTTTCGAGGATGCGGACGAGCAGGTGGGAGGCGCGGACGAAGGCCGCTCGACCGATGTCCTCGCCGCAGGAGGCGCAGGCGCCGAGGCGGGCCAGGAGGGTGCTCGCGTACTCCCAGGTGGCCTGTCGGACGGCTTCGTCGACGAGGGCCGGTACGAGGTCGGCGAGGGCCTGGCCGTCGTAGGGGATGGTCGGGCCTGTGGTCGCGAGTTCCGCGGTGAAGCGGGTGCGGCTGGACTGGATGTCGGGGTCGAGGCCCGCGTCCGTGCAGAACTCGGCGTACTCCTGTGGGTCGAAGAGGGCGACCGTGGTGTGGCTGCCTTGTGCGGCGCGGGTTTTGAGGATGCTCTCGACCTGGCCCAGATAGGCCGTGTGGTCGTCGAAGGTGAAGCTGCGGTAGCGCTTCATGGCGCGGAAGTCGTGTTCGTCGGTGAGCAGGCCGATGGTGCCGGCGATTTCGCGGCGCAGGACGCGTCGCATGGTCTGGTGGTCGGTGTGCGCCATGGTTCCCCCTGTGAACGGTCGATCAATGCTCACTCACAGTAATCGGCGGCACTGACAACGGCGTCGGTGCGAGGCGGTCGCGGACCAGTCGGTGCTGGACTATGCAGGTCAGGGCGATGGTGGCGCCGAAAGCGGTCCAGCCGAGCGGGCCGGTGGCGATGGCCGCGGTGACGGCGAGTGGTCCGAGGCTGCGCTGTGCGGACTGGGCGAGGCCGTGGACGCCGAGGTAGGCGCCCTGGGCGGTCTCGGGGGCGAGGGCGACGGAGAGTTCCCAGGAGACGGTGGCGTGCAGCATCTCGGCCAGGGTGAAGGCGATGGCCGAGGCGGTGAGGAGCAGTGTGGCGGTGACGGGGCCGCCGCCGGCGGAGAGCGTCATGGCGATGCCGCCGAGGGCGAAGGCGGCGGAGAGCGGGAGGAGGAGGGTGCGGGCGGCTGCGGTGGTGGTGCCGTAGCGGGCCAGGGGGACCTGGAGGGCGACCACCATGACGTTGTTGAGGACGAGGAGCATGGGTGCGAGGCCGTGGGGTGCGTTGCTCGCGTGCGCGATCCACAGGGGCAGGCCGATTTTGAAGACGGCGTCGTCGAGGAAGAGGACGGTCTCGGTGGCGACGTAGGCGAGGTAGTGACGGTCGCGCCAGGGGTTGGCCGGTCGGGTTCGAGGGCCCGGGCTCTTCGAGGTGGCGACCGTGCGGGAGGGGGACGGGGGTTCTCCGCAGCGCAGGGTGAGGAGTGCGGAGGCGATGAAGGTCAGGGCGTCGCCCGCGAGGAGCCACTGGTAGGCGGTGGTGGTGTCGACGGCGAGCGCGGCGGCGGCGATGAGGCCGCCGAGGGCCCAGCCGGCGTTGGCGACGGTTCGCTGGACGGCCTGGTAGCGGACGCGGTCCGGTCCTGCGATGCGGGTGGAGTAGAGCCTGGTGAGGACGTTGGCGGCGCGGTCGCCGAGGCTGCCGACGGCCGAGAAGGCGAGGAGCAGGGCGAAGTGGTCCGTGGTGAGCAGTGCGAAGGAGGCCGTCGCCCGCAGCAGTTGGACGGCCGGCAGGACGCGGGTGATCGGGAGCCGGTCGGCGATGCGGCCGCCGAGTGGTGCGCCCGCGATGCCGATCGCGCCGGCGACGGCGACGAGTGTGCCGACCTCGGTGAGGGACAGGCCGGATACGAAGGTGAAGTACAGGACGGCCACCGAGGTCCACAGCCCGCTGCCGACGCGGTCTACGAGGGCCACGACGAGCATTCTGTTTCCGTCGCGTCCACCCGGAACGTCCTTCGACCAGGCGGCTGCGCGGCGTATCGGATGCACTGCTCCCCCTTGCTCTCCAGTTATGTACTGATACATACTTGGCAACGTGGCAACACAATATGGGATCAGTGGTACGACGGCCAAGGGGATTGCCGGGTCGATCGAGCGGGGTGTGGCGGAGGGGGCTCTCGGCCCGGGCGTGGCGCTGCCCCCGGTCCGGCGGCTCGCGGACGAACTGGGGGTGAGTGCGGGGACGGTCGCCACGGCCTACAAGGAGCTGCGGCAGCGCGGGATCGTGGTGACGCGCGGTCGCGGTGGCACGGCGGTGGCGCCCGCTCCGGCCGTCGCGTCACGGCGTCCGCCCAGAGTCCCGGAAGGGCTGCGGGACCTGTCCGGCGGACACCCCGATCCGGCACTGCTCCCCAGCCTGGTGCCGCCCTCCCGCCTCTCCCCCGGCGCCCGTTCGCATCGTGCGACACCGCGCCTGGCGCGGCTGGAGGACGGCGTGCGCGACTGGTTGGGTCCCGACGGCATCCCCGTCGAGCACGTGACCTTCGCGCACGGGGCGCTGGATCTGATCGGACGGCTGTTGTCGGTGGAGTTGCGGCCCGGCGACCCGGTGGCCATGGAGGATCCCGGATACCACCATCTGCTGGACCTGGTCACGGCCTTGGGGCTGCGTATTGTTCCCGTGGCCGTGGACGACGAGGGCATCCGGCCCGACGCGCTGCGGGAGGCGCTGCGCGCGGGTGTGCGTGCGGTGGTGTGCAGTCCGCGGGCGCAGAATCCGTACGGCGGCTGCTTCTCGGCGGTGCGCCGGGACGCGCTCGTCGAGGTGCTCCGGGAGGGGCCCGAGGTGCTGGTCGTGGAGAACGACCACGCGTCCGCGGTCGCTCACGCCCCCCTGCGGACGCTCACGGGGAGCGGGCTCGCACGCTGGGTGCATGTGCGGACGGTGAGCAAGTTCCTGGGGACCGATCTGCGATGGGCGGCGGCGGCCTGTGACCCGACCTCGCTCGCCCGGCACGACGGGCGGCTGCTGCTGACCTCCGGCTGGGTCAGCCATCTGCTCCAGGACACCGTCCACGGGCTGATGACGGACGACGGCACGCGCGCGTTGGTGGCGCGTGCGCAGGAGACGTACGCGCTGCGTCGGACGGCCCTGCTTCGGGAGCTCGCGGCGCGGGGTGTCCAGGCTCATGCCGCGAGCGGGATGAACCTCTGGGTGCCCGTGCGGGACGAGTCGGCGGTGATGAACGGGCTGCGGTCGTACGGCTGGTGGGTGGCGGCGGGTGCGCGGTTCCGGCTGGCGTCCGGTCCGGCGGTGCGGATCTCGGTGGCCGAATTGGAGCCGGCCGACGCGGCGGGGCTGGCCTCGGACTTCGCTGTCGTACTCGGTGAGTCCGAGGCCACCTACGGGGGTTGAGCGGCCGTTGCGGGGCTTGGGTCAGGCGCGCTTGCGGGCCAGGTCCTCGTAGAAGTGGAGCAGGTCGAGGTTGTCGATGGAGCCCGGGTTGACGGCCTTCTCCAAGGGGGTGCCCTGGAGCAGGCGTTTCACGGGCACTTCGATGCGCTTGCCGGTGAGGGTGTGCGGGATGGCGGGCACCTCGATGACCTCGTCGGGGACGTGGCGGGGGGAGAGCTGTTCGCGGATGGTCTGTCTGATCCGGGCCAGGAGGCTCTCGTCGAGGACGGCTCCGGGGGCCAGGTGCACGAAGAGGGGCATCCAGTAGCCGCCGTCGGACTGTTCGACGCCGATGACGAGTGATTCCCTGATCTCGGGGAGTCGTTCGACGGCTTCGTAGATGTCCGCCGAACCCATGCGTACGCCTTGGCGGTTGAGTGTCGAGTCGGAGCGGCCGTGGATGACGACCGAGCCGCGTGAGGTGACGGTGATCCAGTCGCCGTGGCGCCACACTCCGGGATAGGTGTCGAAGTAGCTGTCGTGGTAGCGGCTGCCGTCCGGGTCGTTCCAGAAGCGGATCGGCATGGACGGCATGGGGTTGGTGACGACGAGTTCGCCGACCTCGTCGACCAGGGGCCTGCCGCTCGGGTCCCAGGACTGCAGGTCGGTGCCGAGGCCGGGTGCCTGGAGCTCTCCGATGTACACGGGGAGGGTCGGTACGGCTCCCGCGAAGCAGGAGCAGACGTCCGTGCCGCCGCTGACGGAGGCGATCCACAGGTCGTCGTGCACCTCGTCGTGCAGCCAGCGGAAGCCGTCGGGCGGCAGGGGCGAGCCGGTGGTGGCGACGCACCGCACCTTGGAGAGGTCGTGGTCGCGGCCGGGGTGCACACCGGCCTTGCGGCAGGCCATGACATAGGCGGCCGAGGTGCCGTAGAGCGTGGCCCGGGTGCGTTCGGCGATCCGCCACTGGGCGCCCGTGTCGGGGTAGCCGGGGCTGCCGTCGTAGAGAACGACGGTGGTGCCCGTGAGGAGCCCGGAGACGAGGAAGTTCCACATCATCCAGCCGGTGGACGTGTACCAGAAGAAGCGGTCCTCGGGTCCCAGGTCGCAGTGCAGGCCGAGTTGCTTGAGGTGCTCCACGAGGATGCCGCCCTGGGACTGCACGATGGCCTTGGGGAGGCCGGTGGTGCCCGAGGAGTAGAGCACCCACAGGGGGTGGTCGAAGGGCACCTGCTCGAAGACGGGTTCCGTGTCGGCCGTCGTGAGGGCCGACCAGGGGAGGGCGCCTTCGGGGACCTCGGTGCCGAGCAGGGGGATGTGGACGACGGCGCGCAGCGTGGGGAGTTCACGGCGCAGTTCGGCGACCGTGTCGCGGCGGTCGTGTTCCTTGCCGCCGTAGCGGTAGCCGTCGACGGTGAACAGGACCACCGGTTCGACCTGCTGGAAGCGGTCGAGGACGCTGCGGGCGCCGAAGTCGGGGGCACAGGATGTCCAGACGCCCCCCACGGCGGCGGTGGCCAGGAGGGCGACGACGGCCTGCGGGATGTTGGGGAGATAGCCGCTGACGCGGTCTCCGGGACGGACTCCGAGGGCGCGCAGCTCGGCGGCCAGGGAACCGACCTGGCGGCGTAGTTCGGCCCAGGTCACGGGGCGTGGCTCGTGGGCCTCGTCGACGTGCAGGAGGGCCGGTTCGTCCGCGCGGGTCGCGGCGGCGCGCAGGGCGTGCTCGGCGTAGTTGAGGGTCGCTCCGGGGAACCATGGGGTGCCAGGCATGGAGCGGTCGCCGAGTACGCGCGCGTAGGGCGCCGAGAACCGTACGTCGAACCACTGGGTCACGGCGGTCCAGAACGCGTCCAGTTCGTCGACGGACCAGCGGTGCAGTGCGGGGTAGCCGCCCTCGGAGGGGGCACCGTGGTGTTCGGCCGCCCAGGACTGGAACCTGGTGATCTGTGCCTGGGCGATGCGTTCCGGATCGGGCTGCCAGAGCGGCTGGGGGTTCACGGTCGACATGGGGCGGCTCCCGGACTGTGCGCGTCGTGTGCGTCGTCCGCGCACGGGCGTGGGTGTGCGCGTGGCGCGGCTGACATGGACGATGCCATGTGATCAATTCCTGCACCAGGGTGTGCCCCACATAGTCCGTGTCGTGAAGATGTGGTCCCAACACGGGTGAACGGAAGTTGAACGACACGCCTGTGCGGATCGGTCAATGGCAGGCTGAGCAGCATGGACGGTCGTGGCCTGGTGCGTTCGGTGAAGTCAGTCGGTTCGGCGGGGGCGGCCCAGGGGTTGCGTACCGTGCGGGCCGCGTGGCGCAGGAGGCGTGTCGACGCCTCCGGGCTGCCGCCCCGGGGAGCGGAGCGGGCTCGGGTGCCCGGACCGGTGCGGGAGGTGGAGCCCGGGCCCGGGGGCGGTGTCGTCCGGTTCGCCCGCTCCGAGCTGCGGATCACCGTCACCGTGCACGGGGCGGTGTTCTGGGGCTGGGACGGGGCGGGTCCGGAGCCGTCGTACGCGCTCGGGGGCCGCTGGGAGCCGGACCCCCGGGCGGTGCTGGAGCCGGACAAGGACGGCGGCTGGCGGGTCGTGGCCGAGCGGGTGACGGTCGCCGTCTCACGGCACGGCGCCATCGAGGTGCTCACGCCGGGCGGAGTGACCCTGCGCCGGGATCTGCCGCCCCGGTGGTGGGAGCCGGTCGGGGGCGGGCAGGCACGCTGGATGCAGCGCTCGGAAGTGGCCGCGGACGCGCGGTTCTTCGGGCTCGGCGGGCGGGCTTCGGGTCCCCGGCTGCGTGACGGGACGTACCGCCTGTGGAACACCGATCCGGGGCGGCCCTTCGGGCCCGACGACGACCCGCTGTATCTCACGATGCCGGTGCAGTTGGTGGTGGCCGACGCGGCCACGCACCTGGTCTTCCACGACACCTCGTGGGACGGCAAGGTCACCCTTCGGGAGGGCGAGGAGGGCGCCGGGTCCGGCCATGACCGGGCCGGCGCGTGCGAACTGCGGTTGGAGGGCGGGCCGCTGCGCTGCTGGGTGATAGTGGGCACGCCCGCGCGCGTGCTGCTCGGCTGGGCCTCGCTCACCGGGGCACCGGCCCTGCCGCCGGCGTGGGCGCTGGGGCACCATCACGCGCACGGGGGCTTCGGCGGTGAGGAGGAGGTGCGGCGCGTCGTGGCGGGCTACCAGGAACGCTCTCTGCCGCTCGACGCGGTGCATCTGGACGTCGGCCACCAGGACGCGCACCGGGTGTTCACCGTCGACGAGGACCACTTCCCCAAGCTGCCGGTGCTGGCCGAGGAGTTGGGGCGGGACGGGATCCGGCTGGTGTCGGTCGTCGGTCCCGCGGTCAGGGCGGAGCCGGGCAACGCCGTGTTCGACAGCGGGACGGCCGAGGACGCGTTCGTGCGGGACGCCGCCGGGCGACTCGTGCGGGGTCTCGTCCGGCCCGGCGAGGCCGTGTATCCGGACTTCACCCGCGCGCGTGTGCGTCAGTGGTGGGGGCGCCTCTATCAGGAGCGGCTCGCGCAGGGGTTCTCGGGCTTCTGGCACGACATGAACGAGCCGACGTCGTTCGCCGCCTTCGGGGAGTCGACGCTGCCGCGGTCGGCCAGGCACTCCCTGGAAGGGCGGGGCGGGGATCATCGCGAGGCGCACAACGTGTACGCGTTGTGCATGGCGCAGGCGGCTCACGAGGGACTGCGCGAACTGGCTCCCGGGGATCGCCCCTTCGTCTTCTCCCGCTCCGGCTGGGCGGGGATGCAGCGGTACGGCGGGACGTGGTCCGGCGAGGTCGCCACGGGCTGGCCCGGGCTGCGGGCGTCCCTGTCGCTGGTCATGGGGCTGGGGTTGTGCGGGGTGCCGTACTCGGGGCCGGATGTGGGCGGTTTCGACGGGAGTCCGTCCCCGGAGTTGTATCTGCGGTGGCTCCAACTGGGCTCGTACCTGCCGTTCTTCCGCACGCAGGCGAGTCCGCGGGCCGGGTGCGGGGAACCGTGGGAGTTCGGCGACGAGGTGCTGGAGCACGCGCGCGTGGCGCTCGTCGAACGTCGGCGGCTGCTGCCCTATTTCGTGACGCTGGCGCATCTGGCCCGGCGTACGGGGGCGCCTTATGTGCGTCCCTTGTGGTGGTCGGCGCCGGAGGACCGCGCGCTGCGGGCCTGTGAGGACGCGTTTCTGCTGGGTGACGCGCTGCTGGTGGCGCCCGTGCTCGGTCCTGGCGCGGACCGGCGGGCGGTGCAGTTGCCTCGGGGGCGCTGGTACGACACGGCGACCGGGCGGGCGTACGAGGGGCCGGCGCAGGTCCTCGTCGACGCCCCGCTGTCCCGGATCCCCGTCCTGGCGCGGGCGGGCGCCGTCATCCCCGTGCGTGGTGACGACGGCGGGCTGGAGTTGGAGGTCTGGGCGCCCGCCCGGGGACGTACCGGGGGCGGGCTGGTGGTGCCGGACGCGGGCGAGGGGTGGAACGAGCCGGAGATCGAGCGCTATGTCGCCCGTTGGGAGGGCGCGCGGGTGGTGGTCGAGCGGGAGGGTGAGGACGGCGTCGGCGAGCCGCCCCACCCGGTGCGCGTACGGGGGTCGGGGACGGGCTGAGGTCAGGCGTACCGGCCCTCGAACCAGGCCCGCGCGGCCAGTGTGTGCAGGGGGAAGGCGAGCTCCTCCGGCCTGCGCAGGAGATGCCAGCCCTGGGTCTCGTCCGTGGCCTCCGAGGCCGGGAGGTCGTCGGCCGGACGTTCCGGCAGGACGCCGAGCAGCAGGAGGTGCCCGTCGTTCGAGCTCAGCGCGTCGACGAGCCGTACGTCGCGGCTCGCCGCGTCGATGCCGGTCTCCTCCTTGAGCTCACGGACGAGGGCGTGCCGCCAGTCCTCACGGTCGTCGATGTAGCCGCCGGGCAGGGCGATGCCGCCGCGCGCGGGGGCGATGGTTCGGGTGATGACCACGAGGGCGGTGCCCTGTGTGTCGTACACCGGCTGGAGTGCCACCGCGACGGGGAGCGGATTGCGGTAGGCGACGGTGTTGCAGGCCGGGCAGGTGCGAGGCCAGCCGGAGACGCCCTCTCCGTAGAGAGCTCCACAGGCCGAACAGTGTGAGCCGGGTGCGGAGTTGGGGGTTGAGTACTGAGTTTCGGACACGCGGCGGACTGTATCCGATCAATGGAAGGGCGTCTTCCGGAGGTGGCCCCTTACGGTCGGCCGGGATTCACCGGCCCTTGGTGAGCGACTTCGCGGACACCGGGAAGTCGAAGTAGGTGTCCGGGTAGGGCTCGGGCTTGTAGGTGTAGTGCCACCACTCCTCGGCGAGGTTCACGAAGCCCAGGTTCTCCAGGGTGCCCTTCAGCAGCAGCCGGTTGGCCCGCTGTTCGCCCTCGATACGCGGATCGAGGGTGTGCGAGAGCGTGTCGAAGCAGTCGAAGCCGGTTCCCATGTCGACGGAGTTGTCCGGGAAACGCTCGCTCTGGGGTGCGTAGCAGGGCACCAGTGGCTCTCCCGGCACATACGGCCTGGTCGGCTGTGCGGGCCGCCTCACGATGGTGAGGTCCATCGTCGAACCGCGGCTGTGGCCGGATTTCTCGGCGATGTAACCGTCCTCGAACAGACGGGTCTTGTCGACGTCCGGGTAGAACTCGCCCTTCATGGCCTGGTCGTCGAGATCCTCGGCCCAGCGCACGAAGTGGTCCACGGCGCGCTGCGGCCGATAGCAGTCGTAGACCTTGAGGGTGTAGCCCTGCGGCAGGAGTTCGGTCTGTGCCTGACGGAGTGCCTCGGCGGCGGGGCGGGTGAGGATGCAGATCGGCTGCCGGTAGCCGTCGACGGGCTCGCCGACGAAGTTGTGCGGGGTGAAGTAGCGCATCTCCTGGATGATCGTCGGGTCCACGGTTGCGAGGGCCACGAAGTCCGACGGTGCTTTGGGCCCGGAGTGCGCGCGGGCGGTGGCGGTCGCGGTGGTGACGGTCAGCAGGGCGGCGCACACGGTGACAAGGCCGCGTACCGCGCTCGTGAGTCGTGTCATGTCTCCTGCATCTATCAGCAGTGTGTTCCGCGAGGGAAGCGATCGCATGCGGTTGGCCCCCTACGAACACCGACTCGGCCCTGAGGGGCACGGTGGGCGACGGCCTCTGCCCATGTGACGTCACCCGTGCCACACTTCTGACGTTCCGTCAGATCCGGTGTTGGGGAGGGACTTTGTCACGTACACCTACACCTGTGGTCGCCGGGTGGTTCACCGGCGAGGGGGACGACTTCAGACTGCTCGGCACCCGCTGCCGGGCCTGCGCCTCCGTCTTCTTCCCCCGCGAGGACGCGCACTGCCGCAATCCGGGCTGTCCCGGCGGCGACCTGGAGGAGCTACCCCTCTCCCGGCACGGACGCGTCTGGTCGTACACCGACAGCCGCTATCGACCGCCGTCACCCTATGTGACGAATCCGGAACTTCCGTGGGAGCCGTGCGCGTTGATCGCTGTGGAGCTGGAGGCAGAACGGATGGTGGTTCTGGGACAGGCCGTTCCCGGGGTCACCGTCGCCGATCTGGCGGTGGGCATGGAGGTGGAGGTCGTTCCCGGCGTGCTCCATGAGGACGCGGAGGCGATCTGGACGACCTGGCAGTGGCGGCCTACGGGGGTGACGGCGTGACAGGTGAGGTGGCGGTGCTCGGCGCGGGCATGCACCCCTGGGGCAAGTGGGGGCGCGGTTTCGTCGAGTACGGAGTGGTGGCGGCCCGCGCGGCGCTCGCCGATGCCGGGCTGGACTGGCGGGAGATCGGCTCGATCGTCGGCGCCGACACCGTGCGTGGCGGCTATCCCGGCTATGTGGCCGGGGCCACGTTCGCCAAGGCGCTCGGTTGGCAGGGCGCACGGGTCGCGAGCGTGTACGCGGCATGTGCGTCGGGCGCCCAGGCCGTCAACACCGCGCGGGCGCAGATCCTTTCGGGCCTCGCCGACGTGGTGCTCGTGGTCGGTGCCGACGCCGCGCCGAAGGGGTTCTTCCGGCCCGCGGGCGGAGACCGGCCCGATGATCCGGACTGGCTGCGGTTCCGGGTGCTCGGCGCGACCAACCCCACCTACTTCGGGCTGTACGCCCGTCGCCGGATGGCCGTGCACGGGGACACCACGGAGGACTTCGCACAGGTCAAGGTGAAGAACGCCGCTGTGGGGGCGTTGAATCCGTACGCCCGCTACCGCAGGCGGGTCACCGCCGAGGAGGTCGCCGCCTCCGCCGTGGTCGCCGATCCGCTGCGGCTCCTCGACATCTGCGCGACCTCCGACGGCGGAGCCGCCGTGGTGCTGTCCAGCATGGAGTTCGCGCGCCGGCACGGGGCGGTGGACCCGGTGCGGATCCGCGCGGTCTCCACGGTGACGCCGCGCTACCCCACCACCGTCCTGGACCTGCCGGACATCGCGACGGACTCGGCGGCGGGCGTGGACCCCGCCGGCGGGACGTTCCGGGCGTCCATCGCGCGGGCCGCCTACGAGGAGGCGGGCATCGGGCCCGAGGATCTCTCCCTCGCCGAGGTGTACGACCTGTCCACCGCGCTGGAGTTGCAGTGGTACGAGGACCTGGGGCTGTGCGGGGAGGGCGAGGGGGCGAAGCTGCTGAGGGAGGGTGCGACGACGCTCGGCGGTCGCATACCGGTCAACACCAGCGGCGGGCTCGCCTCCTTCGGAGAGGCCGTTCCGGCCCAGGCGATAGCCCAGGTCTGCGAGGTCACCTGGCAGTTGAGAGGGGCCGCGGGCGATCGGCAGGTCGCGGACGCGCGCGTGGGGATCACGGCGAACCAGGGGCTGTTCGGGCACGGGGCGGCGGTGATCGCGGTGCGGTGAAAGGCCGGCCCTCGCAGCCGGGACGGGCCGCGAAGTGGGCAGGGGCGCAAGGACTTTCCCGTCCGCTGCGTGACCGGCCCGGAATGCTGCGTGAACGTCTCCTGAACTGCGTCTGGGCGTGCGTCGGCGCGCGTGCGGGCGGTGTGGGCGGGGGCCGGCCCGGCTGTCTGGATGGACGGACGGCTGGACGGACCCCCACTCGCTCAGGCCACCGTGGGCATCGGGCCGGGGCCAAGGCCGTAGGCGCAGGCGCGTGCGCCGGCACCGGCACCGGCACAGACGGGCCGGGCAGGGCGCCTGAGGGGCTCAGGGCGGACTGTGGCAGTCCCGCGGGCTTGATGCTTGGCCACGGCCTTCTCAGGGCGTCGGCGAAGCCCAGGCGTCCCCTTGCGCCGCTCCCCGGCCCGGAGGGCAGGCCGCGTCCAGGCGATCGGCCCATGGCCCTCAACCGTTCCCGTCGGCGACCTTGACGCTCCCTGGACACCGGTGAACACTTCCGGTGTCAGTCGACATCGCCGTACATACTCGGCGTATTCAGGCACTGCGCCGCGTGGGCCCGGCCTGGCCGAGGCCCGTACCCCCATGGGCGATTCGACTGCTACGGCACGCGCGTCGCGGACGCCGGGCGGGGTGCGGGACTCTCCCTGGCCTCGGCAGTTCGCCAAGGGAACCGCACCCTGCACGGAGGACCGGGGCCGATCGTCCCGGGCCCAGGGCCTAGGAGCCGCCATGAGCAACGGAGACATCTTCCTCGGCGAGGTCATCGGTACCGCGATCCTGATCCTGTTCGGCGCCGGCGTCTGCGCCGCCGTCACCCTGAGATATTCCAAGGCACGCGCCTCGGGGTGGATCGTGATCGCGTTCGGCTGGGGATTCGGGGTGATGGCGGGCGCGTACACCGCCGCACCTCTCTCCGGCGGACATCTCAACCCGGCCGTCACCCTCGGAATCGCCGTCGACACCGGTGAGTGGGGCAAGGTCTGGGTCTATGTGCTGGGCCAGATGGTGGGCGCCATGCTCGGCGCCGTCCTGTGCTATCTCACGTACTTCGCCCAGTTCCAGGCCAATGTCCGGGAGACCGGCACCACGGAGGGCACGGCCGAGGAGCCGCTGGCGACGCTCGGCATCTTCTCCACCATCCCGGAGATCCGGAACCCGGTCGCCAACCTGATCACGGAGATCATCGCGACGGTCGCGCTCGTCCTGCCGATCCTGGCCTTCGGGCTGACCACGGGGCTCGGCGAGTCCGGGACCCTGGTGCTGATCGTCTCGCTGCTGGTCGTCGGCATCGGACTCTCCCTCGGCGGACCGACCGGCTATGCCATCAACCCGGCGCGCGACCTCGCTCCGCGGATCGTGCACACCTTCCTGCCGATCCCGAACAAGGGCACCTCCGACTGGAGTTACGCCTGGATCCCGGTCGTCGGCCCGCTGCTCGGCGGAGCGCTCGCGGGCCTCATCTACAACGCGGCCTTCTGAGCGGCTCCACGCGGCTCCACACAGATCCACGCAGCTTCGAGCAGCCTTTTCTGAACCCAGCCCAAGGGGTAGCCATGACGGACAACGCCGACAAGTACGTCGCCGCAATCGACCAGGGCACCACCTCCAGCCGCTGCATCATCTTCGACCACGACGGCGCGATCGTCGCCGTCGACCAGCGCGAACACCGCCAGATCTTCCCCAAGCCGGGCTGGGTGGAGCACGACGCCACCGAGATCTGGTCCAAGGTGCAGGCCGTGGTGGCCGGCGCCGTCGCCAAGGCCGGTCTGCGCGCCGACCAGCTCAGTGCGCTCGGGATCACCAACCAGCGCGAGACCACGGTCCTGTGGGACCGCGCGACCGGCAAGCCCGTCCACAACGCGATCGTGTGGCAGGACACGCGGACGGCCACGCTGTGCAACCAACTCGGCGGCTCGGACGGCCAGGACCGGTTCCGGGAGCAGACCGGGCTGCCCCTGGCCAGCTACTTCTCCGGACCGAAGGCCGCCTGGCTGCTCGACAACGTGCCCGGCCTCAGGGCACGTGCCGAGCACGGCGAGATCGCCTTCGGCACCATCGACTCCTGGCTGATCTGGAACCTCACCGGCGGCACGGACGGCGGACAGCACGTCACCGACGTGACCAACGCCGGGCGGACCATGCTGATGAACCTGGAGACCCTCCAGTGGGACCCGTCCATCCTGTCCGCGATGAACGTGCCCGAGGCCGTCCTGCCCGAGATCAGGTCGTCCGCCGAGGTGTACGGCACGGCGGTCGGCCAGCTCGCGGGGGTGCCCGTCGCCTCCGCGCTGGGCGACCAGCAGGCGGCGGTGTTCGGACAGGCCTGCTACGACGTGGGCACGGCGAAGAACACGTACGGCACCGGTAGCTTCCTGCTGCTCAACACCGGCAACCGGCCGGTGCCGTCGAAGAACGGGCTGCTGACGACCATGGGCTACAAGATCGGCAGTGAGGCGCCCGTGTACTGCCTGGAGGGTTCGATCGCCATAACGGGCGCGCTCGTTCAGTGGTTCCGGGACCAGCTCGGCATCATCCGCACCGCCGACGAGATCGAGCCCCTGGCGGCGAGCGTCGAGGACAACGGCGGCGCGTACATCGTGCCGGCGTTCTCCGGTCTGTACGCCCCGTACTGGCGTTCCGACGCGCGCGGTGTCGTCACCGGGCTCACCCGGTACGTCACCAAGGCGCATCTCGCGCGCGCGGTGCTGGAGGCGACGAGCTGGCAGACGCGGGAGGTCGTGGACGCCATGTTCCAGGACTCCGGGGTGCAGATCACCACCCTGAAGGTGGACGGTGGCATGACGAAGAACAACCTGCTCATGCAGCATCAGGCGGATGTGCTCGGGGTGCCGGTGATCCGGCCCAAGGTGTCCGAGACGACCTGCCTGGGCGCCGCGTACGCGGCGGGGCTGGCCACCGGTGTGTGGAACGACCTGGACGAGCTGAAGACGCACTGGCAGAAGGACGTCGAGTGGACGCCCTCCATGGAGGCGTCGGCGCGCGACCGCGAGTACCACAACTGGCGCAAGGCCGTGGAGAAGAGCTTCGGCTGGCTGGAGGACGGCGAGAACTGAACTCCCCGCGCGCGTGGTCGATAACGCCGACGAGGCCGACAACCAGGCCTCCACGCGCGGGCGTCGCATCCAAGGACAGCGGCCCGTACCCCGGTCGGCGGGGGTACGGGCCGCGCCCGTGTCAGGTCAGCCGGTGACGGCCTGGCGGCGCTCCGCGACGTACGCCATCGCGTGCTGGACCACGCCGATGAGGACCTCCTTGACGGACTCCCGGTCGCGGGCGTCGCAGAGCAGCAGCGGTACCCCCTCGTCCAGGTCGAGGGCCATGCGTACGTCTTCGGTCGGGTAGCGGGCCGATCCGTCGAAGCAGTTGACGCCGACGACGAAGGGTATGGAGCGCCGCTCGAAGTAGTCGACGGCCGCGAAGGAGTCCTCCAGGCGGCGGGTGTCGGCGAGGACGACCGCCCCGATGGCCCCCTCGGAGAGCTCGTCCCACATGAACCAGAACCGCTCCTGGCCGGGCGTGCCGAAGAGGTACAGCACCAGGTCCTCGCGCAGGGTGATGCGGCCGAAGTCCATCGCCACGGTGGTGGTGTGCTTGCCCTCCACACCGCTCGTGTCGTCGACCGGCCGTCCGGCCTCGGTGAGCAACTCCTCGGTACGCAGCGGCCTGATCTCGCTGACCGCGCCGACGAGGGTGGTCTTGCCCACGCCGAATCCGCCGGCCACCAGGATCTTGAACGTGACGGGCTCGACCGGGGGCTTGCCGCGCTCAGAACGCCCGAAGATCATCGATCTCTTCTCCTGCTTGATGGGGGTCGGGCGACGGAGGGCCGTGGCCTCCGCCGTCGGGGGTTTCGATGGGGAGACGGGTCGGCGGATGCCGAGTGCCTCGGCTTCACCGCGTCGGCGACGGTGGCGACGGCGCGCGGGGCGTCGACCTCGACGACCCGCTCGTGCAGCGTTTCCCGGAACTGTCGGCCCGTGCTCACGTCCGTCTCCCCGATCGTCCTGCTCGGCAGTGTGTCCGCGGGCGGGTGGGGGACGTGCCGCGGACGGTCGTCGACGATCGGTCAGATCATATCGGCAGGGCTGGTACGGCGCCCGGTCCGTACCGGTGGCCGAGACCGGGAGCGCGGGTGGTGCGGAGTGTGCGGTTCCCGTTCCCCGAGGCCGTCCGGGAAGGCGCGAGGGAGGCGCTCACGCAAGCGCCTCCCTCGTGGACGGACGGTCGGTCACAACGCCCTGAGGCCGTTGATCACATCCCGCAGAATGCTCTCGTCCGGCAGTTCGGCAGGCGGCACCGGCCGGTTGACGTGGACGAACTCCCCGGACACGAGATCGCCCACGAGGACACGCACCACACCGATGGGCAGGTCGAGTTCAGCCGCGAGTTCGGCGACCGACTGCGGGGTGTCACGGCACAGGCCGACGATGTCCACATGTTCCGGGGACAGCGTGTGGTCGCCCTCCGGGTCGTCCGCCTGGGGTTCGGTGACGACCACCGCGATGAGGTCCAGGCGGTGCTGGCCCGCACTGCTCGTGCGCCCGCGCGTCATGGCGTACGGACGCACGACCGGTCCGGCCTCGTCGTCGAACCAGTGACTTCTTCCCTGACCGTCTGTGCTCATGTCATCCCACTACCCGCCCTGAGGCAGATCGGTGCGCGGAGCGGCGCCCAGATGCACACCGACCCGCTTCACCAAGAGGGTCATCTCGTACGCCACCAGGCCGACGTCCGAGTCCGCGTCCGAGAGGACGGCGAGGCAGCTGCCGTCGCCGGCGGCCGTGACGAACAGGAAGGCGTCGTCGAGTTCGACCACCGTCTGGCGGACGTTGCCCGCCTCGAAGTGGCGGCCCACACCCTTGGCGAGGCTGTGAAACCCGGACGCGACGGCGGCCAGGTGCTCGCTGTCCTCCCGGGTCAGGTCCTGG
Organism: Streptomyces sp. NPDC032822; assembly: GCF_055578825.1. Classification (NCBI taxonomy): domain Bacteria; kingdom Bacillati; phylum Actinomycetota; class Actinomycetes; order Kitasatosporales; family Streptomycetaceae; genus Streptomyces; species Streptomyces sp. NPDC032822. Next base: position 326,744 of record NZ_JBVIOL010000011.1, on the reverse strand, counting down.
GACACGCCCGTCGGAAGGCCGTCGCCGGAGAGCACGAGGGCCTTGCGGATGCTCGCGACGCGTTCCACGAGGTCGTCGAGGAGCCAGTTGAGCTCGCCGTTCCTGTCGCCCCCGGTGTGGCCGGTCGCCTGCGGTGCGGTCATCGACCGTCCCCCTTTGTCGTTCCGTGTGGTGCTGTGCCGCTGTGGACGTCGTCGCCCTCGGCGTTCTCCTCGCGGCCGCGCTGCCAGCCGCGCTGGAGCGAGGCCATCCGGCTGCGTACCTCGTCGGCGTCCCGCTCGACCGGCTGCGCCGTGTCGTCGGTGCGCCGTGCGGGGCTCTGCTTCAGCTGCGGGGCCAGGTTGGCCTGGCGTACGCGCCGGGGCAGCGCGGTCGTACCGGAGCCGGACGGCTCCTGCGCCGCCGGGCCGGAGTGGGAACCGGGCCCCGAGGCGCCGCCCGCCTGGGGCGACGTGCCGGGGCGGCCGGTGGGCGCGCCCGGGCCGTTCGCCGTGATCTCGGCGCGCCGGGTGCGCATGGGGAGGGCAGGGGTGTCGGGCTGGTCGACGTGTCCGCGGCCGGGGCCGGAACCGGTGTGCTGGTCGCCCGGTCCGCGGCCCGACGCGGTCGGGGACTCGGTGCGCTGCTCGTCGAGGCGGTCGGCGACGCCGGTGCCACGGCGGGCCGGTCCCGTACCGCGGCGGCGGGCGGGCAGCGGGGCCGGGCCCAGCGGTGCGGCCGACTGGGGACGCGTACGGCTCGGGCCCGTAGGAGGCTCGTCGTCCGCCTCCTCGCGCCGCCCGCGCTGCTCGGTCACCGGTCGTCCGTGGGAGCTGACCAGCTTGGGCGTCCGGCGGCGGGGCAGCGAGACGGGCGCGTCGGGATCGTCGGACCGGTCCACGTCGCGCGACTCGGCGCCCTGGTGCGGCGGTTCGCCCTGCCGGGCGAGCGTCTCCTCGTCCTCATGGGTGAGGGAGCGGCGCGGGCGGAACAGTCCCCCGCCTTCGCTGTCCGCGTCGTCCAGGGCACCCGGGAAGTCACCGAGGGCGTCCAGGTCGACCGGGGCCTCCAGTTCGACCGGTCCGTCGAGGAGGGCGGCCGGCAGGCCGGGCAGCTGCAGAGGCGTCTGGGAGAGCGAGGCGCGGCGGGCCTCCTCCAGTTCGGCCTCCTTGGCGGGGCGGGGCCGGTCGAGGCGGAAGCCGATGCCGTTGGTGTCCGGGACGTCGTCCGTCAGCAGGGTGTCCGGGATGAGGACGACGGCCGTGGTGCCGCCGTACGGGGACGGCTGGAGGGAGACCCGGACGTGCTGCCGCTGGGCGAGCCGGCTGACCACGAACAGGCCCAGCCGGTCGGTGTCGGACAGTTCGAACTCCGGGGTCTCGGCGAGCCGGAGGTTGGAGTCCAGGAGGGCGTCGGCGGCCATGCCGAGGCCGCGGTCGTGGATCTCCAGGGTGAAGCCGTTGGCGACGCGTTCACCCACGACCTGCACGGCGGTGTGCGGCGGGGAGAACACCGTGGCGTTCTCCAGGAGTTCGGCGACGAGGTGGGTGAGGTCGGCGACGGCCGGGCCGGTGACGGCGACCCGGGGCAGCCTGCGGACCTCGATGCGCTCGTAGTCCTCGACCTCGGCGACGGCGGCGCGTACGACGTCCATGAGCTGGACGGGTTTGCGCCACTGCCGGGAGGGCGCGGCGCCGGAGAGGATCACCAGGCCTTCGGCATGCCGGCGCATCCGGGTGGTGAGGTGGTCGAGGCGGAAGAGGTCGGCGAGTTCGTCGGTGTCCTCGGTGCGCCGCTCCATGGCGTCGAGCAGGGTGAGCTGCTTGTGCAGGAGGACCTGGCTGCGGCGGGCGAGGTTCACGAAGACCTCGGAGACGCCGGCCCGGAGTTCGGCCTGCTTGACGGCGGCCTCGACAGCGGCGCGTTGCAGGGTGTTGAGGGCCTGGCCGACCTCGCCGATCTCGTTCCTGTCGTACTCCAGGCGCGGGACCTCTGTCTCCACGTCGACCTGCTCGCCCACCGACAGGCGGCGCATCACGCTGGGCAGCCGTACGCCGGAGGCCTCGTGGGCGTCCAGGCGCAGTTGGCGCAGGTCGCGGATGAGGGTGCGGCCGACGCGTACGGACAGGATCAGCGAGAAGAGCAGGGCGGCGAAGCCGAGGACCCCGGCGACGGCCGCCTTGAGGATGACGCTCATGGCGTCGGGGCGGACGCGGTCCTGATAGCGGTCGCCGGCCTGGTCGTTGAGCGTGGCCAGCTCGTCGAGGACACTGCCCGCGGCGGCGTCCCAGCTCTTGGCGCTCACCGCACCGGGGGCCTTGCCGGGATCGGCGGAGATGACGGCCTGTTCCGCCGACCGCAGCGGGGCGGTGGCGGCGTTCTTCCAGAAGCGTTCGTAGCGTTCGCGCTCCGTCGCGGGCAGCACCGGCAGGCTGATGTCGTACATCAGGGTGCGCTGGGCGGCGAGATCGGAGACGTCGCGGATCTCGTCGCGGGAGAGCTTCCCGACGACCAGGGCGGATCCCAGCAGGGCGTCCTCGCGGGAGAGCAGCTCGCGGGCCCGGGTGATGTTCACCAGGGCCCGGGCCTGCTTGTCGAGTTCCACGCTGTCGACGCCGTCGAGGGAGGCCAGCAGGGCGTAACAGGGGTCGACGAGGTGGTTGTAGAGGTCCAGGGCCTGGGTCCTGGTGACGGTGCCCTCCTCGACGCTGCGGCGCAGGGAGTCGATGCCGTCGAACGCGTCCAGGACGGTGGTGAGGTGTTCGTCGTCGTCGGTGTCCATGCCGTCACGGACGTCCGGGTCCTTCGCGTTCGTGCGCACCTTGACGATGGCGTCGTCGGTGGCGCTGCGGGTGGTGCGCAGCGCGTAGAGCGCGTCGGACGCCCGGGGGTCGGCGAGGTAGACGAGGGTCTGCCTGCGTTCCTGCTGCAGGACGCGGACGACGTCCTCGGTCGGGTAGCCGACCTTCTCGACGATGGACGACACGTGGAACAACTGGGCGACTTCCCGGCCCGTGAGCACCGTGGCGAAGCCCCAGATCGCGATCAGGGACACCAGCGGCACGAGGAGCAGCGCCACGATCTTCCGGCGGATCGACTTCCCGCGAAAGCGCATGGCCTCCCCCAGCTCGACCCCATCACCGGCAGGGGTACAGATGTGCGTCAACAAACGGCGCGAGCCTACTACTGACGGGTGGCCAACTCGAAGACCCGTCCGGAAGCTGAACTTCCGCGCCGAGGGCGAGACATGCCGAGTTGTCCGCTCATTGCAGGAGATTGCCTCCTGTCTTTCTCTGGCCACACCCGAAACCGGCACGACAGACTCGTCGGCCCAGTTGGCTGGAATTTTGCGTTCGTTGGGAATCTTGGGTGGCACTCGTTCGTCATTCTTCATGGGAGTCGGGTGCGGAACCGGCCACAGGTGGCGCATCCCGCACCCGGGCGGCGTAAAACAGCGCAAGCCGGGCAACCAGTGGGGAGCCGGGTCTTCGGACACGGAGCACGCGGTCTGCTGGCGGTGGGGAGTGACACAGTGATGGGGACGGCGCAGCGACAAGAGACGCTGCCGGACGGCGGGGTGGCGCAGTTGACGGCGCAGCGGGACCCCGGGGCGCCGGATCACGACATTCCGAGGCACGGGGGCGGGACGGCGGCACGAGAGCGCGCGGCCGAGCCCGTGGAGCGTGCCGAGGACTTCAGGAGCGGTGCGGCTCGGGCGGAACGGGCGGAACGGGAAGAGTCCGGATACCGGCCGCTGTGGATCGAGGAGCCCGCGCGGCGTCGCCGGCTGCCCGATCCGGTACGGACATCGGCGGTGCGGGCGGTGCTGATCATCGCCGTGACAATGATCCAGGCGATGGTGGCCTTCCTGTGCACCATGGCGGGTTCCTGGCTGGCGTTCCCGATGGTGCTCAGCAGCGTGGCCAGCACCGTGGTGGCCACCTGGGGCGCCCTGGACGTCTGGGTGACCCGCCAGGTGTGGAACCAGCGGCACGGCGTGGTCTCGATGCCGAGCAGCACCGCGCGTGCCCTGCGGCGCGAGCGGCGCAGGGCACGGCGACAGGCCCGGAGCACCGAGCGGGCGCAGGAGCGGATACGCCGTCAGGGTGGCACGGGGCAGCTCTCCCACCCCTGAGGACCCGCCTCCCGGGAACTCCGGGGAACCGGTCCGGTACACCGCTCGCGGCGTCCGGACCGGTGACACCCCGGGGAGTCCGGTGACGCCCCAAGTCGTGGTGTCCGGACCGGTGATGTCCGGACCGGTGGCGTTCAGAGGGCGGCGGGTTGCGCCCTGCCCCCTCCCCGCGTACCGCCGCGTACGAGTTCCCGTCGCACCTTCATGAAGGGCCGCGGCCGGTCCACGGAGAGGACCGCGGTGGCATGGCCGTCCCGCTCGTACAGGGCGAGGAAGCCGCCCTCGGCCGGTGCTCCGTCGGTGAGTTCACCCTCGGCGATGCGGACCCGGTCCCCGTCCTGACGGCGGCCGGCGAACTGGATCCGTGCCCCGTACTGGTCCGACCAGAAGTACGGCAGCGAGCCCGTGGTCTCCAGCGTGCGGCCGGCGAGCAGGTTGGCCACGGCGACCCGGGGCTGTTCCGTCGCGGACGTCCAGTGTTCGGCGCGGGTGCCTCGTACGCGGGCGACATCGCCGACGGCGACCACCTGGGGCAGGGCGGTGACGCAGCCGTCGTCGCAGAGCACACCGTCGTGCAGGGCGAGTGTCGAGCCGGTCAGCCAGGAGGTGTTGGGGGTGGCGCCGATGCCGACGATCACCGTCTCGGCGGGCAGGACACGGCCGTCGGAGAGTTCGACGCCGGTGACGGTGTCCGCGCCGCGCAGTGCGGCCACGCCGATGCCCGTGACCAGCTCCGCGCCGCCCCGCCGGTGCAGTGCGGCGCACACGGCGGCCATCTCGGCGCCGAGTTGGGGCACCAGCGGCAGCGGAGCGGCCTCCACGACGGTGACGGTGTGACCGAGCGAGACGCAGGAGGAGGCGGTTTCGGCGCCGATGAATCCGCCGCCGATGACGACGACCCGGCGCGGGCCGGCGCCGAGTTCGTCGCGCAGGGCACGCGCGTCGTCGAGGGTGCGCAGGGTGTGCACCCCGGCGAGGCGGGAGCCCGGAAGGCGGCGCGCCGAGGCGCCGGTGGCGATGACGACGCCGTCGGTGGACACCGTGCGGCCGTCGTCGAGGAGCACGGTCCGGCCTCGGGCGTCGAGGCCGCGGGCCCGCTGGCCGAGCAGCCACTCGGCGTCGAGGCCGGTGGTCTCCTCGGCGTCCGTGAGGGCGAGTCGGTCCTCGTCCGCGCGTCCGGTGAGGAAGTCCTTGGACAGGGGCGGCCGGTCGTAGGGGTGGTGGGGTTCGTCGCCCACGATCACCAGGCGCCCGTCGAAGCCCTGGGCACGCAGTTCCCGGGCCGCGTACAGGCCGGACAGGGAGGCTCCGACGATGGTCACGGTCCTCATGCGGCAGTGCCCTCCTCCGCGGCCAGGTGGACGTGGATCATTCCGTCCTCGACGCTGACGCGGTGGGTGCGGACGGCCCGCCGGGCCGGGAGGCAGGTCGGCTGTCCGCTGCGGAGATCGAATGAAGCCGCGTGCAGTGGGCATTCGACCAGGCAGCCCTCCAGCCAGCCCTCCGAGAGGGAGGCGTCCTGGTGGGTGCAGGTGTCGTCGATGGCGTACAGCTCGCCGTCCTCGGTGCGGAACACGGCGACGGGTGGAGTCGTCTCGATACGGAAGGACTCGCCCTCGGGGAGGTCTTCGAGGCGGCAGACGGGAATCACGGGCCCCCCTCTCGGTCCGGGACACTCGGTCCGGACCTGTGTGGTCCAGTTCGTTCAGGGAGTGCGGACCGTCGTTGGTCCGGAAGCAAGGGAGTGCGGAACCGATTCGTGCTGTTCGGCCCCCTTCCGGGCGCCGGACGCTTCGGTAACATGATGTTTCGTATGGCGCACTAGCAAGCGCTATGCGCAACAGAATCCGGGCGGGACGACCGTCACGTCAAGGGTTTCCCGCAGATGTGGTCCGAACCGGGCCCACAGGTGGTGAGAGTTGAGCCATGACCCGCACGCAGAAGCAGTCCGACGGTAGCGAGGAGAAGGCCGCGAATCCGGAGAAGAACGGCAGAGGAACTGCCAGCGCCGTCCAGTCGGTGGACCGGGCCGTGAGCGTGCTGGAGATCCTCGCGCGGCACGGCGAGGCGGGCGTCACGGAGATCGCCGAGGAGCTGGAGGTGCACAAGTCCACCGCGTTCCGGCTGCTCGGCGTCCTGGAGAACCGTGGTCTGGTGGCGCAGGCCAAGGACCGCGGGAAGTACTACCTCGGCGCCGGCGTGCTGCGCCTGGCGGGGGCGGCGGCGGTACGGCTCGACGTCTCCCAGGAGGGCGTCCCGATCTGCCGGGAACTGGCCGACGAACTGGGCGAGACGGTCAACATCGCGGTCCTGGACGACGACGGGGCGGTCAACATCATGCAGGCCCGCGGCACCGCGTCCGTGACGGCGCAGAACTGGCTGGGCCGACGCACCCCGCTGCACGCCACCTCCAGCGGCAAGGTACTGCTCGCCCACATGTCGCCCACCCTGCGCGAGGGCCTGCTGGCACGCTCCCTGCCGCGCTTCACCGAACGGACCATCACCGGCGCCTCCGTGCTGAGGGGCGAACTGGAGGCCGTGGTGGAGCAGGGCTACGGCACCACCATGGAGGAACTGGAGCTGGGTCTGGCGGCCGCGGCGGCCCCGGTCCGCTCGCACGACGGCAAGGTGATCGCCGCGATCAGCGTCTCGGGGCCGGTGTACCGCATGAACAGCGACCGGTTGCCGGAGCTCGCCAAGCGCACGGTGGCGGCCGGTGCGGAGCTGTCGCGGCGGATGGGATACGGCTTCTGACGTAATCGCGGCGCGCCCGGCGGTACTTCCCGCGGCGCACCCGGCGGCACGCCCCGCACCGCGCGGGACCGGGAAATCCCTGGTCCCGCGCCGTCGTGTGTCCGGCAGATTTCGTCCCACAGGTTCCTTTTGCCAAGGGTTAACTCGCACCTCTTGACGGCCACTGGATGGCGTTCTCAGTATGTTCCTCATCGCGCAACCCATCGTGCATTGCGCAACAGCAGAGGAGCTAGGTCGTGCCACACGAGGTCCGTGCCGTAGTTGCTGTGAAGAAGGGTGCACCCGTCGAGGTGCAGACGATCGTCGTCCCCGACCCGGGTCCCGGAGAGGTGCTCGTCACCGTGCAGGCGTGCGGGGTCTGCCACACGGATCTGCACTACCGCGAAGGCGCGATCAACGACGACTTCCCGTTTCTGCTGGGCCATGAGGCCGCCGGCACGATCGAGGCGATCGGCGACGGTGTCACCGACCTCGAACCGGGCGACTACGTGGTGCTGGCATGGCGCGCACCCTGCGGTTCCTGCCGTTCCTGTCGCCGGGGCCGCCCCTGGTACTGCTTCGACTCCCGCAACGCCGTCCAGCCCATGACCCTGCTGGACGGCACCCCGCTCAGCAACGCGCTGGGCATCGGCGCCTTCGCCGAGAAGACCCTGGTCGCGGCGGGTCAGGCGGTGAAGGTCGACCCCGCGGCCCGGCCCGAGGCCGCGGGTCTCATCGGCTGCGGTGTGATGGCGGGGTACGGCGCGGCGGTCAACACCGGCAACGTCGGCCGCGGCGACTCGGTCGCCGTCATCGGCTGCGGCGGCGTCGGCAACGCGGCCATCGCGGGCGCCTGTCTGAACGGCGCCATGAAGGTCATCGCCGTGGACATCGACGACAAGAAGCTCGACCAGGCGGAGAGGTTCGGCGCCACACACACCGTCAACTCCCGGGGCACCGACCCGGTCGAGGCGGTCCGCGCCCTCACCGACGGCCACGGCGTGGACATCGCCATCGACGCCGTGGGCCGCCCGGAGACGTTCCAGCAGGCCTTCTACATGCGTGACCACGCGGGCCTGCTGATCCAGGTCGGCGTCCCCTCCCCGGAGATGAGGGTGGAGCTCCCGCTGATCGACGTCTTCTCGCGCGGCGGCGCCATCAAGTCGTCCTGGTACGGCGACTGTCTGCCGAGCCGCGACTTCCCGTTCCTGATCGACCAGTACCTGTACGGCCTGCTGGACCTCAACGCCTTCGTCAGCGAGACCATCGCGCTCGACCAGGTCGAGGAGGCCTTCGCCAAGATGCACCGCGGTGAGGTGCTGCGCTCGGTGGTGGTGCTGTGAGCACCGGCAAGGGCCCGGGGAAGGACGCCGGGACGGGCACCGGGAAGGAGGGCGGGCAGGGCACCGAGACGGCCGTACGCGTGGACCGGGTCGTCACGCGGGGCACCTTCAGTCTCGACGGCGAGACCTTCGACGTCGACAACAACGTCTGGCTGGTCGGCGACGACGAGCAGGTGCTGATCGTCGATGCGGCCCACGACGCCCACGCCATCCACCAGGCGGTCGCGGGCCGGCATGTCACCGCCATCGCCTGCACCCACGCCCACGACGACCACGTCGACGCGGCGGCTGAGCTCTCCGTCCGCACCGGGGCACCGGTCCTGCTCCACGCCGGCGACCACGAGCTGTGGTCGCACACCCACCCCGGCCGCAAACCGGACGGCGAGCTGACCGACGGCCGGATCCTCACCGTCGCCGGCACAGCGGTCCACGTCATCCACACCCCCGGGCACACCTGGGGCAGTTGCTCGCTGTACGCGCCCTCCCTGAACACCGTCTTCACCGGGGACACCCTCTTCCACGGCGGCCCCGGCGCCACCGGCCGCTCCTACTCGGACCGCCCCACCATCGAGGCGTCCCTGCGCGACCGGCTGCTCACACTGCCCGGCGACACCATCGTCCGCACCGGGCACGGCCGGGACACGACGATCGCCGCCGAGCGCTCGAACGTCCCCGGCGCCTGAAGACACCGCGCACCCTCCCCTGCGCGTTCACCCCCGTCCCCGGCAAGGAGGGGCATGTCCAGCACGCCCGAAATCCGTCCCCACAGCGCCCACGGCCCCCGCGTCGTCGTCATCGGCGCCGGCATCGTCGGCTGCTCCCTCGCCGACGAGCTGACCGCCCGCGGCTGGACCGACGTCACCGTCCTCGAACAGGGGCCGCTGCCCGCACCCGGCGGCTCCACCTCGCACGCGCCGGGCCTGGTCTTCCAGACCAGCCCGTCCAAGACGCTCGCCGCGTTCGCGAAATACACGGTCGAGAAGTTCCTCTCGCTGGACGTGGCCGGCGTCCCCTGCTTCGACCAGGTCGGCGGCCTGGAGCTGGCCACCACCCCGGAGCGTCTGGCCGAACTGCACCGCAGGGCCGGGTACGCCGCCGCCTGGGGCATCCGCGGCGAGGTCGTCGACACGGCCCGCTGCAAGGAACTGTGGCCGCTCCTGGACGAGTCCGTAGTGCTCGGCGGCTTCCACACCCCCGACGACGGCCTCGCCCGCGCGCTGCTCGCCTCCCGCGCCCAGCTGGAACGGGCCACCGAGCGGGGCGCGCGTTTCCTGGAGCGCCACACGGTCACCGGGATCGAGCAGGAGGACGGCCGGATCACCGCCGTGGTCACCGACCGAGGCACCTTCCCCGCCGACCACGTCGTCTCCGCGGCCGGGTTCTGGGGCCCGGTCATCGGCCGGATGGCCGGGATCGACGTCCCCCTGCAGCCGCTCGCCCACCAGTACGCGAGGACGAAGCCGCTGCCCGAGCTGAGCGGGGCCACGACGGAGGCCTCCATGCCGATCCTCCGCTTCCAGGACCGTGACCTCTACTTCCGCGAGCACACCGACCGCATCGGCATCGGCTCCTACGCCCACAAACCCCTGCCCGTCGACCCGTTCGCGGTCCTGCCGTACGACGAGGCCCGCGCGCAGGACCTGGACATGCCCTCCTCGTTCCCCTTCACCGAGGAGGACTGGGCGCCGAGCTGGGAGGACTGCCGGTGGCTGGTCCCGGCCCTGCGGGACGCCGAGATCGAGGCCGGCTTCAACGGTGTCTTCTCCTTCACCCCGGACGGCATGCCGGTGCTCGGCGAGTCACGGCGGCTGCGCGGCTTCTGGCTGGCCGAGGCCGTGTGGGTCACCCACTCCGCCGGTGTGGCGAGGGCCGTCGCCGAGTGGATGGTCGACGGAAGGCCCTCCCTCGATCTGCACGAGTGCGACCTCACCCGTTTCGAGGAGGCACAGCGTTCACCCTCGTACGTCCGTGAACGCGGTTCACAGCAGTTCGTCGAGGTGTACGACGTCCTTCACCCGCTCCAGCCGATGGAGCAGCCGCGTCCGCTGCGCGTCAGCCCCTTCTACGCCCGTCAGCAGGAGCTCGGCGCGTACTTCCTGGAGGGCGGCGGCTGGGAGCGCCCGCACTGGTACGAGGCGAACGCCTCCCTCGCCGAGAGCCTGCGCCTCCCCGAGCGGGACGCCTGGTCGGCCCGCTTCTGGTCCCCCGTCGCCGCCGCCGAGGCGAAGGCGACCCGCGAGAAGGTCGCCCTCTACGACATGACCCCCTTGCGGCGCCTGGAGGTCACCGGCCCCGGAGCCCTCGACTTCCTGCACCGCATGACCACCAACAACCTCCGCAAGAAGCCCGGCGCGGTCACCTACACCCTGCTGCTCGACGAGCAGGGCGGCGTCCGCTCCGACCTCACCGTCGCCCGCCTTGCCCCCGACCGTTTCCAGGTCGGCGCCAACTCCCCCGCCGACCTCGACTGGCTCACCCGGCACGCCCCCGACGACGTACAGATCAGGGACATCACCTCCGGCACCTGCTGCGTCGGCGTCTGGGGCCCGCTCGCCCGCGACCTCGTCCAGCCGCTGACCCGCGACGACTTCTCGCACGAGGCCTTCGGCTACTTCCGCGCCAGGGAGACCTACCTCGGGCAGGTCCCGGTGACGGCGATGCGCCTGTCGTACGTCGGCGAGCTCGGCTGGGAGCTGTACACGAGCGCCGACCTCGGCCTGCGCCTGTGGGACACGCTCTGGGAGGCCGGCCGGGACCTCGGTGTGATCGCGGCCGGCCGCTCGGCCTTCAACTCCCTGCGCCTGGAGAAGGGGTACCGGGCCTGGGGCACCGACATGACCGACGAGCACACCCCGTACGAGGCGGGCGTCGGCTTCGCGGTCCGCACGGACAAGGAGTTCCTGGGGCGCGAGGCGCTCACGGACGCTCCCCTCACCCGCCGGCTCACGCCCCTGCTCCTCGACGACCCCGCCGCCGTGGTCCTCGGCAAGGAGCCGGTGTACGTCGACGGCACCCCGGCCGGATACGTGACCAGCGCCTCGTACGGCTACACGCTCGGCCGCTGCATCGCGTACGCCTGGCTGCCGGCCGGCCTGGCCACCGGCGCCGGCGTGCACATCGAGTACTTCGGCGAGAAGGTCCCGGCGACCGTCGCCGAGGAACCCCTCTTCGACCCGAAGATGACCCGCATCCGCCGCTGACGAGCACCGACGCACCCGGATGAGCACCGACGCACCTGAAGGAGGCACGCGATGCCCCCCACCTACGACGTGATCGTCATCGGACTCGGCGGCATGGGCAGCGCCGCCGCCCACCACCTGTCCGCGCGCGGCGCCCGCGTGCTGGGACTGGAGAAGTTCGGCCCGGTCCACAACCGCGGCTCCAGCCACGGCGGTTCACGGATCACCCGGCAGTCGTACTTCGAGGACCCGGCATACGTACCGCTCCTGCTGCGCGCCTACGAGCTGTACGCGGATCTGGAGCGGGCCACCGGCCGCGAGATCGCGATCCTCCCCGGCGGTGTGATGGTCGGCCACCCCGACTCCCGGACCGTCTCCGGCTCGCTGCTCTCCGCCCGGCAGTGGGATCTGCCGCACGAGATGCTGGACGCGAAGGAGATCCGCCGCCGCTTCCCGACACTGGCGCCCAAGGACGACGAGGTGGCGCTGTTCGAGAAGAGGGCCGGGCTGCTGCGGCCCGAGAACACCGTCGCCGCACACCTCCAGCTCGCCACCCGGCAGGGTGCCGACCTGCACTTCGAAGAGCCCATGACCCGCTGGGAGCCGTACCGGGACGGGGTGCGCGTCCATACGGCCGAGGACACCTACACCGCCTCCCAGCTGGTGATCTGCCCGGGCGCGTGGGCACCGCGGCTGCTCGACGACCTCGGCGTGCCGTTCACGGTCGAGCGGCAGGTCATGTACTGGTTCCAGCCGGTCGGCGGTGTCCGGCCCTTCCTCCCCGAGAACCACCCGATCTACATCTGGGAGGACGCGGCCGGCGTCCAGATCTACGGGTTCCCGTCCATCGACGGCCCCGACCTCGGCGCCAAGGTCGCCTTCTTCCGCAGGGGCGGATTCACCACCCCCGAGACCATCGACCGCACGGTCCACGACGACGAGATCAAGGCGATGGCCGAGCATCTGACGGGCTGCGTGCCGGATCTCCCCGGCACCTTCGTCAAGGCCGCGACCTGCATGTACTCCAACAGCCCGGACGAGCACTTCGTGATCGCCCGGCATCCCGCGCATCCGGAGTCGGTCACCGTGGCCTGCGGTTTCTCCGGGCACGGCTTCAAGTTCGTGCCGGTCGTCGGGGAGATCCTCGCCGACCTCGCCCTGACCGGCACCACCGAGCACCCGATCGGTCTGTTCGACCCCGCCCGCCTCGCCGCCGCGCCCGTCTGAGGAGCCCGCCCGTGACGACGACCCCCGCCCCCGAGACGTCCGCCCCCGAGGCTCCCGTCTCCGCGGCCCCGCCCGACGCCGGCCCGAGCTCCCCCGGGCCGCTCCCCCCCAGCCTGATCGCCACCCTCCCCGGCGACTACTACACCGACCCGGAGATCTTCCGCCAAGAACAGGAACACCTGTTCGAGTCGATGTGGTTCTGTGCCGTCCGCAGCGCCGACCTGGCCGCACCGGGCGCCTTCCGCACCGTCCAGGTCGGCCGCGAGAACGTCCTCGTCACCCGCGGCCGCAAGGGCGAGCTGCGTGCCTTCCTCAACGTCTGCCGGCACCGCGGGGCCCGGCTGTGCACGGAGGAGTCCGGCGAGGTCCGCCGCACCCTCCAGTGCCCGTACCACGCATGGACGTACGACCTCGACGGCCGGTTGATCGCCGCACCCAACCTGATCAGGATGCCGGACGTCGACCGGGTCGAGTACGGACTGATCAAGGTGTCACTGCGTGAGTGGCTCGGCTACGTCTGGGTGTGCCTCGCCGACGAACCGCCCTCCTTCGAGGAGACGGTCGTGCACGCCGCCGTGGAGCGGCTCGGCGACGTGGCCGCCATCGACCACTACGGCACCGAGAACCTCGCCCTGGGCCGGCGGATCGTCTACGACGTGAAGGCGAACTGGAAGCTGATCGTCGAGAACTTCATGGAGTGCTACCACTGCGCGACGATCCACCCCGAGCTCACCGACGTGCTGCCGGAGTTCGCCGACGGCTACGCGGCCCAGTACTACGTGGGGCACGGCGCCGAGTTCGGCGAGGAGGTCAGGGGCTTCACGGTCGACGGCAGCGAGGGCTTCGCCAGGCTGCCCTCGGTCTCCGAGGACCAGGACCGCCGCTACTACGCCATTACGGTGAAGCCGACGGTGTTCATCAATCTCGTCCCGGACCATGTGATCCTGCACCGCATGTTCCCGATGGCCGAGGACCGCACGGTCGTCGAGTGCGACTGGCTCTACGCGCCGCAGGTGGTGGAGTCCGGGGCGGACCTGTCGAAGTCGGTGGAGCTTTTCCACCGGGTGAACGAGCAGGACTTCGAGGCCTGTGAACGGACGCAGCCCGCGATGGCGTCGCGCGCCTACCGCAAGGGTGGTGTGCTGGTCCCCAACGAGCACCACATCGGGATCTTCCACGAGTGGCTCGTGGAGAAGCTGGGAGGCGGTCATGCCGGACCTGTTCATTGACGGCACGTGGCGCAGTGCGGTCGACGAGCGCACACGCGAGATCCGCTGCCCCGCCGACGGCTCCCTGGTGGGGGTCGTGGACGAGGCGGGCGGCAAGGACACGGTGGAGGCGATCGCCGCCGCCCGCCGAGCCTTCGACGAGGGGCCGTGGCCGCGCACCTCCCCGAACGACCGCGGTGACCTGCTGCTGCGGGTCGCCGACCTGCTCGTGCGGGACAAGGCCGCGCTCGCCCGCGCCGAGTCCCTGGACACGGGCAAGCGGCTCGTCGAGAGCGAGTACGACATCGACGACATCGCGAACTGCTTCCGCTACTTCGGGCGGCTGGTGGCGAGCGAGACCGGCAGAGTCGTCGACACCGGCACGGAGGGCGTCGACAGCCGGGTGGTGTACGAACCGGTCGGCGTCTGCGCGCTGATCACACCGTGGAACTATCCGCTCCTGCAGACGGCCTGGAAGGTCGCCCCGGCGATAGCCGCCGGCAACACCTTCGTCCTCAAGCCGAGCGAGCTGACCCCGCACACGGCGATCCACCTCATGCGTCTCCTGGAGGAGGCCGGGCTGCCCGCGGGGGCCGGCAACCTGATCCTCGGCGCCGGTCCGGAGGCCGGCGCTCCGCTGGGCGACCACCCGGACGTGGACCTCGTCTCGTTCACCGGTGGCCTGCAGACCGGTCGCCGTCTGATGGTGGCCGCGGCCGCGACGGTGAAGAAGGTCGCGCTGGAGCTGGGCGGCAAGAACCCCAACATCGTCTTCGCCGACGCGGACTTCGAGACGGCCGTGGACATGGCGCTGACCGCCGTGTTCCTGCACTCCGGGCAGGTCTGCTCGGCGGGTGCGCGGCTGCTGGTCGAGGACTCCCTGCACGACCGGTTCGTGGACGAGGTCGTCCGCCGGGCGCGGCGGATCCGGCTGGGCGGGCCGTTCGACGAGCGGGCGCAGACCGGCCCGCTGATCTCGGCGGCGCACCGTACGAAGGTCGAGGAGTACGTCGCCAAGGGGCTGGCGGAGGGGGCGGTGCTGCGCTGTGGGGGCGCGCGGCCGTCCGGGCCGGGCCTCGACGACGGCTTCTACTATCCGCCGACCGTGCTGGACGAGTGCGCCGCCGGGATGTCGGTGGTCCAGGACGAGTCCTTCGGCCCCGTCCTCACCGTCGAGCGCTTCACCGGCGAGGACGAGGCGGTGCGCCTCGCGAACGACACGATCTACGGCCTGGCCGGTGCCGTCTGGACGAGCGACGAGGCCAGGGCGGCCCGGGTCGTGGGGCGACTGCGGCTCGGCACGGTCTGGATCAACGACTACCACCCCTATGTGCCGCAGGCGGAATGGGGCGGTTTCAAGCAGTCGGGCTTCGGGCGCGAACTCGGTCCGGCGGGCCTCGCCGAGTATCGCGAGACGAAGCACATCTGGCGCAACACGGCCCCGACACCGCAGGGTTGGTTCAACTAACCCCCGCGTAACACCCCGCACACGCCCCCCATGTACAACCCCCCTCATTGATCCCGGCACCCGCGCCGAGCCGCTCCCCTCCTCCGGCCCACCAGGAGTCCGCTCATGACGACCACCGAGCAACCGACAGGCCCACAGAAGAAGAACAACGACGACTCCGAGCTCACCGAGTTCGGATACCGGCCCGAACTCAAACGCACCCTCGGCAACTTCCACACCTTCGCCGCCGGAATCAGCTACATCTCGATCCTGACCGGAACCTTCCAGCTGTTCTACTTCGGCTACGCGAGCGGCGGCCCCGCCTACTGGTGGTCGTGGCCGATGGTCTTCGTCGGCCAGTTCATGGTCGCCCTGTGTTTCGCGGAGCTGGCCGCCCGCTACCCCGTCGCGGGCTCGGTCTACAACTGGTCGAAGAAGATCGGCAATCCGCACCTGGGCTGGCTGGCCGGCTGGATGATGCTGATCGCCTCGGTCGTGTCGATCGCGGCGGTGGCGCTGGCCTACCAGTTGACGCTGCCGCAGATCTCGTCGTTCTTCCAGTTCGTGGGTGACGGCACCGGCAAGTACGACGTGGCGACCAACGCGGTCGTCCTGGCCGCGGTGTTGATCCTGTTCACCACGGTGGTGAACGCCTTCGGCGTCAAGTTGATGGCGAGGATCAACACGGCGGGCGTGTTCATCGAGCTGATCGCCACCGTCGTCCTGATCATCCTGTTCGCCGTCCACATCACCCGCGGTCCGCAGGTGGTCATGGAGACGAACGGCACCGGGTCGGCCTACGGCAACGGGTATCTGGGCGCCTTCCTGGTGGCGTCGCTGGCCTCGGCGTACGTCATGTACGGCTTCGACACCGCGGCCTCGCTGGGCGAGGAGTCCCTCGACCCGACCCGCAACGCGCCGCGCGCCATCCTCCGGGCGATCGTCGCCTCGTTCGTCCTCGGCGGTCTGATCCTGCTGCTGGCGCTGATGAGCGTCTCCAGCCTGAAGGGCGACAAGCTGTCCACGGACGGGCTGCAGTACGTCGTGCTCAACGTGCTCGGCCCGACGGCCGGCAAGGCGATGCTGTGGTGCGTGTTCATCGCGGTCACCGTGTGCGCGCTCGCGGTCCACACGGCGGCCATCCGGCTGGCGTTCGCGATGGCCCGGGACAACAACCTGCCCGCGTCCGCGAAGCTGGCCAAGTGCCACCCGCGCTACCAGACGCCGGTGCTGCCGACCGTGATCATCGGGGTCCTGGCGCTGGCGATCCTGGTGGTCAACATTCGTCAGCCGCAGATCTTCACCGTCGTCACCAGCATCGGCATCATCATGATCTACCTCGCCTACCTCGGCGTCACCGTGCCGATGCTGGTCGCGCGGCTGCGCGGGAGGTGGCAGCCGGCCGGCGACGGCAAGTTCTCGCTCGGGCGCTGGGGACTGCTCGTCAACATCGGCGCCGTGGTGTGGGGCACGGCGATGGCGATCAACCTGCTCTGGCCGCGGGCCGCGGTCTACAACGCCACCGCGCCGTTCCACTGGTACCTGCAATGGGGTGCCGTCCTGTTCGTGGGGATCATCGGGGGCGGCGGCTTCGCCTACTACTGGTTCATCCAACGGCACCGGACCGGCGTGCTCGCCGACCACAAGTTCGAGGACCCGACCCCGCCGGCCGCTCCCTTCGCGACCCCGGCGGCCGAGTGAGACACGGCCACGGAGCCGGCGACCCGTCCGGCTCCGTCGGCCTGGGAGCCGGCGCACAAGCCGGCCTACGAGTCGGCCTACAAGGAGGTCACCACTCATGAACACCGATGAGTTCGACTACGTCGTGGTCGGCGGCGGCACCGCGGGCAACGTGGTGGCGGCCCGGCTCTCCGAGGACCCCTCCGTCACGGTGTGCGTGCTGGAGGCGGGACCGAGCGACGTCGGCGACGACGACGTCCTCAAACTGGACCGCTGGATGGGCCTGTTGGAGTCGGGCTACGACTGGGACTACCCGGTCGAGCCGCAGGCCAGCGGCAACAGCTTCATGCGGCACGCCCGGGCGAGGGTGCTGGGCGGCTGTTCGTCGCACAACTCCTGTATCGCCTTCTGGGCCCCGGCCGAGGACCTCGACGACTGGGCCGCCGGGGGCTGTACGGGGTGGAGCGCCGCCGACCTCTTCCCGCTCTACCGGCGGCTGGAGAACAACGACGCCCCCGGTGAGCACCACGGCCGCACCGGCCCGGTGAAGCTGCGCACGCTCAAGAGCGACGACCCGTGCGGTACGGCCCTGCTGGAGGCCTGTGCGCAGGCGGGGATCCC
This sequence comes from Streptomyces sp. NPDC032822, assembly GCF_055578825.1. Taxonomy (NCBI): domain Bacteria; kingdom Bacillati; phylum Actinomycetota; class Actinomycetes; order Kitasatosporales; family Streptomycetaceae; genus Streptomyces; species Streptomyces sp. NPDC032822. The sequence goes on along the minus strand of NZ_JBVIOL010000011.1, from coordinate 309,192 downwards.
GACGACGCCCTTCAACACGGGCACCACGGTGGTCCGGGGCGCCAACTGGTTCCAGATCAACTCCGACGAGAACAACACCCGCCAGTCGTCCTCGGTCGCCTACCTCCACCCGATCATGGGCAAGCGGCCGAACCTGGAGGTGCGGACGGGCGTACGGGCCAAGAAGCTCGTGCTCGACGGCCGGCGCTGTGTGGGCGCCGAGTACCTGGACCCGGACCTGATCCACACCCGGACGGTACGGGCCCGCCGGGAGGTCGTCGTCTCGTGCGGGGCGATCGACACCCCGAAGCTGCTGATGCTCTCCGGCATCGGACCGGCCGCGCAGCTGCGCGAGGTGGGCGTCGAGGTCGTGGTCGACTCGGCGGGCGTCGGCGAGAACCTCCAGGACCACCCCGAGGGCGTCATCATGTGGGACGCCGCGCAGCCCATGACCACCACGTCCAGCCAGTGGTGGGAGGCGGGCATCTTCTACGACACCGAGGAGGGCCTGGACCGTCCCGACCTGATGTTCCACTACGGGTCGGTGCCTTTCGACATGAACACGGCCCGCTGGGGCTACCCCACCTCGGAGAACGCGTTCTGCCTCACCCCGAACGTGACCCGGGCGAAGTCACGGGGAACGGTGCGGCTGCGGACCCGGGACTACCGGGACAAGCCGAAGGTGGACCCGCGGTACTTCACCCACGAGCACGACGCGCGGGTGATGACGTACGGCCTCAAGCTGGCCCGTCGGATCGCCGAGCAGCCCGCGCTCAGCGGCTGGGCGGGCGCCGAACTGGCTCCCGGACCGGACGTGCGGACCGACGACGAACTGCTCGACTACATCCACAAGACCCACAACACCGTCTACCACCCGTCCTGCACCGTGAAGATGGGCGCGGACGACGACCCCTCGGCCCCGCTCGACGCACGGCTGCGGGTCAAGGGGATCGAGGGACTGAGGGTCGCCGACGGGTCCGCCATGCCGAACCTCGTCACCGTCAACCCGTGCATCACGACCATGATGATCGGCGAGAAGTGCGCGGACCTGTTGAAGGAGGACGCGTAGACGCCCCTGAGGGGCGCGGGGCTGCAACAAGGGCGGCTCCGCCACATGGGCGCGACAAGCCACGACGGGCCCGCGGTTCCCCGCGACCGTAGCCCTACGGAGCGCTCGGCGCAGGTCGCTTGAACATCCGCGTCGCGGTGATCTCACTGTGCGTCGCATCCCCGGCGGGAGCCTCCGGCAGCCCCGGCCGGAGATGCTCCTCCACGCTGATGTACTTCAACCCGGCGCGCAGATCCGCGTCGTTGCGCAACCGGATGACCAGCGGGAACTCGGCGAGCGCGGTCGTGTCGAACAGGCCCGTGGTGTAGAGCAGTTGGACACCGAGCGCGTCCGACACGGCCCGCTGCAGCTCCAGCAGATAGGTCGCGTTGGCCCGCCCGATCGGGTTGTCGAGGAAGAGCGTGCCGGCGTGCCGGTGCTTGTCGCGGCCCCGGTCGTTCGACCGCAGGGCGGCCATCGTGCAGTACAGGGCGATGGCCGCGGTGAGCAGCTGGCCGCCGGAGAACACGTCACCCATCTGCCCGACGGGCACCCGCTCCGCGCGCAGCACGGCGTCCGGCTTGAGGATCTCGACGGCGATCCCCTTGGGCTGCAGGGCGGCCCCGACTCCCCGCAGCAGCAGGGACATGCCGTCCCGCCGCAGGTCGGAGTTCTTCTTCACGGCCGCCCGGGTCGCCTCGTCGACGACCTCGCCGAGCCGCTCGGTGAGGACGGCCTGGTCGGGCTCCTCGAAGCGGATCCGCAGGAACTCCTGCCCGGACCACTCCCCGAGGCCTTCCGGCAGCCGGGACAGCCGCTGCGCGGACCGCAGGGTGGCGAGCGCCGACTCGACGAGCCCGCGCAGCCGGTCCACGATCGAGTCCCGGTTCCGCTCCAGCTGCGCCAACTCGTCGGTGAGGACGCGGAGTCGGGGCGCGAAGGCGTCGGCCCACCGCTGGGCGTGCTCGGGCAGCGAGGAGGCCGGCAGTTCGCGGATCTGCTGCCGGGCGGGGGTGCGGACCTGTTCGTAGCGGGTGGAGTTGGCGTGCCGGACGAGGATGTCGCTCGCCTCGCGCACGGCGGACTCGGCGGCCGACAGGTCGGCGGCGCAGCCGCGCAGGGACCTGCGGGCCTCGGCGGCGGACTGCCGGGCCTCCTCCGGGCTGCCGGGGTACGCCTCGGACTCCTCCCGCTCCTCCTCCGGGGTGTGCTCGCGCAGCAGGTCGCGGAGCATGGCGGCGATCTCGTCGAAGCCGCCGGCCGCGTCCTCGGCGGCCCGGTGGGAGTCGAGCAGTTCGGCGTGCGCCTCCCGGGACAGGCTCAACGCCTCGGTGCGCGAGGCGAGTTCGGCGGTGGCGGTGCGCAGCAGCGCCTGGGCGTGCTCGGCGTCGCGCGGCTGCTGGTCCGCGGGCAGCTCGGTGTGCGTCTCGCCCTCCTCGGGCGCGTGCCGCTCGGCCTCGCCGCGCAGCCGCCCGAGCTGCTCGCTCGCCTGGGACATCCGGGTCTCCAGGAGCTGGACCAGCTCATCGGCGCGGGCGACGGCGGCCTGCCGGGACGGGCCGTCCGAGCCGTCGGGTGACTGGAGCAGCTGCTCCGCGCGCGTGCGGACCTTGTTGCTCAGCCGGTCCAGGTCGGCGCGCGCCGCGCTCTCGTCGCTCTCGGCCCGCGCCTGCTCGGCCCGCAGATCGGCGCCGACGCCGACCTTCTCGTACAGCTGGGAGGCGGCCCGATAGGCCTCCCGGAGTGCGGGCAGGGACGCCCTCGGGTCCGTGGTGCCGTTCTCCGGTACGTCGTCGGGGGCGCCCGCGATCTCGGCGCGCTCGGCACGCAGTGCCCGTGCGGTGCGGCGGGCGTCGTCGGCGGCGCGCTGGGTGGCACGCCGGTCCTCGTCGGCGGCGCGGGCCCGGTCCAGGCAGGTCTGGGCGCGGGCCTCGGACTCGGTGGCCTCGTCGGCGAGTTCGCGCAGCTTGACCTGCCAGCCGGCTCGCTCCCGCAGCCGGAAGGCGAGCCCGGCGAGGGCGTCTGCGGCGCGCCGCGCCTTCTGGGCGCTCTCCTGCCGCTCGTCCCGGACCTGGGCGGCCTCGGCTGCGGCCTCGTCGGCCTCGGCGCGCACGGTCCGCGCCTCGGTGAGTTCCGCCTCGGACTCCTCGGCGAAGGCCCGCGTGTCACGGGCGGCTTGGCCCAGCTCGACGAGCCGGCCGGCCGGACAGCCGGTGCGCCAGGAGGAGAGTCGGGCGGCGAGTTCCCGGTCCTTGCCGAGGCGCGCCGCGAGCGCCCGGATCTCCTCGTCCCGCTCGGTGGCCCGCGCGCGCAGCGTCTGCCGCTCCTCGTCGGCGGCGTGCTCGTCGTGCATGGCCGGGTTCGGCGGTACGAGGAAGACGTCCCCGTCGCCCGCGTCCGCGGCCGGCGTCGGCGCGAGCAGCGCGGCCGCCGTGCCGACCGCCACGGCGGACCGCGGCAGCAGGGCGGCGTCGCTCAGCGCCTGGCGGGCCCGGGCGTGGGTGGCGGGGTCGGTGATGATCACGCCGTCGACCAGCTCGGGCCGGGCGGCCAGCACGCGCGCGTGGTCGGTGGGGTCGACGGCCTGCGCGAGATAGCGCCAGCCGGGCAGGGCGGGGATGCCCTGCTCGCCGAGGAACTCGACGGTGGCCAGCACGTCCGGGCCGGGCGGCAGCAGTCCGCCGTCGCCGAGGGCACCGAGGATGCGGGAGTCGTCGGCGGCGGCCGTGCGCAGTTCGAAGAGCTGACGTTCGGCGGCGGAGACGGCGTCGTCCAGCAGTTCGCGCAGCTCGTCGGCGAAGCGGTCGAGGTCCTCGGGGGTGAGGGCCCCGTGATCGACGTCGTCGGTGTCCTGCCGGGGCTGCGGGACCGCGCCGGAGCGCGTGTCACTGCCGGTCAGGCTCAGCAGCTCGGCCAGCCGCTCCTCGGCCGCCAGGGCCTCGGCGAGGCGGCGTTCGGCCTCGAAGGACCGCTCGGCGGCCGTCGCCGCGTCCTCCGCGCGGGCCGCGGTCAGCTCCGCGCGGGACCCCTCCGCCGCCGCCTCGCGCGCGTGCTCGGCGGCGCGCTGGGAGGCCTCCCGTGCGCTGTCCCAGGCCGCTACGGCCGCCTTCTCGGCGTCGCTGGCGGCGAGGGCCGCGCGCGCGGGGTCGGCGTCGGGCGCGCTGTCGTCGAGCCAGCCCGCGCGCACCGCCTCGGCGGTCTCCTGCTCGACCTCGGACAGGCGCTGGCGCAGATGTCCGACCTCGCTGCGGGCGCGCTGGGCCTCGGTGGCGGCGGAGGTGGAGTCGCGGTGGGCCGAGTCGCTGACCTCCTGGAGGGCTCCGGAACGCTCCTCCTCCTCGTTGGCGAGGTTCTCGGCGCCGTCCGCGGCGGCGTGCAGCGCGCGGACGAGGTCGACGGCGGCCCGGGACCGGGCGGCGAGGGCGGGGGCCGCGTCCCGTTCGGCCTCCTGGATCGCGGCGGCCACGCGGGCGACCCGGTCGGCGGCGGCGCGGTGCCGCAGCACGGCCTCGGCGGCCTGCCAGGCGGAGTGCAGGGTGCGCGCGTCGGCAAGTTCGCGTTTCTGCGCGGCGGCCGACTTCTCGGTGGCGGCGAGCGCCAGCGAGGCGTGCCGGTAGGCGAGTTCGGCGGCGATCAGCGCACTGCGGTCCCGGGCCGACTCGGTGTGCGTGACGGAGGACGCGGCGGCCGTGACCCGCTGGGCGAGGTCGGTGGCCCGTACCCGTTCCCTGGCCCCGCGGGCCGACAGCCGGCGTGCCAGGTTCCTGGTACGGCGTTCGGCCCCGGCGTGGATGTCCCGCGCGCGGGAGCGGCCCTCGGTGGCCTCGACGATCCGGCCGAGCAGGTCGACCGACCCGGCGGTGAAGTCCCGTTCGGCGATCAGCTCGGCCCGCCGCCCCAGCTTGTTGCCGAAGCCGCTGACCAGGTCGGCGAGTCCGTCGGTGTCGCGGGTGTCGGTCACCGCGCGCAGCAGCAGGTCGGTGAAGTCGGAGTCCTTCTTGACCGCGAAGAGGCCGGCCGCCTCACCCTCGTCGGCGTTCATCTCCCGCTGGTAGCGGAAGAGTTCGGGGTCGAGGCCGAGGTCGCCGAGGTGCTCGATCCACCGGTCGTGGATCTCCTCCCAGTGGACCTCCAGATGCGGATACGCCTTGCCGGCCTCGGTGATGGCGTCCCGGAAGCCCTTCATGGTCCGGCGGCGGCCCTGCGCGCCCGACTGACCCTCGACGAAGGCCCGCACGGCGGTGGACTCGGCGACGGGCAGGCTGTCCAGGCTCAGCCCGGGACCGGGGCGGAAGGAGTACCAGGCCTCGGCGAACTTCCGCGGGTCGTTGGAGACCTGACGCCCCCGCCACTCGCTCACCTTGCCGACGACGACGCACTCGCCGGTCAGCACGTGCTGCCATTCCAGCGCCACGTGACCGCAGTCGTCGGCGAGCAGGAACTTGCGCAGCACACCGGAGCTGGCGCCGCCGAGGGTGTTGCGGTGCCCGGGGAGCATCACGGAGAAGATCAGCTTGAGCAGGACGGACTTGCCGCCGCCGTTCTCCAGGAAGAGCACACCGGCGGGGGCCGGCCGGCGCGGCGGGCCGACCGGCTCCTCCTCGAAGAACTCCGCCTGGGTGGGCGCGGGGTCGGGCACGGGCTCGCCCACACCGCGCAGGTCAAGCACGGTGTCGGCGTAGCGCGCACCGGCGGGCCCGATGGAGTAGAGACGGACCCGGGACAGCTCGTACATGGCGGACTCTCGTAAGTCTTCGGCAGGTCGGGGAAGTTCAGGTCGGAAGGTTCGGGTGGCGGGAGGTCAGAACAGGAACGTTCGGGGCGGGGCGGGTTCAGGACGGCGACGGCGCGTGGAACGGCAGTCCGGCGTCGGCCGCCAGCTCCAGGTCGTCGGTGTCCTCGGCGGGCAGCAGGGTCGGCGTCCCGTCGGTGACGGGGACGACGCCCAGCTCCAGCAGCTCGGCCATCGCGGCGGCGCCGGCCATGTCGCGCACCTGGAGCTGGTAACGAGCCGTGGTCCGGTAGGTACCGCCGCCGTCGTCCCCGGTCCGCTGGAGGAACCCGGAGTCGGTGAGGAAGGCGACGGCCTTGCCGACGATGCCGGTCGTCGAACCGGCGAGCCTGCGCGCGTCCTTGGTGGCGCCGGTCGCGCTGCGTCTGACCCAGATCCGCCAGGCGGCCTCAAGGCCGGGCGCGTCGGTCGCCGGGTCGGTGTTCTCGCCCTGCTCGTCGGCACGCTCCTCCAGCCGCCGGCAGGCCTGCCGGACGAACGCGTCGACGCCGTTGACCGAGACCCGCCCGATGTAGCCGTCGTCGGCGAGGTCCTCCGGGCGCGGAAACGCCATCGCGGCGACGGCGAGATGGGCCAGTCCGTGCAGGAACCGGTCTCCGCCGTCGGCGGACGTCCGGCGCGCGTAGTCCCCCATCCGCACGGCGAACACCGAGTCCTCGGCGGCGGTCACGGCCATCCCCGCGCGCGGGGACACCTCCAGCACGACCAGCCCGAGCCCGGCGGCCACGGCGTCGGCCAGCCGCGCGAACGCCGGATCCTCGCGGTAGCGCCGCAGCAGCTCCGTGTACTCCTGATCGCGGGCGGGCTGCAACTTGGGCTGCAGCCCGAAGGCCACCAGCCGGGCCGCGTCGGCGGCGTCGGCGGGGGTGACGGCGGCGGCCACGGGCGCGGCGGCAGCCTCCGGCTCACTCCACTCGACGTGCTCGGTCACGACTGCGACTCCTTGGACTTGAGGGCACAGGGGCGGTTCGCCCACCCGGGGGCGTGGGGCTGTGACATCTGCGGCTTGGCCGTGTGGGCGCGGCCGGCCACCGCCGGCCCGCGGCCGAGAGAGGACATCACGCGGCCTCCGTCCTGCCCGCGGCCATACCCGCCGCGTCCAGAAGAGCCATGCCGACGATCAGATCCGCCCCGCCGAACTCCGGATCGTCCAGTTCCGTCCCGTCGTCCACGGCGAACAACAGCTTCTCCTCTCCCTGCCGATAGGCGGTCCCCACCGGCGGGCTGGCCGCGTGAACGGCCAACAGGGCCACCAGATAGGGCAACTCCGCGTCCTGCCCGCGCGCCTCGGCCAGCAGGCCCGACAACCGCCGTGGTGCGTCCGCCGGCAGATCCAGCAGCTCCATCGCCGCGGCCAACTGCCCCTCGCTGAACCGGCTGTCGTCCGGCGTCGCGATGAGATCCGGCTCCGGCATCTCCGCGCCCAGGTGCTCCCGCTCCGTCGGCGGCGTCAGCAGTATGTCGACGAGGTCGCCCACCCGCACCGACACCGGCGTACGCAGCCCCGTCCCGCGGGCGAAGAACGCGTCGGTGACCCGGACCGCCTGCTCCAGGGGCAGCGGCAGGGCCGGTGCGAGCAGATGTCCGTACAGGTCGGTCCCCGACGTGGTCATGGGGGTGGCGAAGGCCTGTCGGTCCTGCTCGGCACGGAACAGCGGCCCGGCCTCCAGGAGCCGGGACTGCAACTGCGTGTGGCGGCGGATGCAGTCCTTCACGATGTCCACCAGCTCGGCGGCGCGCCGCTTCTGCTCCGGGTCCTCGGACTCGTCGCGGGCCTTGCGGATGTTGGTGAGGATCGCGTTCTCGTGGCGGTACCGGTCGGCGACGTGGTCGAGGGCCTCGGCGATCATGTCAGGCACGGTGGTGAGCCAGTCGACGGCCCGGACGTTGCGCCGGGTCGCGTCCAGTGCGCGGCGCAGGGTCTCCGAGTACTGGACCGTGCGGTACCGGGCCTGCTCGGCGGCGAGCTGGGCGTCGGCGAGACGGCCTCGGCTGATCAGCACCTCCAGCTTGACCTCGGCGGCGATCTGCGCGCTGGTGACGTCGGTGTCGAGGGCGCCGACCAGGACGTTGACCGCCTCGTCCGTCGTGCGGAGGTAGACGGACCCGCCCGGTCCCGGCACTTCCTCGATCAGCTTGAAGTCGTAGTCCCGGCGCACATAGGTGCCGTCCGGCGCGAAGGTGCCGTAGACCGCGCGGAAACCGCGGTCCACGCTGCCGACGTTGATCAGGTTCTCCAGGACCCAGCGCGCCACCCGTTCGTGCTCGGCGACGGGCCGCTGCGGGGCCTGGGCGGCGATGCGCGGGATGAGCCTGGCGACTATCTGGTCGTGGTCCGCGCCGGTGTCGAAGTCCATGTTCAGGGTGACCAGGTCGATGGCCGCGAGGGCGACTTCCGCCATGCCGTACACCGAGTACTCGCCCGCGAGGTTGGCCTTGCGGGTGTCGAGGTCGTGCAGGGGGGCGGTGCAGGCGAGCGCGCGCAGCCGCCGCGCCAGTCCCTCGTCGGCGGCCGGTCCCGGTGCGGGGCGCGGCCCCGCGCTGAGCTGGGGCGGAACGCTGTCCGTCGATGCAGGCGAAGTCACGGTGCACAGACTAGGTCCTCGGTCTGACAACGACCCAAACGACGCAGATGCGACGGCCGTCACGCGGGGACGACGGCCTCAGACGGCACCCGTCCCGTCCTCACCGACCCGGCGCCGGTACACCTCGACCACGCGCTCCAGTGAGTCCGCGAGGTACACCGCGAGCAGTTTCTCGGCCTCGTCCTTGTCCCCGGCCTGCAGCGCCTGGAGGATCCGCTGGTTGCGCGCGAGATAGGGCTCGTGCAGCCGGCGCGGGTCGTCCACCACGTGGAAGGCGAGGCGCAGTTCGGCGAAGACGCTGGTCATCAGCTCACTGGTGCGCTCGCTGCCGGCGAGCGCGACCAGTTCCCGGTGGAAGTGGATGTTGGCCGTACCCAGCGCTTTCCAGTCACCTTCACGCGCCGCCCGCTGCCCTTCCGCCACGGCCTCCGCAAGGCCCTCCAGCGAGTACGGGGGCTTACCGAGCCCTCGGACGACCGCGCACTCGACGAGGCCGCGGGTGCGGTAGATGTCCTCGACGTCCTCCACGGTCAGCACGCGGACGAAGACGCCCCGGTTCAGCTCGTGGACGAGCAGGCGTTCGTGCGTGAGCAGCCGGAACGCCTCGCGCAGCGTGTTGCGGGAGACCCCGAGCGCACCGCCGATGCTGTCCTCCGACAGCCGGGTGCCGGGTGGGAAGAACCCTTCGGCGATACGGCTTCTGAGGATGTCCGAGACCCGTTCGGCCGTGCTGGTGCGGCCCAGGAGTGCGCGGTCGTCGGCCAGTCCCGCCAGCTGCTCTGCCATGCCCGGAATTCAATCGCAGATACAAGAACGAAACAACATAGGTATTGAAGGATCGTTCAACGATCCTCTACCTTGCTACGAACGGCGTCGCCCCCGCTCGACGACGGCACTGCTTCCGCACGGCACGGCTCAGACCCCACGCACCCTCCGTCCTCCCTCTGCGAGGTGCCCCATGAGCACGACCCCTCCACCGCAGGCCCTGACCACCGAGGCACAGCCCGGGACCGACGAACGCCTCGGCGACGACGGGGCGCTGGGCTGGCTGCGCGCCCTCGGACCGCGGGGCCGCCGCGCCTTCGCCGGCGCGTTCGGCGGCTACGCCCTGGACTCCTACGACTACTTCACCCTGCCGCTGAGCATGGTCGCGCTGGCCGCCTACTTCGGCCTGGACAGCGGCCAGACCGGCCTCTTCACCACCGTCACCCTGGTGGTCTCCGCGATCGGCGGCGCCCTGGCGGGCGTCCTGGCGGACCGGATAGGCCGGGTCAAGGCGCTGATGATCACGGTGATCACCTACGCGGTCTTCACGGTCGCCTGCGGTTTCGCGCCCAACTACGAGACCCTGCTGGTCTTCCGCGCCCTCCAGGGCCTCGGCTTCGGCGGCGAGTGGGCGGTCGGCGCGATCCTGGTCGCCGAGTACGCGAGCGCCAAGCACCGGGGCCGTACGCTCGGCGCGATCCAGAGCTCCTGGGCGGTGGGCTGGGCGCTCGCCGCGATCATGTACACGGTGGTCTTCTCGTTCGCCGGCGACGACCTTGCCTGGCGGATCATGTTCTGGACCGGGGCGCTGCCCGCGCTCCTGGTGATCTGGATGCGGCGCCGTGTGCAGGACGCGCCCGAGGCCATCGCCGTACGGGAACAGCACACCGGGAAGGGCTCGTTCGCGGCGATCTTCAAACCCGGCCTGCTGCGCGTCACACTCTTCGCGGTCCTGCTCTCCACCGGCGTCCAGGGCGGTTACTACACCCTCGCCACCTGGGTGCCGACGTATCTCAAGACCGAGCGCGGCCTGTCGGTCGTCGGCACCGGCGGCTACCTGACGTTCCTGATCTCCGGCGCGTTCCTCGGCTATCTCACCGGCGGCTACCTCACCGACCGGCTGGGCCGCCGGCGCAACATCTGGCTCTTCGCGCTGCTGTCGGCCGTGTGCATCCTGGCGTACGCGAACATCCCGGACGGCGCCAACACCCTCCTCCTGGTACTCGGTTTCCCGCTCGGCTTCTGCATGTCGGCGATCTTCAGCGGCTTCGGTTCCTACCTGAGCGAGCTGTACCCGACGGCGGTGCGCGGCACGGGCCAGGGCTTCACGTACAACACCGGACGCGCGGTGGGCGCCGTCTTCCCGACCACGGTCGGCTTCCTGGCCGACAGTTGGGGTGTGGGCGGCGCGCTGGTTTTCGGCGCGATCGGCTACGGCCTGGCAGCCCTGGCCCTGCTGGGCCTCCCGGAGACGCGTGGAAAGGAACTGGCGTGAACCGCACGGAAGACCGCCCTCGGGCCGTGACGAACGACCAGCCTCTGACCCTCGTCGACGAGCACGCGCACGCGTGGAGCCCGAGGGACGCCCGGACCCGATTCCGCGCGGGGCTCGCGGGCCCCACCGCCGGGGTCGCGGCGGGCCACACCCAGGTCAACCTGATCTCGGTGCCCGCCGACTGGGCGTACGACATGCTGCTGTTCTGCCAGCGCAACCCCAAGCCCTGCCCGGTGCTCGACGTCACGGACGCCGGTTCCTGGAGCACCGTCCTCGCGGACGGCGCCGACCTGCGCACCGATCTGCCGCGCTACCGGGTGTGGCGGGACGGCGAGCTGGTGGACGAGCCGACCGATGTGCGCGCCCACTGGCGCGGGGACCTGGTGTCGTTCCTGATCGGCTGCAGCTTCACCTTCGAGTGGGCGCTGTCCGGGGCGGGCGTCCCGATCCGTCACATCGAGCAGGGCCGCAACGTCCCGATGTACGTGACCGGGCGCCAGTGCCGTCCGGCGGGCCGGCTGCACGGCCCGCTGGTGGTGTCGATGCGCCCGGTGCCTCCGGAGCACCTGGCGGCCGCCATCCGGGAGAGCAGTCTGCTCCCGGCGGTGCACGGCAGCCCCGTACACTGCGGCGATCCCTCGGCGCTGGGCATCGACGACCTCGGGAGCCCGGACTTCGGCGACCCGGTGGACCTCGCTCCGGACGACATCCCGGTGTTCTGGGCCTGCGGAGTGACCCCGCAGGCGGCGGTGACCGCCTCGCGCCCGCCGTTCGCCATCACCCACGCGCCGGGCCAGATGTTCCTGACCGACGCCCGCGACGAGCAGTACCGCGTGGCCTGACAAGGGGCCGGAGAAGGAGTGGCGAGGATCCATGACCTCGATCGACCTGAACGCCGATCTCGGCGAGGGCTTCGGCCGCTGGCGGCTGACCGACGACGAGCAACTGCTCACCGTCGTCACCAGCGCCAACGTGGCGTGCGGCTTCCACGCCGGGGACGCGGCCACCATGCGGCGGGTGTGCGAGCTGGCAGCCGCGCGCGGGGTGCGGATCGGCGCCCAGGTCTCCTACCGGGACCTGGCGGGGTTCGGGCGGCGCGCGATGGACGTGCCGTCCGCCGAACTGGCGGCCGAGGTGGCCTACCAGATCGGCGCCCTGGAGGTGTTCGCCCGCGCGGCGGGCACGCGTGTGTCGTACGTCAAGCCGCACGGCGCGCTCTACCACCGTGTCGTGCACGACACGGAACAGGCCGGCGCGGTCGTCGAGGGCGTGCTCCTGGCGGACGTCGGACTGTCCGTCCTCGGGCTGCCCGGCTCGCGTCTGCTGGACCTGGCCCGGGAGGCGGGCCTGCCGGGCGTCACGGAGGCGTTCGCGGACCGCGCGTACACCGATGAGGGCACGCTCGTCCCGCGCGGTCTGGACGGCGCGGTGCTCACCGATCCGGCAGCGGTCGTGGAGCGCTCGCTGGACCTGGCGCGGCACGCCACGGTCACCTCGTACTCCGGGGCCCGCATCGAGGTGCGCGCGCGTTCCTTGTGCCTGCACGGGGACACGCCGGGCGCGGTGGAGCTGGCCCGCCGGGTCCGGCAGGGACTGGAGACGTCGGGCGTGCGGGTGGAGGCCTTCGTATGAGGGCGCTGCCCGTCGGCGACAGTGCCCTGCTCCTGGAGGTGGCCTCGGGCGACGAGGCCCAGGCCCTGCACGCGGAGTTGCTGCGCCGCCGCGCCGAGGGCTCCCTGTCGGTCCGCGAGATCGTCCCGGCGGCCCGCACGGTCCTCCTCGACGGCCTCGCCGACCCGGGACGCCTGGCGTCCGAACTGACCGCCTCCGAGGTCCCGCCCGCACCCCCGCGCGCGGGCGACGTGGTCGAGCTCCGGGTGCGCTACGACGGCCCCGACCTGGCGGACGTGGCCGCACACTGGGGTGTCTCGGCACAGGAGGTGGCCCGGATCCACGCGAGCACCGAGTTCCGCGTCGCCTTCTGCGGCTTCGCCCCCGGCTTCGGCTATCTGGCCGGTCTCCCGGCGCGCTACGACGTCCCGCGCCGGGCCACTCCGCGGACGGCCGTCCCGGCGGGCTCGGTGGGCTTGGCGGGCCCGTACACGGGCGTGTACCCGCGTGCGTCGCCGGGCGGCTGGCAGCTGATCGGCACCACGGACGCCGCCCTGTGGGACCACGCGCGCGTGCCGGCCGCGCTGCTGTCGCCGGGCACGCGGGTGCGCTTCGTCCCGGTGGCCCCGCCGACGGGAGCGGAATGACGGACCGCGCGCTGTCCGTCGTACGCGCCGGAGCACTCACCACCGTCCAGGACCGGGGCCGCCCCGGGCACGCCCACCTGGGGGTCCCCCACTCGGGCGCCCTGGACGGCCCGGCGGCGGCCCTCGCCAACCGGCTGGTCGGCAATCGTCCCGAGGCGGCCGTCCTGGAGACCACCCTCAACGGCTGCGCGGTACGGCCCCGTTCGACGGTCACCGTGGCCGTGACCGGGGCCCCCTGCCGAGTGACGGTGGACGGGCGCCCGGTCGCCTGGGGCACGCCGGTGGCGGTTCCCGGGGGCGCGCTCCTGGAGGTCGGACCGGCCCTCTCCGGAGTACGTGGCTATGTGGCCGTCTCCGGCGGCGTCGCCGTGGAGGCGGTGCTCGGCAGCCGTTCCACGGACCTTCTCTCCGGGCTCGGCCCGCCGCCGCTCACGGACGGCGCGGTGCTGCCCCTGGGGAGCCCCGGATCGCCGCACGCGCGCGTGGACTTCGCCCCGCAGCCGGCGCCCCCGGCCGAACTCGTCCTGCGGGTGACGCCGGGGCCGCGCGAGGACTGGTTCACCCCGGAGGCCGTCCGGGTCTTCACGTCCCGCACGTACCGGGTGGCGTCCGCGAGCAACCGCATCGGGCTGCGCACGGAGGGCCCCGCCCTGGAGCGGGCCCGGCCCGGTGAGCTCCCCAGCGAGGGCATGGTGCTGGGAGCCGTCCAGGTACCGCCCGACGGCCGGCCGGTGGTCTTCCTCGCCGACCACCCGACCACCGGGGGCTATCCGGTGATCGCGGTCGTCCGCACGGCCGACCTCCCGGCCGCCGCCCAGGCGGCACCGGGCACGCCGGTGCGTTTCGTGGCCGTGCGCCGCCGTTGAAGGGCCCATCGCAGGGCGCTGGAACGCCCCTGCCGCGAGGTGGTGAGGCACCCCCTGGCACAGGCCGGTGGGACACCCCTGCCGCGAGGCGGTGCAGCACCATGCCGTAGGACGGCGAGCTCCTGTGTGACGTCCGGTGTGAACTCCTACGCGGCGTCCGGCTGTCGCTCCGCCGCCGACAGGGCCGCGAGCGCCGCCGACACCGCCGCCGAGGCCCGCAGATCGAGCCGGGCGCTCGTCCCGCGCACGCGGTGGCGCAGTTCGTCGGCGGCGAGCGTCAGGAGCTGCGGCAGCAGGTCGGTACACCGCCGGGCCACCCAGCCCGTCCCCGCGGTGGCCAGCCACCACAGGCTCGCCGACCTGGTCGACACCGGGAACCCGGGCTCGGGCGAGGGCGCGGTCCCGGTGGCGAGACCGGCCTCCGCCAGCAGCGCGTGGAAACGCAGGGCCAGTTGCCGGTGCCCACGCTCCCCAGGGTGCAGCCGGTCCGCGCTCCACAGGGCACGGTCCATGAGCCAGGCGCCCTCGGAGGCGTGCAGATGCACGGCCCCGTACCGCTCGGACAGCGCGTGCACGACGGCGTTGACGGCTCGCTGTCGCCGGGCCAGCGGACGGGCCAGGGCACCCGGCAGCCCGAGCATCGCGCCGGGGTCCGGCAGACAGGCCGTGAGCAGGACCGCGCCCTGCTCGGTGAGGGCCGAATACACGGTGTCGAGGCGCGCGGCGACGGCCTGGATGTCGAAGGTGCAGCGCAGGGTGTCGTTGACGCCGATGACGACGGACGCGAGGTCGGGCCGCAGCGCCCGCGCGGTGGGCAACTGCCTCTCCAGCACGTCCCGGGTCTGCGCCCCGCTCACCGCGAGGTTCGTGAACTCCACGGACTCCACCGACCCCACGGACCCGGCGGGCCCTTCGCCGATCCCGCCGGCGAGCAGCGCGGCCCAGCCGCGCCACCCGTCACCGACGGGATCGCCCACTCCCTCGGTCAGCGAGTCGCCCAGCGCCACGAACCGCACCGGCCTCATGTCACGCCCCCGGGCATGAAGGGCCGCACCGACGAACCGGATGAGCCGGATATAGCGGTCGAGGGGGACGGAACGGACACCGCCGCATCGTGAGCGTCGAGGAATGCGCCGACCGCCGTGTCCCAGCCAAAACACTCCGCACGCGCGCGTGCACCCCCGCGCCGCTCCTCCACGGACCGTTCGAGGAGCATCTCCACGGCGTCCGCGAAGGCATCTCCCGCGTCGGCCGCGACGGCCCCGGCGGAGCCGATCACCTCAGAGAGGGCGGACGAGGCGCTGGCCACGACGGGGGTGCCACAGGCCATCGCCTCCAGTGCGGCCAGCCCGAACGTCTCGGCGGGACCCGGTGCCAGGCACACGTCGGCCGACGCCTGGAGCGCGCCGAGCACGGCGCGGTCGGCGACATGCCCGAGGAACGTCACCGGCAGCCCCCGCTCCCGCGCCCGCTGTTCGAGGCGCGGTCGCAGCGGGCCGTCCCCGGCCACCACCAGCACGGCCCGCCGTCCGCGCCTCAGGAGCGCCTCCAGGGTCTCCAGCGCGGTTCCCGGCCGCTTCTCCACGGACAGCCGGGAGCACATCACGAGCAGCGCCTCGTCCCCGCGCGCGTGCCGGGCCCGCAGTCCGGGGTCGCGCAGGGCGGGATGCCGCTGCTCCAGGTCGACGCCGAGGGGCGCCCGGACGACGTTGCGCGCCCCGATGCGCACGAACTCCCGCTCGGCGAACTCCGTGGTGCACACCACGCGCGCGTAGGTGTGTGCCGTACGGACGTTGAGGGCGTCGGCTGTGCGCCGGGCGGCGCCCTCCGGGATTCCCCAGGTGCGCAGCACACCGTCGGCGGTCTCGTGGGAGACCATCACGGCGGGGATCCGGGCGCGCCGCGCCCACTTGCCGGTCCACCGGAGCGTCGTACGGTCGGAGACCTCCAGCCGGTCGGGGGCCAGTTCCTCCAGGAGCCGTGCCACGCGCCGCTTGTCGGTGAGCACGCGGTATCCGCCCGTGCCGGGGAGCAGCGGCCCGGGCAGGGTGATCACCCGGCCCTGCTCGGTCTCCCGGTCGCCCACCCGTTCACCGGGCACGATGAGCACCGGCTCGTGTCCGGCCGCCTTGAAGCCCCTGCCGAGTTCGCGCAGCGCGGTGCGCAGCCCGCCGGAGGCCGGTGCCACGAAGTTCGCCAGCCGCACGATGCGCAGGGACTGCCCGCTCATGCCGCCACCGCCGTCCGGCGACGCGCGGCGAGTACGTCGCCGTAGTGCCCGATCAACTGGTCGCCGACGGCCGCCCAGGTGCGTGCCTCGACGGTGGCCCGCGCGGCAGCGCCGAACGCGGCGCGCAGCCCGGGGTCGCCGGCCAGGGACCACACGGCGTCCCTGACGGCGTCGGGGTCGTTCGGCGGGACCAGGAGTCCGGTGCGCCCGGGGGCGACCAGGTCCAGCGGTCCGCCGACGGCGGGCGCGACGACGGGCACGCCGCTCGCCATGGCCTCCTGCACGGTCTGGCAGAAGGTCTCGAAGGGGCCGGTGTGCGCGAAGACGTCGAAGGAGGCGAAGATCCGGGCGAGTTCGTCGCCCGTGCGGCGGCCGAGGAAGACCGCGCCCGGCAACGCCTCGGTGAGGCTCGGCAGGCTCGGCCCGTCGCCCACCACGACCACGCGGACGCCGGGGAGACCGCAGGCTCCGGCCAGTAGCTCGACGTGCTTCTCGGGGGCGAGCCGGCCGACGTAGCCGACGATCAGCTCACCGTTCGGGGCGAGCTCGCGGCGCAGCGTCTCGTCCCGCAGTTCGGGGCGGAAGCGGGCGGTGTCCACGCCCCGCTGCCACAGCCGCAGCCGGGGCACGTGGTGGGCCTCCAGGTCGTGCAGGGACGCGCTGGACGGGGCGAGGGTGAGGTCGGCCGCCGCGTGGACGGAGCGGATGCGCCGCCAGGCGGCGGCCTCGCCGGCGCCCATGTAGGTGCGGGCGTATCCCGCGAGGTCGGTCTGGTAGACGGCCACGGCCGGGATGCCGAGCCGGGCGGCGGCGGCCATGCCGCGGACGCCGAGGACGAAGGGACTGGCCAGGTGGACGACGTCGGGGCGGTGCGCGACGAGTGCCGCGGCGAGGCGTCGGCTGGGGAGGGCGACGCGGACCTGGGGATAGCCGGGGAGCGGAAGGGAGGGAACGTGGACGACGGGGCACGGCGCCGGCGAGGCGGCGGCCTGGTGTCCGGGAGCGGGAGCCGGTGCGACGACAAGGGGGGCATGACCGCGATCGACGAGGTGCCGGGCGGTCTGGAGCGCGCAGTGGGCCACGCCGTTCACATCGGGGGGAAAGGATTCGGTCACGATGACTACACGCATAAGGGTGTTCTCGCCGCGCTGGACGTGGACGCGTCAAAGTGGATCTTTCTGAACGACGAACGTCCCGTGAGCGTTGCGCGGCGCACCCGAGCAGGTCGGACCGCGTCCACGTCGGGCCGCCCCGTGGGTCGCCCCGAGTTCACCCGGCGCCCGCGACAAGCGCCTCGGCGGGTCCTCGACGGCCCCTCGCGAACGCGCCGGAAGGGGCTCCCCCGTACCCGCCGGGCGGGTTCCCCCAGGCGCCGTCACATGGCGGTCGCGTCCGGTCCGATCCGGCTGCGTACGGCCGTCTGGACCTCGGCCTCCTCGGCGGGATCGGCGGCCAGGCGGCGCAGTCGCTCCACGACCCGGGCGTCACCGGTCTCGGCGTGCCGGGCGGCGATCTCGCGGGTGGTCTCCTCGCAGTCCCACAGGCACTCGACGGCGAAGCCGGTGGCGAAGGAGGGGTCGGTGGCGGCCAGGGCGCGGGCGGCCCGGCCGCGCAGATGGGACGAGGCGGTCTCCCGGTAGACGTGCCGCAGGACGGGGGCCGCGCAGGCGATGCCCAGCCGTCCGGTGCCGTCGACGAGCGTCCACAGGGTCGGTGCGTCGGGGCCCTCGCCCCGGACGGCCTCCCTGAGCGCCGCGAGGACGAGTTCGCTGTCCTTGGCGCCGCCCCGGCAGGCGAGCATGCGTCCGGCGGCCGCGCCGAGCGGATCGGGCCGTCGGGCCCAGCCGCGCGCCCGGTCGACGGCGGCGACACTCTGCATACGTTCGAAAGCGTCCACGGCGGCCTCCACCACGGCCACCGGGCCGGTGACCACGGCCACCTCGATCAGTTCGAGGGCGTCCCGGTCATTGCTGTCGGCGAGATAGCGCAGGGCGGTGCACCGGGCGCCCTCCGTGCCGTCCTTGGCGGCCCGGAGGATCTCCGGCCGGTCCTCGGGGCCGGCGACGGCCGTGAGGCAGCGGGCGGCGGGCACATGGAGCGCGGCGCCGCGTTCGACACCTTGCTGCGCCCATTCGAAGACGGCCTGCACGCTCCACCCCGGACGGGGTCCGGTGGGGCGCATCTGGCGCTGCCAGCGGTCGAAGCAACCGGCCTCGTGGGCGGCACGCACCCGCGTGGCGATGGATTCGCGCGGATCGTCGGCCCACAGCCGCCAGGGGCGGGGCTCGAAGGCGTCGCGTACGGCGGCGGCCAGTTCGGACTCGCCCTCGGTGTCGGTCGCGAAGCGCGCCAGGACGGGCGCCGCGAGGGCGCGCAGTCCGGCGTCGTCGTCGCGCAGCGCGAGTTCGTCCAGGGCCCAGGCCCAGTTGGTGCCCGAGGCGGCGTACCTGCGCAGCAGTTCGAGCGCGTCCCGCCTGCCGTAGGAGGCGAGGTGGCCGAGGACGGCGAGGGTGAGCCCGGTGCGGGACTCCTCGGTGTCGAAGACGTCCTCGACGTCGAAGAGGTGCGCCTCGATCTCGTCCAGCTCGCCGTTCAGGTCGAGGTAGAGGCGGGCGTAGTAGAGGGAGCGGTTCTCCACCTGCCAGTCGTGGCGGGGATCGCGCAGCACACAGTGGTTCAGTGCCGCGAGCGCTTCGGGCCGTGGTGCGGTGAGCGCGTGCAGTGTGCCGTCGCCGCGGCCCCGCTGAAGCAGGCCGAGCAGCGTGCCGCTGGGCGCTATGACCGGATCGAACATGGGAAACAGCCTCACATCAAGCGTCGACGCAACCGGGATCCTGCATTACCTGGCCGCGTGACAACACGTCGGGGCGCCCGCCGTTTCCTGCTTGCTGTAAGCCATCTTCCTCTGCCTCTCGTCGGTGGCCCATGCGGACCGCATCACGGTCCGCGCGGTGCGGCATCACCTGCCCAGCCATCGCGTCCGTGAATCACGACGTCATGATGACTCGGCAGTTCCATCTGCCGCGACCGAAATTCCGGCGGCCTGTTACCGCCTCCCCCGTTTTTCGTGTCCGCCCTGGTCAGGGCGGGCGTGTCAGTGTGCGCCGAACAGTTCGAGCAGATGGGTCTTGCCGAACATCCGGGCGGTGTCGACGGCCGACGGCGTCCCCGCCGCGGGGTCGGCCCCGCCCTCCAGCAGTGCCTTGATGACGTCTTCCTCACCCTTGAAGACGGCTCCGGCGAGCGGGGTCTGACCGCGGTCGTTGATCCGGTCGCCCTCGGCCCCCCGGGCGAGCAGGGCACGGACGGCGTCGGCATGGCCGTGGTAGGCGGCGAGCATCACCAGGGAGTCGCCGCGGTCATTGGTGAGGTTGGCCGGAACACCCGCGTCGACATACGCCACGAGCGCCTCGGTCTGCCCCTGCCGGGCCAGATCGAAGATCTTGGTCGCCAGCTCCACGACCTCGGGGTCGGGGGCTTCAGTCATCGGCGGGTCCGCCTCTCAGTACAACCGTTCAGGTGAATCGCCAGGGTACTGGCTCGCGCGGCACATGACCCGAAGTGCCGGAGGTAAAGATCACCGCAGACCCGGTCGGACGCAAGAGCCCAGCTCAACCGGACCAAGAGCACTCCCCCACCCGGGCGAAATCAAGGGAAATTCACCCTGTTGCACCTTTTATCGTATGGATACATCCTGTGATCCTGGAAGTACTCATGGTGACTGTCCCCACGAACCAGGAGACCCCCAATGATCCTGTCCATCTCAGGCGTCGTCCTTCTCGGCATCATCGTCTTCCTCTTCTTCAAGAAGGACGGCCTCAAGGCCTCCCACGCCCTGGTGGCCGCGCTCTTCGGCTTCTACATGGCCAGCACGGCCATCGCCCCGAGCATCAAGGCCGGCGGCGAGAGCCTGGCGAGCCTCCTCGGCGGAATCAAGTTCTGACGCCCCTGTCCGTACGCACCTTCAGGAGACAGCAGTGGCTCGGCGCCCCCTCCCCCGCATTCTGAGCACAGGCAGCGCACAGATCGCCCGGAGCCGGGATCTGGCCCGGACGGCGGCCGACAGCGCCACCGACGTTCTCCACCCACTGATCACGATCACCCGCGGTCTGCGCCGGCTGGCCTCGGCCGGGCGGCGCAAGTGGGCCGACACCCCCAAGGACAGGCGCGGGCCGCTGCTCTTCCTGGTGGCGTCGGTGGTCCTGGTCGTGGCGCTCGTGCCGTACGGCCCGCTGCTCGCCGTCATCACCCTGATGACGGCGGCAGCCTGGCAGGGCCGGGACCGCAGGGAGCCGGAACCCGACGGTCCGGACGAGTCGCAGACGGAGCGCCTCCAGTCGCTGTACGAGGCGCTGGTGCCGTACTTCTCGGCCGCCGAGGACCCGGCCCCGCTGTACGCGCACGGCGGCGAGTGGGAGAAGGCCTTCCCCGCGTACGACTTCGACGGCACCGGCCGGATCACGCACCTACTGATCCGCTACCCGGCGTACTTCACCGACGGCGAGGCCGCGTCCCGCGGCCGGATCGAGCAGTTGCTGCACGCCAAGTCGGGCCGCGGTCGCGAATACCACTTCGCCTGGGACGAGGAGGGCAACCAGCTCACGGTCACGGTCCTGGCCCCTCTGTCCACCGACATCGCCGCACAGCGTTTCGTCACGTCCCCCGGCGAAACGGTGCTCGGCTTCACGGACCCGACCCAGGTCAGGCGCACCCTCCCCCTCACCCACGGCGCGGAACAGCGCGACGTCCCGCCGGTCGTCTGGCGCACGGGCATCCGCTCCACGGAGCCGCACCTCCTGGTCATGGGCCAGCCGGGCAGCGGCACCTCCACCCTGCTGCGCTCCATCGCACTGCAGGCCCTCCAGTACGCCGACCTCGTGATCGTCGAGGGCGGCGGCACCGGTGAGTACGCGTGCCTGACCGGCCGGGACGGCGTCCTCGCGGTCGAGTGCGGGCTGGCCGGGGCCCTGGCGAGCCTGGAGTGGGCGACCGCGGAGACCGAGCGCAGACTGATCGCCCTCAACCGTGCCCGCCAAGCGGGGCACCCCCCGCCGGACGACACCAAACGCCCCCTGTGGATCCTCCTGGACCGCCCGAGCGCCTTCGCCCACGTGGCCGCGGCGGACGGCCGCCCGGACCCGCAGACCCTGCTCCAGGTTCCGCTCCGGCACGGCCGCGCGGCCCACGTGACGGTGGTGGTGGCCGACCAGTTCGACAGCGCGGACGCCCTGAGCGACGCCGTACGCCAGCACACCCGCGCGCGGGTCGTGCTGGGCCCGGCCACGGCCGACCAGCTGGAGGCAATCCTCGGCGCCCACCCGCACACGACACCGGTCGCCCAGGTGCCGCCCGGCCGCGGCTACGCCCGCCTGGGCACGGGCCCGGTCCACCGGCTCCAGGTCCCGTCCACGCCGGACCCCTACGACGACGCGACCAGCGACACCGACCGCCAGGCGGTCCTCGCACTGCTGCCGCCGCGCACCACACCGGCGGACGGGACGCGGCTGCCGGACGCGGTGCCGGTCGCCGCACCGACCGCGGCGGGGACCGCAACGGCGGCGGCGCCGACGGACGCCGTGGTGGCGGAGACCTCGTAGCAGCCGCGCGACGGATCACACCGACGACGGACGAGGCGGCTCGCGCCCCGGACGCACCCTCACGCCACGAAGGTGCGAGGCGCCTCACCGCCCCCGGCCCCGCCGCTCTCCACGAGCCGCGCCGCCGCGGCCAGCCGCGCCGCCGCCTCCTCCGCCACCGCGCCGCCCACGGTGAACGGCAGCCGCACATACCCCTCGAAGGCCCCGTCGACCCCGAACCGCGGACCGGACGGGACCCGTACGCCCACCCGCTCCCCCATCTCCGCGAGCCGCGACCCGGACAGCCCGCCCGTGCGCACCCACAGCGTGAGCCCGCCCCGGGGCACCTCGAACTCCCAGTCCGGCAGTTCCCTGCGTACGGCGGCCACCAGCGCGTCCCGGTTGCCGCGCGCCTGGTCACGGCGTACGTCCACGGCCTTGGCCCAGCCGCCCGTGCTGAACAGCCAGTTCACCGCCAGCTGTTCCAGCACCGGTGTGCCGAGGTCGGCGTAGGCCCGCGCGGCGACCAGGCTGCGGATGACGTCCGGTGCCGCCCGCACCCACCCGATGCGCATGCCCGCCCAGAACGCCTTGCTGGCCGACCCGACGGTGACGACCGTCGATCCGGCCGGGTCGAAGGCGCACACGGGCCGCGGCATCTCGACGTCCGGGTCCAGCCACAGTTCGCTCATCGTCTCGTCGGCGACCAGCACGGTCCCCGCCGACCGGGCCGCCTCCACGAGCCGCCGCCGCTGGTCCTCGTCGGCGAGCGCGCCGGTCGGGTTGTGGAAGTCGGCGACGACGTAGGCGATCCGGGGCGCGGCGTCCCGCAGGACCTGCCGCCAGCGGTCCATGTCCCAGCCGGTCAGCCCCTCCGCCATGGCGACGGGCACCAGCCGGGCGCCCGCCTCCCGCATCAACTGCAGGATGTTGGCGTACGAGGGCGACTCCACGGCGATCCGCTCGCCGCGCCCGGCGAACAGATGGCAGATGGCGTCGATCGCGCCCATCGCACCGGTCGTCACCATGATCTGCTCGGGCATCGTCGGGATCCCGCGCGCGGTGTAGCGCTCGGCGATCATCGCGCGCAGGGCGGGCAGCCCGGCCGGGTAGTCGCCGTGTGTGTGGGCGTACGGCGGCAGCTCCTCCAGCGCGCCCTGCACGGCCCGGGTGAGCCACGGCTCGGGCGCGGGCAGCGCCGCGCAGCCGAGGTCGATCACCGAACCGAGCGCCTCGGGGGGCAGGGGTTCGAGCCCGCGCGCGGGCAGCGGGTTACCGGCCGGCACCGCCGTCCAGCTGCCGGCGCCGCGCCGGGACTCCAGGAACCCCTCCGCGCGCAGGGCCTCGTACGCCGCCGCGACCGTGGTGCGGCTGACGGACAGGGACAGGGCGAGCTCGCGCTCGGCGGGCAGCCGGGCGGCGACCGGCACCCTGCCCTCCAGGACCAGCAACCGGATGCCGTCGGCCAGCGCGCGGTAGGCGGGCGGACGCCGCGTCCCCGGCCCGGCCGGGCGGTCCTGCTGGGAGTTGAGCAGCCGCGCTAGCTGCGCGGCCCCCATCGCCGAGGTCCACGTCGCCATGGAAATCAGTCCACCTTCCCCGAATTGGCCATGGATGAGGTCTCCACCCGAGCCACAGGGTGTCATGCGTCAGGCCACTACCACCACACAGGAGGACCCCTTGCCCACGAAAAGCCCGAGCCGTCCCGGGCGCCGGTTGATCCAGCTGTACGTCGGTCTCGCGCTGTACGGGGCGAGTTCGGCGCTCCTCGTCGAGGCGGGCCTGGGTCTGGAGCCGTGGAACGTCCTCCATCAGGGGCTCGCCGAACTCACCGGCCTGACGATCGGCGTCGTGTCGATCATCGTGGGCGCGGCCGTGCTGCTGCTGTGGATCCCGCTGCGCCAGCGCCCCGGGCTGGGCACGGTCTCCAACGTCTTCGTGGTCGGCCTCGCCATGGACGCCACGCTCGCCGTGGCCCCCGAGGCGCACGGCCTCGCCGTACGCGTTCCGCTGCTGCTGGCCGGGATCGTGCTGAACGGCGCGGCCACCGGTCTCTACATCGCCGCCCGCTTCGGGCCCGGTCCGCGCGACGGCCTGATGACCGGTCTGCACCGGCGCACCGGCCGCTCGATCCGCCTGATGCGGACGGCGGTCGAGGTCGCGGTCGTCGTCACCGGGTTCGCCCTGGGCGGCACCATCGGCGTCGGCACCCTGCTCTACACGGTGACGATCGGCCCGCTCACCCAGTTCTTCCTGCGGGTGTTCGCCGTCCCGTCGGTGTCCGGCGGCAGCCCGGTCGTTGCCGGCGGGCGACCTCAGCAGGCGATACTGCGTCCGTGACCCCGCGGATACGCCACCCCTACCTCGACCATCCCGGCCCGATCGCCTTCGCCCACCGCGGCGGGGCGGCGGACGGCCTGGAGAACACCACGCTGCAGTTCCGGCGCGCGACCGAGGCGGGCTACCGCTATCTGGAGACCGACGTCCACGCCACCTCGGACGGCCGGCTCGTCGCCTTCCACGACAACACCCTGGACCGGGTCACCGACGGGGCGGGCCGGATAGCGGACCTGCCGTGGAAGGACGTACGGCACGCGCGCGTGGGGGGCAAGGAGCCGGTGCCCCTCTTCGAGGAGTTGCTGGAGACCTTCCCCGAGGTGCGCTGGAACGTCGACGTCAAGACAGAGCCCGCGCTGCTGCCCCTGCTGGAGCTGATCGAGCGCACCGGCTCCTGGGACCGGATCTGCGTCGGCTCGTTCGCCGAGGCGCGGGTGGTCCGCGCCCAGCGACTGGCCGGGCCGCGCCTGGCGACGTCGTACGGCACCCGGGGCGTCCTCAACCTCAGGCTGCGCTCCTGGGGCCTGCCCGCGGCCGTACGCCGCTCCGCGGTCGCCGCACAGGTGCCCGAGGTCCAGTCGGGCATCCAGGTGGTCGACCGGCGCTTCCTGCGCACCGCCCACGCGTTCGGGCTCCAGGTGCACGTGTGGACGGTGAACGAACCGGACCGCATGCACCGCCTCCTGGACCTGGGAGTCGATGGCATCATGACCGATCACATCGACACACTGCGCAAGGTCATGGAGGAGCGGGGCATCTGGGTCTGACCCTCCCCTCTCCCGGCCCGCGCACCTTCACGGGGAAGCGAGGGCACGGGTGGGCACCGACACCGTGCGGGCGGGCTCGGCGGACGAGGCCGCCGAACGGCGGCGCGAACAGCGTGGCTGGTACTTCTACGACTGGGCCTGTTCCGTCTACTCGACGAGCGTGCTCACCGTCTTCCTCGGCCCCTATCTGACGTCGGTCGCCAAGTCGGCGGCGGACGCGGACGGTTTCGTGCACCCCCTGGGCATCCCGGTGCGCGCCGGGTCGTTCTTCGCCTACTCGGTGTCCCTGTCGGTGATCGTGGCGGTCCTGGTGATGCCCCTGGTCGGCGCCGCCGCCGACCGCACCGGCCGCAAGAAGCCGCTCCTCGCCACCGCCGCCTACACCGGGGCCGCGGCGACGACGGCCATGTTCCTCCTCGACGGCGACCGCTATCTGCTCGGCGGCGCGCTGCTGATCGTCGCCAACGCGGCACAGTCCGTCGCGATGATGCTCTACAACTCCTACCTGCCCCAGATCGCCCCGCCCGAGGAGCGCGACGCCGTCTCCTCCCGGGGCTGGGCCTTCGGATACGCGGCGGGCGCCCTGGTCCTGGTGGCGAATCTCGTCCTCTACACCGGTCACGAGTCCTTCGGTCTCTCGGAGAGCGCCGCGGTCCGTATCTGTCTGGCGTCCGCGGGCCTGTGGTGGGGCGCCTTCGCCCTCATTCCACTCCGCCGCCTGCGTGATCGCCGTCCCGGGGCGAAGGCCGTCGGGGAGAGCACGGCCCCCGGCTTCCGCCAGCTCGCCGCGACCGTCCGCGACATGCGCCGCCACCCGCTGACCCTCGCCTTCCTGCTGGCCTATCTCGTCTACAACGACGGCATCCAGACCGTGATCTCCCAGGCGTCGGTCTACGGCTCCGAGGAACTCGGCCTCGGGCAGTCGACCCTCATCGGGGCCGTGCTGCTGGTCCAGGTGCTGGCGGTGGCGGGAGCGCTGGGTATGGGCCGACTGGCCCGGGTCTACGGCGCCAAACGCACCATCCTGGGCTCGCTGGTCGCCTGGACGGTGACCCTGGGCGCCGGCTACTTCCTGCCCGCGGGGGCACCCGTGTGGTTCTTCGTGCTGGCCGCCGGCATCGGACTGGTCCTCGGCGGCAGTCAGGCCCTGTCCCGCTCGCTGTTCTCGCACCTCGTGCCGCCCGGCAAGGAGGCCGAGTACTTCTCGGCGTACGAGATGAGCGACCGGGGCATGAGCTGGCTGGGCCCGCTGCTGTTCGGGATCACCTACCAGGTGACCGGAAGCTATCGGGACGCGATCATCTCGCTGGTGATCTTCTTCGTCGTCGGGTTCCTGCTGCTGGCACGGGTTCCGGTGCGCCGGGCGATCTCCGACGCGGGCAATCCCGTTCCCGAGAGGATTTAGCGTTCAAGGCGAAAGCGCTGTAGTGTACGCGTTTGGCCTGCCAGGCGTACCGTTACTGCGCGTCAAAGATGCCGAAACGCTGTGTCACATCTGCCAGCAGATGTGACAAACCGGGCACTGGTGGGTACAACAAGGGGCAGCTACGACGGCGACGCATGACCCGGAACGGAACCCGGAACGGGAATCTTTACCGCCGACCGGACGTTGACCGGATGACGACGACAGCGACACCTGTCCTGTGGGCGACAAGCCCGGGAGGCACGATTCATGAGTGAGCGAGCTCTTCGCGGCACGCGCCTCGTGGTGACCAGCTACGAGACGGACCGCGGCATCGACCTGGCCCCGCGCCAGGCCGTGGAGTACGCATGCGAGAAGGGGCATCGATTCGAGATGCCCTTCTCGGTCGAGGCGGAGATCCCGCCGGAGTGGGAGTGCAAGGTCTGCGGGGCCCAAGCACTCCTCGTTGACGGCGACGGCCCTGAGGAAAAGAAGGCCAAGCCCGCGCGTACGCATTGGGACATGCTGATGGAACGGCGCACTCGCGAGGAACTCGAAGAGGTCCTCGAAGAGCGCCTGGCTGTTCTGCGCTCCGGCGCAATGAACATCGCGGTCCATCCGCGAGACAGCCGGAAGTCGGCGTAGCCCCTCCGGGGTCTGGGCGGACAAACAACACACACAAAAAACCGCGGGCGCCGTACGTGATCTCACGTGCGGCGCCCGCGGTTTTTTGTCACCCACGCGGCCGAACCGCCCGCCCGGTCACGGGGACGGGCGGGGTCGCGGGGCCCGTCGGGGCAAGGGACCGGTCGGGGCACGAAAAGCCGGGTGCCCCGCCGAAGGTCCGGCGGGGCACCCGGCAGGGCCGAACGGCTCAGTGCGTCAGCGGCGGCCGCCGGTCCTGCGGGCCGGGGTTCCCCGGCTCGTCCCTGATGACCTCGCCCGGGACGACCTTGCCGTCCGGGCGGTGTATACGGGCCTGCTGGAAGGCGCCGCCCAGGCCGCCCTGGGCGGCCTCGCGGAGCTTGCGGTCGACCGTGCGCTCCGCGTACCGGCCGAGGGCCTTCTGGACCGGCGGGATCAGCAGGAGCAGGCCGACCGCGTCGGAGATCAGGCCGGGGAGCATCAGGAGCAGGCCGCCCAGCATCATCAGGCCGTTGCCGCCACCGCTCGACGAGGCGGAGGGGGCTCCGCCCCGCTGCAAGGCCTCGTTCAGGTTCTGGAAGGCTCGTCGGCCCGCCCGCTTGATGACCACCGAGCCGAACAGCAGGCCGGCCACCAGCAGCAGGAAGACCACGATCACGCTGGTCGCGCCGGCGACCACGGTCAGCAGCCAGATCTCCAGCACCAGCCAGGCGGCGACACCCAGCGGCAGAAACGTACGCAGCCGGGAGCGCCGGGGCCGGACGGGGTGTGTGGGAGTCGGAGCGCCAGTCGTCATACGTCCAGTGTGCCTGGACCCGGCTCAGCACGGGATAAGGGAACGATCACCGGAGGCTGTGAGATCCCCGTACCGCGGCTGTGAGGGCCGGTCCCGACTACGGCCGTGAGGGCTTGTCCCGGCCCACGATCCTGCCGACCCGCTCGCCCACGCCCCACGTCGTGACCCGCCACAGGGCCTCCACGAGGATGTCGCGGCTCATCTTGGAGTCGCCGTGCTCGCGCTCGACGAAGGTGATGGGCACCTCGACGACGTGATAGCCGGCCTTGACCGCTCTGCGGGCCAGGTCGACCTGGAAGCAGTAGCCCTGGGAGGAGACCTCTTCGAGGCCGAGGCCTTCGAGGGTCTCGCGGCGGAAGGCGCGGTAGCCGCCGGTGATGTCGCGCAGCGGCAGGTCCAGGGCGACGCGGGAGTAGAGGCTGCCGCCTCGGGAGATGTACTCCCGGGATCTGGGCCAGTTCACGACCCGGCCGCCGGGGACCCAGCGGGAGCCGAGGACCAGGTCGGCGCCCTTGAGGGCGGTCAGCAGACGGGGCAGTTCCTCGGGCTGGTGGGAGCCGTCGGCGTCCATCTCGATGAGGACGCCGTAGCCGTTCTCCAGGCCCCAGCGGAAGCCCGCGAGGTAGGCGGCGCCGAGGCCTTCCTTGCCCTTGCGGTGCAGTACCTGGACGTGGTCGTCGTCGACCGTCAGTTCGTCGGCGAGCTTGCCGGTGCCGTCCGGGCTGTTGTCGTCGGCCACCAGGACGTGCGCGTCGGGAACGGCCTTGCGCACGCGACCGACGATCGCCTTGATGTTCTCCGCCTCGTTGTAGGTCGGAATGATCACCAGTGCGGTACCGAGCGGGCCGAACCGCCTCCCCCGGTCCTGTGCCGCGAGGGTCCCGTCGCCGTCGTTCACTACTGCCCCTTCAAGTCCGTACGCAGAGGTCCACCATAGTGGCCGCCGCCTGCGATGACGTGACAGGACGTAAGTATGGTGGTGTCGTTTACACAAAAGCGGGGTAAGAGCGCGCTCCTCGGAAACCGTGCGTACCGTGTCAAGGGCTGTGCGTGCTGCGGATGGGGGCCCGGCGCCCTTCGGGCCGACCTGGGGCCCGCTGGCTGCGGGTCGACCGAAAGCCGTTGTCTACTGAACGTCCGGGCCCCACCCGGGTCACACCTCCCCGACCGGCCGGAACGTTCCCTCGCCGTGGCGCGGGCGCTGAGCCTGGCTCCCAGTGGCGGTGCCCCGGTGCGGCACACCGTCCCTGACCCAGCGGCGCGGCGGCGAGTGCGCGGACATTCCCCGGTCGGGCGTCCGGTGGTGGACTCGGCCGAACCTACCGGCACGCTGCCGTCGGCTGTCAACAGCCGCTTGAGCTGCGCGTATTCCGTCAAAGCCCTGGTCAGCGGGGAGGATGCGCAGGTCGCGCGACGGCGTGGTGACGACCGATCGGCCGTGCGCCACCCCGGTAGATCACTCGCCCGGCCGTACGAACACCGTTCGTCCGCCCACCACGGTGCGCAGGCAGACGGGCAGGTCGTGGCCCGGGGTCAGGTCGGGCAGACCGGGGGTGCCGGAGCGGGGGTCGGTCGACCAGCGGGCGACCCGGTCGTCAGGCGCCTGGACGACGAGGGCGTCGGTGCGCCACACGGCGTAGTCCGCGGGTGCGCCCGGCACCAGGACGCCCGCGTCGTCGCGTCCGACCGCCCGCCAGCCGCCCCGCGTGTGCGCGGTGAACGCGGCGCGCACCGAGACGCGGTGCTCGGGGGTGCGGTGGAAGGCCGCCGCGCGGACCGTGCCCCACGGGTCGAGGGGGGTGACCGGGCTGTCGGAGCCGAAGGCGAGCGGGACGCCGGCCCTCAGCAGGGCCGCGAAGGGGTTCAGGGTGCGCGCCCGCTCCGCGCCGAGGCGCTGGGCGTACATGCCGTCCTCGCCGCCCCACAGCGCGTCGAAGGCGGGCTGGACGGACGCCGTCAGGGCGAACTCGGCGAAGGCCGCGATCGTCTCCGGGGTGAGCATCTCGGCGTGCTCGACGCGATGCCGGGCGGCCCGTACCCGGGCGAGGCCGAGCTTCTCGGCGGCGGCGCGCACGCCCTCGACGACGGCGGTCACGGCGGCGTCCCCGATGGCGTGGAAGCCCGCCTGGAGGCCCGCTTCGGTGCACGCCGTGACGTGCGCGGCGACAGCCGCCGCGTCCAGGTAGGAGGTGCCGGTGTGGCCGGCGTCGGTGTACGGCTGGTGCAGACAGGCGGTGTGCGAGCCGAGGGCGCCGTCGACGAACAGGTCGCCGGCCGCGCCGACCGCGCCCAGCGCGCGCGCCTTGTCGACGTCCTGGTCCGCCCAGTAGCCCACCACGCGCGGGCCGGTCGCCTCGGCCGCGAGCCGGAGCAGGCCGATGAAGTCGTCCTCGGAGGAGATCTCGGGGCCGGCGCACTCGTGGACGGTGCCGATGCCCAGGGAGGCGGCGTGGGCGAGGGCGGTGCGCTGGGCCTCGGCGCGCTGGGCCGGCGTCACGGCGCCCAGGGCGGCGGCGCGCACGGCGTGGTGGGCGTCGGCCGTCAGGGGCGCGTCGGGGGCGTCGAGGCCGGGTGTGAGGGCCAGCAGGGCCGTCGTGACGACCGCCGAGTGGACGTCGATCCGGCTGAGGTACAGCGGGCGTCCGCCGGTCGCGGCGTCGAGTTCGGCGCGGGTCGGCGGGCGCCCCCCGGGCCAGCGGGCGGCATCCCAGCCGTGGCCGAGGAGGACGCGGTCGTCCGGGCGGGCGGCGGCGAAGTCCCGTACGCGGGCGAGGGCGGCGTCCAGGGAGGGCGCGTCGGACAGGTCGAGGCCCGTGAGGGCCAGGCCGGTGGACGTGGTGTGCACGTGCGCGTCGGTGAAGGCGGGGGTGACCAGGGCGCCGTCCAGGTCGATCACGTCGTCGACGCCGTCCGCGAACGCGTCGGCCGCTCCTTCGGAGCCGACCCAGGCGACATGGCCGCGCTCCACGACCATCGCCGTCGCGAACGGGTCGGCGGGGCTGTGGACCTCTCCGCGGCGCAGGAGGACGGTGGTCGGTTCGGCGGTGCGTTCACTCATGAGGGACAGTTTCGCGCCTGCCGCGAACCGTCCGGCACCCAGGTCGGTCAGATCCGCGGTGGGCGTGCCTCGTAGGGCGTGGAGAGCACCACCGTGGTCCGGGTCGAGACCCCCGCCAGCGTCCTGAGCCGGGCCAGCAGCTCTTCCAGCTCGTGCGGGGTCGAGACGCGCACCTTGAGGATGTAGTTCTCGTCGCCGGCGACGCTGTGGCAGGCCTCGATCTCGGGCACGCCGGAGAGGCGCTCCGCGATGTCGTCGGGGGCGCTGGGGTCGAACGGCTTCACCGAGATGAACGCGGTCAGGGGCAGCCCGACGGCCTCCGGGTCGACCACCGCGGCATAGCCGCGGATGACGCCCCGCTGTTCCAGCCGGCGCACCCGCTGGTGCACGGCCGACGTGGACAGGCCGGTGGCCTTGCCCAGGTCTGTGTAGCTCATCCGCCCGTCCTTGACGAGCAGCTGCACGATTTGTCGGTCGAGCTCCTCCATGGCGCAAGAACCTACCGTGCGGCTGATCTCCTCCGATACCTGAGCGGCGCAGGTCATGCCCGGTTCGTGATGTGGCGGGAGGCGGCCCGCGACCCTGCCGGGGGGACAAATCGGCCGCCGTGGGCATCTGCGGATGGCATGTGACGAACACCACACCTCCCGGACAGGCTCCGTGATGCTCCCGTGATTACCGCCGAGACGGGGCGGGAAGTGCTTGCTGTGGTCGAGGCCGCAGTGCCTTCACGGCCCAGCCCGAGGGGGAGAACCCGATATGCAGAGTCTTCAGCGCCCTGGTCGTACCGCACCCAAGCGGCCGCAGCTGGTTGTCGAGCCCGAGCCGGAGGGCGTCGAACCCGACGAACTCGACGACGATCTCGACGCCTACGACAGCTTCGAGATGTACCGGGTGATCTGCCCGGACTGCGCTCAGCCCATCGCCCTGCTGGCGGACGAGGAGGTGCTGCCGGAGCACGCGCTGTGCGCCTCGCCCTGGAATCCGTTCGGGCTCACCGTCTGCGCCGGCACCGGCCGCGAGGCCTCCGACGCGCGGTCGGCCGACGAGTCGGCCGAGCCTCAGGAGCAGGACACCGCCCTCCTGTTGACTCTCCCTCAGGGGCTCGACTGGAGGACACAGCCTTTCTCGCACGTCGGCGGGCCGAGCTCGCGCCCCATCCGGGTGCCCGTCCTGCGCCGCCAGGCCGCCTGAGCGGCCTCGCACCCACCCCGTGACCGAGCCGCGCCACGGCTCCAGGATGCCGTGGCGCGGCTCGGTGTGTGCCGCTGCGGGGTGACGTCGGGTCAGGCGGCTGCGAGCGGCTTCGGCCGAGGCGGTCCTCGCTCCCCGACGTCCGTGAACTCACGCACGATTCCCGGGACCGGTGACCGTGCGACGCCCTCCGCGTTGCCCCGGCATGACCCCCACCACTTCCACGACCGGGCGTCAGCGACGGGTGTACGTTCCCGCTCCCGTTCTCGGCTCCACAGAATCGGTTCCGCTCGCGCCGCCCCAGGTGCCGGACCCGCCCATCTACCGTGATCTGATGCGCACTTGGGCTGCCCGGGGCCGCACTCTGCCGGGGCGCCACGACCCGGAGTGGGTCCGGCTGGCGGCGCCCCAGGTGACGTCGGGTCAGTTCAGCGGGTCTCGGGACCCGCTAGGTGACGGGCGATGACCATCCGCTGGATCTGGTTGGTGCCCTCGACGATCTGCAGCACCTTGGCCTCGCGCATGTACCGCTCGGCCGGGAAGTCGGCGGTGTAGCCGTATCCGCCGAGGATCTGGACGGCGTCGACGGTCACCTTCATCGCCGTGTCGGTGCAGTGCAGTTTGGCCATGGCCGCCTGTTTGGCGAACGGCCGGCCCGCGTCGCGCAGCCGTGCCGCCGCCAGGTACAGCGCCCGGCCGGCCTCGATCTGGGTCGCCATGTCGGCGAGCATGAAGCGCAGCCCCTGGAAGTCGGTGATGGGCCGCCCGAACTGCCGCCGCCCGGTCGCGTACGCCACCGCCTCGTCCAGCGCCGCCTGGGCCAGGCCGACGGCGCAGGCCGCGATGCCGAGCCGGCCCGAGTCCAGCGCGGCCAGCGCGATGGCGAAGCCCTGTCCCTCCTCGCCGATGCGCCGGCCGGCACCGACCCGCACGCCGTCGAAGTGGACCTGCGCGGTCGGCGATCCCTTCATGCCCATCTTCTTCTCCGGCGCCGCGCCGCTGAGGCCCGCCGCGTCACCGGGCACCAGGAAGGCCGTGATCCCGCGCGGGCCCTCCTCGCCGGTACGGGCCATGACCGTGCAGAAGTCGGCGATGCCGCCGTGCGTGATCCACGCCTTGGTTCCGGTGATCACCCAGTCCTCGCCGTCGCGCACCGCCTTCGTGCGCAGTGAGGCCGCGTCCGAGCCGGAGGACGGTTCCGAGAGGCAGTACGCGCCGAGCAGGCCGCCGCCGAGCATCGCGGGCAGGTGCTCGACCTGCTGCTCCTTGGTGCCGTAGGCGGCGAGCGCGTAGGAGGCCAGGGTGTGCACGCTGACGCCGAGGCCGACGGTGAGGCGGGCCGCGGCGAGTTCTTCGAGGACCTGGAGGTAGACCTCGTAGGGCTGGTCGCCGCCGCCGTACTCGGAGTCGTACGGCAGGCCGAGCAGTCCGGACGCGGAGAGCAGGGTGAAGATCTCGCGCGGGAAGCGGCCGGCGTCCTCCTCCTCGGCCGCCTTCGGGGCGATCTCGTGCTGCGCGATGTCGCGGACGAGCGAGATCAGATCCCGGGCCTCGTCCGTGGGCAGTTGCCGGTCCACCGGCTGCGGGGCGCGGTCGGGCATGGCGACGCTCTCCTCCCTGGTCGGGCACGGGCAAAGGCGCCCGTGGTGGGGGCGGCTCCGCCGGGTCTCACTGAGTGCGGCCGATGCTCGCACTCCCGGGTCACGGAAGCTGCTGACCAGCGGCTCTGCGCTGTGAGTATGCCCGATCGGCGGCATCCAGTCACCAGTTAACGACCGCTCACTTCGGGAAGTTCCGGGCCGCCGCTCCAGGAAGGTCAGGGCCGCGGGATCCGCCACCTCGAAATTGGTCCGAACCATTGACGTACTGGTCTAGTCCTCCTACTGTTTCGGCCGCGACGCCTTACCGCGTTCATGCCAATAGGCGTCGGCACCCCTCCCCCCACGAGGAGACACCGATGCACATACCCCACCGTCCCCGTTCGCGTTTCCGAGCACTGGTCTCCGCCGCGTGCGCCGTCGTGCTCGGCGCCGGACTGCTCGCCGGCGCGGGCACCGCGACCGCCACCGCGGCCCCCTCCGCCCCGAAGGCCGCCGGCTCCAAGGTGCTCGGCTACTTCACCGAGTGGGGCACCTATGACCGCAAGTACTTCGTCAAGAACATCGAGACCTCCGGCTCGGCGGCGAAGCTCACCCACATCAACTACGCCTTCGGCAACGTCACCGGCGGCAAGTGCGCGATGGGCGACGCCTACGCGGCGACCGAACGCACCTACACCGCCGCCGAGTCCGTGGACGGCGTCGCCGACACCTGGGACCAGCCGCTGCGCGGCAACTTCAACCAGCTGCGCGAGCTGAAGAAGAAGCACCCGGGCCTCAAGGTCCTGTGGTCCTTCGGCGGTTGGACCTGGTCGAGCGGCTTCGGCGAGGCCGCGAAGAACCCGGCCGCGTTCGCCCGGTCCTGCTACGACCTGGTCGAGAACTCCCGGTGGGCCGACGTCTTCGACGGCATCGACATCGACTGGGAGTACCCGAACGCCTGCGGCGCCACCTGTGACACCAGCGGGAAACCCGCGTTCAGGAACCTGATGTCGGCGCTGCGGGCCACGTTCGGCACCGGCAACCTGGTCACCGCGGCGATCACCGCCGACGCCACCCCCGGCGGCAAGATCGACGCCGCCGACTACGCGGGCGCGGCGCAGTACGTCGACTGGTACAACCCGATGACGTACGACTACTTCGGCGCCTGGGCCGCGACCGGCCCGACGGCCCCGCACTCGCCGCTGAACTCGTACTCCGGCATCCCGCAGGCGGGGTACCACACCTCGGCGACCATCGCGAAGCTCAAGGGCCTCGGCATCCCCGCGGCCAAGCTCCTGCTGGGCATCGGTTTCTACGGCCGCGGCTGGACCGGCGTCACCCAGTCGGCGCCGGGCGGCACCGCGACGGGCCCGGCCGCCGGGACGTACGAGCAGGGCATCGAGGACTACAAGGTGCTGCGGACGAAGTGCCCGGCGACGGGGACCGTCGCCGGTACGGCATACGCCAAGTGCGGGAGCGACTGGTGGAGTTACGACACCCCCGCGACCATCGGGACGAAGATGGCGTACAAGAACCAGCAGGGGCTGGGCGGCACGTTCTTCTGGGAGCTGAGCGGGGACACCTCGGGCGGTGAGCTGATCAGGGCGATCAACTAGCCGGTCGTTCAGCGGACTTGGGGCGGGGAACCACGAGCCTCCGCCCCAAGTCGTCGGCTGTTGCCCGCCGTTGTCAGCCGTCGTCTCGGCGGGCCGGCGCCGGGGTGCGGTACGCGGGGTCCATCTCCTCGATGGCGCGCATCGAGCCGCCGAGGGTCTTCACCAGGAGTTCGCGCATCGTCTCGCGGGACAGGTGGGGGCGGTCGATCCAGTCGAGGGCGGCACCCTCGACGCTGCACAGCCAGGCGAGCAGGGCCATCCGGGCCAGCGGGGCGATGTCGGTACGGCCGTAGGCCCCTTCGGCGATGGTGGCGACGATGGCCTCGCGCACCCCGTCCCGGATGGCGTGCACCTCGGCGTCGAAGCCGACGCCGCCGCTGACGATCGTGCGGTACGCGGCCTGGTTGTGCTCGGCGTAGCGCAGATAGCTGTCGACGGTGCGGTGGACCCGGTCCACCGGTTCCAGTTCGAGGCCGCTCGCCGCGTAGGTGACCAGGTCGGCGACGGAGTCCTGGATGATCGCCAGGTAGTAGCCGCGCTTGGACTGGAAGTAGTAGTAGATCAGCCCTTTGGCGACATGCGCCTGGCGGGCGATGTCGTCCATCGAGAGCGCGTCGTAGGACGTGTCGGCGAACAACTTCCGCCCGATGGCGATGAGTTCGGCTCGACGCGCTACCGAGCGCTCGGTGCCGCGCGCCCGGGGACGGGCCGCGTCACGCTGCTGACTGATATTCAATCTCGACCCTGGTCTCGACGGGCGGCGGGACCACCGCAGTATGTCAGGTCGGTTATGCGTCAGGTCACAGCAGACCGAGCTGGGTGACGAGCATCGCGATCACCACGACGAGGGTCCAGCCCATGACGTGTTCGGCGATCTTCGGGCCGTCTTCCCGGGGGCCGCCGGTGCGGGTGCGGGCGGCGATGGCTGAGTGTGCGGTCATGGCTTCTCGCTGAGGTCGGACGTACGGGTGGACTCCCCCCACCAGTCTGTCCACCTTGCCACCGGTGGTGGCTTTTGCGGCAGAGAGCTTGGTCACACGCGAACGACCTCCGGCGCGCCGGAGGCCGTTCACAGGCCGGTTCAGCGCACGCCCACCGCCGCGAGCGCCTTGCGCTGGCGCGGGGTCGGCAGCGCCGGGAAGTACAGGTAGCAGACGCCTCCGGTGCCGGAGACGACCTTGCCGGCCGCGTTGTACCGCTTGGTCCTGAGCCAGATGTTCTCCCACTCGCGCCGCTGGTAGACGCGCCGCACGGCGTCGTTGCTCGGCGAGGCCGGGTCGTTGGCGATCACGTCACCGGTCGCCGTGAAGCCGATCACGGTCATCAGGTGCCCGGAGGTGCCGTAACCCGCCCCCGTCAGCTCCTCCTTGAGGAACGACTGGGACGTGATGGCCGGGATGCCGGCCGCGATCAGCGTCTCCAGGTCGGACAGCGAGCCGAGCCGGGTGACCACGCCCTGGAGGCCCTTGAAGGTGGCCGCGTAGGCGGCGTTGAAGGGCCAGTTGCCACAGCCCTCGTACTGGTGGTCAAAGGTGTAACGGGCCGCGTGGCAGACCTGCGGGTCGGCGTACGACGGGTCGACCCAGGCCAGTTGGTCGGCGGTGAGCCGGCCGCCCCAGTACTCGATGATCATCTGCGAGGAGGTGGGGCTGCACCAGGCTTCGCCGCCGTTGTCGTACTCGGGGTACTGGCCGACGTGGATCTCCTGCGAGTAGCGCGGGACGGTCAGCTCCTGGGCGAGGCCGGGGGCGGAGGCCGGGACGGTGAAGCGGTCGGGGACGTCGGAGCCCATCGCACCGAGCCGCCAGACCGTGGGCGTGGCCTTCGTGCCGGGCTTGCGGTAGAGCGTGAGCCTGAGGCGGTACGACACCAGGCGCAGCCCCGTGGCCGGGTCGTCGATCGCGAAGGTGTCCGTCCAGATGCTGCTCCTGCCGTCGCTCTGGTCGTCGACCGAGGTCCGCTTGATGTCCTGGTCGCCGGCCGCCCAGCGGCCCATCACGTACCAGGGCGTGTTCGTGCCGTCGGAGTACGTGCCCTTCAGCTCGACCTGGAGCCAGGTGCCGGCCGGGGTGCGCGCGTTCCAGGAGGCGATGACCTCGGTGGCGGGGACGGCGAGGCGGTGGACGGGAGACATCCAGGTCCCGTACTCCCAGGCGGCCGTCGTGCCGGTGTGCGGGTCGGTGTAGTCGGCGGTGCCGGCCGGGGTGCCGATCGCGAGGCCCGGTCGGGCACCGGCGACGGCCCGGGTGCCCTTGGCGGCGCCGCCGCGCCAGTCGGCGTACGTGGTCCAGAAACGGTTGTCGACCGGGCGGGCCGCACGCCGGGCGGGGTCGGCGGCGTCGGTCACGGCACTGCTCGCGGTGTCGGCGGACGCCGGGCCCGCGGCACCCGCCACGGCGGCGGCGACCGCGGCGGCCAGGACGGTTCTACGGGACGGCTGTTCGGCTCTGCTCATGGGCGGAGTGACCCCCAGGTGTACGAGTCGGCGCAGGTCCACTGCTTGGCTGTGCGCCAACTATGGAACAGGCGGCATGCTCCTGCCAGCACTTCGGGCCATGCCACGCCCGGCAATATTGGTCTCGTCCACTGAAGCGACCCGGCCGACCTAGACTGCACGGCGGAACCCCTGATCACGCTCCTGCTCCCCGAGGAACGGCCATCCGCGACCTCGCCTCCCGGCTCCGCCGGCTGCCCCCCTCCTGCGGCCCCGTCCGCCTCGTCGGCGTCGACGGGCACGCCGGCTCCGGGAAGTCCACGTTCGCCGGGCGGTTGGCCCGGGAGCTGGGCGGCGCGCCGGTACTGCGGATCGACGACATCGCCAGCCACGAGGAGCTGTTCGGCTGGTCCGCGCGGCTGCTGTCCCAGGTGATCGAACCGCTCGGCCGCGGCGAGAGCGCCCACTACACCCCCTACGACTGGCACTCCCGCGACTTCGGGCCGCCGCGCGCGCTGCCGCCGGCTCCCGTGGTCCTCGTCGAGGGTGTCGGGGCGGGCCGCCGGGCACTGCGTCCGCATCTGGCCCACCTGCTGTGGATGGAGCTGCCGAGCGAGGCGGCGTGGGCACGGGGCCGCGCGCGGGACGGGGCGGAACAGCGGGACTTCTGGGACGGCTGGGTCCCGGCGGAGCGACGGCACTTCGCCGACGACCCCTCCCGGCCCTTCGCCGACCTCCTGGTACGGCAGTGCCGGGAGGGATACGAGGTGTTTGAGGGACCTGCCGGGACCTTTGGACCGGACCAGAATGTCACACACGGTGACGGACCATCCGCAGTGTGCTGAACTTGTGAAGACCCTTGCGGGAGAACTTCCCGGAGTGCTCCAACTCGGCTTGACCGAGGGGCCGTACAGGACTTACGTTCTCAATGCGCGGCCATTCGTAGCCGCCCAGAGTCGCGAAGCCCCCGGTTGTTCCCCCGTGATCGGGGGCTTCGTTCTGCCCCCAGCCCCCTTTTTCGGCTGTCGCGAGGCACGATTCGCTCACCCTCGGTCACCATGCGTGTGTGCGCCCCTGTGCTCCCACCTCGTCAAACGGCCCGTGCGGCACCCTACGGCGGGCGACACCACCGCAGGTACGATGCCCTCGGTGCGACCTACGGACGGCTGGTCTGCGCACCGTCACAACTCCGGTCCGCGGCACAGCGGTTGGACCAAGGCGGTCGACGGGCACCGGCCCGCCGGCCATCCAAACGGGGGCACGGTTTGTGGGGGACGTGATGGACTTCGGCACGCAGGGCCCCGAGGCCCCGGCCGACCTCGCCTGGCTGCGAGGTGTGGACGCCTACACGATGGGCGCCTATCCGCAGGCGGAGGAGGAGTTCCGCGCCGCGGTGCGGATCGATCCCGGGATGGCCGACGGCTGGCTCGGACTGCACGCGCTGCGCGTGGACACGACGACCGCGCTGCTGAGGATGTTCCGGCACCGCGACCGCTTCGGCGAACAGCGCGCCCGGCACCGGCGCAACCTCAACTCCTGGTACTGGCTGGGCTGGTGGGTGCAGCCCGTGCTGGAGAGCCCGCGCGACCTGCTCCTCGCCCACGCCTCGCACTGGCTGGACGGCCGGCACGTCCCGGAACTGGACCGGGCCCTCGCCGGCCTGCCACCGGTGGACGCCGACCACCAGGTCCGCTTCCTGCACGCCTGCCGCGCCTATCTCGTCAAGGACTGGGAACAACTCGTCCGGCACACCGAGCCGCTGATCAACGACGCCATGCTGGGCATAGAGGCGGGCCTGTTCGGCGGGATGGCCCGGGTCCGTCTGGAGATGTACGGCCAGGCCGAACCGCTGCTGTCGTCGGCCCTGATGCGCTGCCGCAGCGAGCAGCCGCAGCGCAAGGAACTGCGCTACTGGCTGGCCCGGGCCCACGAGGGCACCGGCCGCAGCGCCGCCGCCCTCCCCCTGTACCGGGCCGTGCACCGCGTCGACCCGGCCTTCATGGACACCTCGGCGCGGCTCGCCGCGATCTCCGAGGGCGACGGGTACGACGACTCCGCCGACCTCGCCGCGATCATGCTCGCCGGGGCCGGGCAGGACATGGTGGACGGCCCCGACGGACTCGACCCGCTCTTCGGCGGCGACGGCCGCGACCTCAAGTTCACCGAGCCCGGCCCGGCACCCTCCGGTCCGCTGCCGTCGGCCTCCGACCCGGCGGTGCGCGAGAAGTCCCTGCCCGCGCCCTCGCTGCCCGCCGGGCCCACCGACCCGGGATTACTTGAGGAAGCACTCGCCGAACTTGAGCGCATGGTGGGCCTCGAACCGGTGAAGCGCCAGGTCAAGGCGCTGTCCGCGCAGTTGAACATGGCCCGGCTGCGGGCCGGGCAGGGCCTTCCGGTCCAGCCGCCCAAGCGACACTTCGTCTTCTCCGGCCCTTCCGGCACCGGCAAGACCACCGTGGCCCGCATCCTCGGCCGCGTCTTCTACGCCCTCGGGCTCCTCGGCGGCGACCATCTCGTGGAGGCCCAACGGGCCGACCTGGTGGGCGAGTACCTCGGCCAGACCGCCGTGAAGGCCAACGAGCTCATCGACTCCGCGCTCGGCGGTGTGCTCTTCGTCGACGAGGCGTACTCGCTGTCCAACTCCGGTTACGGCAAGGGCGACGCGTACGGCGACGAGGCGCTCCAGGTGCTGCTGAAGCGGGCCGAGGACAACCGCGACCACCTCGTGGTGATCCTGGCCGGCTATCCGGAGGGCATGGACCGTCTGCTCTCCGCCAACCCGGGGCTGTCCTCGCGCTTCACGACCCGCGTCGACTTCCCGTCCTACCGTCCCCTCGAACTCACCTCCATCGGTGAGGTGTTGGCCACCGAGAACGGTGACGCGTGGGACGAGGAGGCCCTGGACGAGCTGCGGTCCATCGCCGGTCACGTGGTCGACCAGGGGTGGATCGACGAGCTGGGGAACGGGCGGTTCGTGCGGACGCTGTACGAGAAGAGCTGCGCGTACCGCGATCTGCGGCTGTCCACATATCCCGGGATGCTGACACGGGACGACTTGTCGACTCTGCGGTTGCCGGATCTGATGCAGGCGTACGGAGAGGTGCTGTCGGGACGGGCGCCGCAGGATCCGTCGCCGATGTAGGCGCGGCCCGCCGGGGCTCACGTCGGGTGGGTCGACCCTCACTCGCTCTCGCGAGGTGCCGCCGCGCCCACCCGGGCCGCCCCACCTGCACGACCGCCCGCGGCCGGGGCGGCTGCCGCTGCGGCGCAGTCGACCGCAGCGGCAGCGCGCCCTAGCTCGCCAGTGCCTCCTCCGGCGCTCCGCTGGTCCGCGGCTCCGCCACCCGTACCTCCGGGACCTCGCGGTGGGCCGGGTCCCGGACCTCGCCCACCAGGAGTTCCAGGACGTCCTCCAGCGCGACGAGGCCCAGGACCCTGCCGGACGCGTCGGCCACCTGGGCCAGGTGCGTGGCGGCACGGCGCATCACCGTGAGCGCGTCGTCGAGCGGGAGGTCGGAGCGCAGGGTCGTCATCGGGCGCCACACCTGTTGCGGCACCGCACGCTCGGACTCCTCCAGGTCGAGGACGTCCTTCACGTGCAGGTAGCCCATGAAAGCACCCTTCCCGGCCGCCACGGGGAACCGGGAGTAGCCGGTGTGGCCGGTGAGTTCGACGATCTGGCCCGGGGTGACCGAGGGGCTGACCGTCACCAGGGACTCGCGGGTCAGGAGCACGTCCGTGACCGGGCGGGAGCCCAGTTCCAGGGCGTCCTCCAGTCGCTCCTGCTCTTCCGGGCCGAGCAGGCCGGCCTGTCCCGAGTCCTCCACCAGACGGTTGAGCTGTTCGCTGGTGAAGACGGCCTCGACCTCGTCCTTGGGCTCGACGTGGAAGAGCCGCAGGATGCCCTGGGCGCAGGCGCCGAGGGCGACGGTGATCGGCCTGCAGACGCGGGCGAAGGCGACCAGGCCGGGGCTGAGCCACAGCGCGACCTTCTCCGGGGCCGCCATCGCGAGGTTCTTCGGGACCATCTCGCCGATGACGAGGTGGAAGAAGATCACCGCGGCGAGCGCGATGACGTACTCCAGCGGGTGGATCATGCCGTGCGGCAGGTGGATCCACTCGAAGAGCGGCTCAAGGAGCTGTGCGACGGTCGGTTCGGCGACCGCGCCCAGGGTCAGCGAGCAGACGGTGATGCCGAACTGCGCGGCGGCCATCATCTGCGGCAACCGCTCCAGGCCGTGCAGGACCTGCCGGGCCCGGGCGGTGCCGAGCGGTTCGATCTGGCTGCGGCGCACCGAGACGAGGGCGAACTCGGCGCCCACGAAGAAGCCGTTGGCGAGCACGAGCAGCGCGGCGAACAGAAGTTGGAGCACGCTCATCGGGCGGCCTCCACCACGGCGACGCCGGCCCCTCGGCCGGTCTCCGCGACGGGCGCCGTCCGCACCAGGCGGACCCGCTCGGCGCGGTAGTGCCCGACCTGACGCACCGACAGCCGCCAGCCGGGCAGTTCGGCCCGGTCACCGACGGCCGGGATACGGCCGAGAAGGTCGGCCACCAGACCGGCGACGGTCTCGTACGGCCCCTCGGGCACGTTCAGGCCTATGCGCTGGAGGATGTCGACACGGCAGCTGCCGTCGGCCTCCCAGGCGGGCCTGCCGTCCTCCGCGGGGGCGGCGGCGAGTTCGGGCAGGTCGTGTCCGTCGTGCTCGTCGCGGACCTCGCCGACGAGCTCCTCGACGATGTCCTCCAGCGTGACGACTCCGGCCGTGCCGCCGTACTCGTCGACGACGACGGCTATGGGCTGTTCGTTGCGCAGCTGCGCGAGCAGGGGCTGCACCGGCAGGGTCTCGGGCACGAGCAGCGCCGGGCGCGCGATGCGCCCCACCGGGGTGCGCAGCCGGTCGGCCGCGGGTACGGCCAGGGCGTCCTTGAGGTGGACCATGCCGACGATCTCGTCGATCTTCTCGCGGTAGACGGGGAAGCGGGACAGGCCGGTGGCGCGGGTCAGGTTGACCACGTCCTCGGCGGTCGCGGACGACTGCAGGGCGCTGACCCTCACGCGCGGGGTCATGACGTGCTGCGCGGTCAGTTCGGCGAGCGACAGCGTCCGTACGAAGAGGTCCGCGGTGTCCTGTTCCAGGGCGCCGGCCTGCGCGGAGTGCCGGGCCAGGGAGACGAGTTCACCGGGGGTGCGGGCGGAGGCCAGCTCGTCGGTGGGCTCGATGCCCATCGCGCGGACGAGACGGTTGGCGACCGCGTTCAGCCCGGCGATCACCGGGTGGAACAGGCGGGCGAAGGCGTGCTGCGGGCCGGCGACGAAGCGCGCGACCTGCATCGGCTTGGAGACCGCCCAGTTCTTGGGCACCAGTTCGCCGATCACCATCTGCACGGCCGAGGCCAGCAGCATGCCGATGACCACGGCGACTCCGGAGACGGCTCCCTCGGGGACGCCGGTCGCGGTCACGGGGCCGCTCAGCAGCTCCGCGAGCGCCGGTTCGGCGAGCATGCCGACGACGAGGGAGGTGATGGTGATGCCGAGCTGGGTGCCGGAGAGCTGGAAGGACAGCTCCTTGAGGGATTCGACGACCGTACGGGCCCGTCGGTCGCCCTCGGCGGCGGCCTTCTCGGCGTCCGTCGCCTCGACCGTCACCAGGCCGAACTCGGCCGCGACGAAGAATCCGTTGGCGAGAATCAGGAGGAACGCCGCTCCGAGGAGCAGCAGGGGGGTGGTCATGATGCCGCCGCCTCCGCGTACGCACGGAACGGGTCCGCGGTATGTCGGCAGGGGGCGGCGCAGGTACTACAGGACGATCCGTCCATCGCCGGAGAGGGTCACTCCTCGCGTAGCAGGAACCCCTGGGCGCCGGGTGGCGCGCAGGGGCGGAGGCGCAGCGAATAAACGCCTCCGCCAACAGATTAATCAAGACATGGCCCCGTGCGGCAGGGTGGAAGGCCCTGAGTCAGCCCTGATCTTCCTCGAGGCGGGCCGTGGAGCGGGCCTCGGCGAGCGCTCGCAGG
Organism: Streptomyces sp. NPDC032822; assembly: GCF_055578825.1. Classification (NCBI taxonomy): domain Bacteria; kingdom Bacillati; phylum Actinomycetota; class Actinomycetes; order Kitasatosporales; family Streptomycetaceae; genus Streptomyces; species Streptomyces sp. NPDC032822. The sequence goes on along the minus strand of NZ_JBVIOL010000011.1, from coordinate 265,751 downwards.
GTGCGCGCGTCGGCGATGGCCTGCTGCTTGGCGATGCCCGGCTGGATGCCGAGCGCGGGCAGGCTGGTGCCGTCGCTGAGGTTGAGGAACACCCACGGGTCGCCGGCCCGGAGGTTCACCTGGATGATCTCGGCCCAGTCCAGTCGGCGTCGGCTGGCGATGTTGACCACGGTGACGCCGGACTCGTCGGCGACGACCTTCGGCCTCGCGAGCATGAGCAGCACGCCGAACAGGAGCGCGCCGGTGAGGACGAAGCTCAGGCGCTCGCCGGGGCTGAGCTGCTCCAGCAGCATCGCGACCGTCGTGATGACCACGAAGATCGCGACACCGGCGGTGAGCAGGACGGCACGGGTGCGTCCGGGCCGGAACGTGACGGGGAGAGCGGGGAGTTCGGACACTGTGGCTGGGCCCCTCAGAGACGGCAGGCGTGGATGGCCGTCGTGAGGATGGCCCGCGCGCCGATCTCGTACAGGTCGTCCATGATCCGCTGGGCTTCCTTGGAGGGGACCATCGCGCGGACGGCGACCCAGCCCTCGTTGTGCAGCGGGGAGACGGTCGGGGACTCCAGGCCCGGCGTCAGCGCCACGGCCTTCTCCAGCTGCTCGACCCGGCAGTCGTAGTCCATCATCACGTAGGTCCGGGCCACCAGGACGCCCTGGAGGCGGCGCAGGAACTGCTGCACCTTGGGCTCGGCGTCCCCTGTGGACTCGGCTCCGACGCGGCGGATGACGACGGCCTCGGACTTCATGATCGGCTCGCCGAAGACTTCGAGGCCCGCGTTGCGCAGCGAGGTGCCGGTCTCGACGACGTCGGCGATGACCTCGGCGACGCCGAGTTCGATGGCGGTCTCGACGGCGCCGTCCAGGTGGACGACGGAGGCGTCGATGCCGTGGTCGGCGAGGTGCTTGGCGACGATGCCCTCGTACGAGGTGGCCACCGTCTTGCCGGCGAGGTCCGCGAGGCCGGTGGCCGTGCCGGGCTTGCCGGCGAAGCGGAAGGTGGAGCGGGCGAAGCCGAGCGGGAGGATGGTCTCCGCGCTGGCGCCTGAGTCGATGAGCAGGTCGCGGCCGGTGATGCCGATGTCGAGCTTGCCGGAGGAGACGTAGATCGCGATGTCACGGGGGCGGAGGTAGAAGAACTCGACCTCGTTCGTCGGGTCGACGATCCGCAGCTCCTTGGCCTCGCGGCGCTGCTGGTAGCCGGCCTCATGCAGCATCTCCGCCGCAGGGCCTGACAGGGAACCCTTGTTGGGGACGGCGATGCGCAGCATGAGGTCGGCTTCCTTTGTTCGTGCGTACGGTGCTGGGGTGCGGGGACGGCTCAGAGGTGGGCGTAGACGTCGTCCAGGGAGATTCCCCGGGCGACCATCATCACCTGGACGTGGTACAGCAGCTGCGAGATCTCCTCGGCAGCCGCTTCCTTGCCCTCGTACTCGGCGGCCATCCAGACTTCGGCGGCTTCCTCGACGACCTTCTTGCCGATGGCATGGACGCCCTTGCCGACCAGCTCTGCGGTGCGGGAGGTGGCGGGGTCGCCCGTGGCGGCCTTCTGCTGGAGCTCGGTGAAGAGCTCCTCGAACGTCTTATTGGACATGATGGTGCTCAGCCTATGCGCAAGTGCGCGGGGCTCACCTCCAGGGTTCAGATACTGAGCGGAGGGTGGCCGCGGTGGCCACCGCGGCCGTCACCGCCTCGTGGCCCTTGTCCTCGTTGGAGCCCTCGATGCCGGCCCGGTCCAGGGCCTGCTCCTCGGTGTCGCAGGTCAGGACGCCCATGCCGATGGGGACACCGGTGTCGACGGAGACCTGGGTGAGTCCCTGGGTGACGCCCTGGCACACGTACTCGAAGTGGGGGGTGCCGCCGCGGATGACGACACCGAGGGCGACGATCGCGTCGTAGCCGCGGCCCGCGAGGACCTTGGCGACGACCGGGAGCTCCCAGCTGCCGGGGACCCTCAGGAGGGTCGGCTCGTCGATCCCGAGGTCGTGCAGGGCGCGCAGGGCGCCGTCCACCAGGCCGTCCATCACCTTCTCGTGCCACTGTGCCGCGATGACGGCGACCCGCAGGTCTCCGACGTTGCGTACGGACAGTTCGGGTGCACCCTTGCCGCTCACGTTCCTACGTCTCCTCGTTGTCTGTGCTTACGGGGCTTACTGGTTGCCGCAGGTGGACACGGGGGCCGTGTCCAGCCAGGGCAGGTCGTGGCCCATCCGGTCCCGCTTGGTGCGCAGGTAGCGGAGGTTGTGCTCGCCCGCCTGTATCGGCATCGGCTCGCGGCCGTTGACCTTGAGGCCGTGGCGGACCAGCGCGTCGGTCTTGTCCGGGTTGTTGGTCATCAGGCGCAGGCTGCGCACGCCGAGGTCCTGGAGGATCTGCGCGCCGGCGCCGTAGTCCCGGGCGTCGGCGGGCAGGCCGAGTTCCAGGTTGGCGTCGAGGGTGTCGTGGCCCTGTTCCTGGAGCTCGTAGGCGCGCAGCTTGGACAGCAGGCCGATGCCGCGCCCCTCGTGGCCGCGCAGGTAGACCACCACTCCCCTGCCCTCGTCCTGGATGCGCTTGAGGGAGGCGTCCAGCTGGGGGCCGCAGTCGCAGCGCGCGGAGCCGAAGACGTCGCCGGTGAGGCATTCGGAGTGGACGCGGACCAGGACGTCCTCGCCGTCGCCGATCTCGCCGTGGACGAGGGCGACGTGCTCGACGCCGTCGACGGTGGAGCGGTAGCCGTACGCGGTGAAGGTGCCGTGCACGGTGGGCAGGCGGGTCTCGGCCTCGCGGCGGACGGTGGGCTCCGAGCCGCGGCGGTAGGCGATCAGGTCCTCGATGGAGATGATCGTCAGGCCGTGCTTGCGGGCGAAGGGGATCAGCTCGGGCAGCCGCAGCATGCGGCCGTCCTCGCCGGCGATCTCGACGATCGCGCCGGCCGGGCGCAGGCCCGCGAGGCGGGCGAGGTCGACGGCGGCCTCGGTGTGGCCGTTGCGCACCAGCACGCCGCCGGGCTGGGCGCGGAGCGGGAAGACGTGGCCGGGGCGGACGAAGTCGTCGGCCCCGGCCACGCCGCTCGCGAGGAGCTGGAGCGTGGTCGCGCGGTCGGAGGCCGAGATGCCGGTGCTCACTCCGTGGGCGGCGGAGGCGTCCACGGAGACGGTGAACGCGGTCTTCATCGACTCGGTGTTGTCGTCGACCATCTGCGGGAGCCTGAGGCGCTCCAGTTCGTCGCCCTCCATGGGGGCGCAGATCAGGCCGCGGCACTCGCTCATCATGAAGGCGACGATCTCGGGGGTCGCCTTCTCCGCGGCGACGACGAGGTCGCCCTCGTTCTCCCGGTCCTCGTCGTCGACGACCACGATCGGGCGGCCGGCCGCGATGTCCGCGATGGCCTGCTCGATCGGGTCGAGAGCGAAGTCCTCGAAGCCGTCGGTGCTGTACAGGATCGGTGCAGCGCTCATGCCGGCGCTCCTTCCAGAGCGGGCCGCGCACCCTCGCGGGAGCGCAGCCACCAGTCGCGCATGCCCCACAGGACGAGTGCGCCGTAGATGACGTAGACGAAGCCGGAGAAGGCGTAGCCGTTGGCGAAGTTCAGCGGGACGCCGACCAGGTCGACCAGGAGCCAGGCGAACCAGAACTCGACCATGCCGCGGGCCTGCGCGTACATGGCGACGACGGTGCCGACGAAGATGTACGCGTCCGGCCAGGGGTCCCAGGACAGGGTCGGGTAGGCCTTGAAGAGGAGGGCGACGGCGACCGTGCCGACGGCGGCGGCGCCGGCCATCGCCGCGCGCTCGCGCCAGGTGGCGAACCGCGGGGTGATGTGGCCGTCCCCGGAGCCCTCCTTGCCGCGGTTCCACTGCCACCAGCCGTACAGGGCGACGACCATCACGACGGCCTGCTTGCCGGCGCTGCCGGTGAGGTGGCCGAAGAAGGCGCCGAACAGGATGAGGCCGGAGACGAACTGGACGGGCCAGCTCCAGATGGACCGGCGCCAGCCGAGAGCGAGGCCGATGAGGCCGAAGATGTTGCCGACCATGTCCGACCAGAGGATGTGCTGGTCGAGGAGGACGAACGCCTCGGAGTTCAGCCGGTTCACCGCGTGGCCCCCTGACTGCCCATCAGCCGCTCGACGTACTTGGCGATGACGTCGACCTCAAGGTTGACCGGGTCGCCGGGCTGCTTGTGGCCGAGCGTGGTCAGGGCGAGCGTGGTGGGGATGAGGCTCACGGTGAAGTGGTCCGGGCCCGCGTCGACGACGGTGAGGCTGATGCCGTCGACGGTGATGGAGCCCTTCTCGACGACATAGCGCGTGAGGTCCGCGGGGAGGGAGATCTTCACGATCTCCCAGTTCTCGGACGGCTTGCGCTCCAGCACCTCGCCGGTGCCGTCGACATGGCCCTGCACGATGTGGCCGCCGAGGCGGGCACCGAGGGCCATGGGGCGTTCGAGGTTGACGCGGGAGCCGACGGCGAGAGCGCCGAGGCTGGAGCGGTTCAGGGTCTCGGCCATCACGTCGGCCGTGAACCAGTCGCCCTCGTGGTCGACGACGGTCAGGCACACGCCGTTGACCGCGATGGAGTCGCCGTGCTTCGCGCCTTCGGTGACGACGGGGCCGCGCAATCGGAAGCGACACGCGTCGCCGAGGTTCTCGACGGCGGTGATCTCGCCCAGCTCTTCGACGATTCCGGTGAACACTTCCCGGGTCCTCCCTGCCTCTTCGGGCACGGACTCCGGGGGCTGTCGATGACGACAAACGTACGAGCAGGGACACCGGGGGCGACGCCGGACAGGGCTCGCCTCGACGACGAACCGGTACGGCGGCGCGCACGAATGCCCGCCCGCCGCGCACTGCCTCCCATCCGGACTTTAACCGTCGGTCCAGGAATTTCACCTGGTCAACCGGCCACTGGAAGTGACCGGGTCGCGGACTGTAACCGCCGGTTCGGACTTTCACCGACCCCGGAGTGCGCTGCTTCTGGTACAGAGCCAGTGTGCCACGCCTGATCGACCCCCATACGGGCGAACGGTGTGGGCTGGCTCACAGGTGATGTTCGTGGACTTCTCAACCCGGCCCTCCTGCTGACACTCTTTGGTCTAGTCCTTTCGGGACCCGTAGACCGGTCCGGCGGCGGTGACGACGGCCCTTGCCCGCCGCCGGGCCTCTCATGTCCGCCCTCTGGCAGGCTGGGCGCATGACGAGCGCGCCCGCCGACGAGTTCGAACGTCACCGCCCCCGCCTGTTCGGCCTCGCCTACCGCATGCTGGGCTCCGCGGAGGAGGCCGAGGACACCGTCCAGGACGCGTATCTGCGCTTCGACGGCACCGACCGCGCCGGCATCGAGCACCCCGCGGCCTGGCTCGCCAAGGTCGTCACCAACCTCTGCCTCAACCGCCTGACCTCGGCCCGGGCCCGCCGCGAGCAGTACGTCGGGCCATGGCTGCCGGAGCCGGTCCTCACCTCCGACGGCACCCTCGACCCTCTGGAGTCGGCCGAGCGGCGGGACGCGGTGTCGATGGCGATGCTGCTCCTGCTGGAGCGGCTGAGCCCGGTCGAGCGGGCCGTGTACGTGCTGCGCGAGGCGTTCGCGTACGGGCACCGGGAGATCGCCGACGTCCTCGACCTCACCGAGGCCAACTCCCGTCAGCTGTACCGCCGGGCGGCGCGGCGGGTGGGCGAGCCGCGGTCCCGTTTCGCACCCGAGCCGAAGCGGCGGGAGCAGCTCGTCGCGTCCTTCGTCGCGGCGGCCCGGGAGGGCGACCTGGCCGGCCTGGAGAAGCTGCTCGCGGCCGACGCGATCTGGTGGAGCGACGGCGGCGGCGAGGTCGGCACGGCCCGGCGGCCGATCGAGGGCAGGGAGAAGGTCGTCCGGTTCGCGGTGGGCGCGTTCGAACGGTTCGGAACGGGTCTGGAGTTCACGGCGGCCGAGATCAACGGCGAGGACGCGGTGACCGCATGGGCGGGGGACGCGCTCGTCGCGGTGGCCGTGTTCGAGGAACGGGACGGGGTGATCGCGCGGGTGCGGGCCGTTCTGAACCCGCGGAAGCTGGCGTTCGTACGCCGTCAGCTCGGGCGGCCGTAGGCAGGGGGCGGCGGGCTGTCACATTTCGTGGGGCCGCCCGGTCTCAGCTGACGAGGGGCGCTCCGTCCGGGAGCGCCCGGCGTCCCGAGGGGCTGAAGAACATGAGCACGATCCTGGTGACCGGCGGTACCGGAACGCTCGGCCGGCTCGTCGCCGAGCGGCTGCGCGCGGACGGGCACGAGGTGCGGGCGCTGAGCAGGCACGCGCAGCCGTACGCCGTCGACCTGCGGGAAGGCGGGGCGGGCCTGGACACGGCGGTGGCGGGCGTGGACACGATCGTGCACTGCGCGACCACGACGAGCGGCGGTGACGAGAAGGCGGCCGGGCACCTGATCGAGGCCGCGCGGCGGGCAGGGGTGGATCACCTGGTCTACATCTCGATCGTCGGCGTGGACCGGGTGCCGTTCGGCTACTACCGGACCAAGCTCGCCGTGGAGCGGCTGATCGAGGAGTCGGGGCTCGGCTGGACCGTGCTGCGCACCACCCAGTTCCACGATCTGCTCGCGCGGCTGTTCGGGATCCTGTCCCGGTCGCCGGTGCTGCCGCTGCCCGCGGGGGTCTCGGACCAGCCGATCGAGGTGGCCGAAGTCGCCGACCGGCTGGCCGAGTTGGCGGCGGGCACACCCGCGGGGCGGGTCGCGGACATGGGCGGCCCCGAGGTCAGGACGTTCGACTCACTGGCCCGGACCTACCTCAAGGCGACGGGGCGCAGGCGTGCGGTGCTGAACGTGCCGCTGGCGGGCCGGGCGTACCGGGAGTTCCGGGCGGGCGGACATCTGACACCGGGGCGGGCCGTGGGGAAGGGGACGTTCGAGGAGTATCTGGGGCGGGGGCGGGGGCGGGTGCTGGGTTAGCCGGTCCGGGCTGCTCCCGGTGCGGGGACGGGGCGGGGGCAGACGGTCCGGGCTCCTGTGGCGGGGTCCGGATCAGCCTGTTCAGGATCCTCATGCGGAGAGGGCAGACGGTCCGGGCTCCTGTGGCGGGGTCCGGATCAGCCGGTTCAGGATCCTCATGCGGAGAGGGCAGACGGTCCGGGCTACCCGTCCAGAGCGGGGTCAGACGACCCGGCTCCCCGTCCGGAGCAGGGGCAAACGGCTCAGGCTCCTCGTGCCGGGGGTGAGGCGGATCGGGCTCCTCCTGTGGGGCCGGGGCGAGGGTGTGGTCAGCGGGATTCCGGGGGCGCGAACAGGTCGTCCTGCGCCTGGTCCCGCGCCGTGAGCAGCGCCCCGCGCAGTACCGCGCCCCCGCCGAGGGCACTGGGCCGCACCTCGGTGGGCAGGGGGGACAGCCGGGCGAGCCGGTCCTGGACACGGCGGGCCAGGGCGTCGCCACCCGCCCGGCCGATCTCTCCGGCCAGCACCACACAGCCGGGATCCAGTACGGCGATGACGGCGGCGGCACCGAGGGCGACGCGGTCGGCGAGGGCGTCCAGGAAGCGGGCGGCGGCGGCCGGGTTGGGGGGAGATGCGGCGGGGCCACCCTCGGAGGGCGTGACCGGGTCGGCGTCGGAGGACGTGGCGGAGCCGGCGTCGGACGACGTGGCAGGGCCGGCGTCGGACGACGTGACCGGGCTGCCGTCGGATTCCTCCCTGGTCACCCCCTCCTCCCTCGTCGCCCCCGCCCCACCCGACGCCACCGCCACCGCCACCCTCACCAGCGCCGCGGCCTGCGGCTCATGTGCCGCAGGTGTCGCCGTCACGCCGTGCTCCGCCGCGAGTGCGGCCACCGCCGCGGCCCCCGCGAGGGAGTGGAAGCCTCCGTCGCAGTCGGTCGCCGAGGGCAGGCCCGTCGTGCCCGGCACCGGCAGGAAGCCGATCTCGCCGGCCCCGCCGGAGGCCCCGCGGCGGAGTGTTCCGTCGAGGACGAGCGCGGCGCCGATACCCATGCCGAGCCAGAGCAGCGCGAAGGTGTCCCGGTCGCGGGCGGCGCCGTCGCGCTGCTCGGCGAGGGCGGCGAGGTTGGTCTCGTTCTCGACGCTCACCCGGGCCCGGGGAAAGCGGTCCTGGAGCGCGGCCACCAGTTGCCGGTGCCATGCGGGCAGGCCCGAGGAGTCGCGGAGTCCGCCGCCCGCGGGGTCGATCAGGCCGGGTGCGCCGATGCCGAGGGTGTGCAGCCGGTCGGCGCCGGCCTCCTTCGTCACGTGCTCGACGAGGGTGACGGCCTGCTCGACCGCGGACCGGGTGCCCGTGTCGTCGCCGATCGGCACGGACGCCTCGGCGAGGACCCGGCCGAGGAGGTCGGAGACGAGGACGGCGACGCTCTCGGTGCGGACGTCCAGCGCCGCCAGGTGGGCGCGGTCGGCGACGATCCCGTACAGCTTGGCGTTCGGGCCGCGCCGCTGCTCGCCGGACTCCCCGACCACCGCGATCAGACCGGAGGCGGCGAGGCGTTCGACGAGGTCGGCGACGGTCGGCCGGGACAGGCCGGTGAGCTGTTTCAACCGCCCTGCCGTCAACGGGCCTTCCTGCTGGAGCAGACGCAGGGCGACTCGGTCGTTGATGGCCCGGGCGGTGCTCGGGGATGCGGGCATGCCGGGATCCTTCCAGATCGGCGGCGCCGCTCGGGCACCGTCATGTCCCTGCGCCCCGACCGGCCGGACGGATCCACCGGGGCCGGATATCCCGCTATCTATCAGGCAGGGTCCCTGATAGTTTACGGCCTCGCGAGCGGAGACCGAAAACCTGGGAGGGGTCCGAGAATGAGTGAAGTGGTCTACGACGGACGCGAGGTGCGGCGGGCCCGGTACGCCGTGGCCGCCGTGTTCGCCGTGCACGGGGCCGTCACCGGATCGTTCGCGACCCGGGTGCCGTGGATCCAGGACCATGCCGCCGTGAGTGCGGGGCAGTTGGGGCTCGCCCTGGCCTTCCCCGCCCTCGGCGCGTCCCTCGCGATGCCGCTGGCGGGCAGCGTCACCCACCGCTTCGGGGCCCGGAACGCCCTGCGCGGCCTGATCGCCCTGTGGACCCTGTCCCTCGTCCTGCCCTCCCTGGCCCCGAACCTCCTCACCCTCTGCCTGGCCCTGTTCGTCTACGGCGCGACGGCGGGCATGGCGGACGTGGCGATGAACGCGCTCGGCGTCGAGATCGAGAACCGGCTGGGCCGGTCGATCATGTCCGGCCTGCACGGACTGTGGAGCGCGGGTGCCCTGATCGGCTCGGCGGCCGGCACGCTCGCCGCACATCTGGGCGCGGACGCCCGGCTGCACCACGTGCTGGCGGCCGGGGTCCTGACCCTGGTCGGGGTCGCCTCGTGCACCTGGGTGCTGGACCTGCAGCCCGCCCAGGACGAGGAACCGCCGCCCCGCTTCGCGCTGCCGCCCCGGTCGGCGCTCCTCATCGGCGCGGTCGGCTTCTGCGCGGTGTTCGCGGAGGGCGCGAGCCTGGACTGGTCGGCGGTGTACCTGCGCGAACAACTGGAGAGCTCGGCGGGGCTGGCCGCCGCGTGCACCACGGGCTTCACGCTCACCATGGCCATCGCCCGGCTCGTGGGCGACAAGGTGGTGGACCGGTACGGCTCCGTGCGCACGGTGCGTGTGGGCGGGGTCCTCGCCGCCGCCGGTGGACTGCTCGTCGTCGTCGCGGACCGTCCGGCCGTCGCGATGAGCGGGTTCGCCCTGATGGGACTGGGCATCGCCGTGGTCGTACCGCTGTGCTTCGCCGCGGCGGGCCGCAGCGGGTCGAACCCGAGCCTGGCCATCGCCGGGGTCGCGACCATCACGTACACCTCGGGGCTGATCGCGCCGAGCGCGATCGGCGGCATCGCCCAGGCGACCAGTCTGACGGTGTCGTTCGGGCTGGTGACGATCCTGGCGTTCGGGCTCGTGGTCTTCGCGGGCGTGCTGCGCGCGGCCGACCGCGACCGGCCGAAGCTCGACCGGCAGGCCGCGTCCGTGCCCGACCCGCGCCCCTGAGACCCGCCGCCGCCCGACGCCCCAAGCGGTCGATCACCCTCCGCTTTCGCGTGAGAATGATGCGGACACCCGCACGCACGACGAAAGCGAAACCGCACCATGGATCTTGGCGTCCGCTGGAAACTGCACGGCGACGGACGCACGCCGGCGCCCGGAGCGGTGGTCCGCCCCGACGAACGGCTCTCCTGGCCCCGCACCGCCGGGCTCGGCGCCCAGCACGTGGTGGCCATGTTCGGGGCGTCGTTCGTGGCGCCGGTCCTGATGGGCCTGGACCCGAACCTCGCGATCATGATGTCGGGCGTCGCGACCGTGATCTTCCTGCTGGCCACCCGCGGCCGGGTGCCCAGCTACCTGGGCTGTTCGCTCTCCTTCGTGGGCGTCGCCGCGGTCATCCGGGCGGACGGCGGTTCGAGCGCCACGGTCACCGGCGCGGTCCTCGTCGTCGGCGTCGCCCTGTTCCTGGTCGGGGTCGCCGTCCAGCGCTTCGGGGCGCGGATCATCCATGCCGCGATGCCGCCCATCGTGACCGGCGCGGTGGTGATGCTGATCGGCTTCAACCTCGCGCCCGTCACCGCCTCGACGTACTGGCCGCAGGACCAGTGGACGGCACTGCTGGTGATGGCGTTCACCGCGTTGGCGGTCGTCTGCCTGCGTGGTTTCTGGTCCCGGATCGCGATCTTCCTCGGTCTGGTCTTCGGATACGGCCTCTCCTGGGCCCTCGACCGGATCTTCGGGCGGATCCACTCGGTCGACGCGAGCGGCAGGCTCACCGACCACTGGCGGCTGGACCTGTCGGCCGTCGGCCGGGCCGACTGGGTCGGCCTGCCGAGCTTCCACGGCCCGTCCTTCGAGTGGTCGGCGATCCTGGTCGCGCTGCCCGTCGTCATCGCCCTGGTCGCGGAGAACGCCGGGCACGTCAAGGCGGTCGGCGAGATGACCGGCGACCCGCTGGACGACAGGCTCGGTACGGCGATCTCCGCCGACGGCATCGGCTCCGTGCTGTCGACCGCGGTCGGCGGCCCGCCCAACACCACCTACTCCGAGAACATCGGCGTGATGGCCGCGACCCGCGTCTACTCCACGGCCGCGTACTGGGCCGCCGCCGGCTTCGCGCTCCTCTTCGGCCTGTGCCCGAAGTTCGGCGCGGTCGTGGCCGCGATCCCCGGCGGTGTCCTCGGCGGGATCACCGTCATCCTGTACGGCATGATCGGCCTGCTCGGCGCCCAGATCTGGATCAACGCCGAGGTGGACCTGCGCAATCCGCTCAACCTGGTGCCGGCCGCGGCGGGCATCATCATCGGCGTCGGCAACGTCACCCTGGAGTTCACCGACACCTTCTCGCTGAGCGGTATCGCCCTCGGCACCCTCGTCGTCGTCATCGGCTACCACGCGCTGCGCGCGTTCGCGCCGCCCCACCTCAGGACGCAGCAGCCGCTGCTCGACGAGGGGACGTCGTCGTACGACGAGAAGGCAGAGGGCCCGGGTGACCGGCCACAATGATCCGCCCGAGGTCTCTCAGCGGGCCAACTCGTAGGCGTACGACGGTGTGAACGTCCCCGGCGCGCCCTTGCAGCCGTCCGACTCCCCCGGCAGTTTCACCCACAGATAGCCGTCGATCCGGGACTCCCCGGTGGCCAGGGTCGGGGCCCGGCCGAGCTTGCGGCCGGACGGGTCGCACCACTCGCCGTCCGTCGGGGCGCCGTTGCCGTTGCGGCTGGTGTCGATGACGGCGCCGAGGCTCGCCGGGCCGCCGAGGGCGTCGAGGACCTGTCGGTCGTAGGCGATCTCGTCGGCCGTGCGGTGGAAGTTGGAGACGTTGCTGAAGACGCCGTCCGAGGAGGCGGCCGAGGCCGCGCCGGCCTGCCGCAGCCAGCCGGCCTGCTTGGCGGCGGAGTTCCAGCCGGAGTGCCCGGCGTCGAAGTAGACCCGCGCCCTCGGGTTGGCGGCCTTCAGGACGCGGCCCGCCCGCGCCAACGAGGCGAAGCGGCGGTCGCGGTCGCCCGCGGAGAGGCACTCGGTCTGGGCGACCGAGTCCGGCTCCAGGATCACGATGACCTCCCCGGAGCCCAGCCCGGCGGCGAAGGCGTCGATCCAGGCGTCGTACGCGTCGAGGTCGGGGGCACCGCCCTGTGAGGCGCCGCCGCAGTCCCGACCCGGGATGGCGTACGGCACGACGACGGGCACCCGGCCCTGCCCGCTGCCGCCCGAAGTGACCGCGCGCACCCGGGAGGTGATGGTCGACGGCGTGAAGTCGGCGAACCAGATCGCCGCGGGCCGGTCGGCGATGCGGGACGCGATGACCTCGTGGAACGGGTCGCCGTCGTGGGCGCGGACCCATTCGAGGACCTGCGACTCGGGGTGCCGGTAGAGCCGGGTGGACGCCGCGGCGGCCGTCCGCCCCGCCCGCTTCCCGGTCCTCGTCGGCGAGGCCGACGGGCTCGCCTTCTTCTTGGGCGACGGCGAGCCAGACGCGCTCGGGCCGGCCGAGGCGGACGACGGCGGTACGGCGGGCAGCGGCGCCAGGTACGGCGAACTGGTCACCTCGGGCCTCGCCTCGTCGGCGTCGGGCCGGTCGTCGAGTGCGGACAGCATCCCGGCCGCGGTGCCTATCGCCACCACCACGGAGGCCGCCGCCACCATCGCGACCCGCCCCGCGGTCCGCCTGCGCTCGGCCCGGCGCCCGGCCAGGCGCTGCGCTCGTAGGCCTGACACGATGCGGCTCCCCCTCATGCTCTGCCTCAGGGCCACTCTTGCTCTCCCCCAACGGCGGGCGCGTTCCCCCGTTCTGGGGAAGCGTCGGGCCCGCCGGTACCCGGGTCAGCCTAAAGCTGCGACTCTGCCCCCATGGTGCAATGCGAACAAGTCACCACCACTCCTGCCGAACGGGTCACCACTGTCCTCGACCCGGTCACCACTTCCGTGGACAGAGTCATCTCCCGTATGCGTGCGCTCGATACGACCCTCCCGGCGCGCGACGGACTCGGGGTGTTCAACCGCGTCTACCTCGCCGTCACCGAGGCCGTCGACCGGCGTATCGACAGCGGGCGGTTCGGGGACGCGCGGGCGGCGATCGCGCTGGACGTGCGGTTCGCGGAGCGCTATCTGGACGTCGTCGAGGCGGGGGCCGAGGACCGGCGCCCACCGGCCTGCTGGCGGCCCCTGTTCCAGTTCCGCCGCCATCCCGGCGTACGACCGCTGCAGTTCGCGCTCGCGGGCATCAACGCGCACATCGGGCACGACCTGGCGCTCGCCGTCGTGGACACCTGTCGTACGCTCGGCTGCGAACCCGCGGACGTGGAGGACGAGTTCGACCGCGTGGGTGATCTCCTCGTCTCGCTGGAGGAGCGCATCCGCGAAGAGCTGATGCCGGGCCCCGATCTCCTCCAGATCGCCGACCCGCTCACTCACCTGCTCGGCTCCTGGAGTCTGGACCGGGCCCGGGACGCCACCTGGACCGCCGCGCGGGCCCTGTGGGTGCTGCGCCGACTCCCCGACGTAGCCGAGGAGTTCACCGAGCGCCTGGACGGGGCGGTGGGCTTCGCCGGGCGCATGCTGCTCACGCCCCTGCCGGACTGAATCCGGCGTACGGCCCGGCTCGTCCGCCGCCCATGGTCCCTGGCCAGGGACCATGCTGCTCAGGGGCCCATTTCCCGGATCAGGGGCTTGGCCGAACCTCGATCCGTACCCGTTCGAACCGGACCTCGCGGCTACGAGCGTCGCCACGAAGGTGGCCACCCACGGGCCGCTGTGGGCACTCGTCCTGATCACCGGGCGACGGCCGGCTTCGGCCGCGCCGTCAGGCCGGTGGCGAGGGCCCCGTGCGTCTCGCCGTGGTCCTTGAGGAGGTGGCTGTACGGACGCCGGATCTCCTCGACGGTGCCCCCCACCCGTGCGGCCACGGTGTGCTCCGGGCACCCGCCCGCACCGCATCCGCGCCGACGCCCCCGACGGCGACACGGCAAGACGTGGCTCCTGCCGGAGCACCGGCCGGTGGCCGACGGCCGGCGCGTGTACGCGGCCACCGACCGCGGCATCGCCGCGATCGGCCTGCCGACGCGGCCCGGCGGTCTCCCGGTCCGGGGTCCCGGGGTCCGGCTACCGCCTCGGACCCGCGACGGCGTACGCCGTGGTGCCGACGACCGTAAGGACCAGGGCTGTCCAGGTGGCCGCTGTCGTGCCGGGAGGCAGCAGCATCCACATCGCCACGTGCGTCGGCGCATTCGTCGGGGGCGGGGCGAAGAAAACGAACGAGAGCCAGGCGAACGGCAGCGTCCAGGCGTACTGGCCGCCCGAGAGCGCCGCGCCGAGGGCGACCAGTCCCATCAGGCCCGCGCTGTCCCGGACGACGAACGCGGTGGTGGCCATGGACGCGCCCATGGTCTGCACGGTCAGCAGTGCCGCGGCGACGGCCGCGCCGGCGAGCAGCACGTGCGCCGCTCTGCGGGGCATCCAGCGGATCGCGGCCGTCCGGTCCAGCGCGAGGTCCTGCCCGCCGAGCCCGACCGAGGCTGCCATCGCTCCCGTGGTGAGGATGAGCGCGGGCAGCTTCGGATCACCGGGCCCCGAGCTGCCGTCCCGGGTGAGTGCCCACACCGCCACCGCGCCGATCAGCATCGCGGCGAGCGACGCGGGTACCTGACGCGAACGCGCGTACAACACCACCCATCTCACCGGGACGCACCGCCGGACAGCACATCGAACGGGTCGCCCTCGCAGGAGAGCGCGGCGGCGCGCATCGCCTTGATCCGCGAGAGCTGCGCGGACCGGGGAAGCGCCTTGAGCTTCTTCCACACCGGGCGGGTCTGGGATTCGACCTCGGGGCGCAGACTTGCCGGCGTGCCGCGGAGCGGCTTGAGGTCCCCGAGGACCCAGCCCACCGCGACGGTCTGCGCGTATTCGTCTCCCCCGAAGCCGCTCCAGCCGACGGGGGTGCACCCTGGCACCATGCCTTTGGCGATCAGGGCCCGGGTCAGCTCCTGCCCCTTCGCGGCGGCGACGATGTCGTCGTCGAAGTCGAGGAGCACGGTCTTGCGGGACCACTGCGGCGTGGAGCCCTCCGGCAGTACGGCGGTGTTCTCCCGGATCGAGGCCGGCGCCTGATCGCCCAGGGCACCGTGCAGCAGCCGCAGCGCCTCCTTGCCGGGACCCGCCAGGTCCGCGAGTCGCGCCTGCTGCGTCGTCGTCACGCACACCGGGCCCTCGCACACCAGCTCGGCGGCGGCCTCATCGACGACGTACATCCGGCGCGCGTCGGCGGGGAGGACGAGCAGGGCGATCGCCGCACCCGCCAGGACGGGCGTCAGGGCGGTCAGTCGGGCCCGCGGGGTCGCGGCGACGAGCAGCGCGAAGCCGGTCGCGGCCATGCCGAGCAGCCAGATCGTCTGCCCGACGTGCACGGAGGCGGAGAGCGTGACGAACGCCTCGCGTGCGTCTTCCACCGTCGGTGACAGCAGCGAGACCCGGTTCGGTTCCGTGCTCGTGAACCCGTCCACCGTGTCCGTCTGCGTCCGGCCCAGCGACATGTGCATGAGGGCTGTGAACACGATGGCGCCCATGGCCAGCGCGGGCGGGGTGAGCGGGGACGGCAGGGCCCTCGCGGCCCCCATGCCGAGGACGGCCCCCGCGACGAGGAACAGCACCCCCACCAGCGAGATCGGCAGCCACCCGAGGTGCGTGTACTCCGTGTGGGCGAGTACCTGGACCCCACCCACGAGGACGAGGAACATGAAAGCCGAGGCCAACGTGATCGCCGTCGCGCCCGCCAGGACGGCCGCGCGGTGCCGGGCAGGCCGCGACGTGCTCGTCAGCAGCTCGGACATCTTCGAGCGGTGATCGCGCAGTCCCTGCAGCGCCCCGAGCCCCACGGCGAGCGGCCACAGGTAGAACAACAGGGAGCGGGTCCACAGGGCCAGCGGTGTCCACTGGGCCGTCCACGCCGTGGTGCCACTCCACCAGGCGCCACTCAGCAGGTACAGGAACGCCAGCGCCGGTACCAGG
This sequence comes from Streptomyces sp. NPDC032822, assembly GCF_055578825.1. Lineage (NCBI taxonomy): Bacteria > Bacillati > Actinomycetota > Actinomycetes > Kitasatosporales > Streptomycetaceae > Streptomyces > Streptomyces sp. NPDC032822. The sequence goes on along the minus strand of NZ_JBVIOL010000011.1, from coordinate 249,783 downwards.
ACCACGACGCCGGCCCACGGGGCGACCGAACGCCTCAACTCGATACGCAGAACACGGCCGTTCACCAAGTCCCCCTTGCCTGATCGGGGTTGAGCAGCAGGGCCGAGTAGCCGCGTTCGAGCGGGCTGTCACCGACATGCTCCGGGCCGCCCACCGAGGCCAGCTCGTCCGGAGGCCCCTTGAAGACCAGCCGCCCCTCGGCGAAGAGCACCACGTCGGTGCAGGCGGCGGCGACGTCCTCCACCAGATGGGTCGAGACGAGCACGCAGGTGTCCGTACCCAACTCCTGCAGCAGCTCTCGGAAGCGCAGCCGCTGCGCCGGATCCAGGCCCACCGTCGGCTCGTCGAGGAGCAGGATCGTCGGGTCGTTGACGATGGCCTGGGCGATACCGACCCTGCGCACCATGCCGCCCGACAGGGCCTTCATCCTGTCGTCGGCGCGGTCCGCCAACCCCACCCTTTCCACGGCGCGTTGCACCGCCGCGGGGATGCTCGCTTTGGGCACCTCCTTGAGCCACGCCATGTACTCGACGAACTCGCGCACCGTGAAGCGCTTGTAGTAGCCGAACTCCTGTGGCAGATAGCCGATTCGGCGGCGCACCGCACGGTGCTGGCCCATGCCGCCCACGGTCTCGCCGAGCAGTTCCAGGCTGCCCCCGGTGGGGCGCAGCACGGTGGCCAGCGTCCGGATGAGGGTGGTCTTGCCCGCCCCGTTGGGGCCGAGGAGTCCGTGGACGCCGACGCCCAGCGAGAGGTCGAGGCCGTCGACGGCCATCCGTTTCCTGCCGACCCTGACCTTCAGCCCGGTGGCCTGGATCTCCCAGGCGTAGGCCGTCGGTGCGATGTCGGCCGCGCTCACGGCGGACGTCATGTGGCGTTCCTTTCCCATGTTCTTTCCGATGGTCATCGATGAGCCCCCAGCACGGTGTACGCGCCTCTGCGGGCCATCACGACGCCGATGCCGACCACGAGGATCAGCCCCCACGCGGGCAGGCCGCCCGTCTGCAGGGCGAAGGTCGTACGGCTGGTGGCCAGGGTCGGCGCCACGACGACACCGGCCCACACGGCGGCCAGCACGAAGGCGGCGCGGGTCACACCGACGACACCGCCGAGCGCCAGGGTCGTCGAGGTGAAGGCCAGACAGGGCAGCAGCCACTGCACCACCATCACTCCGGTCGCCCAGCCGCCGACCAGCAGCGCGGGGACCACCACACCGAGCACGGCCGCGGTGCGCCGCAGCACCAGATGGAGCCCGCTCCTGGGCACCGAGGCCGTCAGCTCGTAGGCCGGGTCCAGACCGCGCGACCAGGACGCCGCGACGCCGAGCACCGGCAGGACCGGCGCGAGCAGCAGCACCAACGACACCTCGCCGGAGCCGGTGTAGGCCAGGTCGAGCAGCGGGGCCAGCAGCGTCATGCCCACGGCCATGGCCAGCCAGGGCACCATCGCGGGGGTCATCCACCTCGACAGCCGCGCCGACCAGCGCCGTCGGCGCGGCATCGTCGCGGTGACCGCGAGTTGGGGTTCGAGGCCGGACCACACGGTGTCGACGAGCCGCGCCACGGCGGGCACCCCGGCACCGACCGCGGCGGACAACCGGTCACGGCACGGCCGGCACATCTCCAGGTGCGCCTCCACGGCCCACACCTCGTCGGCGGAGAGGTCCGCGCCGCCGCGCACATATCCCTCGATGATCCGCTTCGATGCGTGTTCGATACTCATGCCAGCGCCCTCCGCATCTCGATACGGGCCCGGCGGGCCCGGGTCTTGACCGTGCCCTCGGGCAGCCCGAGCAGGACCGCGGTCTCCCGGACCGACAGCCCGTCGAGCACCATCGACTGCAGTACCTGTCGCAGCTCCGGCGCGAGGCACCGCAACGCGTCCCCGACGTCACCGCCGACGGTCTCCGCGAGCGCCAACTCCTCGGCGGCGGGTGCCACGTCGGGGGCGGCGGCGGCCGGCGGCGGCTCCGCGTGGTGAGCCCTGCGCCGGAACGCGTCGACCAGACGGCGTGCAGCGATCGTCCACAGCCAACCGATGGCCGTCCCCCCGACAGCGCTCCCGGCGAACGCGCCCGCCGCGCGCCACACCGCCAGGTAGGTCTCCTGCATGACCTCCGCGACAATCTGCTCGTCCACACACCGGCGGCGCAGCCGCACCGCCATCCACGGCGACGTACGCCGGTACAGCTCCTCGAACGCGGCACGGTCGCCCTTTGCCACCAGCCGGACGAGGCGCTCCTCGTCCACCTCGTGCAGCGCTGCTCTGACTGATCTCACACCTGCTAGACGCCCGGCCCGGGCAACAGGTTTTCCCGTCGCCGTGATCCACGTCACACAGGGAGGCTTGCCGTTGCGGGCCTTCGGGTGTCAGCGGCAGATCGAGCGGCCGGCCGCTCGCGACATCACCGTCGGCCGTCAGCCGTCAGAAGAATCGAGGTCGACACGTGGTGACCAGCTCGTCGAGCACCTGCTCCCGCAGAGAGATCGCGGCAGGGAACGCCGGGAGCCGGCCGAGGTCGTACGCGCCGGTTCAGTCCTCCGGGAGTTCCACCGGCGCGATCTCGTCGTACACGTCGCCCGGGCCGGGGTTCGTCGTGTCGGTCGTGCCGCCGAAGTGGTGCATGACGCCCCACACCGCGTTCAGCGCGGTCTGGACGGCGCCCTCGGCCCAGCCGGCCGTCCAGGAGATGTCGTCGCCGGCGAGGAAGACGCCCCGCTTGTCCTCGGGCAGCCGGTCCTGCATGAAGTGGGTGAACAGCCGCCGCTGGTAGCGGTAGTGGCCGGGGAGGTTGGCCTTGAAGGCGCCCATGAAGTAGGGCTCGTTCTCCCAGGAGACCGTCACCGGGTTGCCGATGACGTGCTTCCTGATGTCGACCTGGGGATAGATCTCGCCGAGCGACTTCAGCATGACCTCCATCCGCTCGTTCGCGGACAGCGGCAGCCACTTGAGGCTGTCGTCGCACCAGGTGTAGGAGAGGCAGATGACGGCGGGCCGGTCGGGGCCGTCGTCGAGGAGGTAGGTGCCGCGGGTCATGCGGTCGGTGAGGGTCATCGACATGACGTCCCGGCCGGTCGGGTTTCCCCTGTCGTCGACGGCCTTGTCGAGCCAGAACGGCCGGTCGACGGGCACGAAGAGCTTGCTGGACTCCATGTAGTGGGTCCGCTCGATCGCCGTCCAGTGGTCGATCGGGAAGAGCGAGTCGTCGCAGTCGATCTTCGACAGCAGCATCCAGGACTGGGCGGTGAAGATCGCCGCCGGGTAGGTGCGGATGTCGCCGGCCGCGTCCGTCACGGTGATCCCGTTGCCCGCGGTGCGGTGCAGCCGGGTCACGGCCGGGCGGGGTTCGCCGCCCTCGTGGAGGGCCGCCAGCGAGGTGCCCAGGGCCCAGTGGACGATCTTCGCCGGCTCACGCTCCCACAGGCGCAGCGGCAGCTGCTGGGAGCCGCCGACGATGCCCCGGTGGTGGTCGTCGGCCTCGGTGTAGACGACGCGGAGGATCTCCAGGATGGAGTTGGGGAAGTCGGTGTCCCAGCCGCCGGTGCCGAAGCCGACCTGGCCGAAGATCTCCCGGTGCCTGAAGGACCGGAAGGACGCGGAGTCGCAGAGGAAGCCGTAGAAGGTCTGGTTGTCGAGTTTCTCGACGAGCTTCGCCCAGATCTCCCGGATGCGCGGCACGTCCCGCTCGCGCATCGCCTGGTTCATGTCGGAGAAGTCGGCGCCCTCTTCGAGGCAGGCGTTCCACGCGGCGGCGACGTCCCGGTAGACCTGGGGCAGGTCGTCGACGGTCTCGGCGTAGTGGGACTCGCCCTTGAGGTCGACGACGGTCGAAGGGGTCACGTCGGCGAGGGGGTTGGGGAAGGGCCGGGTCGTCAGGTCGACGAGGTCGATGTAGTGCTGGAGGGCCGTGGAGGAGGGCGGGAAGCGCATGGCGCCCATCTCGGCGGTGAGGGAGGGGTCGCATCCGTCGAAGCCCACGGTGCGCAGCCGGCCGCCGATCCGGTCGGCCTCGTAGACGACGGGCTTGAGGCCCATCTTCATCAGTTCGTACGCGGCCACGATGCCGGACAGTCCGCCGCCGATCACCGCGACCTCGGTGCCGTGCTCGGTCGCGGGGATCTGGCCGAGCCCGGCCGGGTGGGCGAGGAAGTCGTCGTACGCGTAGGGGAAGTCCGGGCCGAACATGGTGATGGGCGGCTGCTGCTCGTCTGCGTGCTCGACGGCGTTGGGCACGGTGGACGTCATGGGGTACGGACTCCTTGCGACACGGAAGAACAGAAGATCAGGGGGTCAGACCAGGGACCCGTAGAGGCCGGGGCGGCGGTCCGTGAGATACGGGTTCGCCTCGCGGGAGGCGGCGAGCAGGGCGGGGTCGGCGTCGGCGAACACCAGCTCCTCCCCGCGTCCGGCGCGGGCGCGGGCGATCCCGTCGGGACCGGCGAGGGCGGAGAGCCCGACGAAGTCGAACTCGCCCTCCTGGCCGACCCGGTTGACGTACGCGACGTACATCTGGTTCTCGAAGGCCCGCACCGGCACGACCGACTCGGCGACGAACTGGAACGGGTGCATCTGCGCGGTCGGCACCAGAAGGAGGTCGGTGCCGGCGAGGGCGTGGGCGCGGACGTTCTCCGGGAACTCGACGTCGTAGCAGATCATCAGGCCGACCCGCAGACCGTCGAGGTCGGCCTGGACGACCGCCTGCTCGCCCGGCGTGAAGTGGTCGCGCTCGAAGCAGCCGAAGAGGTGGGTCTTGCGGTAGTTGGCGAGGCGGGTGCCGTCGGCGGAGATCAGCTGGGCGGAGTTGTACACCGCGTCGCCGCCCCGCTCGGGGTAGCCGTAGGCGACCGCGACGCCGTGCCGGGAGGCGATCTCGGCGACCGCGCCGGCGGCCTCTCCGTCGGCGGGCTCGGCGAGGCGGCCGATGTCGTCGCCGATCGCGTATCCGGTGAGGAACATCTCGGGCGCGGCCAGCAGCGCGGCGCCCGCGGCGGCGGCCCGGCCCGCGGCCTCGTCGAGGACCTTGAGGTTCTCGACGGCGGAGCCGGGGCGGCCGGAGCTCTGGAGCAGGGCGGTGCGCATGCGGGGTTCCTCACCGGGCTGAAGCGGGGCGGCAGAGTGGTTGTGGGGGCCATGTAGACGGTACGGGCGGCGGGCTCGGGCGGACAAGGAGGAGGTGTTGCGCGCCGGTGAGCTGTTCGTTGCGTGCCAAAGCCGTCCGGCGACGATTCGTTGCGTCGGCCGGGCCGGCCTGTACGAAGGGCACCGGAGACGTCACCTTGGTGCCCCGGCTCCCCTCCTTCCGGCGACCAGGACCAGTGCCGTCAGCAGGTACGGGACGGCCAGGACCGCGAAGACCGTGCCGTGTGCGGCCGCCGTGCCGAGCAGCGCGTAGGTGCCGAACACGGCGACCGTGACCAGCTCGGTGCCCAGGCTCGCGACCGAGGTCAGGGTGGCCCGGCCGGTGCTGTCGATGCGGTGCTGGAGCCGGACGTCGGCGAGTACCTCCGCGAGCTGGAAGCAGCCGAAGGCGAGGCCCACCAGGGCGATCCCGGCCGGGGTCCGGGCCGAGGCGCCCACGGCGAGGGCGAGCGCGCCGCCCGCGAGCAACACCGCGAGCCCGGTCGTACCGAGGCGTTCGGCAGGTCCGGCGAGCAGGCTGCCGGCCGTGACGAGGGCCCAGACCAGCAGGAGGAGCCAGGGCACCGTCCGGTCCGCCACACCGGTGTCGCGGATCAGGAGCGGGGTGTACTCGTCGAGCGCGCCCCACACCGCGGCGACGGCCGGCACCAGCAGCAGGGCCCCACGCACCGCACGGTCCTCGCGGGCCGCCGCCAGTCCGGCCCGCAGGGACGCCGCCCAGCCGTCGTCCCCGGCCGCCTTCGGCATCCGGTGTTCCGGGAAGCGGGTCGCCGTCGCCGCGGCCATCAGGCAGGCCAGCACGCTCGCCGCGCCCACGGCCGGGTAGCCGCCCAGCGCGAACACCGGTCCGGCGAGGGCCATCGCGGCCATCACCGCGATCAGGCCCGCCGCCCGGGCCCGGCCCAGGACCCGCGCGTACCGGTCGGCGGCGCCGAGCCGGTCCAGTTCGTCGTAGACCAGCGCCTCCAGCGCGCCGGAGCCGAGCGCTCCCCCGGCGCCCCACAGGACGAAGCCGAGCGCGAAGGCGCCGTACGACGGCACGGTCACCCACAGGGCGAAGCCGGTCGCGGTGAGCAGCGGGGCCAGCCACAGCAGGGTCCGCCGGGACACGGCGTCGGCCCAGGCGCCGGAGGGGACCTCCAGGAGCACGCCGGTGATCGACCAGAGGGCGAACAGGGAGGAGATCTGCCAGAGGGACAGACCGGTGTCGCTGAACAGCAGCGCGTACACCGGGTAGAGCAGGACGAACTCGTCGAGGAACGCGTAGCCGTACAGCGTGCTCGTGATCCGCCGTACGCCGGTCTTCTCGGGCGTACGCGCAGGTGAGAGAGTCATGGGGCCTTCCCGTAGGGATGTGTCGGACACCGGGGGTACGGCGTCCGAGGCGGCCCTCGGGAGGCACGGCTGGTGGATCAATGTCGCCAGGTCATGGGACCGATGTTAGTCGTCCGCGGGCGCTCGGCCCAGGGAGAATGTGGTGATCACGGCCGCGTGGTCGGACGGCCAGTCGTTGTCCTCGACGTCCGGCCAGGGCCGGGGGACGCCGCTGACGTAGGTCCGGGAGTCGAGCACGCCGAGGCCCCGGTGGAGGACGAAGTCGATCCGGTCCTGCGGTTCCGGGCGGCCGCTGCCGTCCTCGTGCTCGGCGTGCACCGGCGACCAGGTGTGGCCCGGGTCCCGGACGGGGTCGGGGTGCGCCTCCCGGTAGGAGTCGCGGAAGCCCGCCTCTTCGGCCGCCCTCGTCACCGGCCAGGCGACCTCGGGCCGGTCCAGGTGGGAGGGGCTGTTGAAGTCGCCGACGAGGACGGCCGGGACGGCGTCGCCGATCCGGTCCAGGGCGTCCCCGATCTGCGCGAGCCTGACCTCCTCGTGGGCGACCAGACCGGCGGCAGGGAGTCCGTCGAAGGCGGCTTCGTAGGGGCCGTACGGCGAGTAGTCCAGGTGGGCCGTCCATACGTCGACCTCGGCGCCGTCTCCCACCCGGATGCGGGCGCCCGTAGCGCCGTAGAAGCCCACGTCCGGGTCGCCGAGGGCGGCCGTGATCGGGTGGCGGCTGATGACGCCGAGGTTCTCCCCGGCCCGGTGGTGGTGCCAGCCGAGGGCGTCGGCGAGTTCCTGGGCGGCGGTGCCGTACGTCTCCTGGAGACCGACCACGTCCACGTCGGTCTCCGTGATGACCTTGAGCTGCTTCGCCCGGTGATCGCGGACCTTGGTGCCGCCGTACCAGAGGTTCCAGGTCATGACACGGAGCCGGTGGGGCAGCAGGGAGCGCAGGCGCGGGACGGTGACGCCCTCCAGGCTGGCCTGGACGGTCCGGCCGGGCGCCGCCTCTATCGGGGCGAGGGAGGGCACCGCGAGCACCGCGCAGCCGGCCGCCTCGGCGGAGGTGACGCCGGTCTCCGTGTCCTCGACGGCCACGCAGGCGCCCGGGTCGACTCCGAGGGCGCGGCAGGCGGCGAGGTAGGGGTCGGGGGCGGGCTTGGTGTGCTCGGTGTCGTCGGCGGTGACGGAGACCGCGAAGCGGCTCGCGCCGAGCGCCGCCAGTACGGTGTCGGCGACCGCCCGGGGGGACGCGGTGACCAGGGCGGTGGGGACGCCCTCGTGGGCCAGGGCGTCGAGCAGGTCGAGCGCGCCGGGGCGCGGCACGATGCCGGTGCGCACCCGGTCCGCGAACTCCCGGTGGAGGGCGGTGGCGAGGCCCGCGACCGGGGTGCCGGTGGCCGCGGCCAGCCAGGCGGCGGTGTGCTCGACCGGACGGCCGAGCACCTCCGGCTGGTCCGCCTCGGTCAGGGCCCGGCCGGCGACGCGCTCCACGGCCTCCCACCACAGCCGCTCGGTGTCGACGAGCGTGCCGTCCATGTCGAACAGGACGGCCTGGAGGGCGGGTCGAGACACGGTTCTCTCTTTCGTGGGGGGGGTGTGGGGGTCGTGGAGGGGGAAGAGGGGCGGGCAGGTCCGGTGTCAGTGGGCGCGTTCCGCCACCAGCACCGGGCGCTCCGGCAGCGACACGCTCACCGCGGCACCGGCGCCGAGGGTGGTGGCCTCGTGGGTGGGCAGGTCGGCCTTCACCTCCGTGCCGTCGGGGAGCCGTACGGTGACGCGGGTGGCGGCGCCGAGGAACGCGGTGGCGACCACCCGCGCGTCCCCGTCGTCGTCGGCCCGCACCCGCACGGCCTCCGGCCGCACCAGCACATCGACCTCGGCCACCGGCGGCGCCTGTCCGTCGACCGGCAGCCGCTGCCCCAGCACCTCGACGACACCCTGGGAGAGCCGGCCCGGCACGCGGCTCATCGTGCCCACGAACTCGGCGACGAAGGCGGTGGCGGGACGGCCGTACAACTCGGCGGGGGCCGCGCACTGTTCGAGCCGGCCGGCATGCATCACGGCGACCCGGTCCGCCATGGACAGGGCCTCCTCCTGGTCGTGGGTGACGAACAGCGTGGTGATGCCGAGTTCCTGCTGGAGCCGCCGGATCTCCTCGCGGAGCGTGAGCCGCACCTTGGCGTCCAGCGCGGACAGCGGTTCGTCCAGGAGCAGGACCCGCGGGCGCAGGGCGAGGGCGCGGGCCAGGGCGACGCGCTGCTGCTGGCCGCCGGAGAGCTGGTGCGGGAACTGCCCGCCCTTGTCGGCGAGGCCGACCAGCTCCAGCAACTCGGCGGCCCGCGACCGCCGTTCGGCCGTGCGCACCTTGCGCATCCGCAGCCCGAAGGCCACGTTGTCGAGCGCGTTCAGATGCGGAAAGAGGCTGTACGACTGGAAGACCATCCCGGCGTCGCGGCGGTGGGCCGGAACGCGGGTGACGTCCTCGCCGTCGACCAGCACCTCGCCGGAGTCGGGGTGTTCGAACCCGGCGAGCATGCGCAGCGCGGTGGTCTTGCCGCAGCCCGACGGACCGAGCAGGGCGAGGAGTTCACCCGGCCGGACCGTGAGATCGAGGCCGTCCAGGGCGACGGTCGTACCGAACTCCCGTCGCAGGCCCCGGAACTCGACGGTCGCTGCCTTCGTCGCTGTCTTTTCGAGGACGGTCATGATTCACCCCGGGATGCGGTACGGGTACGCCCGCCGACACCGGCGAGCGCGAGGAGCAGGGCCCAGGTGACGAACAGGCTGAGCACGGACACGGCGACGGACAGCTGGGCCTGCGATCCGCCGATGCTGTAGATCCACACGGCGAACGGCTGGAAGCCGAGCAGCTGTGCCACGGTGAACTCGCCGAGGACCAGGGCCAGGGTGAGGAAGGAGGCGTTCAGCAGTGCGCCGCGCAGATTGGGCAGCACGGCCCGGACGAGCGCCTGCGGCCAGGACGCGCCGAGGCTGCGGGCGGCCTCGACGAGGGTGGGCACGTCGACGGCCCGGAGGCCCGCGTCCAGCGCCCGGTGCACGAACGGCAGGGCCATCACGACGTACGCGAGGACGAGCACGAACGGGAAGTCCGGGTTCTGGATGGCCACGAACGTCTGGAACAGCGGGGTCCGCGACAGGTGCTCGGGCCCCCACCTCAGGACCGTGGAGAGACCGGCCACGAAGGCGATCGGCGGGACCACCAGCGGGAGTTGGCAGACGATCTCGACGACCGGTCGCAGCCGGGGCGCGCCCAGCCTGAGCGCGACCATCGCGGGCACCATCAGCAGCAGGACGACCGCGATCGTCGCGACGGCGAGTTCCAGTGACAGCAGCAGACTGGAGACGAACCCGTCGGCGGAGACGATCTGCGTGTAGGCGTCGAAGGTGACGCCCTCCCCGGGCACGTCGACCGTGAAGATCACGGAGGCGGCCAGGGGCACCAGGAAGTACAGACCGGCGAGGCCGAAGACGCCCCACCGCCACAGGTTCAGGCGAGCCATCGCGCGCTCCGTCGTTGCAGGGGCAGGTACACCGCCATGACCAGCCCGGCGACGAGGACCATGTCGAGGCTCAGGGCGAGCGCCACGTTCTCCTGGCCGACCAGGACGTTGCCGGAGATGGCGTCGGCGATCTGCAGGGTGACCAGCGGCACCGAACTGCCCACCATGGCCGCCGCGGTGGCGTACGCGGCGAAGGCGCTGCCGAAGAGGAGGACCAGCCCGCCGAGGATCGACGGCAGCAGCACGGGCAGGGCGACGTGCCGCCAGTACTGGGCGGAGGTGGCGCCGTTGTTGCGTGCGGCCTCGCGCCACTGGGTGCGCAGCCCCTCCAGGGCCGGCGTGATGGTGAGCACCATCAGCGGGACGAGGAAGTACAGGTAGACGATCACCAGGCCCCAGAAGCTGTAGAGGTCCCAGCCCTTGTCGGCGAGGCCGAAGTACCGGGTCAGCACACCGGCGTTGCCGAGCGTGGCCACGAAGGCGAAGGCCAGCGGGACACCGCCGAAGTTGGCGAGGACCCCGGACGCGGTGAGCACGGCCTCGCGCAGCGCGCGGAAGCGGGAGGTCACGACGGCCTGCGCGAGCGGCAGCCCGAAGAGCGCCCCCAGCAGCGCGGTCACGGCGGACAGCTTCACACTCCCGACCAGGGCCGTCAGATACGCCCCCTGGAGCGAGGCCGTCAGATTCCCGGTTGTGTACGAAGTCGCCCCGGACGCCGGGTCCTTGGCCGTGAACGCGCCGTCGAGCATCGCCAGCGCGGGCAGCCCGAAGGAGACCGCGGTGAAGGCGAGGAGCGGAACCACCGCGAGCCAGCCGAGGGCAGGGCGCCGCCGCTTCACCGGAGCGGCGGTCGCCGTGTCGACGTGGGTGAGCGTGGCCGTCATCCGGAGACGGCCTCGGCCCAGCCCTGCCCGAGGACCGTCTTGGCCTTGGCCTGCTGCTCCTCGCTCGGGAAGGAGGGCGTTCCGGAGACCTCGGGCAGCCTGGCCGCGGCCGTCTTGTCGAGGGTGCCGGCCTTCTCCATGGCGGTCATCAGGGCCGGGCGGGCGTACCCCTTGAGCCACAGGTTCTGGCCCTCGGCGCTGTAGAGGTACTCCTGCCACAGGCGGGCCGCCGCCGGGTGCGGGGCGTCCTTGTTGACGGCCTGGGAGTAGTACTGGGAGAACTGGCCGTCGGTCGGCACCGCGACCTTCCAGTCGACGCCCTTGGACGTGAACTCGTCGGCGTAGCCGGCGTTGAGGTAGTCCCAGTCGATGCTGATCGGCGTCTCGCCCTTCTCGACGGTGGCCGGGGTGGACTCGACGGGCGTGTAGTTGCCGTTCTTCTTGAGCTTGGCGAAGAAGTCCAGGCCGGGCTGGATGTCGTCGAAGGAACCGCCGCTCGCGAGGGCCGCCGCGTAGACGCCGCCGAAGGCGGAGCCGGACTTGGTGGGGTTGCCGTTGAGGGCGACCTGCCCCTTGTACTGGGGCTTGAGCAGGTCCTTGAAGGTGGTGGGACAGGTCGTGACCCGCTTGGCGTCGCAGCCGATGGAGATGTAGCCGCCGTAGTCGTTGTACCAGAGGCCCTTCGCGTCCTTCTGCTCCTGCGGGATGTCGGCGAAGGCCGCCACCTTGTAGGGCGCGAGCAGCCCCTGCTGGGCGGCGCTGAGCGCGAAGGAGCTGCCCAGGTCGAGGACGTCGGGGGCGCGGCCCTGGCCCTTCCTCGACGTCACGGCGTTGATCTCGTCCTGGCTGGAGCCGTCCGGGTTCTCGACCTCGATCTTGATGCCGTACTTCTTCTCGAAGCCGTCGATGAGGGCACCGTAGTTGGCCCAGTCGCGGGGCAGCGCGATGGCGTTGAGCGTGCCCTCCTTCTTCGCCGCCTTCACCAGGGCGGCGAGACCGCCGAAGTCGGCGGCGGAGGTGGCGGTGGCGGCGCTCTTGCCGTCGGTGGTGCTCGACGCATTGTCGGGGGCGGCGCCACAGGCGCTCAGGGCGAGGGCGGCGACGACGGCGAGGGCGCCGCCGCGGACGGCTGTTCTCGGCAGGGACACGGTCACGACTTCTCCAGGGGACGCGCGAGGGTGCAGGAGCCAGGCAGAGAGAACGACGATCGAACGGGGACGATCGGGCGGAGACGATCAGACGAAGACACTCAGGCGGAGAGAACTTGTCTGAACAAGTTGGCCTCAGTACGCCCTCCCCCGGTGTCGCGCTCGTAAACACTGGCGAAACTCCGGCCCTCCAGTTCCTGGACATCTGCGACGGCTCCCGACCGCCGACGGAACTCGATTACGCTGGTCACGCTGTGCACAGCAACCGGAACAGAGGGGACGTATGGCGGCGCGACACGAGGAGATCGCCGACGAGCTGCGCCGGGCGATCGCCCGCGAGGAGTACACCGTCGGCAGTCTGCTGCCCGCCGAGACCGAGCTCGCGGCCCACTACGGCGTCTCGCGCGGCACCGTCCGCCAGGCCGTCGCGGCGCTCACCGCCGAGGGCCTCATCGGCTCCCGCCAGGGTGCCCGCCGCATGGTCCTGGCCAGCCGCCGCAACCAGAGCTTCACGGAACTGCGCAGCTTCGCCCAGTGGGCCCGCGCGATGGGCCGCGAGGCATCGGGCCGGGTGGTCGCCCAGGAGTACCGGGCGGCGACCGCCGAGGACGCGGTGCGCCTCCAACTACGCGAAAAGGCCAGGGTGTTGCACGTCCTGCGGGTGCGCGGCCTGGACGGCGAGCCGGTCCTCCTGGAGCGGACCGTGTACGCCGGCTGGATCGCCCCGGCCGTCGAGCCGATCGAGCCGGACTGCCCCTCCGTCACCCAGCGCCTCCTCGACGACACCGGCCTGGTCTTCGCCTACGGTGAGCACGTCATCGACGCGGTGGCGGCGGGCGCCCGGGACGCCGAACTGCTGGGCATCCGCCGGACCGGCCCGCTGCTGCGGGTGCGCCGGGTGACGACGACCCGCGAGGGGCGCCCGGTGGAGTGGTCGGACGACCGCTACCGCTCGGACGCTGTCAGCTTCAGCGTGCACAACTCGATCGGGAACAACGCGCTCGCCCGTAAACCGGCCGACTGAAGGAGCCTTCCATGAAGGTCACCGACCTGCCCCACGTCGACGAGCACACCACGGAGATCGGGGCGGAGGCCGACGCCGTCTGGCGCGGACTGGGCGAGGCGCTGGACGACTCGTTCGCGAGCGCCCGGTCGGCGGGGTACGCGCGCCTGGTCGGCTGCGCCGACCGCACCGCGGCCGGGCCCCGGCCGCTCGGCGGGGGCTCGACACTGCCCGGCTTCCGGGTGGTCTCCGTGGCCCCGGGCCGGGAGCTGGTCCTGACCGGACGCCATCACTTCTCGACGTACGCCCTGGTCTTCCGCCTGGACCGGGCCGGCCCGGGACGCACCCGGCTGCGGGCCGAGACCCGGGCCAGGTTCCCCGGCCCGCTCGGCGCCCTCTACCGGCTGCTCGTCATCGGCACGGGCGGGCACGCGGTCGGCGTACGACGGCTGCTGGCGGGCGTCCGACACCGGACGGAGGCGAGCGGCCGGCGTGAGGTGCTAGGTGGGTGAGCCCGAGGAGAAGCGGCGCAGCAGCGGCGACAGGACCAGGACCGACTTGGTCCGCTCCACGAAGGGCTCCCCGGCGATCCGTTCCAGGACCCGTTCGAAGTGCCGCATGTCGGCGGCGAAGACCTGGACGACGGCGTCCGCGTCACCGGTGACGGTCGAGGCGGCGACGACCTCCTGGTAGCGCTCCAGGCCTCGTCGGATGGTGTCCGGCGAGGTGTTGTGCCGGCAGTAGATCTCGACGAACCCCTCGGTCTCCCAGCCGAGGGCCGACGGGTCCACCCGCACGGTGAAGCCGGTGATGGCCCCGGTGGCACGCAGCCGGTCCACGCGCCGCTTCACGGCGGGCGCGGACAGGCCGACCAGTTGCCCGATGTCCGCGAAGGAACGTCGGGCGTCCTCGGCGAGGGCGTGCACGATGCGTTCGTCGAGTTCGTTCAGCACTGCGGGTGGTTCACTTCGCTTCAGGTGGGGCAAGACGGGAGCGGCGATGGCCGTATACGAAGTAGAACACGAGCCCGACGGCCATCCAGACCCCGAAGACCACCCAGGTGACGGCCGACAGGCTGCCCATCATCCAGAGGCACAGGGCGAGGCCCACGGCGGGCAGGACCGGTGACAACGGCACCCGGAAGGTACGGGGCATCTCCGGACGGGTCCGGCGCAGCAGCACAACCGCGATGTTGACCAGCGCGAAGGCGAAGAGGGTGCCGATGCTGGTGGCGTCGGCGAGCTGACCGAGCGGCACGGCGGCGGCCAGCACCCCGCAGAACAGGGACACGATCACCGTGTTGGCGCGCGGCGCGCCGGTCCTGGGGTGGACACGGCCGAACACCTTGGGCATGAGCCCGTCCCGGGACATCGCGAAGAGGATGCGGGTCTGGCCGTAGAGGACGGTCAGGACGACGCTCGCGATGGCGATGACCGCGCAGAAGGCCAGCAGCGTGCCCCAGAAGGTCTGCCCGGTGACCTCGCGCATGATCTGGGCGAGCGCGGCCTCGGAGTCGGTGAACCGCTGCCAGGGCTTCGCACCGACCGCGACGGCCGCCACCAGGACGTACAGCGCGGTCACGATGACCAGCGAGAGCATGATCGCGCGGGGCAGGTCGCGCTGTGCGTTCTTCGCCTCCTCGCCGGCGGTGGAGGCGGCGTCGAAGCCGATGTACGAGAAGAAGAGCGTCGCCCCGGCCGCGCTGACCCCGGCCATGCCGAGCGGCATGAAGTTCTCGTAGTTCCCGGAGCGGAAGCCCTGGACGCCGATCGCGCAGAACAGGACCAGCGCGGCGATCTTCACGACGACCATGACGGTGTTGGCGCGCGCGGACTCCTTCGCGCCGCCCAGCAGGAACGCCATCGCCAGCAGGACGACGATCAGCGCCGGCAGGTTGAAGACACCGCCGTCGCCGGGCGGGGCGGACAGCGCGGCGGGGAGGGTGACGCCGATGGTCCCGTCGAGCAGTTCGTTCAGGTACTCGCCCCAGCCGACGGCGACGGCGGCCACCGAGACGCCGTACTCCAGGACCAGACACCAGCCGCAGATCCACGCGACCAGTTCGCCCATGGTCGCGTACGCGTACGAGTACGAGGAGCCGGCGACCGGGATGGTGCCCGCGAGTTCGGCGTAGGACAGGGCCGAGAAGAGCGCGGTGAGGCCGGCGATCACGAACGACAGGGTGACGGCTGGGCCCGCCTTGGGGACGGCCTCGCCGAGGACGACGAAGATGCCGGTGCCGAGGGTGGCACCGATGCTGATCATGGTCAGCTGCCACAGGCCGAGGGAGCGGCGCAGACTGCCGCCCTCGCCCTGGCCGCCCTCCGCGACCAGGCGTTCCACCGGCTTGCGACGCATCAGACGCGCACCGAGCCCCGGGGACGAGGACCCGTTCCGGGTGCGCTGTTGCGGGGATGCGCCTTGGTCGAGCACGCGCTGACTCCTTCGTCGCTGCCTTGAGGGCGGCGGGGACCGGCGGCACCCCCGCGCGAGCGGGAACCCACCGAGCGGGGTCCCCGCCACGCCATGTACCGCGCATGACCCTACGAGCTGGGCCATCGCGGTCGTAATGCGGCAACCTTGCGCGTCTCCGCAAGTTCGTTGCGTTCATCGGAGGTGGGCGGGTGTTCGTTGCGCGGGGCTCAGGGGTGTTGCGTACGTGCGGCTCGGAGCAGGCCTTTGACCCGGAACACGCAGGCGTCGGCCCGGCGGAGCCTCTCGGGCACCCTCCACCCAGTCCGTTGCTCTCCGGGCATCCGGCCGCGCGGCCGGACCTGCGTACGACCCCCGAATTTCCCGGCGGGTGGGCCAACGGGGGCCGTACGCGAGGGAGTCGCCCCGCTCGGAGTCGCTCAGCTCCAGCTGGCGTGCAGGGGCTTGCCCTCGGCGTAGCCGGCCGCGCTCTGGATGCCGACGACGGCCTTCTCGGCGAACTCCTCCAGGGAACCGGCGCCGGCGTAGGTGCAGGAGGAGCGGACGCCCGCGATGATCTCGTCGATCAGGTCCTCGACGCCCGGGCGGGCCCGGTCGAGGTACATGCGGGAGGTGGAGATGCCCTCCTCGAACAGCGCCTTGCGGGCGCGGTCGTAGGCCGACTCCTCGGACGTGCGGTTGGCCACGGCCCGCGCGGACGCCATGCCGAACGACTCCTTGTACAGGCGCCCGTCGGCGTCCTGCTGGAGGTCGCCCGGCGACTCGTAGGTACCGGCGAACCAGGAGCCGATCATCACGTTGGACGCACCGGCCGCGAGCGCCATGGCCACATCGCGCGGGTGGCGGACACCGCCGTCGGCCCACACGTGCTTGCCGTACTTCTTCGCCTCGGCGGCGCACTCCAGGACGGCGGAGAACTGCGGCCGGCCGACGCCGGTCATCATGCGGGTGGTGCACATCGCGCCGGGTCCGACACCGACCTTGATGATGTCCGCGCCCGCCTCGACGAGGTCGCGCACCCCCTGAGCGGCGACGATGTTGCCGGCCACGATCGGCACCCGCGGGTCGAGGGCGCGCACCACCCTGATCGCGCTGATCATCGACTCCTGGTGGCCGTGCGCGGTGTCGATGACGAGGGTGTCGACGCCCGCGTCGAGGAGCTGCTTGGCCTTGCCCGCGACATCGCCGTTGATGCCGACGGCGGCGGCGATCCGCAGCCGGCCCTGCGCGTCCACGGCCGGCGTGTACAGCGTGGCGCGCAGGGCGCCCTTGCGGGTGAGGATGCCGGCGAGACGGCCGTCCTTGTCGACGGCGGGGGCGTAGCGGCGGTTGGCCGCGTCGAGGCGGTTGAAGGCCTCGCGCGGGTCGATGTCCGCGTCGAGCAGCAGCAGGTCCTTGGACATGACCACTTCGAGCTGGGTGAAGCGGTCCACGCCGGTGAGGTCCCGGTCGGTGACGACCCCGACGGGCCGCCGTTCCTCGTCGACGACCACACCGGCGTTGTGGGCGCGCTTGGGCAGCAGGGCCAGGGCGTCGGCGACGGTCTGGTGCGGGGCCAGCACGATCGGCGTGTCCAGGACGTGGTGGCGGCTCTTCACCCAGGAGACGACGTCGGTGACGACCTCGATCGGGATGTCCTGCGGGATGACGACCAGTCCGCCGCGCCGGGCCATCGTCTCGGCCATGCGGCGCCCGGCGATGGCGGTCATGTTGGCGACGACCAGCGGGATGGTGGTGCCCGTGCCGTCCGGGGCGCCGAGGTCGACGTCCTGTCGCGAGCCGACCGCGCTGCGGCTCGGCACCATGAACACGTCGTCGTACGTCAGGTCGTACGGGGGCTGGATGTCATTGAGGAAACGCACGTGCTGCACATCCCAGTCGATCAGAGGTGGCCCCCGGACAGGTCAGCCAGGGGGAAGAGCACGTACCTCATTGTCCCATGTCGGCCGGAACGCGCTGCCCGGACGAATCGTCCAGGCAGGTCAGGGGCACCTTAGGAGGAACCTCCAAGGCCATCCCTCCCGGGACCGCCCCAGACTCCCGTCCCCCTCTCCAACGTTCCCCGCGCCACCTCGATGAACTCCCTCCGGGCGGCGTCGAGTTCACCGGGGGACGGGTGACCGCGCAGCAGCTCCATCAGTGCCTGCGCCGCGTCGGCGGGTCCCGCCGGGCCCTCCAGGAGTACGACGCCGTGGGCCCGCTCCAGGTCCGGGCGGTCACCCGGCTGCCCCTCCCCCGTCCGCCGGGTGACGATCACCGCGTTCGCCGCCTGCAGGAACCCGACGTAGGCCGTACGGCGCTGGGCGTGCACCCGGGCCGCACGCTGCTCGTCGAGCGTCAGCCGCATGGCGTGCTCGGCGGCGGCCGCCTGCCGTTCCCCGGCCGCGCGGGTCGAACGCCCCGTGATCAGACTGCCGACGAGCGCGGACCCGGCGCCGATGACAGCCGCGGACAGCACAGTGAGCCACTCGTTCATGCAGCGCATTCTGCATGGCCCCATGACAGGGACGGCCGCCGGTACCGGCCACCCTCGCGGGTACCATCGCATCGCCGCCCGCGACGGACCGGCACACCGGCACCGATCTGCGGAAACTCCGAACACAGCAGGCACACGGCACATAGACTGGACGAACACTTGCATGACGGGCGACGGGCGACGGGCGACGGGCGACGGGCGACGGGCGACGGGCGACGGGCGACGGGCGACGGGCGACGGGCGACGGGCGACGGGCGACGGGCGGTTCTCTTCGCGGCCCGCTCGCAGAACGCGCTGCACCGGCTGCTCGACACACTCCCGGTCTTCGCGGGTGACCACCGTCTCGACCGCTTCTTCACCCTCGTCCCCGGCTCCGACTTCTCCGCAGACGCCTTCACCGCGATAGAACGAGCCGGCGCACACACCCTCCCCTGGGCCCACGCCACCGCCCGCCGCTTCGCACTGGTCCTCGCCGCCGGCCCCAAGGGCGACCTCCAGGCCCTGCACGGCCCCCGCGCCCTGCTCCCGCACGGCGCCGGATTCAACAAGTCGCTCCCCGACGAGGGCACCGACGACTCCGCGTCCGGACTCGACCCGGCCCACCTGCTCCGGCCCGACGGCACCCCCCTCGCCGACCTGTACGCGCTCGCCCACCCCAGCCAGGTGTCCCGCCTGTCCTTGGTCAGCCCGCGGGCGGCAGCCCGCTCCGCGGTCGTCGGCGACCCGCTCCTGGAACGCCTCCTCGACTCCGCCGGCCGACGGGACGGCTACCGGACCGCCCTGCGCACCGGCACCCGTGCCCTGGTCGTGCTCGCCTCCACCTGGGGGCGCGAATCCCTGCTCCGCCGCCGCCCCACCCTCCCCGCCGACCTGGCCGCCGCCCTGCCCCACGACGAGTACCAGCTCGCCCTGGTCCTGCACCCCAACGAGCGCGTCCGGCTGGGCGACTTCGAACTCGAACAACACCTCGCCCCGGCGCGCGACGCCGGTCTCCTCCTCCCACAGGCGTACGAGGAATGGGCCACGGTCATGATCGCCGCGGACGCCGTGATCACCGACCACGGCTCGGCGGCCCTTTACGCGGCGGCCCTCGACCGCCCCGTGCTCGCCGCCTACGACGGCGGCTCCGAGCTGCTCCCGGACAGCCCCATGGCCACCCTGCTGAGCCACGCCCCGCGCCTCACCGCACTCACCGCCCTCACCCGCGAACGCTCCGACGAGCACGACGACCGCGTAGACCGTGAAGACCCCGGTGGTATCGCCGCGGCGATACGCGAACACCGCCCCGGCAGCACACGCGCCCTCACCGACTCCGTGTTCGCCGAGCGCGGCCACGCCCTGGAGCGGCTGCGCGCGGAGCTGTACGCACTCATCGGCGTCGAGCCACCCACCGCGCCCGTCGTCCCCCGGCTGCTCCCCGACCCGGCACCGGCGCCCGTCACGCCGTACGCCTTCGCGGTCCGCGTCCGGCACGGAGCCGGAGGGCTCGTCCAAGTGGCGCGCCACTGCGCCCACTTCGAGCCGACGGCCCCCGTCCACCACCTCGCGGCCGAGGTGGGCAGCGCGAGCGTGCGGCACACGCAGGGTGCCGCCCTCCTCTACGGCAGGACGGGGCCGGCCGGCGCGCACGGCGTCGGGGTGGTGCGCACGGCGGCCGACTGGACCACCCGGGTCCTCGCGGACCACCCCGGAGGACGCCGAACCGCCGCGGTCGTCGTGTCCGACACCCACTGCCTGGTCCGCACCCGCTCGGGTCCGCTGCTGTCCGTGCGCATCGCCCCCTGCCGGGAGGCGGACGGGCTCGCGTACGCCGATCCGACAGCGGTGCTCTCCGCCGTGCACGCCGCGCTCGTCGCGAAGCGGCCCGACTCCGAGCCCGACCTCGACCCCGCGCCCACGGCCCTCACCTGCGCGATCGGCACCCGCACCTTCGCCGTACGGCTGTCCCCCGCGAGCCCGGACGAGACCGCGCTGTCCGTCTGAGCCGCCGTGTCGAGGTCACTCCAGGCCGGAACGCTCCCGGACCGCCCGGGAGGCCGCCCGGTGCTCCTCGGCCTCGGTGTCGCGGCCCTGCGCCTCGGCCAGCTCGGCGAGCGCGTCCAGGACCCGGGTCTCGTCCCTTGAGCCGCCCCGCCCGCGCGCTCCGGCCAGGGCGGCCAGGTAGGACGCCCGTGCCTCGTCCGCCCGGCCGAGCCGCGCCAGGACCCCGCCCAGCGCGAACTCCGCACGCGAGGTGAGCCGGACCCGGTCGCCGTCCGCGAACTCCGCCCGCGCCCGCTCCAGCAGCTCGGCCGCCCGCTCCCACTCCCCCACATGCGCGAGGGCTTCACCCAGCCGGTAGGTCTGGAGCGTGACGCCGTACGCGTTTCCGATCGCCTCGTGCACGGCGCGCGCCCCCGAGAAGTCGGTCGCCGCACCCGCCCAGTCCCCCCGCATCCCGCGGAGCATCCCGCGGAACTCCCGGGCCGACGCGGCGAGTCTGCGCTCCTGTGGGGAGTCGCCGAACGCGGCCTCCACGGTCCGCATCGCCTGGGTCAGTTCGCGGTCCGCCGTTTCCAACTCCCCCTGCTCCCACAGGGGTCGGGCGAGCTGGCAGCGCAGCCGGACGGTGGCCCGGACGTCACCGGCGCGCAGGCCGGCGGCCACGCCCGCGCGGAAGGCGTCGATGTGGTCGGCGTAGTGCGGATGATCCAGGAAGTGGGTCCAGAGGGGCTCGCAGAGCGCCCACGCCTCGTAGGTGCCCCACTCTCCCTCCAGGCCCGCCGTGTCGGCGATGCGGACACAGGCGAACAGCGCGTGCCGCTCGGCCTCCAGCCACTGGTAGGCCCGCCGCTTGGCGATCTGCGGAGCGTCGCCGGCCCGCTCGAACAGCACGTCGAGCGTGCCGGGCAACTGCGGCACGTCGGCGGCGAGTTTGAGCCGGGGGCCCGCGGCGAGCAGGTCGGCACGCTGCGCCTGGCGCAGATACCAGTGGACGATCCGCCGTCGGGCCTCGCCCCGTTCGGCCTCGTCGCCGTCGGCCCGGGCCCGTCGCCGGGCGTGGGCCCGCAGCAGCGCGGGCAGGCGCGCGCGACCGTCCTCCGTGGTCCTGTCGTCCAGCAGCCCGGCGCCGCGCAGTTCGTCCAGCGCGTCCTCGGCGGTGTCGGCGCCCCGGCCGAGCAGCGCGTCCACGGCGGCCGAGGTGAAGGACGGGCCGGGGAAGTCGGCGAGCAGCCGGTAGAGCCGGGCACCCTCGGCGCTCAGGCCGCGGTAGGCCGCGTCCCACACCCGTTCCACCATCGGGATGCCGCTGTCGTGCAGTTCGGCCGTGAGCGGGCCGAGCAGACGAGGCAGCGGGCGCCGCGGATGGCGGCGCAGCCAGTGGCCGGCCACGTGCAGCGCGGCGGGCAGCCCCGCGCACAGCCGCAGCAGCCTGCGGGTCTCCTCCGGCTCGGCCGCGAGGCGCGCATCGCGCGTCACCCGCTCCAGCAGGTCCAGCGCGTGGTCCTCCGCCAGCGGATCCAGGGGCAGTTCGACGGCGGCTCCGGCCTGGAGGTCGTAGAGCGGTCCGTGGCTGGTGACGACGACCAGGCTGTCCCCGGAGTTGGGCAGGAGTGGTTCGGCCTCGGTGCCGAAGCGGGCGTTGTCGATGACGACGACGAGCCGCTTGTCGTGGGTCAACGACCAGTACTGGCGCGCCCGTTCCTTGAGGACCGGCGCGATCCACTCCGCCTTCAGGGCCCTCAGCAGGTCGCCCAGGACGTCGGCGACGTCCACGCCGCCGTCCTCACGCCGCAGGTCGTCGAGATCGACGTACAGCACACCGTCCGGGTAACGCTCCCCGACCGCGCGGGCCAGCCGGAAGGCCAGCTCCGTCTTGCCGGTGCCGCCGTGTCCGCTCAGCGCGAAGCACAGCGGGCGGGCGCCGGACGGCCGGTCGCGCTGTTCCTCGACGGCCCGAAGAACCCGCTCCTGCACCTCGTCACGGTCCACGAAGTGGGCCGGCTCCGGCGGAATCTGGTACACCATGCGTCGCTCTGCCCCGTTCGCCCCGCTACCCGACAGGATTCGGCACGAGCCTATCCGCGGAGGAGAGTTGATGGCTCATCAGCGGACCGCGGGTACGGATGAACGGACCGCGGACACGGATCAGCCGAGCGTCACGGCCACGGTGAGCCGCGGTTCACGTCCGGCCGCCTCCGAGAACACGCCCCGCGCCACGTCCCACTCCCCCGGCCGGGCCTGCGCGTACGCCTGCCAGTTCCGGACGACGATCAGCAGCCCACGCTCGGCGGCCCCCTCGGGCCACACCGCGTGGTCGGACAGGCTGTCGGCCAGCGCGTCCCAGTTGCGCCCGAACCAGTCCGGCAGCTGCAGGGCACGGGCGCAGCGGTCCATCAGGTCCGCCTTGTCCGTGACCCCGTCGAGGTCCAGCGTGACCACGAGTTCCGTCATCTCAGCACCGCCCTGCACGAGTTGTGGTGATCGCCCGGTGGCGATCACCGGTGGGGTGGACCACGTGCGGGGCGGTCGTGGCGGTATGGCCACCACGACCGCCCCGCACGGACGGTGCGTCAGATCCCGTCGGGGTCGCTCCGGTTGAGCGCCGGCTTGGGCGTCGAGCCCGCCGTCATCAGGTAGTCCGCGGCGGAGGTGTCCGTCACCAGGCTGGTGACGAGCCCGGACCGCAGCACCGCGTCGATCGCGGCCGCCTTGCGCTGTCCGCCCGCGATGGCGACGACCTCGGGAACCCGGCGGAGCTGATCGGCCTTCATGGTGATGCACCGCTCGCCCAGGTCGCGCCCGACCCGGCGGCCCTCGGCGTCGAAGAGGTGCGCGGAACTCTCGGCGGCGACACCGAGGGACGCGTAGTGCGCCCGCTCCTCGTCGCTGAGCATGTCGTGCACCGTCGAGATGCCCGGCTCCCAGGAGCCGATGGAGACACAGGCGACCGTGACCTTGTCGAAGTACTCGAAGGCCCGGGCGATCCCCGTCTGGTTGCGCAGCGCGGCCGCGGTGGCCACGTCCGGCAGCAGCATCGGCGCGTAGATGGGGTGGGCGTCGCCGCCCGACACCTGCGCGGCCCGCCGTACCGCCTCCACCGAGCCGCGCTCGGCGGTCCCGGCGTCGTACACACCCGTCAACTGCACCACCGTGCACGGCGGAAGCCGGTCCAGGGCCGCCGCCATGTGGATGGTGGACCGGCCCCAGGCCAGTCCCAGCACATCACCTTCGTTCAGGAGTTCGCCGAGCAGGTCGGCGGCCACTTCGCCCAGGTTCTCGGGGTCGGGCGAGTCCTGGGCCTCCGCCGGCGACTCGACCACGACGGCGTGCCGAAGGCCGTACCGGGCACGGAGCGCGTCGGAGCGCTCGGCGTCCAGTTCGGCCGGCACACGGATCTCGATGCGTACGAGATCCCGTTCCAGGGCGGTTTCCAGGACCCGGGCCACCTTGAAGCGGCTGACGCCGAACTCCTCGGCGATCTGGATCTTGGACTTCCCTTCCAGGTAGAAGCGGCGGGCCATGGCCGCCGCCTGCACCAGCTCTGCGGGTCCCATCCGCATGGCTGACCGGCCCGCCGACATACCCGACACGGCGTTCTCCTCACTGCTGTTCACATTCTGGATTCGCCGTTCATCCTCGCAGATGCGGCGCACTTGATCAGCCCGGATGAGAGCCGTTCACGTTCCCTTGGTTCAGTGGTCGCACGCCCAGCTGGCCTTGGCGGTCGCCCCCTCGGCCTGGGTGCGCAGTGCACGTACCGCCTCGGCCGGGTCCGATGCCCCGTAGACCGCCGAGCCGGCCACGAAGACGTCGGCGCCCGCGTCCGCGCAGCGCTCGATGGTGGAAGCGGATACTCCGCCGTCGACCTGGAGCCAGAGTTCGAGGCCGTGCTTCTTGATCAACTCGCGGGTGCGGCGAATCTTGGGGAGCATGATGTCGAGAAACGCCTGCCCGCCGAAGCCCGGCTCGACCGTCATGATCAGCAGCATGTCGAGCTCGGGGAGCAGATCCTCGTACGGCTCGATGGGCGTGGCGGGCCTCAGCGCCATGGAGGCGCGGGCGCCCTTGGCCCGGATCTCCCGGGCGAGCCGGACCGGAGCGGCGGCCGCCTCGACATGGAAGGTGACGGAAGAGGCCCCCGCCTCTACGTACTGGGGCGCCCACCGATCGGGGGCCTCGATCATCAGATGGCAGTCCAGCGGCGTGTCCGTCGCACGGGCCAGCGACTCTACGACCGGCACCCCGAGGGTGAGGTTGGGGACGAAATGGTTGTCCATGACGTCGACATGAAGCCAGTCGGCTCCCTCGACCGCCTTCGCCTCGTCCGCGAGGCGGGCGAAGTCGGCGGACAGGATGCTGGGGTTGATCTGCGCGGCCATGACCCAAGCCTGCCATGTCCGGGCACGAATGTTCGCGCCGGTCCGGACCCGAGCCGTTCACCGGATGTCGCGCGGGGGCCGTGCGTGCCATGCTGGGCGGCCGATCAGGTCCATATGCGGTTGCGGGGGTGGCCATGACCGGGAATCGAGGCATCGCACATCTGGTGTGCGGACGACGTGCCAAGTGGCTGGTGCTGGTGCTGTGGCTGGTGGTGCTGTTCCTGACGGCGCCCTTCGCCTCGAAGCTGGCCGACGCCCAGGACAACGACGCGGCCTCCTGGCTGCCGGGCTCCGCCGAGTCGACCCAGGTCCTGGAGATCTCCGAGGACTTCCGGCCCGAACAGATCCCCGCGATCGTGGTGTTCGCCCGCGAGGGCGGCCTCACCGCCGGGGACCGGACGCGGATCGCCGAGGACAGGGCCGAGCTCAAGCGGCTGACCGCGCACGGCGTCCGCGGCGCCGAGACCCGGGGCCCGGTCTACGACCGGCCGACCGACCCGCGCGCCGCCCAGATCCTCGTGCCGATCACGATGGACGAGAAGGGCTGGGAGGAGATCGGACCCGCGGTCGACTCCATGCGGGAGATCGTGGGCAAGGGCGGCGACGGGCTCGCCGTGCACCTCACCGGTCCGGGCGGTACGTCCGCCGACTTCTCCGAGGCCTTCGAGGGCATCGACTCGACCCTGCTGATCTCGGCGATGGCCGTCGTCATCGTGATGCTCCTCCTCACCTACCGCAGTCCCACCCTGATCGTGGTCCCGCTGCTCTCGGTGGTCGCCGCCCTGTTCACCTCGCAGGCCTTCATCTATCTGCTGGCGGAGCACGCGGGCCTGACGGTGAACGGCCAGAGCGCGGGCATCCTGACGGTCCTGGTGTTCGGCGCGGGGACGGACTACGCCCTGCTGCTCGTCGCCCGTTACCGGGAGGAGCTGCGCCGGCACGAGGACCGCCACGAGGCGATGGCGCTGGCCCTGCACCGCGCGGGCCCCGCGGTCCTCGCCTCCGGCGCGACCGTCGTCCTGAGCATGCTGGTGCTGCTGGCCGCCGAGATGAACTCGACGCGCGGTCTCGGTCCGGTGGCCGCCATCGGTGTCGCGGTCGCCCTGCTGGCGATGATGACGCTGTTCCCCGCCCTGCTGGTGATCTTCGGCCGCTGGATCTTCTGGCCGGTGATCCCGCACATGGGCACCGAGAACCCGGCCGACCGGGGTCTGTGGGCCCGCATGGGCCGCCGTATCGCCGTCCGCCCCCGCATGGTCTGGGGCGTCACCGCGGCGATCCTCGCGATCTGTTCGCTGGGTCTGATCCAGCTGCGCGCCGAGGGCATCGGCAACGCGGACGCGTTCACCGGGAAGCCGGACTCGATCGTCGGCCAGGAGGTCTCGGCACGCTACTTCCCGGCGGGCAGCGGCGATCCCCTGGTCGTCGTCGGCGACCAGGCGCAGGCGCGGCAGGTCCGCGAGGCGGTGGCCGCCACCCGGGGTGTCGTCCCCGAGTCGCTCGGTCTGCCACCGGGCACCAAAGCCTCCTTCGAGGGCAAGGTGCTCTTCGAGGCGACCATGACCGACCCGGCCGACAGCGAGGCCGCGAAGCGGACCGTGGAGCGGGTCCGGGACGCCGTGCACGCGGTGCCGGACGCCGACGCCAAGGTGGGCGGCGGAACGGCCTCCCTGCTCGACATGGACAAGGCGACCACGCACGACAACATCCTGATCATTCCGCTGGTGCTGGTCGTCGTGCTGCTGATCCTGTGCGCGCTGCTGCGGGCGCTGATCGCCCCACTGCTGCTCATCGGCACGGTGATCCTGTCGTTCGCCGCCGCGCTCGGCATCAGCGCGCTCGCCTTCCGGTATCTCTTCGACTACGCGGGCGAGTCCACCGACTTCCCCCTGTTCGTGTTCGTCTTCCTGGTCGCCCTGGGCATCGACTACAACATCTTCCTGACCACCCGGATCCGCGAGGAGGCGGGCCACCAGGGCACGCGCAAGGGCGCGCTGACGGGCCTGGCCGCGACCGGCGCGGTCATCACCTCCGCCGGCCTGGTGCTCGCGGGCACCTTCGCCGCCCTCGGCACCCTCCCGATGGTCGCCTTCGCCGAACTCGGGTTCGCGGTCGCCCTCGGCGTGCTGCTCGACACGTTCATCGTGCGCTCGGTGCTGGTGACGTCCCTGTTCCTGGACGTGGGCCCGAAGGTGTGGTGGCCGCACCGGCTGGCCCGGGAGGACGGCGGCACGGGCGGTTCGACGGAGGCGGAGAAGGTGAGCGGGTCGGGGCCGCCGGCGTAGGGGAGGCATCGCCGGCGGCGGTGGACCCGAAAGCTTTTTGCATGATCATGCGTGATGATGCATACTCTTCCTATGTCCAAGGTCCTCACCTCCCTTCCCGCCGGCGAGCGCGTCGGCATCGCCTTCTCCGGCGGGCTCGACACCTCGGTCGCCGTCGCGTGGATGCGCGACAAGGGCGCCGTCCCGTGCACCTACACCGCCGACATCGGCCAGTACGACGAGCCCGACATCGCCTCGGTGCCCGGCCGCGCGCAGGCCTACGGCGCCGAGCTCGCGCGCCTGGTCGACTGCCGCGCCGCCCTGGTCGAGGAGGGCCTGGCCGCGCTCACCTGCGGGGCGTTCCACATCCGCTCCGGCGGGCGCGCGTACTTCAACACGACCCCCCTCGGCCGCGCCGTCACCGGCACCCTGCTGGTCCGGGCGATGCTGGAGGACGACGTCCAGATCTGGGGCGACGGCTCGACCTTCAAGGGCAACGACATCGAGCGGTTCTACCGCTACGGCCTGCTCGCCAACCCGCACCTGCGGATCTACAAGCCCTGGCTGGACGCGGACTTCGTGACCGAGCTCGGCGGCCGCAAGGAAATGTCGGAGTGGCTGCTCGCCCACGGCCTGCCCTACCGGGACAGCACGGAGAAGGCGTACTCCACCGACGCCAACATCTGGGGCGCCACCCACGAGGCCAAGACCCTGGAGCACCTGGACACCGGCGTCGAGACCGTCGAGCCCATCATGGGCGTACGGTTCTGGGACCCGTCGGTCGAGATCGCCACCGAGGACGTGACGATCGGCTTCGACCAGGGCCGCCCGGTCACGATCAACGGCAAGGAGTTCGCCTCGCCCGTCGACCTGGTGATGGAGGCCAACGCCATCGGCGGCCGTCACGGCCTGGGCATGTCGGACCAGATCGAGAACCGGATCATCGAGGCCAAGAGCCGAGGCATCTACGAGGCGCCCGGCATGGCCCTGCTGCACGCCGCGTACGAGCGCCTGGTCAACGCGATCCACAACGAGGACACCCTCGCCCAGTACTACAACGAGGGCCGGCGCCTGGGCCGGCTGATGTACGAGGGCCGCTGGCTGGACCCGCAGGCGCTGATGGTCCGCGAGTCGCTCCAGCGCTGGGTCGGCGCGGCCGTCACCGGCGAGGTGACGCTGCGGCTGCGGCGCGGTGAGGACTACTCGCTCCTCGACACCACCGGCCCGGCGTTCAGCTACCACCCGGACAAGCTGTCCATGGAGCGCACCGAGGACTCGGCGTTCGGCCCGGTGGACCGGATCGGCCAGCTCACCATGCGCAACCTCGACATCGCCGACTCGCGCGCCAAGCTGGAGCAGTACGTCGGCCTCGGCCTGATCGGCACCGGCAGCCCCGTCATCGGCGCCTCGCAGGCCGCCGCGACCGGTCTGATCGGCAGCATGCCGGAGATGCCCCAGGGCGGCGCCGAGGCCATCGCCTCCCGCGGCGAGGTCTCCGACGCCGACGAGCTGCTGGACCGCGCGGCAATGGAGTTCGGCACGGACTGACCGGGACTCGGCACGGCAGAAGGGGCGGGTCCGGCACTCTCGGTGCCGGACCCGCCCCTTCTCGTTCCCGCGCGTCAGGCGGTCCGGCGCAGGAGCGCCAGATACATGGCGTCGGTCCCGTGCCGATGCGGCCACAGCTGTACGTCGGGCCCTTCGCCGAGGTCCGGCAGACCGGGCAACAGCGGCCGGGCGTCGACGAGTTCGGCCTCGGGGCGCTGCTTGAGCACGTCGTCGACGACGGCCCGGGTCTCGGCGAGGTGCGGCGAGCAGGTGGCGTAGCCGACGATCCCGCCGACCCGCACGGAGTCCAGCGCGGAGTGCAGGAGTCCGCGCTGCAGCGGTGCGAACCCGTCGAGGTCCTCGGGCCGCCTGCGCCAGCGCGCCTCGGGCCGCCGCCGCAGCGCGCCGAGACCGGTGCACGGCACGTCCATCAGTACTCGGTCGAAGGAGCCGGGCCGCCACGGCGGCCGGGTCCCGTCGGCCGCGATGACCTGGTAGGGCCCGGGGTTGCCGGCGAGGGTCTTGGCGACGAGCCCGGCCCGGTGCGGCAGTTTCTCGGAGGCGAGCAGGAAGGCCCCGCGTTCGGCGGCGAGGGCGGCGAGCAGCGCGGCCTTGCCGCCGGGCCCGGCACACCCGTCGAGCCACTTCTCGTCCCGCCCTTCGAGCGGCACGTTGGCCAGGGCCAGTGCGACGAGCTGACTGCCCTCGTCCTGCACGCCCGCCCGGCCCTCCCGTACGGCCTCGATGGCGCCGGGCTCGCCGCCCTCGGCCAGCCGCACGGCGTACGGCGACCAGCGTCCCGCCACCGCGGCCTCCTCCCGGAGCAGTTCGTCGGTGGTGACCCGTCCGGGCCGGGCGACGAGGGTCACCTCGGGCCGCTCGTTGTCGGCCGCCAGCAGCTCCTCGATGCCGGCACGTCCGCCGCCGAGCGAGTCCCAGAGCGCGGAGACGACCCAGCGGGGATGCGAGTGCACGACGGAGAGATGGTCCTCGGGGTCGTCGTCGTAGGGCGGCGCGACCTTGTCGATCCACTCGTCGAGGTCGTGCCGCGCGACCTTGCGCAGCACGGCGTTGACGAACTTGGCCCGCCCGTCACCGAGCACCACCCGCGCGAGTTCGACGGACGCGGAGACGGCCGCGTGGGTGGGGATCCGCGTCCCGAGCAGCTGGTGCACGCCGAGGCTGAGCACGTCGAGCACCGGCGGGTCGACCTCGCGCAGCGGCCGGTCGACACAGGCCGCGATGACGGCGTCGTACGTTCCCTGCCGCCGCAGCGTGCCGTACACCAGCTCGGTCGCCAGCGCCGCGTCCCGCCCGTCGAACTTCTCGGGCCCCTCCTTCGCCCCCTTCTCCCGCGCCTTGCGCAGCAGCGGCGGCAGGACGAGGTTGGCGTACGCGTCCCGCTCGTCCACGGCGCGCAGCGCCTCGAAGGCGAGAAAGCGGACCGGGTCCTTCTGGGGCCGACGGTAGGGCTTGCCCTTGGGGCGGGGCGGACGGGGCTGGTCGCTCACGAAAAAGGTGCTCCGGGTTCAGAGGTGGATATCCCCCAAGCGTAAGTCCGCGGCCCCCGCTTCACGCGTCGAGGGTGCCGAGGGTCTCGCCGTCGGCGATGCGCACCCCGCGCGCCCAGTCGGCGGCCCTCATCGGCTTCTTGCCCTGCGCCTGCACCCACAGCAGCTCGACGGCGTACGACCCCGTGCCCACATGGACGTCGTTCTTGCCGACGGCGAGCGTGCCGGGGGCCAGGTCGGTGCGCTCGGGCACGGGCCGCACCTGGATGAGCTTGAGCCGCTCGCCCCGGAAGACGGTCCAGGCGCCGGGCGCCGGAGTGCACCCGCGCACCACCCGGTCGACGCGCAGCGCCGGCGTGGCCCAGTCCGTCCGCGCGTCCTCGACGGTGATCTTCGGGGCGAGGGTGATGCCCTCGACGGGCTGCGGTACGGCCTTCAGCGTGCCGTCCGCGATCCCGTCCATGGTCGCGGCGAGCAGCCCGGAGCCCGCGAAGGCCAGCCGGGTCAGCAGGTCGCCGCTGGTGTCGGTGGGCCGGATCTCCTCGGTGACCGTGCCGTAGACGGGCCCGGAGTCGAGCCCTTCCTCGATCAGGAAGGTGGAGGCACCGGTGATCTCGTCGCCCGCCATGATGGAGTGCTGCACCGGCGCCGCCCCGCGCCAGGCGGGCAGCAGCGAGAAGTGCAGGTTGACCCAGCCGTGGGCGGGGATGTCGAGGGCGACGCGGGGCAGCAGGGCGCCGTACGCGACGACGGGACAGCAGTCCGGCGCGATCTCGCGCAGCCGCTCCAGGAACTCGGGGTCGCGCGGTTTGACGGGCTTGAGCACCTCGATCCCGGCCTCCTCGGCGCGCTCGGCGACGGGAGAGGCGACCAGCCGGCGCCCACGTCCGGCCGGCGCGTCGGGCCGCGTGACGACGGCGGCCACCTCGTGCCGCCCGGAGGCGAGCAGAGCGTCCAGAGCGGGAACGGCGACCTCGGGGGTACCGGCGAAGACGAGCTTCATGGGTGGGTTCGGGCCTCTCGGACGGGGTTCGGTGCGGGCGACACACAAGTTTATGGCGGAGGGCGGGGTAAGTTCCTCCCGCCCGCGACGAGGCAGCCGCCGACGGCGGACGACCCCCACGGGAGAGGCCCGTCCCTCGGCCGCCGGGAACCAGGTGATGCGCGGGCGGGAGACCGGCCGAGGCCGAACGCCGAGGCGCAAACCCCCACCCACAGGCGCACGCATATGCCGGTGCGCCCCCTCTGCGTGACCAGCGGAGCGCACACGCGTTGGTCAAGAAAGAGTTGACCACAGCGGGCCGCACATCGCGCGGCCCTTCCTTTTCATCGCCGGTTCGAGAGGCTTGTTCATGGCCGACCACGCAACCCACGACGCCCAGGCTCGGGCCAGCCTGCACTTGCTGGTGCGGGACATCGAGCGGGTCCGCCGGCAGGTGGACGCACTGCGCACGCTCACCGCCCAGCTCGGCAACGTCTACCGCCCGCGCCGCTCCGGCCCCTCCACGGGCTTCGTCGTCTACGGACGCGCCCCCGCCCCGACGGTCCGCCTCGCCCAGGAGCTGCGGGACAGCGTCGAGACACTGGTCACGGCCGCCGTGGACTTCGACCGCTCGCTCGGCTTCTCTTGGGACGCGGTGGGTTCCGCCCTCGGCGTCACCAAGCAGGCGGTACACCGCCGCTACGGCGCCCGCCGCGCCGCCGCCCCGCAGGCCACCGAGCCCGAGCTGACCCCGGAGACCACGGCCCCCCTCACGGTCAACGTGGGCGGCGGCGTCTCCACCGTGCCCACGGTCCCCGCCGCCCGCTCGATGCCGACCCAGCCGACCGCAGGCAGCCCGTCGCTCCGCGACGAGGCCAGGCCGACCGTTTTCCCGGCCCCCCGCAACGGCTGACACCGCTCCACGGCCCCACCTCACTTCCCCCTGCCCTCCCGGCGCATCCGGGAGGGCGGCCGCGTGTACGGGGTGTGCGGCAGGGGTGTCCCAGAGGGCGGCCTCGCGTGCCCAGGACACCCCGGACGTCCGGAACACCGCGCACGGAAGCCACCGGTGGGGCAGCGACGGATCAGCCGATGTCCGGCGGATCGACCCGCACCCGAACCGCCGCCTCCCCACCCCCGCCCGCACGCGCCATCCGTGCCGCCTGCGCGGCCTTCAACGCGTTCGCCAGCGCCGCCCCCGTCCCCGGCGGCACCCGGATCAGCGCCCGCTCCCAGTGCTCGCCGGGAGGCGGTGCGCCGACCCGTCGGGGTCGCCCGGCGCCGGTGACGGGTACCGGCACCGGCCCCAACACCTCTGCCTCCGGGGGCAGTTCGACCGCTCCCAGGAACTCGGCGAGCGCCTGGGCGGGCGCCGAGACGGCCGCCATCCGCGACACCGGCGGAAAGCCCAGTTCGGCCCGCTCGGAGAGTTCCCGCACCGCATGGCCGACCGGGTCCCACCGCACAAGGGCCTGTACGGGCCGCAGCGTGGGCTCGGCGACGATCACGACGGTGCCGCCCGCGCCCTGCGGCCGTACCAGCGCCGCCGCCGCGATCCACCGTCGCAACGCGTCCTCGCCGGCCCGCAGATCGGGCCGCCCGAGCATGGCCCAGCCGTCCAGCAGGAGCGCGGCCGCGTACCCTCCCTCGGCGACGGGCTCGGCCCCCGGAGTGCTCACCACCAGCGCGGGTGCCGACGCCACGGTGTCCAGTACCTGCTCGCGCCCGGACGTCCGCACCGGCACGGCCGGGAACGCCCGCCCGAGCTCCTCGGCGGTCCGTCGCGCCCCGACCACCTGCGCCCGCAGCCGGAACGCACCGCACTCCGGACAGTGCCAGGCGCCTTCGTCCTGCCCGCACCATCCGCAGCGCAGCGCGGCCCCGGACTCCTGTGCCTCCAGGGGCCCGGCGCAGTGCCGACAGCGCGCGGGCGCCCGGCAGTTGGCGCAGGCCATCCGCGGCACGTACCCCCGCCGCGGCACCTGCACGAGCACCGGTCCGTGCCGCAGCCCCTCCCTGACGGTCTGCCAGGCAAGGGTGGGCAGACGGGCGGCGCGGGCGGCCTCGTCGCGGGCGAGATCGCCGTCACCGACGGTCCGCACGAGCGGCGCGGCGCTCCTGACCTGTTCCCGCCCGGCGACCAGCGGCCGGGCCCAGCC
Source organism: Streptomyces sp. NPDC032822 (assembly GCF_055578825.1). Taxonomy (NCBI): domain Bacteria; kingdom Bacillati; phylum Actinomycetota; class Actinomycetes; order Kitasatosporales; family Streptomycetaceae; genus Streptomyces; species Streptomyces sp. NPDC032822. The sequence goes on along the minus strand of NZ_JBVIOL010000011.1, from coordinate 217,030 downwards.
GGTCTCCACGAGCTGTGCCGCCTCGACGGTGCAGCTCCAACTCCCCATCAGGAAAGCGCACTTGTCCTGCGCGGCACGCAGCAACAGCACCTCGCGGGCGTGCGGCTGGGGCGCGTGCTGCTCGCTGTGGCTGTCGTCGCCGTCCTCCCAGATGGCGACCAGTCCGAGATCCTGCACGGGGGCGAACATGGCGGCCCTGGTCCCGATCACCGCCCGTACCGAGCCGCGTCGCACCGCCAGCCACTCCCGGTACCGCTTCTCGGGTCCGGCGTCGGCGGTGAGCACGGCATGCCGCCCCTTCCCCAGCAACGCCGTCAGCGCGGCGTCGACCCGCGCGACCGCGCGCCCGTCCGGCAGCACGGCCAGTGCCCCGCGGCCGGAGGCCAGCGTGGCGGCCACGGCCCGTGCGAGTTCCTCGCTCCACTGCGGCCCCGGCAACGCGTTCCACACGGCGCGTGGAGCGGCCCCGGACGCCAGCGCCTCCACGAACGCGGCCCCGTGCTCGTACCGCCCCCAGGACCCCGCCTCGGGTGCGCTCGGCGGTGGCAGCGGCTCCGGGGACGGTCGCTGCTCGGCCCGCGCGCTGCGCGGCGGCACGGCGAGCTGAAGAACGTCGGCGAGGCTCCCGGCGTACCGGTCGGCGACGGCCCGTGCCAGCCCCAGCAACTCCTCGCCGAGCACCGGCTCCGGCGACACGACCTGCGCCAGCGCGGCCAGCGGCCCGGAGTAGTCGGACTCGGCCAGCCGCTCGACGAGGAACCCGCCGATCAGCCCGCCGCCCTCACGCCGCCCGTCCCGCACCCGATGCCGCCCGGCCCCGAACCGGACCCGCACCCGCACCCCGGGCTGCGCGTCGTCGTCCAGTTCCTCCGGCACGGCGTAGTCGAAGTACCGGTCGAGATGCAGCACACCCTTGTCCACGAGGACCCGGGCGACCGGCAGTTCTTTGGCGAGCGCGGCCCCCCGCCAGGTCCGCGGCTTGGCCCGCGGCTCCTTCGCCTTGCGCACGCTCTCCCGAATGAGCGCAAGCTGCTCGGGCGGGGCACCCTCTCCCCCGCCGCCCACCGACCCGTCCTCGCTGCTCACGCCTGCATTCTTACCAAACCGCACTGACAACCGACGCCGCCCAAGGCCCTCGACGCCAACGACACACACTCCACCTCGGACCACGCGGCCACCCCACCCGGGACCACACCGGCCGCACGATCCCGCCGTCGTACCTCAAGCCGTGCCCCACCACGGCGAACACGGCCGACGACCCGCCGCTCGTCCACCACGCCCTGGACGTGCGAACCACCAGCAGGTCTCCGAGCCGTTCCGGCATCTCCTACCGGGCACCCTCCCCAAGGGACCTGCCACCGAAGGTGGAACGCGACCCGGTCGACCCGTTCACCGGGTTCATGCGAAAGGTGGGTTCCGCGCCGGGCGACGACGACTGCGTGCCGGTCGCCGGCCAGGTGGCGATGGCCATCCAGGACAGAACACCTTCGAGGCCCGGTCCCACCTGGGACCGGGCCTCGAACGTCAGGACTTGGCTGCGTACCTACAGGCCCGCGGCCTTCCGCAGCGCGTCCACGCGGTCGGTCTTCTCCCAGGTGAACTCGGGGAGTTCACGGCCGAAGTGACCGTACGCCGCGGTCTGCGCGTAGATCGGGCGCAGCAGGTCGAGGTCGCGGATGATGGCGGCCGGGCGGAGGTCGAAGACCTCGTCGATCGCCTTCTCGATGCGGTCCGTGTCGACCTTGGCGGTGCCGAAGGTCTCCACGAACAGGCCGACCGGCTCGGCCTTGCCGATCGCGTACGCCACCTGCACCTCGCAGCGGGTGGCCAGGCCCGCGGCGACGACGTTCTTGGCGACCCAGCGCATCGCGTACGCCGCCGAACGGTCCACCTTGGACGGGTCCTTGCCCGAGAAGGCGCCGCCGCCGTGACGGGCCATGCCGCCGTACGTGTCGATGATGATCTTGCGGCCGGTCAGGCCCGCGTCACCCATCGGGCCGCCGATCTCGAAGCGACCGGTCGGGTTCACCAGGAGACGGTAGTTCTCGGTGTCCAGCTTGATGCCCTCGTCGAGCAGCGCCTTCAGCTCCGGCTCCACCACGAACTCGCGGATGTCGGGGGCGAGCAGCGACTCCAGGTCGATGTCGCTGGCGTGCTGCGAGGAGACCACGACGGTGTCGAGGCGGACGGCCTTGTCGCCGTCGTACTCGATGGTGACCTGCGTCTTGCCGTCGGGCCGCAGGTAGGGGATGGTGCCGTTCTTGCGGACCTCGGACAGCCGGCTCGACAGGCGGTGCGCCAGGAAGATCGGCAGCGGCATGAGGGTGGGGGTCTCGTCGGTCGCGTAACCGAACATCAGGCCCTGGTCGCCCGCGCCCTGACGGTCCAGCTCGTCCTCGTCACCCTCCACCCGGGACTCGTAGGCGGTGTCGACGCCCTGGGCGATGTCCGGGGACTGCGCTCCGATGGACACCGAGACACCGCAGGAGGCGCCGTCGAAGCCCTTCTTCGAGGAGTCGTAACCGATCTCCAGGATCTTGTCGCGCACCAGCTGGGCGATCGGCGCGTAGGCCTTGGTCGTGACCTCACCGGCCACATGCACCAGGCCGGTCGTGATCAGCGTCTCGACGGCGACCCGGGACGTCGGGTCCTCCTTGAGCAGCGCGTCGAGAATGGTGTCGCTGATCTGGTCAGCGATCTTGTCGGGGTGACCCTCGGTCACAGACTCCGAGGTGAACAGGCGACGGGACACAACGCTCCCTGAGGTTGCAGCGGCTGCTGGCTGATCATTGGCGGACGGGACGGAGGCTGCGCCCGGCGTCGTCCGAGAACAGTTTATCGGTCGCACTCGGCCACCTGCTCCCCTGTCTCGCCACTCGGGAGCGCTGTGACCTGCGGCACGGGCATTCTGCCCAATCCCGGGCGGGCTTGGCCAGGGGCGCCACGCCCCAATCTGCGGGGTCTCGGCGACCTTGTAGCGAGGAGAACACTCAGGTCAGGCGGTCGGCCACCAGGTCCCACACGATTTCGGCCAGGGCTTCCTTCGGGCCGTACGGGACCGGGGTCTCGCTGCCGTCGGCGCCCAGCACCACGGCCTCGTTCTCCTCGGAGCCGAAGGTCTTGCGCTCCCCCACCTCGTTCACCACGAGGAGGTCGCAGCCCTTGCGGCGCAGCTTCGTACGGCCGTTGGCGAGTACGTCGTCCGTCTCGGCGGCGAAGCCGACGACCACCTGGCCGGGGCGGGCGCGGTCGGCCGAGATCTCCGCGAGGATGTCCGGATTCCGTACGAGCACGACGGGTTCCGGGTCCTGTCCGTCCTTCTTCTTGATCTTCCCGGTCGCGTACTCCTTCGGCCGGAAATCGGCCACCGCGGCGGCCATGACGACGGCGTCGGCGTCCGCGGCGGCCTTCAGGACCGCTTCGCGCAGCTGCACGGCGGTCCCGATCGGGACGACGTCCACGCCGGCCGGGTCGGGCATGCCGGTGTGCGCCGCCACCAGCGTGACCCGGGCGCCCCGGGCGGCGGCGGTGCGGGCAAGGGCGTAACCCTGCTTGCCGGAGGAGCGGTTGCCGAGGAAGCGGACCGGGTCGAGGGGCTCGCGGGTGCCGCCGGCGCTGACGACGACGTGCCGCCCCGTGAGGTCGGGTTCGGTGACACCTCGGGCCAGGACGCGGCGGCAGACCTCGAAAATCTCGGCGGGATCGGGCAGTCGGCCCTTGCCCGTGTCGACGCCGGTGAGGCGGCCCACGGCCGGTTCGACGACCACGGCGCCCCGGCGGCGCAGCGTCGCCACGTTCTCCCGGGTGGCCGGGTGTTCCCACATCTCGGTGTGCATCGCGGGCGCGAAGACGACCGGACAGCGGGCGGTGAGCAGGGTGTTGGTGAGGAGGTCGTCGGCGAGGCCGTGGGCGGCCTTGGCGAGCATGTCGGCGGTGGCCGGGGCGACGACGACCAGGTCGGCGTGCTGGCCGATGCGGACGTGCGGCACCTCGTGGACGTCGTCCCAGACCTCGGTGGAGACCGGGTGGCCGGAGAGGGCGGACCAGGTGGCGGCACCGACGAAGTGCAGGGCGGAGGCGGTCGGCACGACCCGGACGTCGTGCCCGGACTCGGTCAGTCTGCGCAGCAGTTCACAGGCCTTGTACGCGGCGATGCCACCGCTGACCCCCAGGACGACCTTCGGCTTGTCCACCGTCTCTCCCCGCACCTCGGAACACGTACACCGCGGCTCCCGGCGTACGACTCCATCACACACCACAGGCCCGGCAGTCGCGCTGCCGGGCCTGTGGAAAAGCCAACTGAAAGCCGAAAATACTACTGCGCGGGGCCTTCGACGGCCTCGGACGTCAGCAGACCCGCGTTGATCTCGCGCAGGGCGATCGACAGCGGCTTCTCGTGGACGTGGGTGTCCACGAGCGGACCGACGTACTCGAGAAGGCCTTCGCCGAGCTGCGAGTAGTACGCGTTGATCTGGCGAGCCCGCTTGGCCGCGTAGATGACGAGGCTGTACTTCGAGTCCGTGGCCTCGAGGAGCTCGTCGATCGGCGGGTTGATGATGCCCTCGGGCGCGGAGATGGAAGAGGACACGCTCTACCTTCCGATGGATGGGAAAAGATCAGTCATGATCACACAACTTCCATCAAGGCTAGCAGCTCACGCGCTACATCCTCGACGGAGGTGTTGACAAGGGTCACATCGAACTCCGGCTCGGCCGCCAGTTCGATCTTCGCCGCCTCAAGACGGCGCTCGATCACCTCGGGCGGCTCGGTGCCCCGGCCGGTGAGCCTGCGCACGAGCTCCTCCCAGGAGGGAGGAGCCAGGAACACCAGCTGGGCCTCCGGCATGGTCTCGCGGACCTGCCGGGCGCCCTGGAGATCGATCTCCAGGAGGACCGGCACACCGGTCTCCAGGTGCTCCAGCACGGCCTGCCGTGGTGTGCCGTAGCGGTTGCCCGCGAACTCGGCCCACTCCAGCAGTTCACCGTTGGCGATCAGCTTGTCCATCTCGTCGTCGGTGACGAAGAAATAGTGGACGCCGTGCTTCTCCCCGGGGCGCGGCTTACGGGTCGTCGCCGACACCGAGAGCCAGACCTCGGGGTGTTCCTTGCGCATATGGGCGACGACCGTGCTCTTGCCGACCCCTGAGGGGCCGGAGAGCACGGTCAGCCGCGGACGTACGTCCGGGGGCTCGGGGGTCGTCCCCCGGAATGTTGCAGCCATACAGCGATTATTCCAGCAATCCCGGAGTGCCCGGGACTCCCTCCACCCGGAGTTCCGGGTTTCAGGGGCCGGTGCTGCCGAACTCGCGCTCCAGGGAAGCGATCTGGTTGGAACCGAGGCCGCGCACACGGCGGCTCTCGGAGATGCCGAGTCGCTCCATGATCTGCTTGGCGCGGACCTTGCCCACGCCGGGCAGCGACTCAAGCAGCGCGGAGACCTTCATCTTGCCGATGACGTCGTTCTCCTGGCCCTGCTTGATGACCTCATGCAGGGAGGCGCCGGAGTGCTTGAGTCGATTCTTGACCTCGGCCCGCTCCCGGCGAGCCGCGGCGGCCTTTTCGAGCGCGGCTGCGCGCTGTTCAGGGGTAAGGGGCGGAAGAGCCACGCCTACGTCACCTCGGATGTCGAACTGTCGGATACGGACCGGTGAGGAACCTAGTCGCCCCACACCTGGGTGGCTACGAGCAACACGCTTGCCCGTTCTCCCTCGCTGCTTTACCAGCGCGGGAGGCGCCACCACTCGTCGGAGACTAGCGGCCAAGACCGCCGGAGTCAGCGAGAACAGCGGAAAAGTCCTGGTCAGCCTGCGCCAGGTCCGGCATTTCAGACATATTGCCCTGGATTTGAGAATGTATTCAGACTCAAGTCGGCTTCGAAGCACTCGTCGGAGGTCACGACCGGCCTGCTGGAACGTCCGCGACGACCGTCACGAAAGCCTCAGACCGCCGTCACGAAAGCCTCGCACGGCGGTCACGAAAGCTGCGGACGGCCCTCACCGAGGTCTCGGCCGACCGTCACCGCGGCCCGGATCTCCTCCGCGAAGCGTTCCGCGGCGTCGCGCAGGGCGACCACGTCGGGACCGTGCCGCAGCACACCCCGGCTGACGTTCGGCACGACGTTGCGGGTGGCCGCGCCGAAGACTCCCGGCAGATCGGCCGGGGTCGCCCCCTGCGCGCCGATCCCGGGCGCCAGGAGCGGTCCGCCGATGTCGAGGTCGTACGACGACAGGTCGCCCAGCGTGGCGCCCACGACCGCCCCGAAGGAGCCCAGGGGCCCCTCTCCCGCGTTCTCGGCCGCGAGGTGGGCCAGCATCGTCGCCCCGACGTCACGGCCGTCCTCGCGGACGGCGTGCTGGACCTCGCCGCCCTCCGGGTTGGAGGTCAGCGCCAGCACGAACAGACCCGTGCCGTGCTCCCGGGCCAGGTCGACGGCCGGCTTGAGCGAGCCGTAGCCGAGGTAGGGCGAGACGGTCAGCGCGTCGGAGAAGAGCGGGGCGTCCTTGTGGAGGAAGGACTCGGCGTACGCGGCCATGGTCGAGCCGATGTCGCCGCGTTTGGCGTCCATCAGGACCAGCGCGCCGGCCGCCCGCGCCTCGGCGACCGACTTCTCCAGGACGGCCACACCCCGCGATCCGAAACGCTCGAAGAAGGCGCTCTGCGGCTTGAGCACGGCGACCCGGTCGGCCATCGCCTCGACGACGGTGCGGCTGAACCGCTCCAGGCCGGCCACGTCGTCGTTCAGACCCCACTCGGCGAGCAGCGAGGCGTGCGGGTCGATCCCGACGCACAGCGGGCCGCGCTCGTCCATGGCGCGGCGCAGGCGTACACCGAAAGCCTCGGTCATGCCGTTCTCCTCACGTCGGCGCCGACCGCGTCGGCGAGGGTGGCGTAGGGGCTCGTGCGCAGGCGTGCGGCGAGTCCCTTGTGGATCGCACGGCCCCAGAAGGGCCCTTCGTAGATGAAGGCGCTGTAGCCCTGGACCAGGGTGGCGCCCGCGAGGATGCGCTGCCAGGCGTCCTCGGCGTTCTCGACGCCGCCGACGCCCACGAGGGTGATCCGGTCGCCCACGCGCGCGTAGAGGCGGCGCAGCACCTCCAGGGAGCGTGCCTTGAGGGGCGCCCCGGACAGCCCCCCGGTCTCCTTCACCAGGCCGGGTTCGGAGGTCAGGCCGAGGCCCTCGCGCGCGATGGTGGTGTTGGTGGCGATGATCCCGTCCAGGCCGAGTTCGACGGCCAGGTCGGCGACCGCGTCGACGTCGTCGTCGGCCAGGTCGGGGGCGATCTTCACCAGGAGCGGGACGCGGCGCGAGGTGACCGTGCGGTCGGCGGCCTCGCGGACGGCGCTGAGCAGGGGGCGCAGTGCCTCGGTGGCCTGGAGGTCGCGCAGCCCCGGTGTGTTCGGCGACGACACGTTGACGACCAGGTAGTCGGCGTACGGCGCGAGGCGCTCGGTCGACTTCACGTAGTCGCCGACGGCCTCCTCCTCGGGGACGACCTTGGTCTTGCCGATGTTCACGCCGACGGTCGTCCTGAAGACGGGCGTACGGGAGGCCAGGCGGGCGGCGACGACCAGGGAGCCCTCGTTGTTGAAGCCCATGCGGTTGATCAGCGCGCGGTCCTTCACGAGGCGGAACAACCGCTTCCTGGGGTTGCCGGGCTGCGCCTCTCCCGTGACCGTGCCGATCTCGACGTGGTCGAAGCCGAGCATCGACATGCCGTCGATGGCGACGGCGTTCTTGTCGAAGCCGGCGGCGAGTCCGAAAGGGCCGTGCATCCGCAGCCCGAAGGCCTCGGTGCGCAGTTCCTCGTGGCGGGGGGCGAGAGCGGCGGCGACGAAGGTCCGCAGGACGGGGATGCGGACGGCGAGCCTGATCCAGCGGAAGGCCAGGTGGTGGGCGCGCTCCGGGTCCATCCGCGTGAATACCAGGCGGAAGAATTGCTTGTACATCTGTGTGTCCTCACAAAGAGCCTCACGAAAAGCCTCGCCAAAGAGGGGGACACCTTCCGGTGTCCCCCTCAGGGCTGCTAGTCGCGGGCCGCGGTCAGGTGTTCCGCGTGTTCCTGGAGCGAACGGACGCCCACGTCACCGTGGTTGAGGGCGTCGATGCCCTGGACGGCCGCGGCGAGCGCCTGGACGGTCGTCAGGCACGGGACGGACCGCGCGACGGCCGCCGTACGGATCTCGTAGCCGTCGAGGCGGCCACCGGTGCCGTACGGCGTGTTGACGATGAGGTCGACCTCGCCGTCGTGGATGAGCTGGACGATGGTCTTCTCACCGTTCGGTCCGGTGCCCTCGGACTGCTTGCGCACGATGACGGCGTTGATGCCGTTGCGCTTGAGGACCTCGGCCGTGCCGGAGGTGGCGAGCAACTCGAAGCCGTGGGCGACCAGTTCGCGCGCCGGGAAGATCATCGATCGCTTGTCGCGGTTGGCGACCGAGATGAAGGCGCGGCCCTTGGTGGGCAGCGGGCCGTAGGCGCCGGCCTGCGACTTGGCGTACGCCGTGCCGAAGACCGAGTCGATGCCCATGACCTCGCCGGTGGAGCGCATCTCCGGGCCGAGGACGGTGTCGACGCCGCGTCCGTGGATGTCGCGGAAGCGCGACCACGGCATGACGGCCTCCTTGACGGAGATCGGCGCGTCGAACGGCAGTTCACCGCCGTCGCCGGTGGCCGGGAGCAGGCCCTCCGCGCGGAGTTCGGCGACGGTCGCGCCCAGGGAGATCCGGGCGGCGGCCTTCGCCAGCGGCACCGCGGTCGCCTTCGAGGTGAAGGGGACGGTGCGGGAGGCCCGCGGGTTGGCTTCGAGGACGTAGAGGATGTCCCCGGCCATCGCGAACTGGATGTTGATCAGGCCGCGGACGCCGACGCCCTTGGCGATGGCCTCCGTGGAGGCCCGCAGGCGCTTGATGTCGAAGCCGCCGAGCGTGATCGGGGGCAGCGCGCACGCCGAGTCGCCGGAGTGGATGCCGGCCTCCTCGATGTGCTCCATGACGCCGCCGAGGTACAGCTCCTCGCCGTCGTAGAGCGCGTCGACGTCGATCTCGATGGCGTCGTCGAGGAAGCGGTCGACCAGGACCGGCCGGGAGGGGCTGATCTCGGTCGACTCGGCGATGTAGGACGACAGCCGGGTCTCGTCGTAGACGATCTCCATGCCGCGCCCGCCGAGGACGTACGACGGCCGTACCAGGACCGGGTAGCCGATCTCGTCGGCGATGGCCTTGGCCTCGGCGAAGGTGGTGGCGGTGCCGTGCTTGGGGGCCGGCAGGCCCGCCTCGGCGAGGACCCGGCCGAAGGCGCCGCGGTCCTCGGCGGCGTGGATCGCCTCCGGGGGTGTGCCGACGACCGGCACGCCGTTGTCCTTCAGCGCCTGCGCCAGGCCCAGCGGGGTCTGGCCGCCGAGCTGGACGATCACGCCCGCGATCGGGCCGGCGAGCGACTCGGCGTGGACGATCTCCAGCACGTCCTCCAGCGTCAGCGGCTCGAAGTACAGGCGGTCGGAGGTGTCGTAGTCCGTCGAGACGGTCTCCGGGTTGCAGTTGACCATCACGGTCTCGTACCCGGCGTCGCTCAGCGCGAAGGAGGCGTGGACGCACGAGTAGTCGAACTCGATGCCCTGGCCGATGCGGTTCGGGCCGGAGCCCAGGATGATGACGGCCGGCTTCTCGCGGGGCGCGACCTCGTTCTCCTCGTCGTAGGAGGAGTAGAAGTACGGCGTCTTCGCGGCGAACTCGGCGGCGCAGGTGTCGACCGTCTTGTACACCGGGCGTACGCCCAGCGCGTGCCGTACCTCGCGCACGACGTCCTCGCGGAGCCCGCGGATCTCGCCGATCTGCTGGTCGGAGAAGCCGTGCCGCTTGGCCTCGGCGAGCAGCTCCGGGATCAGCTCCGGCGCCTCGGTCAGCTCGTCGGCGATCTCCTTGATGAGGAAGAGCTGGTCGACGAACCAGGGGTCGATCTTCGTGAACTCGAAGACCTCCTCCGGGGTGGCACCCGCGCGGATGGCCTGCATGACGGTGTTGATGCGCCCGTCGGTCGGCCGGACGGACTCGCGCAGCAGCTCGGCCTTGTCGCCGGGCTCGCCCACGAACGTGAACTGGCTGCCCTTCTTCTCCAGCGAGCGCAGTGCCTTCTGGAAGGCCTCGGTGAAGTTGCGGCCGATCGCCATGGCCTCGCCGACCGACTTCATGGTCGTGGTGAGGGTGGAGTCGGCGGAGGGGAACTTCTCGAAGGCGAAGCGCGGGGCCTTCACGACCACGTAGTCGAGCGTCGGCTCGAAGGAGGCCGGGGTCTTCTCGGTGATGTCGTTCGGGATCTCGTCGAGCGTGTAGCCGACGGCCAGCTTCGCGGCGATCTTGGCGATCGGGAAGCCGGTCGCCTTGGAGGCGAGCGCCGAGGAGCGCGACACGCGCGGGTTCATCTCGATGACGATGATCCGGCCGTCGTCCGGGTTGACCGCGAACTGGATGTTGCAGCCGCCGGTGTCGACACCGACCTCGCGGATGATCGCGATGCCGATGTCACGCAGGCGCTGGTACTCGCGGTCGGTCAGTGTCATCGAGGGCGCCACGGTGATCGAGTCACCGGTGTGCACCCCCATGGGGTCGAAGTTCTCGATGGAGCAGACGACCACGACGTTGTCGTTCTTGTCGCGCATCAGCTCCAGCTCGTACTCCTTCCAGCCGAGGATGGACTCCTCAAGGAGCACCTCGGTGGTCGGGGAGAGCGTGAGGCCCTGGCCGGCGATGCGGCGCAGCTCCTCCTCGTCGTGCGCGAAGCCGGAGCCGGCGCCGCCCATGGTGAAGGAGGGCCGGACGACGACGGGGTATCCGCCGAGCGTCTCGACGCCTGCGATCACGTCGTCCATGGAGTGGCAGATGACCGAACGGGCGGACTCTCCGTGCCCGATCTTCGCGCGGACGGCCTCGACGACGCCCTTGAAGAGGTCGCGGTCCTCGCCCTTGTTGATCGCCTCGACGTTGGCGCCGATCAGCTCGACACCGTACTTCTCCAGCACACCCTGCTCGTGCATGGAGATCGCGGTGTTCAGGGCCGTCTGGCCGCCCAGGGTGGGCAGCAGCGCGTCCGGCCGCTCCTTGGCGATGATCTTCTCGACGAACTCCGGGGTGATCGGCTCGACGTAGGTGGCGTCGGCGATCTCCGGGTCGGTCATGATCGTCGCCGGGTTGGAGTTGACGAGGATGACCCGGATGCCCTCGGCGCGCAGGATGCGGCACGCCTGGGTGCCCGAGTAGTCGAACTCGGCGGCCTGGCCGATGACGATCGGGCCGGAGCCGATGACCAGGACGGACTGGATATCGGTGCGCTTAGGCACGCTGGCCCTCCATCAGGACGGTGTTCATCAAAGACGTGAAGCGGTCGAACAGGTAGGCGGCGTCGTGCGGGCCGGCTGCCGCTTCGGGGTGGTACTGGACGCTGAAGGCCGGGCGGTCCAGGAGCTGGAGCCCCTCCACCACGTTGTCGTTCAGGCACACGTGGGAGACCTCGGCGCGGCCGAAGGGGGTCTCGGAGACCTGGTCGAGCGGGGCGTCGACGGCGAAGCCGTGGTTGTGCGCGGTGATCTCCACCTTGCCGGTCGTCCGGTCCTGCACGGGCTGGTTGATGCCGCGGTGGCCGTACTTCAGCTTGTACGTGCCGAAGCCGAGCGCCCGCCCCAGGATCTGGTTTCCGAAGCAGATGCCGAAGAGCGGGGTGCCGCGCTCCAGGACCGCCCGCATCAGGGCGACCGGGTGGTCGGCGGTGGCCGGGTCGCCGGGGCCGTTGGAGAAGAACACGCCGTCGGGCCGGACCGCGTACACGTCCTCGACGCTCGCCGTCGCGGGCAGCACGTGCACCTCGATGCCGCGCTCGGCCATCCGGTGCGGGGTCATGCCCTTGATGCCGAGGTCGACGGCGGCGACGGTGAACTTCTTCTCGCCGATCGCGGGGACGATGTACGTCTCCTTGGTGGCGACCTCCGCGGAGAGGTCGGCGCCCTTCATCTCGGGGGCCCGGCGCACCTCGGTGAGCATGGTGTCGTCGTCCGGCAGCGCGCTGCCGGAGAAGATCCCGACGCGCATGGCGCCGCGCTCGCGCAGGTGGCGGGTCAGGGCCCGGGTGTCGATGCCGGAGATCCCGACGACACCCTGCTCGCGCAGCTCGTCGTCGAGCGAGCGGCGGGAGCGCCAGTTGGACGGCACGCGCGCGGGGTCGCGCACGACGTACCCGGCGACCCAGATCCGCTTCGACTCGGGGTCCTCGTCGTTGACGCCGGTGTTGCCGATGTGCGGGGCGGTCATCACGACGACCTGGCGGTGGTACGACGGGTCGGTGAGCGTCTCCTGGTAGCCGGTCATGCCGGTGGAGAAGACGGCCTCGCCGAAGGTCACCCCCACGGCCCCGTAGGCACGGCCGCGGAAGATCCGGCCGTCCTCCAGGACGAGTACGGCGGGAAGCGTCTTCTTGTCGGAAGCGGTTCCCTTGGTGGAGGTCGTCATCGTTCGGCGCCTTCCCTGCTGGTTGTTTCGATCATGGAGTTGATGGCGGCGACCCACTCGGTGTGTTCGGCCGCACGGTCGGAACGGAACCCGGAGTCGAGCAGCCGCTCGCCGTGCGACCAGGTGACGACGAGCAGCCCGCCCTCGGTCAGCACCTTGCCGGCGATGCCCTTGTCGAGCCGGGCCTCGCGCAGCGCCTCGACGGGGACGAAGAAGTCCCTCGCCCCGGGGCGTACGACGTCCAGTCCGGCGTCCGTCAGCGTGAGCTCGACCCGGCTGCGGGTGCCCAGGCCGTGCGCCACGATGCGGTCGAGCCACTGCCCGGCGGTGGTGGAGCCGTGGTAGCGGCCGCTCATCGACAGCACCGCCGGTCTGGCCGCACCCGGCTCGTCCGGTGCGAGGGGCAGCTCGGGCAGGTCGCCCTGGAGCGTGCCACGCCACTTCCAGCCCTCGCGCATCAGCCAGTAGACGAGCGCGACGAACAGGGCGAGTCCGACGAGCCAGCCGACACGGGCGGCCCAGTCGGTGACCTCCGCCGACTTCTCTTCGGCGGCCAGGTACGTCAGATGCAGTGGTGTCACGTGAGCTTCCCGTCGACGAGCGTGGCCTTGCCCCGGAGCCAGGTGTGCGTGACACGGCCCGGCAGCTCGCGACCCTCGTAGGGGGTGTTGCGGCTGCGGGAGGCGAAGCCCGCGGGGTCCACGGACCCACGGTATTCCGTGTCGACCAGGGTGAGGTTGGCGGGCTCACCTGCCGAGACGGGACGGCCGTGGCCGACGGCCTGTCCGATCTCGGCGGGCTTGAAGGACATCCGGTCGGCGACCCCGGCCCAGTCGAGCAGGCCCGTGGCGACCATCGTGTCCTGGACCACCGACAGCGCGGTCTCCAGGCCGACCATGCCCATGGCGGCCGCCGCCCACTCGCAGTCCTTGTCCTCGTGCGGGTGCGGGGCGTGGTCGGTGGCGACGATGTCGATCGTGCCGTCGGCGAGCGCCTCGCGCAGGGCGAGCACGTCCCGCTCGGTGCGCAGCGGCGGGTTGACCTTGTAGACGGGGTTGTAGGTGCGCGCCAGCTCATCCGTGAGGAGGAGGTGGTGCGGGGTGACCTCGGCGGTGACGTCGATGCCCCGGGACTTGGCCCAGCGCACGATCTCCACCGAGCCGGCGGTCGAGAGGTGGCAGATGTGGACGCGGGAGCCGACGTGCTCGGCGAGCAGGACGTCCCGGGCGATGATCGATTCCTCGGCGACCGCGGGCCAGCCGCCGAGGCCGAGCTCCGCGGAGACGACACCCTCGTTCATCTGGGCGCCCTCGGTCAGCCGCGGTTCCTGCGCGTGCTGGGCGACGACCCCGCCGAAGGCCTTCACGTACTCCAGCGCCCGGCGCATGATCACGGCGTCGTCGACGCACTTGCCGTCGTCGGAGAAGACGGTGACCCCGGCGGCCGACTCGTGCATGGCGCCCAGCTCGGCGAGCTTCTTGCCCTCCAGGCCGACGGTGACCGCGCCGATGGGCTGGACGTCGCAGTAGCCGTGCTGCTGGCCGAGCCGGTAGACCTGCTCGACCACACCGGCGGTGTCGGCGACGGGGAAGGTGTTGGCCATGGCGAACACGGCGGTGTAGCCACCGGAGGCGGCGGCCCGGGTGCCCGTCAGGACGGTCTCGGAGTCCTCGCGGCCGGGCTCGCGCAGATGGGTGTGCAGGTCCACGAGTCCCGGCAGCAGCACCTTGCCCCCGGCCTCGACGACCTCGGCGCCCTCGGCGCTCAGGCCGACGCCCACCTCGGCGATCGTCCGGCCGTCGATCAGCACGTCCTGCGGCTCGCCGCCGAGGACCTTCGCACCACGGATCAGGATCTTGCTCATCTGTCTTACTTCTCCTCGGTACGAAGGGGGGAGACGGCGGGCTCGTTGCCCCCGAGCAGCAGGTACAGGACGGCCATCCGGGTCGAGACGCCGTTGGCGACCTGCTCGACGACGGTGCAGCGCTCGGAGTCGGCGACCTCGGCGGTGATCTCCATGCCGCGGACCATCGGACCGGGGTGCATGACGATGGCGTGCTCGGGCATCCGCGCCATCCGCTCGCCGTCGAGGCCGTAGCGGCGCGCGTACTCGCGCTCCGTGGGGAAGAATGCCGCGTTCATCCGCTCCCGCTGGACGCGCAGCATCATCACCGCGTCGGACTTCGGGAGCGTGCTGTCCAGGTCGTACGACACCTCGCAGGGCCAGCTGTCGACGCCGACCGGCACCAGCGTGGGCGGGGCGACGAGGGTGACCTCGGCGCCGAGGGTGTGCAGCAGGTCGACGTTGGAGCGGGCGACCCGGCTGTGCAGGACGTCACCGACGATCGTGATCCGCTTGCCGGTCAGGTCCTGCCCGATGCCGGCGTCCCGGCCGACGAGCCGGCGGCGCATGGTGAAGGCGTCCAGCAGGGCCTGGGTGGGGTGCTGGTGGGTGCCGTCGCCGGCGTTGATGACCGCCGCGTCGATCCAGCCCGAGTTGGCCAGCCGGTAGGGCGCTCCGGAGGCGCCGTGCCGGATGACGACGGCGTCCACGCCCATGGCTTCGAGCGTCTGGGCGGTGTCCTTGAGGGACTCCCCCTTGGAGACGCTGGATCCCTTGGCGGAGAAGTTGATGACGTCCGCGGAGAGCCGCTTCTCGGCGGCCTCGAAGGAGATCCGGGTCCGGGTCGAGTCCTCGAAGAAGAGGTTGACGACGGTACGGCCGCGCAGGGTCGGCAGTTTCTTGATCGGCCGGTCGGCGACCCGGGCCATCTCCTCGGCGGTGTCGAGGATCAGGACGGCGTCGTCGCGGGTGAGGTCGGCGGCCGAGATGAGATGACGCTGCATCTGTCAGGCTCCGTAAGGCAGTTCAGGAGAATACGGGCATACGAGCGCGCGGGAGCGCACCCAGGGGCGTACGACTGGGTGCTACTGCGCGCCCGGAGCGGTCTGCTTGACACCGAGCAGCACCGTGTCGCGACCGTCCTCCTCGGCGAGCTGGACCTTGACCGTCTCCCGCAACGACGTGGGGAGGTTCTTGCCGACGTAGTCGGCGCGGATGGGCAGTTCGCGGTGGCCTCGGTCGACGAGGACCGCGAGCTGGACCGCGCGGGGGCGCCCGATGTCGTTCAGGGCGTCGAGGGCGGCTCGGATGGTGCGGCCGGAGAAGAGCACGTCGTCGACGAGGACGACCAGTCTGCCGTCGATGCCGTCACCGGGGATGTCGGTACGGGCCAGCGCACGCGGCGGGTGCATACGCAGGTCGTCGCGGTACATGGTGATGTCGAGCGAGCCGACCGGGATCTTGAGGTCGGTGATCTCTTCGAGCTTGGCGGCGAGCCGCTGGGCGAGGAACACGCCCCGGGTCGGAATGCCGAGCAGCACCACGTCGTCGGCGCCCTTGGCGCGCTCGACGATCTCGTGGGCGATGCGGGTCAGTACCCGTGCGATGTCGGGGCCTTCGAGTACCGGCCTGGCATCGGACGCTTGGGAGTCCATGAGAAACGGACCTCCTTCTCCGCCTCACGGGACGGATCTTAAAGGACGTCGGATTTGCGCCATCCACGGTAGCAGGCCGCGGGGACGTCCCTGTTCACCCCCTTGGCCCAACCGGCCACGGATATCACGGAAGCATCGGTGCGGACCATTCGGCTTGACGCAGCAGAGTAACGCTGCGTAACCTCACAGTGAGTTACCAGCCGCGCGGTCTGGAACCCATGCCAGCCGCGTCGACACAGTGTCCGGGGAGCCATATGTCCAGCGAATACGCCAAACAGCTCGGGGCCAAGCTCCGGGCCATCCGCACCCAGCAGGGCCTTTCCCTCCACGGTGTCGAGGAGAAGTCACAGGGACGCTGGAAGGCGGTCGTGGTCGGGTCCTACGAGCGCGGTGACCGCGCCGTGACCGTGCAGCGACTCGCCGAGCTGGCGGACTTCTACGGGGTTCCGGTGCAGGAGCTGCTTCCGGGCACCACTCCCGGTGGCGCCGCCGAGCCGCCGCCGAAGCTGGTCCTGGACCTGGAGCGGCTGGCCCACGTGCCCGCCGAGAAGGCAGGCCCCCTCCAGCGCTACGCGGCCACGATCCAGTCCCAGCGCGGCGACTACAACGGCAAGGTGCTCTCGATCCGCCAGGACGACCTGCGCACACTCGCCGTCATCTACGACCAGTCGCCCTCGGTCCTCACCGAGCAGCTGATCAGCTGGGGCGTCCTGGACGCGGACGCGCGCCGCGCGGTGGCCTCCCACGAGGAGGGCTGACCCGCTTCCCGCTTCAGCAGAAACGTGCCGCCGGGGTGGCCGGAACTTCACGGTTCCGCCCACCCCGGCGGCTTTCTGCGGGCCTGGAGGGGTTCCGGGGCACGGGAACGCCCGGACGCCCTCGGGAACGCCCGCGCGCCCTCGCGAGCGCCCCGGCGCCCGCCGGACATGCCAGAGGGCCCGCGGCATCTTGGCCGCGGGCCCTCTGGCAATACGTACCTCTGGCACGGTGTCCTCTTGTGCCTCGTCGCGTGTACCTCGTCGCGCCGGACAGACGACCGTCGCTCGCGGTCCCCTACGCCTCGTCGCGGCGCAGCGAGGACTTGAGCTCCTTGAACCGGCCGAGCAGGCCGTTCACGAACGCGGGTGACTCGTCCGTGGAGAACTCCTTCGCGATCTGCACCATCTCGTCGAGCACGACCGCGTCGGGCGTCTCGTCCGCCCAGATCAGCTCGTACGCGCCGAGGCGCAGGATGTTGCGGTCGACGACGGGCATCCGGTCGAGGGTCCAGCCGACCGAGTACTGGGCGATGAGCTCGTCGATACGCCGCGCGTGCGCGGCGTACCCCTCGACCAGCTGCATCGTGTACTCGCTCACCGGCGGCTGCCGGGTGTCTTCCCGGGAGAGCCGGATCCAGTCCGCGAGGACCGTCTGGACGTCCGCGCCGCGTTGATCGCCCTCGAAGAGGATCTGGAAGGCGCGCTTGCGGGCCGTGTTGCGGGCAGCCACGGTTAGCTGTTCACCCGGCCGAGGTAGTCGCTCGTCCGCGTGTCGACCTTGATCTTCTCACCGGTGGTGATGAAGAGCGGCACGTTGATCTGGTGACCGGTCTCCAGGATGGCGGGCTTGGTGCCACCCGTGGACCGGTCGCCCTGGACGCCCGGCTCGGTCTCCTGGATGACGAGCTCGACGGCGGCGGGCAGCTCGACGAAGAGCACCTCGCCCTCGTGCTGCGCGACGGTGGCGGTGAAGCCCTCGATCAGGAAGTTGGCGGCGTCGCCGACGGCCTTGCGGTCGACCATGAGCTGGTCGTAGGTCTGCATGTCCATGAAGACGAAGTACTCGCCGTCCATGTACGAGAACTGCATGTCGCGCTTGTCAATCGTGGCCGTCTCGACCTTGACGCCGGCGTTGAACGTCTTGTCGACGACCTTGCCGGAAAGCACGTTCTTCAGCTTGGTGCGCACGAAGGCCGGGCCCTTGCCGGGCTTGACGTGCTGGAACTCGACGACGGACCACAGCTGGCCTCCGTCGAGCTTGAGCACCAGGCCGTTCTTGAGGTCGTTCGTGGAAGCCACGGTTGCGGAATCTCCTGGACTGACGTGGACGACCCCGGCGCACGCACCTGTCTACAGGGCGAGCAGCTCCTTGGTCGTGATGGTGAGTAGCTCTGGGCCGCCGTCCGCCTCGGGGCGGACGACGAGCGTGTCATCGATCCGGACACCGCCCCGGCCCGGGAGGTGGACCCCCGGTTCGACGGTGACCGGCACGCAAGCGTCCAGTTTACCCATGGCCGCGGGGGCCAACTGCGGGTCCTCGTCGATTTCGAGTCCCACACCGTGCCCGGTCAGGGCGGGAAGGCCTTCGGAGTACCCCGCGGAGTCCAGTACCTGGCGTGCCGCGTGGTCCACATCGCGGTAGGCGGCGCCGGGTGCGAGGCTCTCCCGCCCGGCACGCTGGGCGGCGAAGACGAGGTCGTACAACTCGATCTGCCAGTCCGCGGGGGACGTGCCGATGACGAAGGTGCGGCCGATCTCGCACCGGTAGCCGCGGTAGGTCGCGCCGAGGCAGACAGAGAGGAAGTCTCCCTCCTCGACCCGCCGGTCGGTGGGCCGGTGACCGTCCCTGCCGGAGTTCGGGCCGGTGCCGACGGAGGTCGTGAAGGCCGGGCCGTCGGCGCCGTGGTCGACGAGCCGGCGTTCCAGTTCGAGGGCGAGGTGGCGTTCGGTACGGCCGACGAGGATGGACTCCAGCAGCTCCCCGAGGGCCTGGTCGGCGATCTCGGCGCCGATCCTGAGGCAGGAGATCTCCTCCTCGTCCTTCACCACCCGCAGCTGCTCGACCCCGCCGCCCAGGTCGGCCAGGCGCAGCCGGGGCACCACCGAGCGGATGGCGCGGTGCCGGGCGACGGTGAGGTGGTGTTCCTCGACGGCGAGGGACTCCGAGCCCTGTGCCGCCGCGAGACCGGCCGCCGCGACGGCGGCGTCGCCGGGGCCGGGCAGCCGCCGTACCCGCAGCGCCTCGTCGGGCCGGCCGTCCGCGGGGCGGTCGTCGGGCGGACCGGGGCACAGCAGCAGGTCCTCGGTGCTGCCGAGCAGCAGCACGGCGCCGAGCGGTGCGGCGCCCGCGAGGTAGCGGACGTTGGCGGGTCGGGAGACGAGCGCGGAGGCGCTGCCGCCGGCGTGGCAGCGGTCCCTCAGGCGGGTTCGGCGGGCGGCGTACACCTCTGACATGACACGAGCGTAGGAGCCGTGCCCGGATTGTGCCGGTTGGGAGGGTGCCGTTCGGGGGACGGGGTGCGGCGACGCCTGTGTGCCGTCCCCCGGGCCGTGGCGGATCGCACGCGGCGGAGCCGCACATCGATACAGCCCCGCACGCCTGTCGGGTGGGTTCAGTCCCGCTCGTTCACCACTGAGGTGGGCTTGCTATGGATCGTGCCAGTACGTCGTCCAGGATCCGGGCCGTCTGGGGGACGTCGAGCTGGGAGTTGTCGATGATGGGGAGGCCGGAGCCGTACCAGCCCGCCATGCGGCCGTGGATGCGGGCGACCTCCTCGTCGGTGAGGCGGCGGTTCCCGGAGCGTTCGGCGTTGCGCTCCAGGACGATCTCCAGGCCCGGCAGCAGGACCACGGGGAGCAGTCCCGGGCCCACGTGGCGCTTCCAGCCGCCGAGGCCGACGACCGGGCGGTCGGGGAAGACGGCGTCGTCGAGGATGCAGGAGATGCCGTTGGCGAGGAAGTTGCGGGCCGCGAAGCCGCAGGTGCGGCGGGCGAGGCGGTACTGCGCCTCGGAGTGGTCGTTCCACCCGGACTGCGGGTCGGCGAAGCCGGAGCGGACCCACTCGCGTACGTCGTCGAGGCTGATGTGGGCGGTGGGAACCCGGCGGTGGTCCGCCCAGTACTTGGCCACGCTGGTCTTGCCGGCGCCGGCCGGGCCGATGAGCAGGACCGCCAGGGTGGTGCCGCCGGAGTCGGCGGCGGAAGCCGCGGGCGGCGCGCTCGGCATGGCGACGGGGGCGCCTGGCGGCAACGGCAGATGACCGGTGGTGTCCGGCGCGGACGGGGCCGCGGCGTGCTGCGGAGCCGGGGCGTGCTGCGGGGCGGGGGGTACGGGCGCCGGGGGCGCGCCGGTGAAGCCCGGAGCGGGGGCGGGTGGCGGGGGCGGCACGGGGGCGGACCCCTGGTGTGCGCCCGGGTGGTGCGACCCCGGGTGGTGTGCGGCCGGCGACCAGCCGGTGGCCGGTCCGTGCCCCGGCTGGTGGGGCTGCGGCAGCGGAGAACCCACTGCGTGCTGCATCCGGTGCCACTCCGTCTCGTACAGGCGATGGGGCGCTGACGGCGGGGGACCACCCCGCCTCGCTACCGAACGGTACCGCCCCCGGCCGTCGTTTGGTGCAACGGCCGGGAGCAGCGCGAAGTGCCCGGTCCCGCAAAGCGAATCGGGCGGAAGGCGTACCCGGGGACTTACTCGCCCACTTCGCCGTACGCGGCGAGGAGGACGGCCGGGTCGGGGCCCTCCAGCACGGTGGGTTTGGCCAGACCGTCCAGGACGATGAAGCGCAACAGGTCGCCGCGGGACTTCTTGTCGACCTTCATGGTCTCCAGCAGCTTGGGCCACTGGTCGTAGCGGTAGTGCAGCGGCAGCCCGACGGATTCCAGGACCGCGCGATGGCGGTCGGCCGTGGCGTCGTCCAACCGGCCGGCGAGACGGCCGAGTTCGGCGGCGAAGTGCATGCCGACCGAGACCGCGGCGCCGTGCCGCCACTGGTAGCGCTCGTTCTTCTCGATGGCGTGCGCGAGCGTGTGGCCGTAGTTCAGGATCTCCCGGAGACCCGATTCCTTGAGGTCGGAGGAGACGACCTCGGCCTTGACCCGGATGGACCGCTCGATGAGCTCGGCGGTGTGCGGGCCGGCCGGGGTGCGCGCGGCCTGAGGGTCGGACTCGACGAGCTCCAGGATCGCCGGGTCGGCGATGAAGCCCGCCTTGATGATCTCGGCGAGCCCGGAGACGTAGTCGTTGACCGGGAGGGAGTCGAGGGCGGCCAGGTCGCACAGGACGCCGGCCGGCGGGTGGAAGGCGCCGACGAGGTTCTTGCCCTCGGCGGTGTTGATGCCGGTCTTGCCGCCGACGGCCGCGTCCACCATGGCCAGCACGGTGGTCGGGACGGCGATCCAGCGCACCCCGCGCAGCCAGGTCGCGGCCACGAACCCGGCGAGGTCCGTGGTGGCGCCGCCGCCGACACCGACGACGACGTCGGACCGGGTGAAGCCGGACTGGCCGAGCGCCTTCCAGCAGTAGGCGGCGACCTCGTAGGTCTTGGCCTCCTCCGCGTTCGGCACCTGGATGGCGACGACCTCGTAGCCCTGTCCGGCGAGGTCGGCGCGGAGCGCGTCGCCGGTCTCGGCCAGTGCCTCGGGGTGGACGATCGCGACCCGCTTGACCCGGTCGCCGATCAACCCGGGCAGCTCGCCCAGGAGTTGCCGGCCCACCAGGACCTCGTAGGGCTCGCTGCCCGCGGTACCGCCGACCTGGATCCTCGTCACCTGGTTCGCCATTACGTCCTCCGGCCGGGGGTCCGGGGGGTGCCCCCCGGGGGTTGCAGCCAACTCCAAAGCGTCCAGGGCGACTTGGGTGACCTCTTCGGGTGTACGGCCGTCCGTGGCGACGACGGCCGTGGCGATCTGCTCGTACAGGTGCCGCCGCGCCTCCATCAGCTCGCGCCACTGCTTGCGCGGGTTGACCGCGAGGAGCGGCCGGGCGGCGTTCAGACCGGTGCGCTTGACCGCTTCCTCGACGTCCATGGAGAGGTAGACGACGCGTTGCTCGGCGAGCAGGGCGCGGGTGTCCTCGTCCAGGATCGAGCCGCCGCCCAGTGCGAGGACTCCGTCGTGGCCGGCGAGCGCCCGCTGCACGGCGGCCTTCTCGATCGCCCGGAAGACCGGCTCGCCCTCGTCGACGAAGATCTCGGCGATGCTGCGGCCCTGTTCGGCGACGATGTCGTCGTCGGTGTCGCGGTAGCCGACACCGAGCCGCTCGGCGAGCAGTTGGCCCACCGTCGACTTGCCCACGCCCATCGGCCCGACGAGGACGACCAGCGGCACCGCGCTCATCGGACCGGCAGGTTGTCGAGGTACGACAGGACGTTGCGGTGTGTCTCGGCCACGCTGTCGCCGCCGAACTTCTCCGCCACCGCGTCCGCCAGCACCAGCGCGACCATCGCCTCCGCGACGATCCCGGCGGCCGGCACCGCGCACACGTCCGAGCGCTGGTGATGGGCCTGCGTGGCCTCACCGGTGGCCACGTCCACCGTCTGCAGGGCCCGCGGCACGGTCGCGATCGGCTTCATCGCCGCCCGCACCCGCAGCAGCTCACCCGTGGTCAACCCGCCCTCGGTGCCACCGGAACGGCCCGTCGCCCGCCTGATGCCCTCGTCGGTGGCGATGATCTCGTCGTGTGCCTTCGAGCCCGGCACCCGCGCCAGGTCGAAGCCGTCACCGACCTCGACCCCCTTGATCGCCTGGATCCCCATCAGCGCGGCGGCCAGCCGGGCGTCCAGCCGCCGGTCCCAGTGCACATGCGAGCCCAGGCCCACCGGCACGCCGTAGGCCAGGACCTCGACCACACCACCGAGGGTGTCGCCGTCCTTGTGGGCCTGGTCGATCTCCGCGACCATCGCCTTCGACGCGTCCGCGTCCAGGCAGCGCACCGGGTCCGCGTCCAGCTTCTCGACGTCGGAGGGCTGGGGGTAGACGCCGTAGGGCGCCTTCGCCGCGGCCAGCTCGACGACGTGCGAGACGATCTCGATGCCGGCCGTCTCCTTCAGGTACGACCGGGCCACCGCACCCAGCGCCACCCGGGCCGCCGTCTCGCGCGCCGAGGCACGCTCCAGGATCGGACGGGCCTCGTCGAAGCCGTACTTCTGCATGCCCGCGAGGTCCGCGTGACCGGGACGCGGGCGGGTCAGCGGGGCGTTACGGGCCAGCCCCGCGAGGATCTCCGGGTCGATCGGGTCGGCCGCCATGACCTGTTCCCACTTCGGCCACTCGGTGTTACCCACCATGATCGCGACCGGGGAGCCGAGGGTGAGGCCGTGCCGCACACCACCGATGAAGGTGATCTCGTCACGCTCGAACTTCATGCGCGCACCGCGTCCATAGCCGAGGCGGCGCCGGGCCAGGTGGTCCGCCACCATCTCCGTGGTGATCGGCACGCCGGCGGGAAGACCCTCCAGCGTCGCCACGAGTGCGGGACCGTGGGACTCCCCCGCGGTCAGCCAGCGCAACCTGCTCAACGGTGCTCCTCAGTGCTCGCGCCCTGGTACTGCCCTTCGTACGCTCGTCCTCGCGTACGGCGACGGCCCGACCAGGTGCGCGGCCCTGGCCCGCCACCCCCGATCCTCCCACGTCCGGGCCCCGTCCCAGGCCTCCGGTCCACAGGACGGACGGCGCACCCTCGTCCCGCCCTCCGCCGAGCGGCGGCTCAGCGAGCCGCGAGCGCCTGTTCTCCCGCCTTGCGCATGGCGGCCAGCGGGGCCGGGGAGCATCCCGTCATCTGCTCGACCTGGAGGACCGCCTGGTGCACCAGCAGGTCGAGTCCGCTGACGACGGCGCCGCCGTACGCGGACCAGCGGGCGGCGAGCGCGGTGGGCCACGGGTCGTAGAGCACGTCGAAGAGGGTGGCAGGGCGTTCCGGTACGGCAGAGGAGAGCACGTCGGTCGTCCCGGCCGGGGTGGTGGCGATGACGAGCGGTGCGCGCAGGGCCTGTTCGGCGTCGGCCCAGTCCGCCGTCCGGACCTCGACGTCCAGCCGCTCGCCCCACTCCCGCATCTCGGCGGCACGGGCCTCGCTGCGCACATAGGCGACGACCTCGCCGGTGCAGACGCGGGCCAGTGCGGCGAGCGCGGAGGAGGCGGTGGCACCGGCGCCGAGGATGGCGGCCGAGTCGACCTGCTCGATGCCGTGCTCGCGCAGGGCGGCGACCATGCCGGGGATGTCGGTGTTGTCGCCGACCCGGCGGCCGTCCTCGGTGCACACGACCGTGTTGACCGCGTCGACCGAGGCCGCCGTCTCGCTGATCCCGTCGAGCAGCGGGATGACGGCCCGCTTGAGCGGCATGGTCAGCGACAGTCCGGCCCACTCCGGCCCGAGTTCCGCGAAGAAGCCGGGCAGGGCGGCCTCGTCGAGCTCGAACCGGTCGTACGACCACCCGGTGAGGCCCAGTTCCTCGTACGCGGCGCGGTGCAGCACCGGCGAGAGGGAGTGGGCGATGGGCTTGCCGAGCACCGCGGCCCGGCGGGCGTCAGCTGCCCGAGCTCTCATTGAACTTGTCCTTGAGCTTTTCGAATGCCGCGTAGGTCTTCGCGAATTCGGTCTTGTTCACCCCGTCGGTGGCCACGAAGTAGAGCCAGCCGTCGTCGGTCGGATTCAGCGCCGCCTTCATCGCCTCGTCACCGGGGTTTCCGATGGGACCGGGCGGCAGACCCTTCTGGGTGTACGTGTTGTACGGGTCCTGGTTGCTGTTGATCTCCGACTCGCTGATGTCGATGTTGCTCTCGTTCTGCAGGTAGTTGAAGGTCGAGTCGAACTGCAGCAACTGGTTGGTCTCGGTGTTGGTGGACTTGAGGCGGTTGTAGACCACCTCGGCCATCTTGCGGAAGTCGTCACTGGTCTTGCCCTCGGCCTGAACGAGGCTGGCGACCGTGATGACCTGCAGCGGACTGTCCAGATCCAGCGCCTCGGCCTTGGCGTCGAGGTCGTACTCGCCGTACTTCTTCGTGGCCCGGGACACCATTTCCTTGAGAACCGTCTCGGGCTTCATGCCCTTGGCGGCGGCATAGGTGCCGGGATAGAGGAAGCCCTCCAGCGGGTCCTTGATGTCCTCGTTGTCGTTCGCCCAGTCGGGCAGTCCGAGGCTCGCGAATTTCTTGTCGGCGACCTTCCGGGTGCTGCCGGAGGACAGGTCGAGCTGCTTGTCGATCGCCTTGTAGACGCTGATATTGCGCTCGCCGGGCTTGACCAGCACATTGTTCTGGCTCTTGGGGTCGAGCATCAACTCGACGGCGCTGGCGGCAGACATCTCCTTCTTCATGAGATAGGCGCCGGCCTGGATCTTCTTCCCGTCGGGATTCTGCTCCTGCGCGGAGACGAAGGCGTCGACGCTCTTGATGACGCCACCCTCCTTGAGCCGACGGCCGATCTCGTAGCCGCCCGCGCCCTTGGGGATCTCGACGGTCACCGTCGTGCCGGTGCCGTCGCCCTCGAAGTCCGGAGCCGCACCGAAACGATCCTTGTAGAACTGGTAGCCGAAGTACGTGACGCCGCCGAGTCCTCCACCGAACACCAGGAGGACCACCAGACAGGCGCATCCGCTGCGACGTTTCTTTGGCTTGCCCCCACGGCCTTTGCGGTCACCCCGGCCGCCACGGCCCCCGGGCTCGTCGTCGTCAGCCTCGTCTTCGTCGCCGCCGCCCGCGAAGAAGGCGTGTTCACCCTGGTCGGGGCCGGGATCCCAGTCGGGCTTCGGCTCGGGTTCGGCGCGTCGGCGGGTGGGTGGCTCCGGCGGCGGATAGGCGTCCGGGGTGCCGTAGTAGTCGGGCTGCTGCTCGCCGTACGCCATGCCCTGCTGCCCGTACGGGTCCGCCGGGTCGGTGTACTGGACGTGCGTGTGCGTGCCGGTGGCCCAGCCGCCGTTGTCGTACTGCTGCTGGGCCTGGGCCTGCTGGTCGTACTGCTGCTGGTCGTACTGCTGCTGGGCCTGCTGCTGAGCCAGGGCCTGCTGCTGGTCGTACTGTTGCTGCGCCTGCTGCTGTGGGTCGTACTGCTGCTGCCCGTACTGCGGATCGAACTGCTGCTCGCCGTACTCCTGCTGGTAGTGCTGCTGCGCCTGACCGTATGCGGCCTGCTGGCCGTCGCCCCAGCCGCCGTTGTCGTACTGCGGCTGCTGCGGCTGCTCCGGATAGTGCTGCGGCTGGCCGCCGTAGGGGGACTGCTGGCCCGTGGGGGCCTGCTGTCCGCCCCATCCGTCGTCCCCGTACAACGGGTCCTCCGGATGCCACGGTTCGGAGCCTTGGCCCCGGCCATACTCAGTCATCGATCCCCTAGAGCCGCGAGGCGGCGGCGGGCGCGTGGCTTTCGGCTCGGCTCCCGTTTCCGTCTCTCTCTGTGCGGAGGCTGTTCGAACACCTCCGCATCGCGCGGAACGTTACCGTATCGCGATCAGATGACCACTTCGACGCCCTCGCCGGGAGCTTTACCTGACACCCGTTCGGATTCCAGCGCCTGCTGGAGAATGATCACGGCCGCCGCCTGGTCGATGACCGATCTGCCCTTTTTCGACTTCACGCCGGAAGCGCGCAGTCCCTGACTGGCCGTCACCGTCGTCATCCGCTCGTCCAGGAGGCGGACCGGGACGGGTGCGATCCCCCGGGCGAGCTCCTGGGCGAAGCCGCGGACCTTGACCGCGGCCGGGCCCTCGCCCCCCTTGAGGGAGCGCGGGAGGCCGACGACGACCTCGATCGGCTCGTACTCCTCGACCAGTTGACGCAACCGGCGGTGAGCCGCGGGGACGTCCCGGCCGGGAACCGTCTCCACCGGGGTGGCGAGGATCCCGTCGGGGTCGCACGAGGCGACCCCGATCCGGGCGTCCCCGACATCGATGGCGAGGCGACGGCCGCGGCGCATGCCCCGGCTCTCGTCGCCCGCCCGAACATCGTCGCTCACTTGGCGGTGTCCGCCACGAGCCGCTCGACGGCCTCGACGGCCTCGCCGACGGCGGCCGGGTGCTGGCCACCGCCCTGGGCGACGTCCGGCTTGCCGCCACCGCCGCCACCGAGGGTCTTGGCGGCCGTACGGACCAGGTCGCCGGCCTTGAGGCCGCGCTCGCGGGCGGCCTCGTTGGTGGCGATGACCGTGAGCGGCTTGCCGTTGTTGACCGTGAACAGGGCGACCACCGCGGCCCGGCCCCCCTGGATGCGACCGCGCACGTCGAGGACCAGCCTGCGCAGGTCGTCGGGGGTCGTGCCGTCCGGGACCTGTCCGGTGACGACGGCGATCCCGTGGACGTCCTTGGCGGACTCGACGAGACCGGCGGCGGCCTGGAGCACCTTCTCGGCGCGGAACTTCTCGATCTCCTTCTCGGCGTCCTTCAGCTTGCCGAGCATGGCGGAGATCTTCTCCGGGAGTTCCTCCGGCCGGCCCTTGACCAGTTCCTGGAGCTGGGCGACGACCGTGTGCTCCCGGGCGAGGAAGTTGTAGGCGTCGACGCCGACGAGGGCCTCGATACGGCGTACGCCCGAGCCGATCGACGACTCGCCGAGCAGCTTCACCAGGCCGAGCTGGGAGGTGTTGTGGACGTGCGTGCCGCCGCACAGCTCCTTGGAGAAGTCGCCGATGGTCACGACGCGGACCCGCTCGCCGTACTTCTCGCCGAACTCGGCGATGGCGCCCTGCTTCCTGGCCTCGTCGATGCCCATGACATCGGCGCGGACGTCCAGGTCGCGGGCGAGCACCTCGTTGATCTTCTGCTCGACGTCGGTCATCACGGCCGTGGGAACGGCCGAGGGGGAACCGAAGTCGAAGCGGAAGCGGCCGGGCTGGTTCTCCGAACCGGCCTGGGCGGCCGTCGGGCCGAGGGCGTCGCGCAGGGCCTGGTGGGTGAGGTGGGTGGCCGAGTGGGCGCGGGCGATGGCCGTGCGACGGCGGGAGTCGATCGAGGCGAGGGCCTTGGCGCCGACGGTGACCTCGCCGAACTGGACGACGCCCTTGTGGACGTACACCCCGGGCACCGGCTTCTGGCAGTCGCGGATCTCGATGACGGCCCCGGACTCCACCTTGATGCGGCCGGTGTCGCCGATCTGGCCGCCGCCCTCGGCGTAGAAGGGAGTGCGGTCGAGGACGATCTCCACCTCGTCGCCCTCGGTGGCGGCCGGGGAGGAGGTGCCGTCGACGAGGATGCCGACGATGGTGGACTCGCTCTCGGTGTCCGCGTAGCCGATGAAGTCGGTGGCGCCGGCCTTGTCGGCGATCTCGCGGTAGGCGCCGGTGCCGGCGTGGCCGGTCTTCTTGGCCTGGGCGTCAGCCTTGGCGCGCTCCCGCTGCTCCTTCATCAGACGCCGGAAGCCGTCCTCGTCCACGGAGAGGCCCTGTTCGGCGGCCATCTCCAGGGTGAGGTCGATCGGGAAGCCCCAGGTGTCGTGGAGCAGGAAGGCCTTGTCGCCGGCGAGGACCTGGCCGCCGGAGGCCTTGGTGTCCAGGACGGCGGTGTCGAGGATGTTGGTGCCGGCCTTGAGCGTCTTGAGGAAGGCGTTCTCCTCGGCGACGGCGACCTTCTCGATGCGCTCGCGGTCGGTGACCAGCTCCGGGTACTGCTGGCCCATCATCGCGATGACCGTGTCGATGAGGTCCATGACGACCGGGCCGCCGGCCCCGAGCAGCCGCATGTTGCGGATGGCGCGGCGCATGATGCGGCGCAGGACGTAGCCGCGGCCCTCGTTGCCGGGGGTCACGCCGTCGCCGATGAGCATCACCGAGGTGCGCATGTGGTCGGTGACCACGCGCAGGGAGACGTCCGAGCCGTGGGCTTCGCCGTACTCGACACCGGTCAGCTCGGTGGCCTTCTTGATGACGGCCATGGAGGTGTCGATCTCGTACATGTTCTGCACGCCCTGCAGAATCATGGCGAGCCGCTCCATGCCGAGGCCCGTGTCGATGTTCTGGCTCGGCAGGTCGCCCAGGATCTCGAAGTTGTCCTTGCCGATGCCCTCGCCGCGCTCGTACTGCATGAAGACGAGGTTCCAGATCTCCACGTACCGCTCGTCGTTGACGGCGGGGCCGCCCTCGACGCCGAACTCGGGGCCGCGGTCGTAGTTGATCTCGGAACAGGGGCCGCACGGGCCGGGAACGCCCATGGACCAGTAGTTGTCCTTCATGCCGAGGCGCTGGATGCGCTCCTTGGGCACGCCGACGACGTCGTGCCAGATGCGCTCGGCCTCGTCGTCGTCCTTGTAGACCGTGATCCAGAGCTTCTCCGGCTCCAGGCCGTAACCGCCCTTGTCCTGGGGGCTGGTGAGCAGCTCCCAGGCGTACTTGATGGCGCCTTCCTTGAAGTAGTCGCCGAAGGAGAAGTTGCCGCACATCTGGAAGAACGTGCCGTGCCGGGTGGTCTTGCCGACCTCTTCGATGTCCGGTGTACGCACGCACTTCTGCACGCTGGTGGCGCGGGCGAACGGCGGCTTGACCTCACCCAGGAAGTAGGGCTTGAAGGGCACCATGCCGGCCGGGACCAGGAGCAGAGTCGGGTCGTCCGCGATGAGCGACGCCGAAGGGACGACGGTGTGCCCGCGTTCCTCGAAGAAGCTCAACCAGCGGCGACGAATCTCGGCCGACTCCATCAGTGGTCCTCATTCCGGTTGTACGTGTACGTCGTCCTGTCGTTGTCGACGGACTTCGGGTTGCTGCGGTTCTCGATGGCGGCGAAGCGCCGGGGTGCGGGGAGTTCGGGGTTCTCGTTGATCCCCAACGCCTCCCCCAGCTCGGCCTCGCGCTGGACCATGCCTTCACGGACGTCGAGCGCGAAGCCCACCGCGCGGTCCTTGATGCGGTGACCTGCCTCAAGAGCCTTGTTCGCCGCGGTCGCGGCGAGGTTCTCGGGGGTCAGCTGCTTCAGCTTGCGGTTGACCTTGGTGGTGGCCCAGACACCGGCGGCGACGCCCGTGCTGAACCAGAAGGTACGGCGGAACATCGCTGGCTCTCAGTCCCTTTTCCCTTGGGTGCTCCGCTTGTTCCGCCGAGACACCGTGCGGCCGACGATCACGGTACGCCGGGGCTCCTTGGCGGGCCTGTCGTCCTTGCGGCCGCCCCCGAGGGCCCGGCGCACGCCGTAGCCGAAGGCGGCGACCTTCACCAGGGGGCCGCCGAAGGTGGAGGCGACGGTGGTCGACAGCGCGGACGCGTTCGACGTGACTTCCTGGACGTCCGAGGCGATCGAGTCGACCCGCTCGATCTGGGTCTGCGCGGAGCGCACCGCCGTGGAGGCCTCGGCCAGCAGCGGGACCGCCTGGTCGGTCACGTCCGCCACGAGCTTGGTGGTCGCCCTGAGCGTCTGGGCCAGCCTCGCCAGTGCGACGGCGAGGAAGGACACCAGGATCGCCCAGAAGACGGCCACCAGGATCCCGGCCACCTCGCCACCGGACACTGTGTGCACCCGCTCCCTGAAACATGCCTGCGTATCGAAAAAGTCGTGCGACGAGCCTATCGCGCCGGGGGTCCGGGTCCGAACCGGATTACGGCCCGCGCGCAGCCGGGTCGCGCACAGCGATTGTACGGAATGCATACGGTTCAGTACGCTCCGTGTCCTATGCGCATCCCTCAGCCCGCCGGCACCCCGGTGAACGGCGATCTGCCCCTGGAGCCCGACGCGTTCGTGGGCCGCACGGCCGAACTCGCCGCGCTGGCGGGGGCGCTCGACACCGCGCGGCTCGTGACCGTCACGGGTGTGGGCGGGGTGGGCAAGTCGCGTCTGGCGGCGCGGGCCGCCCGGTCCGCCGCCGGGGACGGTGTGTGGCGCGTCGAGCTGGCGCCGGTGCGCGATCCGGCGTTCGTCGAGCACGCCGTCGTGGAGGCGCTCGGTCTGACGGATCACACCGCCCGGCCGCCGCGCGAGATCCTGCTCGCTCAGCTCGCGGGGCGCCGCCTCCTGCTGGTCCTCGACGGGTTCGAGCACCTGGTGGACGCGTGCGCCGAGCTGGTGGCGGAGCTGCTGCGCCGGGTGCCGGGGCTGCGGATCCTCGCCGTGGGCCGCAGGCCGCTGGCCGTCGCGGGCGAGCGCGTGTTCACGCTCGGCCCGCTGAGCGAGGACGAGGCGGCGGAACTGTTCCTGGAGCGGGCGGACCGGCTGGGGCTCGCGCTCCGGGACGATCCTGACGTACGGGAGCTGTGCCGGCGGCTGGACGGCATCCCGCTGGCGATCGAGCTGGCCGCGGGACGGCTGCGGGCCCTGTCCCCCGGGCAGCTCCTCGAACGGCTCGACGACCGGTTCCAGCTGCTGACGGGCGGCGGGCGGGACGCGCTCCCCCGGCATCAGGCACTGCGTACGACGATCGGCTGGAGCCATGAACTGTGCACGCCCGAGGAGCGGTTGCTGTGGTCGCGGCTGTCGGTGTTCGCCGGACGGTTCGACCTGGAGGCCGCCGAGTACGTGTGCGGCGGGGACGGTCTCGCCGCCGAGGACGTGCTGGACGTCCTGACGGAGTTGCTCGCCCAGTCCGTGGTGGGCCGCGAGGAGACCGCGACGGGCGTCCGCTATCGGATGCTGGACACGGTCGGGGCGTACGGCGCCGACTGGCTGGAGGCGACGGGAGACGGGCTGCGGCTGCGGCGCAGGCACCGCGACTGGTATCTGGGCCTGGCCACCTGGTGCGAGCTGGACTGGTTCTCGTCGCGCCAGCACGAGGTGGCCGCGCGGATCGAGGCGGAGCTGCCGAACCTGCGCCGCGCCCTGGAGTACTGCCTGTCCGAGCCGGACGAGGTCCATCTGGGCCAGTACCTGGCGGGCTCGCTCTGGTTCCACTGGGCCGGCTGCGGGCGGCTGTCGGAGGGACGGCACTGGCTGGAGCGCAGTGTCGGGCTGGAGTCGGACCACGAGCAGCCGCGGCTGAAGGCGCTGTGGGTGCTCGGCTATGTGGCCGTCCTCCAGGGTGACCGGGTGCCCGCGCTGGCGGCGCTCCACGAGTGCCGCCAGGAGGCGGAGCGCACCGGGAACCCCACGGCGGTGGCGTACGCCGAGCACCGCACCGGCTGTCTGGCCCTGGTAACCGACGACATGGCCCGCGCGGAGACCCTGCTGCGTTCGGCGCTGGACCGCTACCGGGAGATCGGCGAGCTCAACAGCAATGTGCTGATGGGTCAGGTGGAGCTGGCGATGACCCGGGCGTTCCAGGGCGATCTGGCGGAGGCGGTGCGGCTGTGCGAGGACGTCCGTCAGGTCTGCGAGGACCACGGTGAGCGCTGGGCGCGGGCGTACGCACTGTATGTCCTGGCCTACGCGGCCTGGTGCGAGGGCGATCCGGCGGGTGCCCGCGATCTGCTGACGGAGTGCCTGTCCGGTGCCCATGCCTTCCACGACCTGCTCGGCTCGGTGCTGACGATCGAGCTGCTGGCGCTGGTCACGGCCACGGAGGGCGATCCGGCGGAGGCGGCCCTGCTGCAGGGTGCCGCCGCGTCGATGTGGCCGTCGGTGGGGCTGCCCCTCTTCGGCTCCGCCTACTACAACGGGCCGCACGAGCGGTGCGAGGCCGTCGCCCGGGAGCAGTTGGGCGACGAGCGCTACGAGGAGTGCGTACGGCGGGGCGCCGGGCTCGGCCGGGACATGGCGGTGGCGCGGGCGCTGGGGCCTAGCGGGGACTGTCCGCCGGAGGCGGTGCCGGCGCCGCGCGGGCCGGTGCGGCATGCGACGGCGACGCTGCGCCTGGACACACACGAACCCGCCGCCTCGCCCACCCGGCAGGGTGGGGAGACGACGGGCTGAGGTGGTGCTGCGTCCGGCTGGAGATCAGCGGGCGTAGTACTCGACGACGAGCTGCTCGTCGCAGATCACCGGGATCTCCTTGCGGTTCGGCTCGCGGTCCAGGCGGAACGCCAGGGCGCCGAGGTTCACCTGGAGGTAGCGCGGGGTCTCGCCGTCGGGGGCGAAGCCACCGGCGCGGGAGACCTCGAACAGCGTCTTGCTGCGGCTGCGCTCGCGGACCATCACGACGTCGTCGGGCTTGACGCGGAACGACGGCTTGTCGACCTTGCCGCCGTTGACCTCGATGTGACCGTGGACGACCATCTGGCGGGCCTGGTAGATCGTGCGGGCGATGCCCGAACGCAGGACCAGCGCGTCGAGACGACGCTCCAGCTCGATGACCAGCGCCTCACCGGTCTTGCCCTGCGTCTTGGCGGCACGCTCGTAGGCGCGGACGAGCTGGCGCTCGGACACGTCGTACTGCGCGCGCAGACGCTGCTTCTCCAGCAGACGGACCTTGTAGTCCGAGTTCTGCTTGCGGCCACGACCGTGCTCGCCCGGCGGGTAGGGACGGGCCTCGAAGTACTTGACGGCCTTCGGGGTCAGCGCGATGCCGAGGGCACGCGACTTCTTGACCTTGGGGCGGGACTGATTCGCCACTGTCTTTTTCTCTTTCCTGGATTTCGGCTCACCAGAGTTAAGGGAGGTCGCATCCGCAGCCTGGGAAACCCCGCGGGTCCGGTCGGTCGGACCTTTGAGGCAGCCGCTCCCTGGTCTGGGCACATACGTGCAGCACGCGAGTGGCCCACCGACCGTTCCCGGAGATTCGGGAGGGTGGTGGGCTGCCCGCGACACCTTCGACGGTGCGCGACGCTCCTGGAATCCCCACGCGAGGTGGGGGCTCCGGCTGCATGTCCCGTTCTGGTGGCGCCTGGCACCTCTTGCGAGGGGACAGGCACGGGACGCAGCGCTTGAAGGAGTCTACAGGGTGGTCAGGACCGCCCTCGACCGAGGTGTTTCCTCGTCCACTCCACCGCGTCCGCGTAGCGTGCCTCGGCTCCGTGCCGGGTCGGCTCGTAGTACTCCCGGTCCTTCAGTTCCTCCGGCGCGTACTGCTGGGCCGCGATGCCCTCGGGCAGGTCGTGCGGGTACACGTAGCCCTGCGCGTGGCCGAGCTTGGCCGCGCCCTTGTAGTGCCCGTCGCGCAGATGCATGGGCACCGAGCCGGCATGGCCCTTGCGTACGTCCTCCATGGCGGCGCCGATCGCGGTCGTCGCGGAGTTCGACTTCGGGGCCAGGGCCAGGGCGATGGTGGCGTGGCTGAGGGTGAGGGCGGCCTCGGGGAAGCCGATCATGGCGACGGCCTGGGCGGCGGCGACCGCGATCGGCAGGGCGTTCGGGTCGGCGAGGCCGATGTCCTCGCTGGCGGAGATCATCAGGCGGCGGGCGATGAAGCGGGGGTCCTCGCCGGCCTCGATCATGCGGGCCAGGTAGTGCAGGGCCGCGTCGACGTCGGAGCCGCGGATCGACTTGATGAGGGCGCTGGCCACGTCGTAGTGCTGGTCGCCGTCCCGGTCGTACTTCACCGCGGCTCGGTCGACGGTCTCCTCCAGGGTCTGGAGGGTGATCTCGGGGTCGCCCTTGTCGAGCGCGGCCCCGGCGGCGGCTTCCAGGGCGGTCAGCGCGCGCCGGGCGTCGCCGCCGGCGATCCGCAGGAAGTGTTCCTCGGTGTCCTCGGGGAGGGTGACGGCGCTCTTGAGGCCGCGCTCGTCGGTGAGGGCCCGGCGGAGCAGGCCCCGCAGGTCCTCGTCGGTCAGCGGTTCGAGGGTGAGGAGGAGGGAGCGGGACAGCAGCGGCGAGATCACCGAGAAGTACGGGTTCTCCGTCGTCGCCGCGATCAGGGTCACCCAGCGGTTCTCGACGGCCGGGAGCAGGGAGTCCTGCTGGGCCTTGCTGAAGCGGTGGATCTCGTCGAGGAAGAGGACGGTCTCCTTGCCGTAGCCCCCGGTGGCACGGCGGGCGCCCTCGATGACCGCGCGGACCTCCTTGACGCCGGCGGTGATCGCCGACAGCTCCACGAAGCGCTTGTTGGTGGCCTTGGAGACGACGTACGCCAGGGTGGTCTTGCCGGTGCCGGGCGGGCCCCAGAGGATGACCGAGGAGGGTCCGGCGGGGCCGCCGGCGCCCTCGCCGACCAGTCGGCGCAGGGGCGAGCCGGGCTTCAGCAGGTGTTGCTGGCCCACCACCTCGTCGAGGGTGCGCGGGCGCATCCGGACCGCCAGGGGGCTCCCGGTCGGGTCCTTCTCCTGGCGTTCTTCGGCTGCGGCGGTGAACAGGTCGGGCTCCACACCGAAAACCCTATGTCACACCACTGACAATCCCCGACGAGCCGTGGGGCGGCCCGGCACCGGGGGGGTCAGCTGGTCCAGAAGTCCCACCAGCGGGTCAGGATCAGCATGCCGATGATGCCGATGTGCAGGACCGGCATGACCCAGGTGAACTCGCCGAAGAAGCTCTTCAGCCAGCGCGGGGCGGGCAGGAAGTCGTTGCGGACGTTGAACGACGTCACGTACCAGAACATGAGGATCGTGGCGACCCATGCCAGGGAGCACCACAGGCACAGGGCGTTGATCCGGTACAGCGACTGGAACTGCAGCCAGGTGCAGAAGGCCACTCCGAAGAGCGTGCCGAAGTTGAAGGTGAGCCAGTACCAGCGCGGGAAGCGGGCGCGGGCGAGCAGGCTCATGCCGACGCCGATGACGATGCCGTAGCAGACGAGGCCGAGCATCGGGTTGGGGAACCCGAAGGCCGCGGCCTGCTTGCTCTCCATGACGCTGCCGCAGGAGACGACGGGGTTCAGGCTGCAGCCGGGGGTGAAGCTGGTGCCCGCGACCTTGGCTTCGAGCAGCTTGAACTTGTCGATCGTGATGACCCACGCGGCGAGCAGCCCGGCGGCGCCGGTGATGATCAGCAGCAGGGCGAACGCTCGGCTGCCGCCCGCCGTGCGCGGCTCGGCGGCGACGCGCTCCGGCTCGGGGTCGGTGGAGACGTCCTTCACTGTGGTCTTGCTCATCACGCCGATTCCGTCACTTGAGAGTTGGACCTTCTTCGGGCAGGGGCCATTGTGCCGCACGCATGGCGCTGTCCACCGTTCGGTGGACATAAGGAAGTACGCACGGTCGTCCCGGAGCGTTCGGTTCCGGACGAGGCTCGACGGCATGACAACACACGCGAACGAACTCGCGGTGGACGTACGGGGGCTGCGCAAGCAGTACGGCGACGTGACCGCGGTCGACGGGATCGATCTCGGAATCCGCCGGGGTGAGGTCTTCGGCCTGCTGGGACCCAACGGGGCCGGCAAGAGCACGACGGTGGAGATCCTCCAGGGCAACCGGAACCGGGACGCGGGCGAGGTGTCCGTCCTGGGGGCTGATCCGGCGCACGGCACGCGCGCGTGGCGCTCACGTGTCGGAATCGTCTGGCAGGACGAATCCGCGCCCGCCGAGTTGACGGTCCGCGAGACCGTGCGACATTTCGCCCACTACTACCCGAGGCCGCGGGACCCGGAGGAGGTCATCGGCCTGGTCGGTCTGGAGGCGAAGGCGGCCAGCCGGATCAAGGCGCTCTCCGGCGGGCAGCGGCGCCGGCTCGACGTGGCGCTCGGGGTGATCGGCAGCCCCGAGCTGCTGCTCCTGGACGAGCCGACGACCGGCTTCGACCCGGCGGCCCGGCGGCAGTTCTGGGATCTGATCCGCAAGCTCTCCGCCGAGGGCACCACCATCATGCTGACCACGCACTACCTGGAGGAGGCGGAGGCCCTCGCGGACCGGCTGGCGATCGTCGCCCGGGGACGGGTCGTCGCCGAGGGCGAACCGGCGGGTCTGCGCGAGCGGCACGGCACCGGCACCACCGTCGAGTGGACCGACGCCGACGGCACCCCGCGCGCGGAGCGCACCGACACACCGACCCGGACGGTCGCCGCGCTGATGCGGCGCTTCGACGGCGAGATCCCGGGGCTGCGGGTGAGCCGCCCCACGTTGGAGGACATCTACCTCCGGCTGACCGGACAGGAGGACGCGCGATGACCACGACCGCCGTACGACCCCGGGCGGACGCCCTCGCCGATCGGCTGCCCGGTGTCTGGGGCCTCGGCCTGCGGCGGGGTGTCCTGGAACTCCGGCAGTTCTTCCGGCAGCGCGACCAGGTGGTGTTCACCTTCGCCTTCCCGGTGGTGTTCCTCTTCCTGTTCGCGTCGATCTTCCGGGACGACGTGCAGAACGCCGGCATCACCGCCTCGCAGCTGTACGTCCCGGCGATGATGGCCGCCGGCATCATGTCGACGAGTTTCCAGTCCCTCGGCATCTCGATCGCGATCGAACGGGACGAGAGGGTGCTGCGGCGGCTGCGCGGCACGCCGATGCCTCCGGCGTCGTACTTCCTCGGCAAGATCTGGCTGGTTCTGGTCAGCGGTCTGCTGGAGACGGCGATCCTGCTCGCCGTCGGCACGGCCTTCTACGACATCGACCTGCCCTCGGACGGGGGCCGGTGGTTCGCGTTCGCCTGGATCTTCGTCCTCGGGCTCACGGCGTGCGCGCTGCTCGGCATCGCGGTCAGCTCGATCCCCAAGACCGGCAAGAGCGCGAGTTCCGTGGTCGTCCTGCCGTTCCTGGTGCTGCAGTTCATCTCCGGGGTGTACATCGCGATCGACACCATCCCCGACTGGATGCTGAACATCGGCGCGCTGTTCCCGCTGAAGTGGATGTGCCAGGGGTTGCGCGGGGTGTTCCTGCCGGAGTCGGCGCAGGTGCTGGAGCAGACCGGCGGCTGGGAGTTCGGGCGGATCGCCCTGGTGCTGGGGGCGTGGTGCGTCGGAGGATTGCTGCTGTGTCTGCTGACCTTCCGGTGGAAGAACCGGCGCGAGGGGTGACCGACGGCCCGGACGATGTCGTGGGCGCCTACACCTGGGCGCGGTCGTTCCGGATCTGGGACACGTACTTCGCGCTCATCTGGCTGGCCACCCTGGTGTTCGTGCTCGGCACGGAGCACCCGGGGTGGCCGGTCCGGGTCACCGCG
This sequence comes from Streptomyces sp. NPDC032822, assembly GCF_055578825.1. NCBI lineage: Bacteria > Bacillati > Actinomycetota > Actinomycetes > Kitasatosporales > Streptomycetaceae > Streptomyces > Streptomyces sp. NPDC032822. Next base: position 179,485 of record NZ_JBVIOL010000011.1, on the reverse strand, counting down.
GCGGCGCTGCTCGTCCCCCTGATCCCGCTCTTCGTGTGGGTGGGGCGGCCCATCCTGCGGGGCGATCCGCCCGAGGAACGGCAGGCCCTGGGCTATCTCGTGGCGGCGATGGCACTGTTCCTGCCGTCGGCGATCCTGGTGGGCGAGACCCGGCTGATGACCTTCGCGCTGGTCCCGCAGTGCTTCATGTCGTTGCGGATCCGGCGGGCGCTGATGGTGATCGCCGTCATCAATCTCGCGCCCGTCCTCGGCTGGGCCCTGGTGTGGTGGCCGAGCGACCAGGACGTCTTCTTCAACGGGCTGTTCGCCGTGGTCACCCTCGTCTTCTCGGTGGCCGTCGGCACCTGGATCATCCGGATCATCGAACAGAGCCAGGAGCGAGCCGACCTGATCGCCGAGCTGGACGCGAGCCGCCACGAGATCTCCCGGCTGTCGACCGCGCACGGCGCCCTGGCCGAGCGGGAACGGATGGCCAGGGAGATCCACGACACGCTCGCGCAGGGCTTCACCAGTCTGCTGATGCTGGTCCAGGCCGTCGAGGCGGAGCTCGACCACGACGTGGCCCAGGCCCGCCGCCATCTCGCGCTGATGGACGAGACGGCCCGGCTGAACCTCGCCGAGGCCCGTGCCCTGGTCGCCGGGGGCGCGCCCGCCGACCTCGCCGACGCCTCGCTGCCGGACGCCCTGCGCAGGCTGGCCGCCCGTCACGAGGCGACGCTGGAGGTGACCGGCCCCGTACGGGCCCTCCCCGCCGGCCCCGAGGTGGTCGCCCTGCGGGCCTGCCAGGAGGCGCTGGCCAACGCCCGCAAGCACGCGGGGAGTTCGGCGGTGGTCGGCATCACGGTGGCGTACGCCGAGGACGCCCTCACCATGTCCGTCCGCGACGACGGCTGTGGCTTCGACCCTTCCGCGGTGAGCGCCGCGACCGGCGGCTACGGTCTGGCGGGGCTGCGGGCCCGGGCCACGGAAGTCGGCGGGACGGCCCGGGTGCGCAGCGTCCCCGGCGGCGGTACGACGGTGACCGTCAGCCTGCCCGTCCCGTCCCCGAGGAGCTCATCGTGATCCGGATCATCCTGGCCGACGACCATCCCGTCGTACGGGAGGGGCTGCGGGCGATGCTGTCCGCGGAACCGGACCTGGAGGTGGTCGCCGACGCGTCCAGCGGGCCGCAGGCGGAGGCCCTGACCGCGCAGTTGCGGCCCGACATCGTGCTGATGGACCTGCGGATGCCCGGTGGCGGGGGCGTGGACTCCATCGTCCGGATGAGCGAGTCCGGACTGCCGTGCCGGGTCATCGTCCTGACCACGTACGAGACGGACCGTGACATCCTGCGCGCGGTCGAGGCCGGCGCCGCGGGCTATCTGCTGAAGGATCTGCCCCGCGCGGAACTGGCCGAGGCCGTACGGGCCGCCGCGCGGGGCGAGACGGTGTTGGCACCGTCGGTGGCCGCCCGTCTGGTGGACCGGCTGCGGACGAAGCCGGAACGGCCACGGCTGTCGGAGCGCGAGACCGCGGTACTGCGCCTGGTGGCGGAGGGCTGCACCAACGCGGAGATCGGACGCCGGTTGTTCATCGGCGAGTCCACGGTGAAGACCCATCTCCTGCGAGCCTTCGGCAAGTTGGACGTGGACGACAGAACCGCGGCCGTGACGAGCGCGATGCGACACGGCCTACTCGACTGAGGCCCCACCTTCAGCCCGTCCGACGGCCTACTCGACTGAGGCCCAGCCGTCAGCCCGTCCGGCGTTTGAGGACGAGGCCCTTTCGGGGCCGAAGCGGGGGTCTGGGGGCGGCAGCCCCCAGGAACGGGACGGGAAGGGGCGGCGGGGGCGACGACCACCCCACGCCCACCCCACTCCCCTCTCAGCCCAGCCTCGACTCCAGCTCCGCCACGATCTCGTTGACCCCGACCGCGGCCTGCTCACCGGACTCCATGTCCTTGAGCTGGACGACCCCCTCGGCAAGGTCACGTTCACCGGCGACGAGCGTGTACCGGGCCCCGCTGCGGTTGGCGTTCTTCATGGCGCCCTTGAGCCCCTTGGCACCGTAGGAGAAGTCCGCGGCGATCCCCACCTTGCGCAGCTCGGTGACCTTCGCGAAGAGGACACGTCGGGCCTCCTCGCCGAGCGGAACCGCGAAGACGCTGGTGGAGGAGGGGAGTTCGAGTTCGACTCCCTCCGCCTCCAGGGCGAGGACCGTGCGGTCGACACCCAGCGCCCACCCGACGGACGGCAGCGCGGGGCCGCCGATCATCTCGGACAGTCCGTCGTAACGGCCGCCGCCGCCCACCGCGGACTGGGAGCCCAGACCGTCGTGCACGAACTCGAAGGTGGTCCGGGTGTAGTAGTCCAGGCCGCGCACCAGCTTCGGGTCGTCCTCGAAGGAGACGCCCGCCGCCGTGATCAGCTCACGGACCTCCTCGTGGTACGCCTTGCAGGCGTCGCAGAGGTAGTCGCGCAGCAACGGGGCGTCGGCCAGCTGCTTCTGGACGTCGGGGCGCTTGTCGTCGAGGACGCGCAGCGGGTTGATGTCCGCGCGGCGCAGCGTCTCCGCGTCGAGGTCCAGGCCGTGCAGGAAGTCCTGGAGCGCGGCCCGGTACACCGGACGGCACTCCTTGTCGCCCAGGCTGTTGAGGAGGATCCGGAAGTCGCGCAGGCCCAGCGAGCGGTACGCCTGGTCGGCGAGGATGATCAACTCGGCGTCCAGCGCCGGGTCCTCCGCACCGATCGCCTCGGCGCCGACCTGGGAGAAGTGCCGGTAACGGCCCTTCTGGGGACGCTCGTAGCGGTAGTACGAGCCGGAGTACCAGAGCTTGACGGGGAGGTTGCCCGCCTTGTGGAGGTTGGCCTCCAGGGCGGCGCGCAGCACGGAGGCGGTGCCCTCGGGGCGCAGGGCGAGCTGGTCGCCGCCCTTGGTCTCGAAGGCGTACATCTCCTTCGTCACGATGTCGGTGGACTCGCCGACACCGCGCGCGAACAGTTCGACGTTCTCGAAGCCGGGCGTCTCGATGTAGCCGTAGCCGGAGTTGCGCAGGGGCGAGGCGATCGCCTCGCGGACCGCCAGGTACTTGGCGCTGTCCGGCGGGATCAGGTCGTACGTGCCCTTGGGGGCCTGAAAGGTGCTCACGGAAGGTCTCTCGTCACATTCCTCGTCGGGGAGCGTCCTGGGCTCCCTGGCCGCCGGAGGCCACCTCCCGCAGATACGGGTTGGTGGCGCGCTCCTGGCCGATGGTCGTCTGGGGGCCGTGGCCGGACAGCACCACGGTCGAGTCGTCGAGCGGCAGGCACACACGGGCCAGCGAGTCGAGGATCTCGGCGTGGGAGCCGCCGGGCAGGTCGGTGCGTCCGATGGAGCCGGCGAAGAGCAGATCCCCGGAGAAGAACACGGAGGGGATCTCCGTGTTCTCGGGCATCCGGAACGTCACCGACCCCTTCGTATGGCCCGGCGCGTGCGCGACGGAGAACTCCAGTCCCGCGAGGGCGAGCCGCGCGCCGTCGGTGAGCTCCTTGACGTCGTCCGGCTCCCCCACGGTCAGCTCGCCCATCAGCGGCATCCCGAGGGAACGGCCGAGCGCCTTCTCGGGGTCGCTCATCATGTACCGGTCCTCGGGGTGGATCCAGGCCGGTACGTCGTGTGCGCCGCACACCGGGACGACCGAGGCCACATGGTCGATGTGGCCGTGGGTGAGGACGACCGCGACGGGCTTGAGCCGATGCTTCCTCAGCGCTTCCTCGACTCCCTGGGCGGCCTGGTGGCCCGGGTCGATGATCACGCACTCCTCACCGGCGGCGGGGGCGACGAGATAACAGTTCGTCCCCCAGGCACCGGCGGGGAACCCGGCAATGAGCACGATCGTCCTTCGTTTGTGTCGATACGGGTGGACTGCTCGGCGACTGCGCCTGTGGTCAGAGCCTACCGGCGCTGCCGATTCCTCAGCGAACCCATATACGGTACGGGGCACACGCAGGCGGTCGGCTCACTAGACGCATGCGTCCCAGCAGGCGTACGAGACGCATGAGGAGAGAATCCGGTGGTCACCCAGGAACAGCGGAAGCGGCAGCTCGCGCGGGAGAAGTTCTTGCGGCAGCAGCAGCGGCGTACGGACGCGCGACGCAAGGCGCGCATGCGCAACTCGGTGATCGCGTCGGTACTCGGCGTGGTCGTGATCTGCAGTGTGGCGCTGTACACGACCGGCGCCCTCAAGGACGACGACAAGACCAACGCGAACGCCGAGACGACCCCGAGCCCGACGGCGCCCAGCAAGGCGCCGGACCCGTGCGAGAAGCCCGCCGCGGGCAAGATCAAGACGGCGACCTGGAAGAAGGAGCCGGCGGTCACCATCGACAAGTCGGCGAAGTACACGATGACCCTGGCGACGACCTGCGGTGACATAGACATCGCACTGAAGGCGTCGGCGGCCCCGCACACCGTGAACTCGTTCGACTTCCTCGCCGGCAAGGGCTACTTCGACCACACCAAGTGCCACCGGCTCACCACCAACGGCATCTACGTGCTGCAGTGCGGCGACCCGACCGGCGCCGGCAGCGGTGGCCCCGGCTACACGATCCCGGACGAGAACCTGAAGGACAAGACGCTCAAGAACAACATCTACCCGGCCGGCACGATCGCCATGGCGAACACCGGTCAGGCGAACACCGGCGGCAGCCAGTTCTTCCTCGTCTACCAGGACAGCCAGCTGCCGCCCAGTTACACCCCGTTCGGTACGGTTTCCAAGGCCGGGATGACGGTGCTGAAGAAGATCGCCGCCGCCGGAGAGAGCACCGGAGCGGGCGACGGAGCACCGAACGCAACGGTCGTCATCAACAAGGCAACCGTCACCAAATCCTGACCCCCAACTGCGAAATTTCGGTCGCGCGGGATGCGGACAGGCAACCCGCCGGTCGCCTATGTTGGCCGTGACGAAACTGTGGACGATGCTCGGGGGCGCTGACGCCCCTCGCAGGCATCATGTGGAGGAGGCGCTGTGAGCAGCGACCCGTGGGGCCGCGTCGACGAGACGGGGACCGTGTACGTGCGTACGGCCGACGGCGAGCAGGTCGTCGGCTCCTGGCAGGCCGGCTCCCCCGAGGAGGCGCTGGCCTACTTCGAGCGCAAGTACGAGGGCCTGGTGGTCGAGATCGGCCTCCTCGAAAAGCGAGTGAAGACGACCGACCTGTCGGCCAAGGACGCACAGGTCGCCATCGATCACATTCGCGAGCAGGTCGACGCCCACCACGCGGTCGGCGACCTGGCCGCCCTCCGGGTCCGGCTGGACAAGCTCGTGGAGACCGTCGACAAGCGTCGCGAGGAGCGCAAGCAGCAGCGCGCCAAGCAGTCCGACGAGGCCCGTCACTCCAAGGAGGCGCTGGTCGTCGAGGCGGAGGAGCTGGCGCAGTCGGACCAGTGGCGGGCGGCCGGTGAGCGGCTGCGGGCCCTGGTGGACACCTGGAAGGGGCTGCCGCGCCTCGACCGCAAGTCCGACGACGAGCTGTGGCACCGCTTCTCGCATGCCCGCTCGGCGTTCTCCAAGCGTCGCAAGGCGCACTTCGCGTCGCTGGACGCGCAGCGTGAGGACGCCCGTCGCACCAAGGAGCGCCTGGTCGGCGAGGCCGAGGCACTGTCCGGTTCCACGGACTGGGGTCCCACGGCCGCGCGCTACCGCGATCTGATGGCCGAGTGGAAGGCCGCGGGCCGCGCCCAGCGCGAGCACGAGGACGACCTGTGGAACCGCTTCCGCGGTGCCCAGGACGTCTTCTTCGCCGCCCGCAGCTCGGTCTTCGCCGAGCGGGACGCCGAGCAGACCGAGAACCTGAAGCTGAAGGAGGAGCTGGCCGAGGAGGCCGAGAAGCTCCTGCCGATCGGCGACCTCAAGAGCGCGCGTGCCGCGTTCCGTTCGCTCAACGAGCGCTGGGAGGCCGTCGGCCATGTGCCGCGCGACGCGCGGCCGAAGGTCGAGGGCCGGATGCACGCGGTCGAGCGGGCCCTCCAGGAGGCCGAGGAGACCGAGTGGCGCCGGACCAACCCGGAGGCACGCGCGCGTGCCGAGGGACTGACCGGTCAGCTCCAGGCGGCGGTCGACAAGCTGAGGGGCCAGATCGAGCAGGCGCGGGGCCAGGGCAACAACGCCCGCGCCGACAAGCTCGCCCGGGAGCTGGAGGGCCGTGAGGCCCTGCTGGAGCAGGCGCTGAAGGGTCTGCACGAGTTCGGCGGCTGACGGCCGCCAGCGGAGACGAAGGAGGGGCTCCCGTACCTTGCCGGTACGGGAGCCCCTCCTTCGTGTCCGTGCGCGGGTGCTACCTGCTGCGCGCCGACGTCACCCGGTACACGTCGTAGACGCCCTCGACGCCCCTGACGGCCTTCAGGACGTGTCCCAGGTGCTTGGGGTCGCCCATCTCGAAGGTGAAGCGGGAGGTCGCCACCCGGTCGCGGGAGGTCTGCACGGCCGCCGAGAGGATGTTGACGTGCTGGTCGGACAGGACACGGGTGACGTCCGACAGGAGCCGGGAGCGGTCCAGCGCCTCCACCTGGATGGCGACCAGGAAGACCGAGGACTGGGTGGGCGCCCACTCGACCTCAAGGATGCGCTCGGGCTCTCGGGACAGTGACTCGATGTTGACGCAGTCGTTGCGGTGAACCGATACACCACTACCACGCGTGACGAAGCCGATGATCGGGTCGCCGGGGACCGGCGTACAACAGCGGGCCAGCTTGACCCACACGTCGTCGACACCCTTGACCACGACGCCCGGGTCGTTGCTGCTGCGCCGCTTGCGGCCACGGCCACGGGACGGCGGAACCGACTCGTCGATCTCCTCGGTGGCCGCCTCCTCGCCGCCGAGCGCCTGGACGAGCTTCTGCACGACGTTCTGTGCGGAGACGTGCCCCTCGCCGATCGCCGCGTACAGCGCGGAGATGTCCGGGTAGCGCATCTCGTGCGCGAGCGTCACCAGGGAGTCGCCGGTCAGGATGCGCTGGATCGGCAGGTTCTGCTTGCGCATCGCGCGGACGATGGCGTCCTTGCCCTGCTCGATCGCCTCGTCGCGCCGCTCCTTGGAGAACCAGGCCCGGATCTTGTTGCGGGCGCGCGGCGACTTGACGAAGTTCAGCCAGTCCCGGGAGGGTCCGGCCCCGGCCGCCTTGGAGGTGAAGACCTCCACCAGGTCGCCGTTGTCCAGGGTCGATTCCAGCGGGACGAGACGTCCGTTGACCCGTGCTCCTATCGTGCGGTGGCCCACCTCGGTGTGCACCGCGTACGAGAAGTCCACGGGCGTGGCGCCGGCCGGCAGCGCTATCACGTCGCCCTTCGGCGTGAAGACGAAGACCTCGTTGCGCGAGAGGTCGAAGCGCAGGGACTCCAGGAACTCGCCGGGGTCCTCGGTCTCCTTCTGCCAGTCGAGGAGCTGGCGCAGCCACGCCATGTCGTTGAGGTGGTCGTCCTTGCCGGTGGTCCTCGGCTGGTCCGACCGGACCTTGGAGGTGCCGGCGACGGCCTCCTGCTTGTACTTCCAGTGCGCGGCGATGCCGTACTCGGCGCGGCGGTGCATGTCGAACGTACGGATCTGGAGCTCGACCGGCTTGCCGTTGGGCCCGATGACCGTCGTGTGCAGCGACTGGTACATGTTGAACTTGGGCATCGCGATGTAGTCCTTGAACCGCCCCGGAACCGGGTTCCAGCGGGCGTGGACGGTGCCCAGGGCCGCATAGCAGTCGCGGACGGTGTCCACCAGGACGCGGATGCCCACCAGGTCGTAGATCTCCGCGAAGTCACGGCCGCGGACGATCATCTTCTGGTAGACGCTGTAGTAGTGCTTGGGGCGGCCGGTGACGGTCGCCTTGATGCGGGCGGCCCGCAGGTCGGCCTGGACCTCGTCGGTCACTATGGCCAGGTACTCGTCACGCTTGGGGGCCCGCTCGGCCACCAGCCGGACGATCTCGTCGTACATCTTGGGGTAGAGGATCGCGAAGGCGAGATCCTCCAGTTCCCACTTGATGGTGTTCATGCCCAGGCGGTGCGCCAGCGGAGCGTAGATCTCCAGCGTCTCGCGGGCCTTCTTCTCCTGCTTCTCGCGCTTGAGGTAGCGCATGGTCCGCATGTTGTGCAGACGGTCGGCGAGCTTGATGACCAGGACGCGCGGGTCCTTGGCCATGGCGACGACCATCTTGCGCACCGTCTCGGCCTGCGCGGCCTCGCCGAACTTGACCTTGTCCAGCTTGGTGACGCCGTCGACGAGCAGGGCGACCGAGTCGCCGAAGTCGCGGCGGAGCTGGTCGAGGCCGTACTCGGTGTCCTCGACGGTGTCATGCAGCAGCCCGGCCATCAGGGTGGCCGGATCCATACCCAGCTCGGCGAGGATCGTGGTCACCGCGAGCGGGTGCGTGATGTACGGGTCGCCGCTCTTGCGCTTCTGGCCGCGATGCCAGCGCTCGGCGACCTGGTAGGCCTGCTCGATCTGGCGGAGCGTCGCGGTCTCGATCTTCGGGTCGTTGCTGCGCACTATCCGCAGCAAGGGCTCCAGGACCGGGTTGTACGGGTTCGAGCGCTGCACGCCGAGACGGGCCAGGCGAGCGCGGACGCGGTTGGAGGAGCCGGTGCGGGCGGGCTGGCCCGCGGTGGGGCGGGCCGCCGGCGGGTTCGTGGCCCGCGTCGCCGGGGCAGGCTTGGGACGCGTCTGCTCGGCCGACTTGTCGACGGGCGCCGACTGCGTGTGTTCGACCGGCCCGCGGGCGTCGTTCTTCACCTCGGGCGCGGCGGTCGGCGCCGGCTTCGCCGCGGGTCCCGAGGCGGACTCGGGCTTGGCGGCGGTCAGGTGCTGGGCCTCGTCTGCCAAGAGGACTCCTCGTGCGCGATCCGGGTCCCCCATTCAGGCTCCGGAGACCCCATGGTAGCGATCCCGCGCCCCGGGATCGTCTTCAGGCCGCTGTGAGAGCCGTCCACCGGTGAAACACAAGAGGCGGGCACCGGATTCCTCCGGGCCCGCCACTGCGGTGTCCTGCGGGCGGCATCAGGCTGTCGTACGGCCGTCACACGCCTGGCGCAGGGGTTCCGTACGGTGCTCAGACCTTGAGCAGCGACTCCAGCGGGGCGCCGGCGAGCACCGGCTCCACGCGGGCGCGCCCACCCAGGAAACCCAGCTCCATCAGGACGGCGAGGCCCGCGACCTCGGCACCCGCCCGCCTGATGAGCTGGACCGACGCCTCGGCGGTGCCGCCGGTGGCCAGCACGTCGTCGACGATCAGCACGCGGTCGTCCTCCGAGAGGTCCTCCGCGTGCACCTCGATCTCGGCGGAGCCGTACTCCAGCTCGTACGCCTGGCCGAGCGTCGCTCCGGGGAGCTTGCCGGCCTTGCGCACGGGGATGAAGCCGAGGCCGGCCCGGACGGCGACCGGGGCTCCGAGGATGAAGCCCCGTGCCTCCAGTCCGACGATCTTCGTGGCCCCGGTGCGCTCGGCGATCCCGGCGAGCGCGTCGGTCAGCGCGGCGAACGCCGCCGGGTCCGCCAGGAGCGGGGTGATGTCCTTGAACATCACCCCCGGCTCCGGGTAGTCCGCCACGTCACGGATCCTGCCGAGCAGCAGCTCCGTGATGTCGGTCGGCTCGGTCATCGGCGCTTCCCCGACGGACGGCCACGGCCCCGGTTGCGGGACGCGGGCTGGTGACGCGGGCCGACGACCGCGTGCGCGGAGTCGTCGTCGCCTTCGTCATCGGGTCCGTCGTAGAAGTCGTCGTCGATGACCTCGGCCTCCGAGGGCTCGCCCTGGGCCGCGGCCTGCGCCCGCTTGGCGAGGACACGCTTCCTGAGCGCCTTCATCTGCGGCTCGAGTTCCTTGAGGTCGGCGACGAGCGGCGTGGCGATGAAGATCGAGGAGTACGCACCGGCCGCGAGGCCGACGAACAGCGACAGCGAGATGTCGTTCAGCATGCCGGCGCCGAGGACACCGCCACCGATGAACAGCAGACCGCCGACCGGCAGCAGCGCGACCACCGTGGTGTTGACCGAGCGGACCAGCGTGCTGTTGATCGAGCGGTTGGCGACATCGCTGTAGGTCCAACGGGTCTGCTTGGTGATGTCCTTGGTCTGCTCCTTGAGACTGTCGAAGACGACGACCGTGTCGTAGAGCGAGTAACCGAGAATGGTCAGCAGACCGATCACCGTGCCCGGCGTGACCTCGAAGCCGACGAGGGCGTAGATGCCGACGGTGATGGTGATGTCGTGGATCAGCGCGACGAACGCGGCGACGGCCATCCGCCACTCGAAGGCGATCGCCAGATAGATCACGACCAGGACCAGGAAGATCGCGAGGCCCTGCCAGGCCTTGTCGGCGACCTGGTCACCCCAACTGGGGCCCACCAGGTCCGCGTTGATCTTCTCGCTGTCGACCTTCAGATTCTGGGCGAGGTCCTTCTTGATCTGGTTCGACTTGTCGGTGTCGATGCCCGCGATCTGGATGCGCAGGCTGCCGTCGCCGAGCTTCTGGACGATCGCGTCGTGGCCGGAGGCCTCCTCCGCGTACGTCTCGGCCTGGGACACCGAGACGCTCGTGGTCTTCGGCGTGGTGAAGACGGCGCCGCCCTGGAACTCGATGCCCATGTTGAGGCCGCGCACCGCCAGGCCGACGATGGCCGTGATGGTGATCAGGATCGAGACGGCGTACCAGATCTTGCGGTTGCCGACGAAGTCGTAGCCGACCTCGCCACGGTGCAGTCGGGCGCCGAGGTTGCCGAGCTTCGACATCTCACGCCTCCTTGGTCTCGACGGGGGCGGAGGGACGGCGGGTACGACGCAGCGGGGGCTTGGCACCCAGTCGCTTGGGATCGAGGCCGGACCAGCTGTGACCGTTGGAGAAGAACTTGCTGCGCGCGATGATCGTCAGCAGCGGCTTGGTGAACAGGAAGACGACCACCACGTCGAGGAGCGTGGTCAGGCCGAGGGTGAACGCGAAGCCCTGGACCTTGCCGACGGTGACGATGAACAGCACCGCCGCGGCGAGGAACGACACGAAGTCGGAGACCAGGATGGTGCGTCGGGCGCGCGGCCAGGCCCGCTCGACGGCGGGCCGCAGCGTACGGCCCTCGCGGATCTCGTCCCGGACCCGTTCGAAGTACACGATGAACGAGTCCGCCGTGATGCCGATCGCGACGATGGCACCACAGACCGCCGGGAGGTTCAGCGCGAAGCCGATGGCCGGGCCGAGCAGCGCCATGATCACGTAGGTGAGGGCGCCGGAGACCAGCAGCGAGGCCACGGCGATGAGCGCCAGGCCGCGGTAGTAGGCCACCAGGTAGAGGACGACCAGGGCGAGGCCGATCGCACCGGCGATCAGACCGGCCTTGAGCTGCTCGCCACCGAGCGCGGCGGTCACCGTGGTGACGCTGTCCTCCTTGAAGGTCAGCGGCAGGGCGCCGTACGACAGCATGTTCGACAGGCTCTGGGCCGACTCCTGGTTGAAGTTACCGGAGATCTCCGCGTTGCCGCCGGTCAGCGCCTGGCTGACGTACGGATCGGAGACGACGTCGCCGTCCAGGACGATGGCGAACTGGTTCTGCGGGGACTGGTTCTGGGCCAGCTTGCCGGTGATGTCGGCGAACTTCTTGGCGCCGCCGTCGGTGAAGTCCATGGTGACGGTCCAGCCGGCGCCGGTCGTGGTGTTGAGGACGGCCTGCGCCTTGTCCACGTCGGTGCCGTCGACCTCGGCCGGGCCCAGGACGTACTTCTGCCACTGGCCCTGCGAGTTCTGGCCGCAGGCCACGGTGGAGTCGGTGGGCTTGGCACCGTCACCGGCCTTGGCACGGGCCTTCGCGTTCGTGCAGTCGAGGGCCGTGTACTGGGCCTCAAGCTGGCTGGTCGCCGCGTCGGCGGAGGGGCTCGCGGACGGGGAGGCGCTGCTGCTCGCGGAGGCCGAGGCGCTCGCCGACGGGGTGGCGTCGGCCTTCAGGGCGTCGGTGACCGCGCGGCCCTGCGAGGTGGAGGTCGCAGACGGCGTGCCGGAGCTGGAGGGAGACGACGACGAGGTCGCCTTGTCCGTGGCCTTGTCACCGCTCGACGCGCTGCTGGAGGCGCTCGGCGAGGGGCTGGCCGTGGCGGCCGCGCCCGAGACCTCGGTGGCGACCACCGGCCGGAAGTACAGCTTGGCGGTGGTGCCGACCTGCTTCTGGGCCTCCTCGGAGTTCGTGCCCTTGGGGATGTTGACGATGATGTTCGCTTTGCCCTGGGTCTGAACCTCGGCCTCCGAGACACCAAGACCATTGACACGGCGGTTCATGATGTCGACCGCGGTGTCCATGTTGGTCTTGTTGATCGCGGATTCCTGGCCCGCCTCCGGAACCGCCCGGAGCGTGATGCTCGTACCACCGGCAAGGTCGATGCCGAGACGCGGAGTGGTGTGCCCGGAGAGGAACATTCCCCCGGTGAGCGCCACGATGGCGATCAGGATCAGGACCAGCGAGCGCCCCGGCCTGCTCTGGGCGCTCGCGCTCCGGCCCTTCTTAGGTGCTGCCACCTTCTCGTACTCCCTCTCGGGCCGTCTCGCGCCGGATCTGCGGGCGAGCGGCCATCACATGGTGTCGGATCCCGTGCGAGCTGCGCACGTTCCGGAGCGCGCGGACACGCCCGCGCGCCCGGGAGCGCGACTACTTCGCGTCGGACTCGCCGTCGGTCTTCTTCGGCTCCGCGTCCGTCTTCGCCTCGGCGGCCTCGGTGTCGGCCGGGGTCTCGGCGGTGGGCTCGGCGGCCTCCTCGGCCGTGTCCTTCTTGCCGAGGTCTACGGACTTGTCGTCGGAAGCGGCGGCGTCGTCAGCGGGCTCGTCGGTCTCGGTGAGGGAGGAGGCGTCGTCCGGGACGACGTCGGAGTCGGACTTCAGGTCGTGCTCGATGCCGTGGACGATGCGGTTGTACTCGTCGTCGGACAGGACGGCACCGATCGCGTTCTTCGCGAAGAGCAGGTCGATGCCCGGACCGGCGTCGACGAGGACCGTGTCCTCATTGACCTCCTTGACCGTCGCATACATGCCCCCGATGGTGCGGATGCCACTGCCGGGCTGCATTTCGTTGCGCATCTGCGCGGCCGCGTTCTGCTTCTTCTTGGCCGAGCGGGTCATCAGGAACATGGCCCCGATGAGCACGATGAACGGGAGGAGGGTCACGAGACTCACGGGTCGGTACTTCCTTCACGTGACCGCGATGGTGAGCGGCCTGATGGTTGGGGGTGTGCACCGCCGACAAAGGCGGCATCGGCGGAGTCTAAGCGAGTCCGCGCGCAGGGAACAACGCTCAGCATGGCACCTGGGTTCCTCACCCGGCCAGTGCGCTCGCCGTGACGACGCCGTCACGTCCCGAACAGGTCCTGTTGTCCGTTTCCTGTGCCCGTGGAGCGGGGCGGGGTGAGGCCGAGGTGTGCCCACGCCGCCGGGGTGGCGACCCGTCCGCGCGGGGTCCGGGCGAGCAGTCCCTCCCGGACGAGGAAGGGTTCGGCGACCTCCTCCACGGTCTCGCGCTCCTCCCCCACCGCCACGGCGAGCGTCGACAGTCCGACCGGGCCGCCGCCGAACAGCTTGAGCAGTGCCTCCAGGACCCCCCGGTCGAGCCGGTCCAGGCCCCGGGCGTCGACCTCGTACACGGCGAGGGCGGCCTCGGCGATACTCCGGGTGATCAGGCCGTCGGCCTTGACCTGGGCGTAGTCGCGGACGCGGCGCAGCAGGCGGTTGGCGATCCGGGGCGTGCCGCGGGAGCGGCCGGAGACCTCGGCGGCGCCGTCGGTGTCGATCTCCACGTCGAGCAGGTTCGCCGAGCGGTGGATGACGCGCTCCAGCTCGGCCGGCTCGTAGAACTCCATGTGCGCGGTGAAGCCGAAGCGGTCGCGCAGCGGGGGCGGCAGCAGACCCGCGCGCGTGGTGGCGCCGACCAGGGTGAAGGGGGGCAGTTCGAGCGGGATGGCGGTGGCGCCGGGGCCCTTGCCGACGATGACGTCGACGCGGAAGTCCTCCATCGCCATGTAGAGCATCTCCTCGGCGGGCCGGGACATGCGGTGGATCTCGTCGAGGAAGAGGACCTCTCCCTCCTGGAGGGAGGAGAGGATCGCGGCGAGGTCGCCGGCGTGCTGGATGGCCGGGCCGCTGGTGATGCGGATCGGGGCCTCCATCTCGGCCGCGATGATCATCGACAGGGTGGTCTTGCCGAGGCCGGGGGCACCGGAGAGCAGTACGTGGTCCGCGGTGGCGCCTCGCGCGCGGGCGGCGCGCAGGACGAGGTCGAGCTGTTCGCGGACCTTCTCCTGGCCGATGAACTCGCCCAGGTCCTTGGGGCGCAAGGCGGCCTCGACGGCCTGGTCCTCGCGGTCGGCGACAGAGCCCACGAGCCGCTCGGCGGCGGTCTCTTCGGTCGTGTCGTCCCAGTTCACTGACGTTCTCCTAGCGGGCGCGGTTCAGGGTCTGCAGGGCGGCCTTCAGGAGTGCGCCCACCTGGGGGGTGCCCTCGGCGGCCTCGGCCTGGGGGGTGACCGCGGCGACTGCCTCGTCGGCCTCGCGGGTCGCGTAGCCGAGGCCGATCAGGGCGGCGTGCAGCTGGTCGCGCCAGCCGGAGGTGACGGCCCTGCCGATCGCCGGGCCACTGGTGCCGAGGGGCTCGCCGAGCCGGTCCTTCAGTTCGAGCAGCAGCTTCTGGGCGCCCTTCTTGCCGATGCCGGGGACGGCGATCAGGGTCTTCTCGTCGCCGGTGGAGACGGCTCGGCGCAGGGTGTCGGGGCTGTGCACGGCGAGCATGGCCTGGGCCAGCCGCGGACCGACTCCGCTGGCCGTCTGGAGCAGTTCGAAGGTCTGGCGTTCGTCGTCGTCCGCGAAGCCGTACAGCGTCAGGGAGTCCTCGCGCACCACGAGGGAGGTGGCGAGCTTGGTCTGCTGACCCATGCGCAGCCCGGAGAGCGTGTTCGGCGAGCACTGGACGGCGATGCCGATGCCGCCGACCTCGACCACCGCGGAGTCGGGGGCCAGGGCGGCGACGGGGCCGCTGACGAAGGCGATCATGCGCCACGCCCTTTCGATGCGTGCAGGGCGACGGCCTGCTGGAGTCGGTTCTGGGCGGGGGCGCGCCAGATGTGGCAGATGGCGAGCGCGAGGGCGTCGGCGGCGTCGGCGGGTTTCGGCGGGGCGTCGAGCCGCAGCAGCCGGGTGACCATGGCACCGACCTGGGCCTTGTCGGCGCGGCCGCTGCCGGTGACCGCGGCCTTGACCTCGCTCGGGGTGTGCAGCGCGACGGGGATGCCGCGGCGGGCGGCGCACAGCATGGCGACGGCGCTGGCCTGGGCGGTGCCCATCACCGTGCTGACGTTGTGCTGGCTGAACACCCGCTCCACGGCGACGCATTCGGGCCGGTGCTCGTCCAGCCACTGTTCGATGCCCTGCTCGACGGCGACGAGGCGCTGCCCCAACTCGGCGTCCGCGGGCGTCCGGACGACACCGACACCGAGCATGGTGAGCGGTCGGCCCGCGACTCCCTCGACGACACCGACACCGCACCGCGTGAGTCCGGGGTCCACCCCGAGTACGCGCACGCGCCCCTCCCTCTTCGCGGCCGAACCGCCGCCGCCCTCGCGGATCTGGCTGAGCACCGCCGTGGTTCCTCGACCGATGGTCGCGGTCCGCGATCAGTGATCTTTGACTTCCGCCAGGCTATCCGCTGCCACCGACAACGGCGGCGGGCCGATGGGACGTGTCCCATCGGCCCGCCGAAATCCCGCCCGGCCCGCGGCGGCGTTACGCGTCGACCTTCTCCATGACCTCGTCGCTGACATCGAAGTTGGCGAAGACGTTCTGCACGTCGTCGCTGTCCTCAAGCGCGTCGATCAGCTTGAAGATCTTCCTGGCGCCGTCCTCGTCGAGCTCGACCTGCATGGTCGGGACGAAGTTGGCGTCCGCGGAGTCGTAGTCGATGCCGGCGTCCTGGAGGGCGGTGCGGACCGCGACCAGGTCGGTGGCCTCGGAGATGACCTCGAAGGACTCACCCAGGTCGTTGACCTCCTCGGCGCCCGCGTCGAGGACGGCACCCAGGACGTCGTCCTCGCCCAGCTCACCCTTGGGGACGATGACGACGCCCTTGCGGTGGAAGAGGTAGGAGACGGAACCCGGGTCGGCCATGTTGCCGCCGTTGCGGGTCATGGCGACGCGTACGTCGGAGGCGGCGCGGTTGCGGTTGTCGGTGAGGCACTCGATGAGCACCGCGACGCCGTTGGGGCCGTAGCCCTCGTACATGATCGTCTCGTAGTCGGCGCCACCGGCTTCGAGACCGGCACCGCGCTTGACCGCGGAGTCGATGTTCTTGTTCGGGACCGAGCTCTTCTTGGCCTTCTGGATGGCGTCGAACAGCGTCGGGTTCCCGGACACGTCGGCACCGCCCGTCCGGGCGGCCACCTCGATGTTCTTGATCATCTTCGCGAAGAGCTTGCCGCGCTTGGCGTCGATCACGGCCTTCTTGTGCTTCGTCGTAGCCCATTTAGAGTGGCCGGACATCTGCCTGTCTCCTTCGCGTAACCCATCCAGATACGAACGCCAGAGATCCTACAAGGAGTCCGCTGTCCCCCGGGCGCGCACCATGTCGACGAACAGGGAGTGCACGCGGTGGTCGCCGGTCAGTTCCGGGTGGAACGACGTGGCGAGCGCGTTGCCCTGGCGGACCGCGACGATGTGACCGCCGTGCTCGGCGAGCACCTCGGTCTCGGCGCCCACGGACTCGACCCAGGGGGCGCGGATGAACACGCCCTCCACAGGATCGCCCGCGATGCCCCGGACGTCGACCGCCGCCTCGAAGGACTCGTTCTGACGTCCGAAGGCGTTGCGGCGCACGATCATGTCGATGCCGCCGATCGTCTCCTGGCCCGAGCGCGGGTCGAGGATCTTGTCGGCGAGCATGATCATGCCGGCGCAGGTGCCGTAGACGGGCATGCCGTCCCGCACGCGCGCGCGGAGCGGCTCCATCATGCCGAACAGGACGGCCAGTTTGGAGATGGTGGTGGACTCGCCGCCGGGGACGACGAGACCGTCGATCTCGGCGAGCTCTTCGGGGCGCCGGACCGGCCTGGCCACGGCGTCGGCCGCGGCCAGGGCGATCTGGTGCTCCCGTACGTCGCCCTGGAGGGCCAGGACGCCTATGACGGGGGTGTTCATCGGTACCGTGCCCCTACCAGCCGCGGTTGGCGTAGCGCTCGGACTCGGGGAGGGTGTCGCAGTTGATGCCGACCATGGCCTCACCCAGGTTGCGGGACGCGTCCGCGATGATCTTCGGGTCGTCGTAGAAAGTGGTCGCCTTCACGATGGCGGCGGCGCGCTTGGCCGGGTCGCCGGACTTGAAGATGCCGGAACCGACGAAGACGCCCTCGGCGCCGAGCTGGCGCATCAGCGCGGCGTCGGCGGGGGTGGCGACACCGCCGGCGGAGAACAGCACGACCGGGAGCTTGCCGAGTTCGGCGACCTCCTTGACGATCTCGTACGGGGCGCGCAGGTCCTTGGCGGCGGCGTACAGCTCGTTGTGGTCGTAGCCGCGCAGGCGGGCGATCTCGTTCTTGATCTGGCGCAGGTGGCGGACGGCCTCCACGACGTTGCCGGTGCCGGCCTCGCCCTTGGAGCGGATCATCGCGGCACCCTCGGCGATGCGGCGCAGGGCCTCACCCAGGTTGGTGGCACCACAGACGAAGGGGGTGGTGAACGCCCACTTGTCGGAGTGGTTGACCTCGTCGGCCGGGGTGAGGACCTCGGACTCGTCGATGTAGTCCACGCCGAGGGACTGCAGGACCTGGGCCTCGACGAAGTGGCCGATGCGGGACTTGGCCATGACCGGGATGGAGACGGCCTCGATGATCCCCTCGATCATGTCCGGGTCGGACATGCGGGCCACGCCGCCGTCCTTGCGGATGTCGGCCGGGACGCGCTCCAGGGCCATGACGGCGACGGCGCCCGCGTCCTCGGCGATCTTCGCCTGCTCCGGCGTGACGACGTCCATGATCACGCCGCCCTTGAGCTGCTCCGCCATACCGCGCTTCACGCGGGCGGTGCCGGTCTCGGGAGCCTGGTTGTCGGAAAGCGTGCTGGACACGGGTGACCTCGCTGAAGTGAAAGAGGGGTTTCTACAGCACCGAGGAAACGGGAGGAGACCAGTCCACTGCAAGGGCCAATGGACAGGCGGTGGATCGTTCTCGGGCGAGTGGCCCGCGCGAGCGGGAACGGGACGGGGCGTGATCCGGTGGACCGGCCCTACCCCTGGCGGTCGGAGAGTGCCGCCGGCGGCTCGTCGTCCATCTCGAAGGCGAGGGGGAACGGCGCGTGTCCCGCCAGCCGGAACCAGCGGACCTTGCGGTGCCTGCGCAGGGCGCGGGCCGCCCGTACCGCGTCGTTGTGGAAGCGCCGGGCCATCGGGACCCTGAGGACCGCCTCGGTCAGTTCCCGGGTGGCCTCCTCTCCCCCGGGCGCCTCCCGGACGGCCTCCACCTGCTGCGGCTCGGCGAACACGGCGCGCAGGGCCTGGCTCAGCTCGCTCTCGGCGACCTCCCGGTGCTCCTCCTCGGCCAGCCGGGCGGCGTGCGCGGCCTCGTACAGGACGATCGAGGCGGCCGGGTCGAGCACCCCGGAGGTGGCCAGTTCCAGGGTCACCGAGGCGCGGCGGACGAGTTGGGCGTCGAGGCCGGCCCGGGTGGCGTCGATGCGGGTGTGCAGCCGGTCGAGCCGTCCGGCGGTCCAGCTCAGGTAGAGGCCGATCGCGACCAGCGCGACGAGGATCCAGATCAGGGTTGGGCTCACGGGCGGCAAGGCTACCGGTGCGCTCCGCTGGGGGTGGCCGGGTGTCGTGCGGAGTGTGGGTGGGGGTGCTGCTGCCGGGGGCTGCCGCCCCCGGACCCCCGCTTCGGCCCTGAAAGGGCCTCGTCCTCAAACGCCGGACGGGCTGGGAGTGTCCGGACCGGCGCCGAACAGTCCCCGCCTCCCAGCAGGCCCCAGTCCTCGCAGCCGCCTCGAACCCGAGCCCTCGGTCTCTCCCGAGCCGCAGACCTCGGTCCCCCGCGAGCCCGACCCTTCGGTCCCTGCGAGCCCTGGCCTCGGTTCCTGCGAGCCCTGGCCCTCGGTCCCCGCGAGCCTTGGTCCTCAGTCCCGTGCCAGGCCCAGTCTCGCCCGCAGCCCCGTCGTCCGCTCGTCGTCCGCGGCGGCGACCGCCTCCGTTCCGGAGGTGACCGTCTCGTAGACGGACAGGATGTCCGCGCCGACCGTCGACCAGTCGAATCGCCGTACGTGCGCGCTGCCGCGGCGGCGTAGTTCGGCCAGTCTCTCCGGGTCGCCGAGGAGTCGTACGGCCGTCTCGGCGAGGGCGTCCGCGTCCTCGTTGGCGAAGAGCGCGCCGGCCGCGCCCTGGTCGAGGACCTGGGCGAAGGCGTCCAGGTCCGAGGCGAGCACCGCGGCACCGGCCGACATCGCCTCGACGAGGATGATGCCGAAGCTCTCGCCGCCGGTGTTGGGGGCGACGTACAGATCCACGCTGCGCAGGAAGCGGGCCTTGTCCTCGTCGCTGACCATGCCGAGGAACTCGACGCGCGGGCGGAGTTCGGCGGGCAGCGACTCGACCGCCTCCTCCTCGTCGCCGCGTCCGGCGACCAGCAGCCGGGTCCCCGGGCGCTCGGCGAGGATCTTCGGCAGGGCCTTCATCAGTACGGGCAGGCCCTTGCGGGGCTCGTCGATGCGGCCCATGAAGCCGATCGTGTCGCCCTGCCACTCGGCCTTGGGCTCGGCCCGGGCGAAGAAGTCGACGTCGACACCGTTCGGGATGACGACGGCGTCGCCGCCGAGGTGTTCGACGAGGGTGCGCCGCGCGTACTCGCTCACGGCGATCCGGGCGCTGATCTTCTCCAGGGCGGCCTGGAGGATCGAGTACGCGGCGATCATGGCCCGGGAGCGCGGGTTGGAGGTGTGGAAGGTGGCGACGATCGGGCCCTGCGCGGCCCAGCAGGCCAGCAGGCCGAGGGAGGGCGAGGACGGTTCGTGGATGTGCACGACGTCGAACGCGCCGTCGTGCAGCCAGCGCCGTACCCGGGCCGCCGACAGGAAGCCGAAGTTGAGCCGGGCCACCGAGCCGTTGTACGGCACCGGCACCGCGCGGCCGGCCGAGACGACGTACGGCGGCAGCGGGGTGTCGTCGTCGGCCGGGGCGAGGACGGACACCTCGTGGCCGAGGCGGATGAAGTACTCGGCGAGATCGCGGATGTGGAACTGGACCCCGCCCGGGACGTCCCAGGAGTAGGGGCAGACGATGCCGATCCTCACGCGGTCCCCCCGTCGGGAGAGCGCGCGGGGTCGAGATCCTTGAGCCACAGTCGCTGCAGCATGTGCCAGTCCTCCGGATGGTCGGCGATCCCCGTGGCGAAGGCATCGGCCAGCGCCTGTGCCATGACAGACGTCTTCTCGGCCCGGGTACCTGACTCGGGGACCTCGACCGGGGGATGGACCCGGCCGCGCATCACGGGCGAGTCGTCGTACCAGAGCGTCACCGGCAGCAGCAGGGCGCCGGTCTGCTGTGCGAGCAGGGCCGGACCGGCCGGGATCCGGGTGGTCTCGCCGAAGAACTCGACCTCGACGCCCGAGGACGACAGGTCCCGTTCGGCGACCAGGCAGACCAGGCCGCCGTCGCGCAGCCGCCTGGCGAGCGTCCCGAAGGCGGTGCCGCCACTGTGCGGGAGGACCTCCATGCCCAGGCCCTCCCGGTAGGCGACGAAACGGTCGTACAGCGTCTCCGGCTTGAGGCGTTCGGCGACCGTGGTGAACGGTGTCTCCAGCTTGGTGGTGACCCAGGCGCCGGCGAGGTCCCAGTTGGCCATGTGCGGCAGCGCGAGGATGACGCCCTTGCCGGCCGCGAGGCCGTCGGTGAGGTGGTGGAGGTCCTTGGCGTCGAAACCGTTCCTCACCCGCTCCGCGCTCCAGGCGGGGAGCCGGAAGGACTCCATCCAGTAGCGCAGGTACGAGCGCATGCCGGCGCGCGAGAGCTCGGCGAGGCGCTGCGGGCTCGCGTCCGGCACCACGCGCGCGTAGTTGCTCTCCAGGCGCCTGACGCCCTTGCCGCGCTTCTTCCAGGCGAGGTCGGCGATGCTCTGCCCGAGGCGGACGGCGACGGGCTCGGGCAGCTTCTTCACCACGCCCCAGCCGAGCCCGTACAAGGCGTCGGTGACCCGCTCCTGGGCGCTCACTTCGCCGCCTCGCTCCCCCGGGTCTCCTGGGTCTCCTGGGTCTCCTGCTCCTGGGCGGCCTCCGCCTCGGCGGACTCCCGGCGGACCGTGACGACCCGCTGGATCAGCGTGACCAGGCTGCCGACGGCCACGATCCACAGCGCGACGGGCAGCAGGTACTGGATGCCGGGGACGCCGAACGCGTGCATCCCCGCGAGACCGGCCGCGACCAGCGAGATCACCAGGCGCTCGGCGCGCTCGACGAGCCCGTTCACGGCGACCGGCAGGCCGATCGACTCGCCTCGCGCCTTGGTGTACGACACCACCTGGCCGCTGGCCAGGCAGAAGATCGAGACCGCGCACAGGGCGATGTCGTCGCCGCCACCCGCGTACCAGAGGGCGAAGCCGCCGAAGACCGCGCTGTCGGCGACCCGGTCGAGCGTGGAGTCCAGGAAGGCGCCCCAGCGGCTGGAGCGGCCGAGCTGGCGGGCCATGTTTCCGTCGACGAGGTCGGAGAACACGAAGAGCGTGATGACGATCGTGCCCCAGAAGAACTCGCCCATGGGATAGAAGACCAGCGCGCCCGCGACCACACCGGCGGTGCCGATGAGCGTCACCGTGTCGGGGCTGACGCCCCGCCGGATGAGAAACGCGGCGAACGGTGTGAGGACACGCGTGAAGAATGCACGCGCGTACTTGTTCAGCATGGCCTTCCCGAGGGTCGGTGTGGCCGAGCGGCCCCTGCTGGCCACCGGCTGGCCCATCGTAGCCACGCGCGCGCCCGGGCGACGGCCGGGCACCGTCGGCCGGTGTCACGGCGGGATCGCGTCCGCTGTATGGACGCACCGTGACCGGAGTGGAAAGCTCGAAGAACACCGCGGGCGTCACCGTTGCCGCCACCGCACGCGGGTCGGTATGTCCGCGCCCACAGTGACCTCACCGTGCACGGGAGGCAAGGCCATGGGCGACAAGGCGAACACACACCCCGGAGCCGCCGGCAGGGCGACAGCGGCCGACCGACCCGCGTCCGTACGGAATGTGGTGCTGGTCGGCCACTGCGGATCGGGCAAGACGACATTGGTGGAGGCCCTCGCGCTGACCGCGGGGGCCGTGAACCGGGCGGGCCGGGTGGAGGACGGCGGCACCGTCTCCGACTACGACGAGATCGAGCACCGGCAGCAGCGCTCGGTGCAGCTCTCCCTGGTACCGGTCGACTGGGACGGGTACCGGATCAACCTTCTCGACACCCCCGGATACGCCGACTTCGTAGGAGAACTGAGGGCCGGTCTGCGCGCGGCGGACGCGGCCCTCTTCGTCGTCTCCGCCTCGGACGGGGTGGACGGCTCGACGCGCATGGTGTGGGAGGAGTGCGCGGCCGTCGGTATGCCGAGGGCGATCGTCGTCACGCATCTGGAGTCCGCGCGGGCGGACTTCGAGGAGATGACCCGGATCTGCGCGGAGGCCTTCGGCGGCGACGACCCCGACGCCGTACTGCCCCTGTACCTGCCGCTGCGCGGCCCGCAGGCACCGGACGGGCACGCGCCCGTGACCGGGCTGATCGGGCTGCTCTCGCAGCAGCTGTTCGAGTACGCGTCCGGGGAGCGCAAGGAGTCCGAACCGGACGAGGACCAGCTGCCGCTGATCGAGGAGGCCCGCAACCGGCTGATCGAGGGGATCATCTCGGAGAGCGAGGACGAGACCCTCATGGACCGCTACCTCGGCGGCGAACAGATCGACGTCACGACCCTGATCGAGGATCTGGAACGGGCCGTCGCGCGCGGGGTGTTCTTCCCGGTCCTGGCCGCCGCCCCCGCGGCCGAGGGCGCCCGGCAGGGGCTCGGCACGGTCGAGCTCCTGGAACTGGTCACCCGCGGTTTCCCGACCCCCCTGGAGCGCACGGCGCCCAGGGTCACCACGGTCGACGGCAGGCCGCGCGAGCTGAAACTGTGCGATCCGGACGGGCCGCTGGTCGCGGAGGTCGTGAAGACGTCGTCCGACCCGTATGTGGGCCGGATCTCGCTGGTCCGGGTCTTCTCGGGCACGCTGCGCCCGGACCAGACCGTGCACGTCTCCGGGCACGGGCTCGCCGACCGGGGCCACGAGGATCACGACGTCGACGAGCGGATCGGCGCGCTGTCGGCCCCCTTCGGCAAGCACCAGCGGGCACTGACCCACTGCATCGCCGGGGATCTCGCGTGCGTGGCGAAGCTCGGCCGCGCGGAGACCGGGGACACCCTCTCGGCCAAGGACGACCCGCTGCTGATGGAGGCGTGGGAGATGCCCGACCCGCTGCTGCCGCTGGCCATCCAGGCGCACAGCAAGGCGGACGAGGACAAGCTCTCCCAGGGGCTCGGCAGGCTGGTCGCCGAGGACCCGACCATGCGCCTGGAGCAGAACCAGGACACCCACCAGGTGGTGCTGTGGTGCCTGGGCGAGGCACACGCCGACGTCGCTCTGGAACGGCTGCGCACCCGGTACGGCGTCCAGGTGGACGTGGTGGCCCACAAGGTCTCCCTCCGGGAGACGTTCGCGGCCAGGTCCGCGGGGCGTGGCCGGCATGTGAAACAGTCCGGCGGGCACGGGCAGTTCGCGATCTGCGAGATCGAGGTGGAACCGCTGCCCGGCGGTTCGGGCATCGAGTTCGTGGACAAGGTGGTCGGCGGGGCGGTGCCGCGCCAGTTCATCCCGTCCGTCGAGAAGGGCGTAAGGGCCCAGGCCGGCAGGGGAGTTGCCGCAGGGCATCAGCTCATCGACATCCGGATCACACTGCTGGACGGCAAGGCGCACTCGGTGGACTCCTCCGACGCCGCGTTCCAGACGGCCGGTGCGCTGGCGCTGCGGGAGGCGGCGGCCGACGCGGCGATCCATCTGCTGGAGCCGGTGGCGGAGGTGACCGTCCTGGTCGGCGACGACTACGTGGGCGCGGTGATGAGCGACCTGTCCGGGCGGCGCGGCCGGGTCCTCGGCACGGAACAGACCAGCGGTGGACGGACGCTGGTGCGGGCGGAGGTGCCCGAGATCGAGATCGGACGGTACGCCGTCGATCTGCGTTCCCTGTCCCACGGCACGGCCCGCTTCAGCCGCTCGTACGCGCGACACGAGCCGATGCCGCAGCAGATCGCCGAACGGGTCCGCGAAGAGGCGGGCAGCGCCCCGTAGTTGGTCCCGGTCGGCCCCGGGTGCCACACCGGTGACGTTTGCGGAACGTTCCCCTCCGTGTCGGCGGGCGGCTTCGGCCGTCCGCCGACGAATGTCGGTGCCTGCGGATACGCTGATGACCTGATCAACAGGTGTGCGGAGCACGGAAGTCGGGAAAGCCGCAGGAGCGAGACCGGCGGCGAGTGGGGGCGGGAATGACCTTTGAGGACTTCTTCGGGCCGCAGGTGCCGCGGCCCGGCAGCGGGGGGCAGGGCCCCACGTTCGCCCTCGCCTCGGCGGCCTATCGGGACACCCCGATGGAGGAGATCAAGAAGGCCGACAACGAGTGGCACCAGTCGACGGTCAACGCGGGCCGCAGCTGGGCGAAGATCTTCCGCCCCAACTTCGGCGAGGCGTACTCCCACGCGGTGATCGACCGCATGCTGGGCGTCGGCCGCAAGCCGCTCATCCAGTCCTTCGGCAGCGAGCCGCAGATGGTCGTCGAGCACTGCCTGGCGGCCACCCGCATCCGCCGGGAGCGGGACAAGAAGCTGACCGGCCTCATGCTGCTGTGCGGGGTGCTCTTCCTGCCCGGCCTGCTGGTCTGGCTGCTCGTCTTCCAGATCCGGGCCACCGTGGGCAGGACGGGCGACAAGCGGTTCTCCGGGCTCGGCACCGTCCTGCTGGTCGGCGTCGCCGCCCTCGCCGTGATCTTCCTCGTCCGGATGCCGTTCACCGGCCTCGCGGGGTGGTACGCCCGCGGCTGCATCGTGGCTCCGGTGGCCGGCTGGTTCCTCGCCAGGTGGGTCAGCGAGAAGACCGCGCAGGACCTGCGGGAACGCTGGAACGGTCTGCTGTCCGGCGGCAGCGTCGGCGCCAAGGTCCCCGAAGCGGTCCCGAGCAGCCCCGACCAGGCCGCGGCCGAACAGCTGCGCCAGTCCCTGGCCCGGCTCAGCGCCGAACAGCAGTCCAACTCGATCTTCTACGCCGGCCCCAAGGGCATACTCGGCATGGGCACCCGCTGGGGATCCTGGCACCTCGCCGAGGAGATGATCCCGACCGACCCGATCAAGGGCATCCACGAGTTCCGCAGCTGGACCGTCATCCGGGAGATCAACAAGGAGTTGAGCGTGCTGGACCGCCAGCAGCTCAAGACCGGCGGCTTCCCGGCCCCGACGGTGTCGGACTGGATCGCCACGCACGTGGACGAGAACGCCAAGGCGGTGACCAGGCCCGAGGGGACCGACGTCGAGGCGTACCGGGTCAGGCCGAGGGCCGTCGAGGACATCTGCAACAACAACCAGTTCGACGTCGGCGACCGGCACTACCTGGGCGTGCAGTGGGCCCACCTGTGGAACGGCGATCTGATCCTCACCATGATGATCTCCGTGACCGTGCTCAAGGAGACCCTGCGCATCGAGGTCACCGGACACGCCCTGGGCCCGGTCAACAAACTGTTCAGCGGCAAGCCGATGGCCCCCAGCAAGCAGGTCGCCAAGACCGTCCGCTTCTGGGAGACCCGGACGGTCAAGCTTCCGCTGATCACGCCCGACGAGGTGGTGCGGCTCGCCGCCCGGGCCACGGTCAGCTGGTATCCGCCCCTGCTGAAGTGGCTCGGCGGCTCCATAGGCCTGCCCGAGCCCTTCGGCCTGCGGCACGCCTGGGCGGACCAGCCCTGGAAGCACCGCTTCATGGCCGACGACGCCCTGCGCGCCGCCGCACCGATCCTGCGCGCGGTGCACCGGGCCACGCTCAGGGTGCTCAAGGAGCACGACGTCGACGTCGACAACTTCGTCTCCCGCGCGTCGTCCCTCAGCGGAGCCGTCCAGGACGTCGCCCCGAAGAAGGCCGACACCTACGAC
The DNA here is from genome assembly GCF_055578825.1 of Streptomyces sp. NPDC032822. Lineage (NCBI taxonomy): Bacteria > Bacillati > Actinomycetota > Actinomycetes > Kitasatosporales > Streptomycetaceae > Streptomyces > Streptomyces sp. NPDC032822. The sequence continues at coordinate 153,302 of NZ_JBVIOL010000011.1, read as the reverse complement.
GCGTAGATCCAGCCGTCGGCGCGCGGCACGAGCGGTCTCGGGCCGGCGGCGCGAGGCCGAACCGTCTCGGGCCGTCGAAGCGAAGCACGGGCTCGCTCAGGCCGCGCCCACGTGCGACTCAGGTCGTCGGCCAGGCCTCCGCCAGCATCTTCCGGGTGTCCGCCAGGAGCTGCGGCAGCACCCTGGTGTGGCCGACCACCGGCATGAAGTTCGTGTCGCCGCCCCAGCGCGGGACGATGTGCTGGTGGAGGTGGGCCGCGATGCCGGCACCGGCCACCGAGCCCTGGTTCATGCCGATGTTGAAGCCGTGCGCCCCGGACGCCGTGCGCAGCGCGGTCATCGCCTGCTTGGTCAGCGCGCCCAGCTCGGCCGTCTCCGCGTCGGTGAGGTCCGTGTAGTCGGCGACGTGCCGATAGGGCACGACCATCAGGTGTCCGCCGTTGTACGGGTACAGGTTGAGCACCGCGTAGACCTGCTCACCGCGCCGGACGACCAGCCCGTCCTCGTCGGATTTGGCCGGGATCGAGCAGAAGGGGCAGCCGTCGTCGGCACCCGGGCCGGTCGGCTTGTTCTCACCCTGGATGTAGGCCATCCGATGGGGAGTCCACAGACGCTGGAACGCGTCCTGGGTCCCCACGCCCCACTGCTGCTCCGGCTCACTCGTCATGCAGTGAAGCATATGGCTTCGCCCATTCGCGCCGTGTCGCCGGGTTGTGCGAAAAGCGTCCCGCGCCAAGCTGGGCCGGTGGACGACGACAGTGCACCGCCGAGGGACGACGAGGGCCGCACGGCCCGCTGGGAACAGCGCACGGAAGGCCCGCTCGGCCTGGCCTCACTGGTCTTTCTCGCCGCGTACGCGGTCCGCGTACTCGCCGATCTGCCCGGCTCGCTGCTCGACGTCTGCCTCGCCCTGACGCTGGTCGCCTGGGCGCTGTTCGCCGTCGACTACGCGGTGCGCTGGCGGCTGAGCGGGCAGCGGCTGCGCTTCGTCCGGACGCATCTGCTGGACACCGTCGTACTGATCCTGCCGCTCCTGCGACCGCTGCGCGTGGTCAAGGTCTACGAGGCCGTGCAACGGCGGCACGGACGCCCCCGGCTGGCACTGCACGCGCGCGTGATGGTCTACGCCGGGCTGGCGACGGTCCTCCTCGGCTTCGCGGGCGCGCTCGGTGTCTACCAGCAGGAACACTCGGCACCGGACGCGACCATCCGGACCTTCGGGGACGCCGTGTGGTGGACCTGCGCGACCCTCGCCACCGTCGGCTACGGCGACGTGGCCCCCGTCACCGGCCCGGGTCGGCTGATCGCGGTCGGGGTGATGGCCATCGGCCTGGCCCTGCTCGGCGCGGTGACCGGGACGTTCGCGTCCTGGCTGCTCCAGGTCTTCGCACGGGAGGACGACGACGGGCCCCGGGAAGGATGAACTCTCCCGGGGCCCGTGACAACCCCGCGTGCGTGGGGAGCAAGGAACCTTCTGCTTGCGGCCATGGCGAATCTTGGGGCCGTCCCCGAACCCGGGGAGCAGAATCAGACCTGCACTCGACGCTCCACGACATCAACGAGCTTGGCCATCGCCTCGTCCCGCGGAATGCCGTTCTCCTGCGAGCCATCGCGGTATCGGAACGACACCGTGCCCGCGTTCATGTCGTCGTCCCCGACGATGATCATGAACGGGACCTTCTGCTTCTGAGCGGTCCTGATCTTCTTCTGCATGCGATCCGACGACGAGTCGACCTCGACACGCAGCCCCTTCTTCTTCGCGTCAGCGGCGAACTTCTCCAAGTACTCCACGTGTGCGTCGCCGACCGGGATGCCGACCGCCTGCACCGGCGCCAGCCACGCCGGGAACGCCCCCGCGTAGTGCTCCAGGAGGACCGCGAAGAACCGCTCGATCGAGCCGAACAGGGCACGGTGGATCATGACCGGGCGCTGCTTGGAACCGTCGGGGGACGTGTACTCCAGCTCGAAACGCTCCGGCAGGTTGAAGTCGAGCTGGATCGTCGACATCTGCCAGGTGCGGCCGATGGCGTCCTTGGTCTGGACGGAGATCTTCGGGCCGTAGAACGCGGCGCCGCCCGGGTCCGGGACCAGGGGCAGGCCCTGCTTCTCGGCGACCTGGCGGAGCGTCTCGGTGGCCTCTTCCCAGGCCTCGTCGGAGCCGACGAACTTCTCCGGGTCCTTGGTGGACAGTTCCAGGTAGAAGTCGTTGAGCCCGTAGTCGCGCAGGAGTTCCAGCACGAAGGTGAGCAGCTTGTCGAGCTCCTCGGACATCTGCTCACGCGTGCAGTAGATGTGCGCGTCGTCCTGGGTGAAGCCGCGGGCCCGGGTCAGGCCGTGCACGACGCCCGACTTCTCGTAGCGGTACACGGTCCCGAACTCGAAGAGGCGCAGCGGCAGTTCACGGTAGGACCGGCCGCGCGCGTCGAAGATCAGGTTGTGCATCGGGCAGTTCATGGGCTTGAGGTAGTAGTCCACGCCCTCGTCGAGCTGCATGGGCGGGTACATGCCGTCGGCGTACCAGTCCAGGTGGCCCGAGGTCTCGAAGAGCTTCCCCTTCGTCGCGTGCGGGGTGTAGACGAACTCGTAGCCCGCCTCCTCGTGGCGGCGGCGCGAGTAGTCCTCCATGACCCGGCGGATGATGCCGCCCTTGGGGTGGAAGACGGCGAGGCCGGAGCCGATCTGCTCGGGGATCGAGAACAGGTCGAGCTCGGAGCCCAGCTTGCGGTGGTCGCGCTTCTCGGCCTCGGCGAGGAAGTCGAGGTGCGCCTTCAGCTCGTCCTTGGTCGGCCAGGCGGTGCCGTAGATGCGCTGGAGCTGCTTGTTCTTCTCGCTGCCCCGCCAGTACGCCGAAGCATTGCGCATCAGCTTGAACGCCGGGATGAGGCGGGTGGAAGGCAGGTGGGGACCGCGGCAGAGGTCCTTCCAGCACAGGTCGCCGGTCTTGGCGTCGAGGTTGTCGTAGATCGTCAGCTCGCCGGCGCCGACCTCGACGTCCGCGCCGTCGTCGCTGGAGGCGGAGCCCTTGAGGCCGATCAGCTCCAGCTTGTACGGCTCGTCGGCCAGCTCCTCGCGGGCGGCCTCGTCGGTGATCACCCGGCGGGAGAACTTCTGTCCCCGCTTCTGGATCTCCTGCATCTTCTTCTCGACGGCCTTGAGGTCCTCGGGCGTGAACGGCTTCTCGACGTCGAAGTCGTAGTAGAAGCCGTCCTTGACCGGCGGGCCGATGCCCAGCTTGGCGTCGGGGAAGAGCTCCTGCACGGCCTGCGCCATCACGTGCGCGGTGGAGTGGCGCAGGATGTTCAGGCCGTCCACGGAGGAGATCTCGACGGCCTCGACCTCCTCGCCCTCGGACAGGACGTACGACAGGTCCTTGAGCTCGCCGCCCACGCGCGCGGCGATGATCGACCGCTCGCCGGTGAAGAGCTCGGCGGCCGTGGTGCCCGTCGTCACCACGCGTTCTTCCCGCTCGGAATCGCGTTGGATGATCACACGGACGTCTGACACCGGTCTCTCCTGACTGAAGGCGGATGCGGCGCCATACCGAGGGCGCGCGCAATAGGGGATCGTACCGACCCGGCACCGCCCTCCGCGAAATCAGTCCTCGCCGCAGGCCTCCTCGAAGAACGCCGTGATCTCCGCGGTGCCCTGCGAGGACTTCATCAGCCGGTCCTTGTCCGCCTCGTCGACCTGGACCGGTTCGACCCCGGAGGCGTCCGTGAGCCGCCGGAAGCCGCCCCTGCTCTCCAGCCGTCCGTGCACCCGCACCGGCAGCCCCACGAGGTGCGCCTGCCCGGCGACGCGGTACGACTCCTCGTCGAGCGACAGGCGTACGTAGGGGATGTCGGCGCCCGCGATCACCCGCAGCCGGACCGTTCCCCGGCCGCGCGGCCCCGACCTGCGGAGCCGGACCACCGCTCCGGTGACCCGCACCGGCACGGAGGGCTCCTCTCGCAGATAGCGGGCGCCGGCCTCGCGCAGGGCGGGCAGGTCGCCCGGCGAGAACTCGACGGCCTCGACGGGGGCCGCGCACCCTTCGGGGACACCGGCGGCCGGCGCCCACTCCACGCCGATGCGGGCGCCCTCCGTGCCGCGTACCAGGGCGATCAGCGCCTCGGTGAGCTCGCGGCTGACGCCCGCCTCGACGGCGCCGTCGAAGGCGTCCATGCCGCCGGTGGCCCGCTGGTAGTCGATGGCCTCACGGGCGGCGTTCAGGGCCTGGTGGAGACGTACGGCGAGGGGGCGGCCGGTGTCGACGGGCACGAAGGCGGTGAGCCGACGGCCGCCGGTGGCGGAGCCGACGAGGATGTCGTCCAGGGAGGCGACGGCGGTACGCCGGTGGCGGACGCCGTAGTAGCCGGCTCGCGCGCGCGTGGCGAGCGCTCCGGCGAGCAGCATCTGGCGGGCGGCCGAGCGCAGTTGTTCCTCGACGGTCCAGGGCGTGGCTCCGCCCGGGCCGGTGGGGACGTCCCGCCACCAGCGGATCTCGTCGCTGGGCACGGCGAGGGAGAGCAGCACCTCGCGCGCGGAGGGTGTTCCACTGCGGGACAGCGCGAGGAGGGCCTCGCCGAGCAGGTCCTCGCTGTCGGGGAAGGCCCGGTTCTCGGGCACGAGCAGACTCGTCACGCTGCCGCCCGGTCCCGGCGGGGTCCAGCGGCCGTACCGTCCGGGCGCTCCCCCGCGCCGCTGCCAGCCGTGCCGGCGCAGCAGGGCGGCGAGCACGGCGGGGTCGACCTGAGCGGGTTCGGGGGGCCGGCTCCAGGCGGCCGTCCGGTCGACGGGGTGTGGCCGGACCTGCCTCAGCGGTTCGTCCAGCGGGCGGTGCGTCATGGTCTGCCTCCCGTCCCGACCCGCGTCATGATCTCGCAGAGCGCCCGGTCGTCGAAGATGCGCGAGGTCGGTATCCGCACGGTGGTCCGGGTCCGCCCGGTGACGGCGTGACCGGCGAGGTTGACCCAGTAGCAGCAGTGTCTGAGGTCGAGCCGGTCGTGGCCGGCGCGGAGCCAGTCGTCCTGGGCTCTGGGCACGAGCATCACCACGAGGATCTTGTGGACCGAGACCGGGGTGCGGGCGAGCTTGCGCAGGTGGTCGTTGTCGAGCGTGAAGGAGAAGGAGCGGCCCGGCGGGTTGGGCGGGACCTGGTAGGTGCACTTGAGCTGCACCTTGATGGTCACCTCGTCGTCGACGGTGTGCCCGGGCGAGCCGTGACTGACGTGCCAGTCGATGCCGTTGTCCGGAAACGGCTGGGACAGCGAGCAGCCGGCGGCCGCCGCGACCGCGTGCAAGTAGCCCACCTGCAACGTTTCCATGCAGGCGGTGGTGGCGAGTGTGCCGCGATGGGGGCCCGTGCGTTCGGGCAGCAGCCCGCCCCGCTCGGGCTGCGCTATCGCCATGACCAACAGCCTTCCAAGCCAGGTTGAATGCCCACTCCGGGGCCAGTCGAATCCTGCGCCGGGTCGCTGAACTGCAAAGACCCGTACTCCTGTTGTGTCCTTCCGGCGTACGGCGCAAACAGCCCGGGTATCACCAAACGGGGCAGAAGACGGGGCGTCAGCCGCCGCGGGTGAACAAGGGGTTGAGTAGATATGGCTTGCTGGTACGAAGGGCCCCTGGCCGCATTCGACACGGAGACCACGGGTGTCGACGTCGAGACCGACCGGATCGTGTCGGCCGCCGTCGTCGTCCAGGACGCCCCGGGCACCCGGCCGCGGGTGACCCGGTGGCTGGTGAACCCTGGCGTGCCGGTGCCGGCCGGGGCGACGGAGGTACACGGACTGACGGACGAGCATCTCCAGCGCAACGGCCGCTGGCCCGCTCCGGTGATGTACGAGATAGCCGAGGTGCTGGCCGAACAGGCCGTCGCGGCGCGGCCGTTGGTGGTGATGAACGCGCCGTTCGACCTGACGATGCTGGACCGGGAGTTGCGCCGGCACCGGGCCTCGTCGCTGGACCGCTGGTTCGACTCCTCGCCGCTGCTGGTGCTGGATCCCCGGGTCCTCGACAAGCATCTGGACCGCTACCGCAAGGGCCGCCGCACCCTGACCGACCTGTGCGCCCACTACGGCGTCTCGCTGGAGGGCGCGCACGACGCGGGGGCCGACGCCCTGGCGTCGCTGGATGTCGTACGCGCGGTGGGGCGCCGGTTCGCGGCCCGGCTGGAGCGGCTGAGCCCCGGCGAACTGCACACCCTGCAGTCGGTGTGGCACGCGGCGCAGGCCCGGGGCCTGCAGGCGTGGTTCGCGCGCAGCGGCTCGGAGGAGTCGGTGGACCCGGCGTGGCCCCTGCGTCCGGACCTGCCCGCGGCTGCATGAGGAAGGGGGCTCTCGACACCAAAGGCCCTCGACATGCGGAAAGCCGGTCCGTCTGAGACGGACCGGCTTGTCCCGGTGGGCGATACTGGGTTCGAACCAGTGACCTCTTCGGTGTGAACGAAGCGCTCTCCCACTGAGCTAATCGCCCGGGAACGCACTGAACAATACAGGTCCCCGCACCCTTCGTTCAAACCGCGTGCAGGTGGCCGACGAGCCCGCGCCGCCCGGACCTCATCATCAGCCGGTGGTTGGCCCGGAACAACGGCCGTCCCGGGACGGCGAACCGGCGCAGCAACGGCTTGTTGACGTCGACGACCTGCTCGTAGCGGGCCAGGCTGCCGGTGCCGTCCGCGGTGATCGTCCAGCGCGCCCAGCCGTCGATGTCCCCGGACATGGTGATCTCCAGGGTGCCGGCCGCCGGGTCCCGCCGTACCTCACGGGCGGTGAAGGTCAGGTCGTACGGGAGGAGGGAGCGGATGCGGATGACGCCGGTCGTGTCGTCGATCCGGTTCACCTCGCGCACCTGGGGCCACCAGCGCGGATAGTCCTCGGCCCGTTCCAGGGCGTCGTACACGGCGGCGGGCGGCGCGGGCAGCCGCCATCGGCTGTGGAAGCGGTAGCGGGTGAAGTCCATGAGCGGAGTGTGCCCCAGGCGCGGGCCCGGGCCCCGGGCGGCGCACATCTGAGTACGTCCTGAGTACCCACACTCATGCTGTGCGAGGTGACGCCGACCACACTCGACGGTATGACGCACATTCCGCCGCCGGCCGAGGAGCTGCGGCTCATCGACGCCGAGTTGTGGCACCTCGACGCCCGCCGGGCCCAGTTGCTGACGCGCCGCGCCTGGCTGGTCGCGGCCCTGCACCAGGCGTGGCCGACACCTGCCGCGCCGCCTCGCGCACCCCGCCCCGAGACCTCCGCGCCACGCGTCCAGAACGTGCTGCTCCTGCTCGGTGGCGTCCTGCTCACCATCGCCGCGATGGTGTTCACGCTGGTCAGCTGGGGGCACATGGGCATCGCCGGGCGGGCCCTGGTGCTGGGCGCGGTCACGCTGGCCGCGCTCGCCGCACCGGCGGTGCTGCTGAAGCGAGGGCTGCGCTCGACGGCCGAGTCGGTGGCGGGCCTCGGGCTCGCGCTGACGGTGCTGGACGCCTACGCCCTGCACGGGGCCGCGCTCGCGGGCACCGACGGCACGGGGTACACGGCGGTCGCCTCCGCGGTGCTCGCGCTGGTGTGGGCCGCGTACGGTCTGCTGCCGGCCACCCGCGCGCTGCGCCTGCCCCTGCCCGCCGCCCTGTCCGTGGCCCAACTCCCGCTGCTGCTCTGGGCGGTGGCCGCCGACGCCGTGCCCTACGGGGTCACCACCGCGCTCCTGTTCACTGCCGCGCTCGACACGGGCGTGGCGCTGCGGGTATCGGCCCGTTCCGTGCGGATCGTCGCGGCGATCGGCGCGTACGGCATGGGCGGCTGGGGCGTACTGGCCGCCGGCTGGCTGTCCTGGACGGCCACCGGCCCGAGCGCCGCCGCCCGTGCGGCGGCGCTCCTCCTCCTCGCGGCGGCGACAGCGCTGGGCGCCGCCTGGCACGACGGCATCGCGGAGGCAGCGGAGGAAAGCGCCGACGCGCGCGGTCCCGGCCGCAAGGACGCCCTCGGTCTCGCGGTGATCGCCGGGCTGCTCGGCGTCGCGGCGCTCGGCGGTGCGGTGCGCCCGGCGCTGCCGGAGGCGTGGACGGTTCCGGTCCATCTGGTGTGCGGGATCGCCCTGTTGGCGACGCTGCGGGCCGGGCGGCTGCCGGCGGCGGTGCGGCACGGCTTCGTGTGGGCCTCGGGCGCCGTACAGACGCTGGCCGTGCTGTGGTCACTGCCCGTCGTCACTCTGGCGCTGCTGGGTCCGGTCGGCTGGGCGGAACGCGCCTGGACCGGCGCGCCGGCGGACGCCCGCGCGGCGGTCGCGCTGGACGGGCCCTGGCCGCCGCACACGGAGACGGCTCCCCTCGTCCTGGCAGCCGTCGCCGCCGTCGCGGTCGTCTTCGCCCGGACGGTCCGTGGCACGCTCTGGCGGTCCCGGGCGCGGTGCGGTGCGACGGCCCTGCTGTGGGTGACGCCGTTCGTGCTCCCGGCGGTGCTCGAACTTCCCTATACGGCCGCCCTGTCGACCTACGGCGTCATGACGGCCGGGGCCCTCGCGGCGACGGTGTACGTACGCCGGGGCACGCCCGCGCCGCACGGCACGGCGACGGCCCGTCCGTTGACTCCTCCTCGGCTCACCGCCCTCGTCCTCGCCCTGGCCGGCTCCCTCAGCCTGGCCTTCCTCTCGCTCGCCTCGCGGTCCGCGACCCTGGCCGTGCTGTCCGCCCTGACCGTGCTGTTCGCGGCGGCCTCCTGGCATCCGCGCCTGGCACCCGTCACCGCGCCGGCCGCACTCGGGTACGCCGCCGGACTCGCCTGCGCGACCGGCGCGGCCCTGAACTGGCAGCCGTCGCACACCGCGCTGCTCGTACTCACCGTCCCGGTGGCGGCGGCCCTGCTGGCCGCGCGCCGGGGCAACGGCCCGGCCGTCGTACCGGTCGAGGTCGCGGGAGCCACCGTCGGCCTGCTCGCCGTGGGACTCGCCGTCACCGATCCGCCGCTGCTGGCGCTGGTGCTGGCCCTGTGCGCGGTGATCGCCGCGGGCACGGCGATCCGCCCCGACCGGCGCCCCGTCGGCTACGCGGCCGCCGCGCTGTTCGTCCTGGCGACCTGGGTACGCCTGACGGCCTGGGACATCGGGACGCCCGAGGCGTACACGCTTCCGGTGACCGTCCCGGCGCTGCTGCTGGGCGCGCTGCGCAGGCGCCGCGACCCGCGGACGTCCTCCTGGACGGCGTACGGCCCCGGCCTCGCCGCCACCCTCGTGCCGAGCCTGATCGCCGTCTGGGGCGACACCGACTGGACGCGCCCGCTGCTGCTGGGGCTGGGCGCGCTGTCGGTCACGCTGCTGGGCGCCGGGCACCACCTCCGGGCGCCGCTCCTGCTCGGCGGCTCGGTGCTGATCCTGGACACACTGCACGAGCTCGCCCCCTACCTGGTCCAGGTGGCCGACGCGCTTCCCCGCTGGGTGCCTCCCGCCCTCGCCGGACTCCTGCTGCTCGCACTCGGTGCGACGTACGAGCAGCGCATCCGGGACGTCCGACGGGCGCGGGAGGCCCTGGGGAGGATGAACTAGCCTGCCGCTACGGCATCTTGTCGCCCAGCAGTGCCAGGTTCTCGATGGCGGCGAGGCCGTAGAGCGCGGTGTCGTTGGTGGCGACCCACGCGGCCTCGCTGCCCGGGACCAGGGTGACGGGGCCGCTCAGTTCCTCCGTCTTCCAGGGGGCCGACTCCTTGTAGCCGTCGGAGTTGTAGAACTTCTCCCACGCCCGCTTGGCGAGTTTCTCGTCGCCGGTCTGCACGGCGGCGTACGCGTCGAGGCGCGAGTGGCCCTGGAACAGCAGCAGGCTGCCGAAGTTGGAGCCGTAGCGTGCCGCCTGTTCGGCCTTCGTGGCGTTGAAGTAGCGGCAGTAGTCGAAGTAGGCCTCGTTGAACTTCGGCATGTCGACGAGGTCGATGAGTTCGGCGCACAGCTCGTTGAGGCCGAACACGGCGGAGAGGTGCGAGACCCCGACCACGGGTGCCGCGGCGGTCGCGAACTTCCCGGTGTCCAGGTCGTACAGGCCGCTTCCCTGTACGAACCCGTTGGGCTGGGCAGCGATCGTCTCCATCGTCGACAGGACGCGCGCCTTGGCCTTCTCCCACTTGGGGCCCTTGCGCTCCCACTCGGTCAGCCAGGCGGAGACCAGGCCGCTCCAGTCGGTACCGAAGCCGATCGACAGGGCGTGCCGGTCGGGTGTGTACGGCTCGGTGCGGATCTTGCGGATCGGGTCGAGGACGAGGAAGGTCTCGTCGGAGTCGACGTTGGCGTGCATGAGGTCGCCGACCCGTTCGTCGGCGGTGAGGAAGTAGTAGTAGCGGCGGTACGTCGTGTTGGCGATGCGCTGCTGCTTGGCGCTGTCGGCGTAGTGCTGCACACCGTGCCGGGTGCCGAGGCCGGCCCACTTGCCCAGGTGGTAGACGTCGACCTCGCCGGTGTGCCGGGTCATCGCCTCGGCGAAGCGGAAGATGTCCGCCCGTCCGGAGCGCAGGTAGGCGAACCAGAGCCAGAGGTCCGGCGAGAGTTCGGAGTTGTCCCAGGCGTAGCCGCCGACGTCGTACCGCCATTGGTGCCGGACCGTGTCGTACGTGTGCATGATGTCGCCGTAGTCCCAGAAGCCGTACCAACGGCGCATCTCCACCTGGTCCTTGTAGTAGGTGAAGAGGAAGTCGAGGTGGTCCTCGATCTTGGCCTTGGCGGGTGTGGAGCGGTCCGGTTCGGCGTAGAGGCCCGGGCCGAAGACGCCGGCCTTGATGAGCTGCTTGGGCGGGGCGGCGAGCTGGGGCAGTACGCGTACGGCCTTCACCTGCCGGGCCAGGGCCTCGGCCGAGGGTGTCGACTCGTTGGCCCAGAAGAGGAGTTCGGAGGTGCGGGCGATGCCGTAGGGGGTGCCGAACTCGGGCTCGTAGTCCTCGTAGGTGATGTTGAGGCCTTCGAGCTGTTCGGCGAAGGTGTCCTGGCCCATGCCGTCGTGGTAGAAGCGCAGGTCCATGGGCTGTGCCTCGGGCGACCAGAGCCAGAGGGTGACCTCGGCCTCGTCGGTCTGGGCGTCGCGGATGTCGAGCTGGGCCGGGTACTTCTCCCAGAAGTCCCGCAGGCCGAAGGAGAGTCCGCCGCTGACACCGCCGACGTAGCCGAAGCCGGAGGCCCGCTTGCCGCCGCCGGCGCCGATCCAGCCGTGGCCCTTCTTGGTGCGCTTGCGCAGGCCGAAGCCGTCGGCGGAGAGCTGGGAGAGGGTGTAGTCGCCCCACTCCGGGATGTACTGGAGGCGGGTGGTGACGCGCTGGTCCCAGGTGGCCGGGTCGGGCAGTTTCTCGCCCGCGTACTGGGCGGCCTGCACGGCGGCGCCCGGGTCGCGGCGCAGTCCGGTGATGCCCTTGACGGCCTCGCGCAGCAGACCGGTGCCGTCGCCGCCGATGCGGACATGGCGGTCGTAGGACTGGTCGCGCATCGGCACGGTGAAGCGGACGCCGAGGCCGCGGATGAAGTCGCCGCTGGCCTTGCCGGGCTCCTGGGTGCCGTCGAAGGTGACGGTGTGCACCATGCGGAAGGAGTCGGCGCCGGCGTAGAAGTAGAGGCGGACCGAGAACGGCAGCCAACTCCGGCCGCCCTTGCGGTGCTTGCCGTCGATGCGGACGACCGCGCGGACCGGGCCGTCCTGTTCGACGGTGACACCGGAGATGGCTCCCTCGAAGCGCTCGGTCTTGACCGCGCCCTGGTCCTCGTCCTCGATCTCGGGCTGGCGGATCAGGACGAGGCGGCCGTTCTTGGCGATCTCCGTCGAGCCACGCGTGACCGACTTGATCAGCGTGGCGCCGGACTTGCCGATCTTCGCGGTGATGACCCCGGTGGAGACCGTGATCGTGCCACCGCTCCTGTCGACGGTGACCTTCTTCGCGGGGGCGGTGGTCTCGCCCGCGGCCAGGGTGAGCTTGCCGTTGCCCGAACTCACGGCGTGCGCGGTCCACTTGAGGGAGCCGTCCGGCCAGTAGGCGAGGGGCCAGGACTGCACGGGCACGGCCTTGCCGTCCGCGTCGGTCGCGGCGAAGTCCTGGTCCTCCCGGTAGGTGCCCTTGGGCCAGGGGACGCCGAGGGTGGAGCCGGGGGCGGCGCCGAGGCCGCCGTCCTCCAGCCAGTCCAGGGTCACCGGATCCGCGTCGGCGTCGGCGGCTCTCGGCGCAGCCTGCGCGTCCTTCGCTCCTAGCGCCCAGCTGAACTGCGCGGCGGCTCCGGCGACCGCGGCCGCCTTGAGAAGAGACCTGCGGGGAATGGGAGACATAGGGATGCAGCCTTTCCTTTCCGTTCCGTGCGGGAGGCACTGCGGTGCGGCTGGTCAGGGGCATGACAGATGGAGGTACGGCGCCGGAGCGCCGACCCGGTACGAGGGCACCGCCCGTCAGCGGTGCCGGTAGCGCTCCTCGACGGCGACGGCCGCCGCCGAGACGGCCCCGAGGACCGGGACCGCCAGGGGTGCGACGAGCCAGGCGGACACGGCCACCACGGCCAGCCCGCCGACGATCAGGAAGGAACCGGCGGGGTCGAGCACGGTCCGGCGCCCGGCCCGCGCCAGCAGAACGCGCCAGGTGGCGCCCGGCGTCCACACCGCACAGGCCCGCAGCCCGGCGACGGCGAGCCCGATCAGCGCGAGGACGCCGACGGCCCCGACCAGCGGGCCACCGGGAATCCCGGCCCGCACGGCCTGGACGTCCACCCAGACCGCGCCCGCCGCCGCCCACCCGGCGAGCCCGGCGAGCCATCCGCCGCGCACGGCCACCCGGAAGTCGGCGACGAACTCCCGCCACCCGCCCGCCTGGTGGGTGGTGCGGCGGCGCAGGTGCCGCGCGCCGGCGGCGAAGGCGGCGGGATAGGTGACCACGCCCAGCGAGGCCACCGCGATCCACACCCCGGTGAGCAGACACTCGGCGAACACACCGAACCGTTCGGCGAGGACGGACTCCCCTCGCGGGGTACGGGCTTTCGCGCGCGCTTCGGCCATGGTCGGTCGCCTCAGCCCTTCAGTCCGGAGGTCGCCATACCGTCGATCAGATAGCGCTGGAAGGCGAGGAAGAACGCCAGCACGGGCAGCAGGGCGACCAGCGACATGGCGATCATGCCGCCGTAGTCGGCGACGCCCTCCTGGTCGACGAACATCTTCAGACCGAGGGAGACCGTGTACTTGTCCGGCTCGTTGAGGTAGATCAACGGGCCCATGAAGTCGTTCCACGAGTTGATGAAGGTGAAGATCGCGCTGGTGATCAGGGCCGGACGGCACAGCGGCAGCACGATCGACCAGTAGATCCTCAGGTGCCCGCAGCCGTCGAGACGGGCGGCCTCGTCGAGCTCCTTGGGCAGGTTGCGCATGAACTGCATCATCAGGAAGACGAAGAACGCCTCGGTGGCCAGGTACTTCCCCAGCAGCAGCGGGGTGTACGTGTTGATCATCCCCATGTTGCGGAACAGCACGTACTGCGGGATCAGCAGCACGTGGTACGGCAGCAGGAGCGTCCCGATCATCAGCGTGAACAGGAGATTGCGGCCCGCGAACCTGATCCGCGCGAAGGCGTACGCCGTCAGCGAGCAGGACAGCACGATGCCGGCCACGGAACCGAGCGCGAGGGTGAGCGAGTTGACGAAGAACGTGGAGATCGAGATGTCCGCGATGCCCTCGCCCAGCCGCGTGTAGTTGGAGGTGATCGGGTCGCCCGGGAACAGGTCCAGGCTGCCGACGATGTCCTCGCTCTTCTTGAAGGAGCCGCCGATGACCCAGACCACCGGATAGAGGATCACGGCGAGGATCAGCAGGGACCCGATGTGCCAGGCGAGGGAGCCGGGCAGCCGCTGCCGGAAGGCGCCACCCTTGGTGGACGGGGCCATGGACGGGTCCGGAGCCGGGGCGATCTCGGTGGCCTGTGCGCTCATCGGGCGCCCTCCTCGTAGTGCACCCAGCGCTTCTGGGACCAGAACAGCACCGCCGTCACCAGGGCGACCGCGACGAGCAGCATCCAGGCCATGGCGGAGGCCAGACCCATCCGGCTGTTCTCGAAGCCCTGGACGTAGAGGTAGCAGGTGTAGACCATCGACCCGTCGGCGGGCCCGCAGGCGTTGCCGCCGGCGCCGCCGCCGACGATGTACGCCGAGCTGAAGATCTGGAAGGAGTGGATCGTCTCCAGCAGGACGTTGAAGAAGAGGACCGGGGAGATCATCGGCAGGGTGATGTTCCAGAACCGCCGCAGCTTGCCGGCCCCGTCGACCTCGGCGGCCTCGTACAGCTCGCGCGGGACCTGCTTGAGACCGGCCAGGAAGATGACCATGGGGGCGCCGAACTGCCAGACGGTGAGCGCCACCAGGCTGTAGATGATCAGCTCCGGGTCGCCGGTCCAGCCGCCGACGTCGATCCCGAAGAACTGCTGCGTCCGGTCCACGACCGCGTCGTCCGAGAAGATCGCCTTCCAGACGATCGCGACGGAGACGCTCGCGCCGATCAGCGAGGGCGCGTAGAACGCGGCCCGGTAGAAGGCCTGGCCGCGCCGCTGCTGGGCGAGCAGCAGCGCCACCCCGAGGGCGAGCAGCAGTTTGAGCGGTGTCCCGACGGCCACGTACCAGAGCGTCACCTGCACCGAGTGGCGCCAGCGCGGGTCGCCGAACATCTCGGAGAAGTTGTCGAGCCCGATCCACTTCGGTGTGTCGAACAGGTTGTAGTCGGTGAACGCGAAGTAGAGCGAGGCGATCATCGGCCCCGCTGTCAGCAGCAGGAACCCGGCGATCCACGGGGACATGAAGAGATAGCCGGCCAGGGTCTCCCGGCGGCCCCGCCGCTTGAGGGCGGCGGGGCGCGGGGAGTCGACCGGACCGTGCCGCGGCTCGGAGTCCTTGGTCAGGTCCTCCATCGCAGGGGCGTGTGTCACGGTGGTTCCCATCAGCTGCCGAGAGCCGTCTTCGACTCGGTGAAGAACTGCTTGACGGCCTCGCTCACCGAGCGCGTGCCCAGCGCGAGTTCCTCGGCGATGCGCAGGAACGCGGACTCACAGATGTCGGCGCCGTTCGGGTGCGGGGTGATCGGCTCCAGGACCCCGGCCGCGACGAGGGACTCCTCGTAGGCGGCGATCGCCTTGTTGACCTCGTCGGTCGGCTGGAAGGCGTCGAACTGCGCCTGCGTCGCCGGCACCCCCCGGTCGTAGCCCATGATCTT
The DNA here is from genome assembly GCF_055578825.1 of Streptomyces sp. NPDC032822. Lineage (NCBI taxonomy): Bacteria > Bacillati > Actinomycetota > Actinomycetes > Kitasatosporales > Streptomycetaceae > Streptomyces > Streptomyces sp. NPDC032822. The sequence goes on along the minus strand of NZ_JBVIOL010000011.1, from coordinate 138,136 downwards.
CGCGACCTCGGGGTCGTGTGTCATGAAGTCGATGAACTGGGCGACCTCCTTCGGATGCTGCGTCCGCTTGGAGGCGCTGAGCATGAGGGAGCCGAGGTACTGGCCGGTCTTCTTGCCGTCGGTGGTCGGAATGGGCGCCAGACCGTACTCGCTCTTGCCCTCGGAGGTGTAGCGGACGGTGAAGTTGTCCCAGGTGAACTCGCCGCCGGCGAGTTCCGCGGAGACCGCCGACTTGGGCTTGATCTGGGCGACCTTCTTGGGATCGGCGTAGAGCCCCTCCTCGACGCCCTTCTTGGCCTTGGTCCACCAGTCCGTCAGATCCGCCTCGGTGAAACCGAGTCCGTCCGCGGTGAAGAACGCCTTGCCGTTCTGACGCAGATACAGGTCGTACAGGTACATCACGCCGTACATGCCGCTGTCGCCGGCCCGCCCCGCCTTGTCGCGGATCTTCTGCATCGCCGCGTCGAAGTCGTCCCAGGTCCAGCCCTGTTCCGGCTTCACACCGGCCTTGGTGTAGACGGGCTTGTCGATCACCAGGGACATCGAGTTGGAACCGACCGGAACCCCGAGGAGTTTGCCGTCGACCTCGCCGAACTTCTCCAGGCCGGCCCGGAAGCCGTCCATGGAGAGATTGCCCGCCTCGACCTGTGCGCTGAGATCCAGCAGCACATTCTTCGCGTCGTATTTGCGCAGGAATCCAATGGCATTCTGGAAGACGTCCGGCGGATTACCACCGGAAGCCTGGGTGTTGAACTTCTTCCAGAAGTCGAGGTAAGGCTGGAAGTCCGTCTTCACCTTGATCTTCGGATACTTCTTCTCGAAGAGCACGATGGTCTTGTTGATGCGCTCGGCACGGTCCTCGGCACCCCACCACGCGTAACGGATCGTGACCGTCCCGTCCGCCGACGTACCGCTGTCTCCCCCGCACCCCGTGGTCGCGGCCAGGCCCAGTGTGGCCGCCGTCGCCCCCGCGGCCTTCAGGATCGTGCGCCTCTCAACATTCCTGCTGGTTCCCACAGTCGGACCCTCCCCGCAGCGTCGTTGCCGCCTGCATGAATCGTTTCAAGTAAGCGCTTGCTGGCACAAGTTACGGAGGGCCTCGGGGTGCGTCAATGATTCGGACAGGAATTTCTTGTGAGCCCGCCGGGCGAGTTGACGGTGCGTCGGGACCACTGCGGAGGGAAGGCCGCGGGACTCCGCAGGTGAGGCGCGTGCGGCCGACGGGCCGAACACCAACTGGTCTTCCGCACGCGGAGGGTGATCGGCCGGAACTCGCCGCCGGGCAGGGGCACTTCCGGGACGACCGGGGCACTGCCGCCGCGCGCCGCCGCCCGCCCGGGGCGGGGCCCCGCGCCTACCGAGGCAGCGGCCGACGTGTGCGCGCTCGGGAGGCGGGCATACGACGGCGGCCCGTCCGCTGTGCAGACGGGCCGCCGGTCCGGTGGGCGATACTGGGTTCGAACCAGTGACCTCTTCGGTGTGAACGAAGCGCTCTCCCACTGAGCTAATCGCCCGGACGCAGGGAGAACATTACCCCAAGTCAGAGGGTGCGGACGACCGCCGCAGGCCGGCCCGCGCACGCCTCTCGCGGCTCACTGGTCCTTGATCTTCCAGGGCATCTCGAAGCCGAACTTCCACAGGTAGAAACCGACGATGACGGCCACGATGACCAGGCCGATCGACGTCAGAATGATGTTGCGCCGCCGGACCTCCGGGTCGAGGGCGCGCTGCGCCGCCTCGGTGACCTTGCGCTTGGTCCAGCGCAGTACCAGCTGGGCCCAGACGAACTCGGTCGCCCAGATCGCCATGCCACCGAAGATCACGACCCAGCCCGGTCCGGGCAGCGGCAGCATCACGATGCCGGCGCCCACGACCGCGAGTCCGATGACGAAGACACCGACCTGCCAGCTCAGGTGCAGCATGCGTCGCGCCTTGATGAATTCCGGCGCCTTGGAGCCGAGCGGCTGCTCGCTCCCGCTCTTCGCCCCGTCGGTCCGCGTCTCGTCCGCCGCCACGGCAACCTCGCCCGGCTCGTCACTCCCCGTGTTCATACAGCCAAACCCTACCGGACGGAAACCGGTCACCGTAATGGGCGTACCGTGCGAACACGCTCTCGGCCGGAAGAGTTACGTAAAGGCACGCAAAACACTCAGAGGGGTTTACAACGGCACCGTAGGTGGCATGTCGATTTCGCCGACGTGCGAATCCCCGAGCGCACACTGAGCGAAAGGCCCTGGCGCTTATGAACACCACGGTCAGCTGCGAGCTGCACCTGCGCCTCGTTGTGTCGAGCGAGTCCTCCCTGCCTGTCCCCGCAGGCCTGCGGTACGACACGGCCGACCCCTACGCCGTGCACGCCACCTTCCACACCGGTGCCGAGGAGACCGTCGAGTGGGTGTTCGCCCGCGACCTGCTCGCGGAAGGCCTCCACCGGCCCACCGGAACCGGCGACGTCCGTGTCTGGCCGTCGCGCAGTCACGGTCAGGGCGTCGTCTGCATCGCCCTGAGCTCCCCCGAAGGGGAAGCTCTGCTGGAGGCCCCTGCGCGGGCCCTGGAGTCCTTCCTGAAGCGAACGGATGCCGCCGTGCCACCCGGTACGGAGCATCGCCACTTCGATCTCGATCAAGAGCTCTCGCACATCCTGGCGGAAAGCTAGGGCGAGGCCGCACAGAGCCGCCCGGCGCCGTCCACTCGGGGCGACGGCTCGGGCTCAGACAACCGCATAGGGCAGGCACCGGCGCCGTCACCGTGGATCCTCACGGGGGCGGCGCCGGTGTGCGTCGTCCCGCCGTCGGCCTCCCCGAGGCGCGCGACGCATTACCATCGGCCAGCATCGGCGGGCGTCCGCCCGACCCCCAGGCCAGGGAGCGAAACGTGCTGATCACCCACGACACCCGGTGCGCCCTCGACACCGTGGTGGATCTGGTGAACACCGCGCCGGAGGACGACACGGCTCCGGACGCGCTGGCGGATGTCGCCGGCCTCGCCGATTTCGTACGAAACCACGAGATCAGTGATGTCGGAGTGCTCTCCGAGTTCGACCTCTCGGCGGTGCGCAAGATCCGCGGGCGGTTCGCCTCGGTCTTCGCCGCTACGGACCCCCGGGCCGCCGCGGCGCTGATCAACGAGTTGGTCGCCGCCGCCGGCACCACACCGCGGCTCACCGACCACGACGGCTACGACTGGCATGTGCACTACTTCGCGCCCGGCGCCTCCGTCGCGGATCACCTGGCGGCCGACTGCGGGATGGCGCTGGCGTTCTTCGTGGTGGCCGGCGAGCACGAGCGGCTGCGCCGCTGCGAGGCGCCCGACTGCCGGCGCGCCTTCGTGGACCTCTCCCGGAACCGGTCGCGGCGGTACTGCGACAGCCGCACCTGCGGGAACCGGCTGCACGTGGCCGCCTACCGGGCGCGGCGCAAGGAAGCGGCGGGCTGAGAGCCCCGGACGGTACGGGACGGCCCCGACAGGGCCCTGGTGTGGTCGCGACCCCCGGCGGGTGACGCCGGGGACCGCGGGTACGGGTCACAGCAACAGCAGGTCGTGCAGCGCAGCCGTGAGCAGCAGACACCCGATCACCGCAAGAAAGATCATCAGCGGTGGCTGGGAAAGGGCGAAGAGGCATCCGCGCGGCTCGTCCTGCGGCGGCGCGGCGTCGCTCTGTGTCGTGTCCAGCATCTCGCGGCGATGATGACGCAGTCGGGATGCCTGACGCGATCAACACGCCCGTAATGAGCGGGAGTTCGCCGGATTCCGTGATGTCCGGTTCGAGTCGTGATCACTTCCGGACGTGCAGGGACACGCTGTGTCGTTTCAGTGCCTCATGCGGACGTCATATGCCGATCGCCGTGGAGGGGTCAGATGCCGTGCTTCTTGAGGATGGCCTCGATGTCGCTGAAGTCGTCGGTGGCGGTCCCGGTGCGGGGCCGGTTCGCCGGCTTGGCCGCCGGACGGGTGCCGGGGCCGAGGGAGGGGGCCGAGGCCGTCGGCGCGACCGCGTCGGGCTGGGCGGCGCCCTTGGCCGCCGCCCGGCGCTCCTTGCGGGTGCCTCCGCGGCGGCGCTCCACCGCCCGGGTGCTCGCGAACAGTACCCAGGAGACACCGAGCACCCCGAAGCCCGCCCAGGCCGTCGGGCTGAGGGCGGTGTCCGCCAGCCACTCGACCACTCCGGTCATGACCAGACCGAGAGGCACCAGTGAGTACGCGGCGATACGGACGGCGGAGAGAAAACGCTTGCGGTACGCCGTGACCGCCGCGATGCCCAGGCCGGCCGCGGCGACGGCGGAACAGACGGTCTCGGCAATCATCCGGTCCTCCAGGGGCAGGGCTCGGTCGGCGGGGGCACTTCGTCCCTTCCATCCTGCACCCCAGGCCCCCGGTCGGGCCATGCTCCGACCGGACATCAGGGACATCTCCGGGTCGGCTCCTCCCCAGGTGCCGGTCGACGTCGTCCCCCGCGGTCGCGGCCCGGCACCCGGGTCCGATGGGGACGTCCAGGACGGGACTGGAAGACTGGGGCCATGAGCGACTCCTCCCCCGCGCGTCCGGCCGCGCCCGTTCTCGACATCTGGTGCGAACTGCAGTGCCCGGACTGCCACAGCGCCCTGGACGACATCCGTGCCCTGCGCGCCCGCTACGGCGACCGGTTGGAACTGCGGCTGAGGCACTTCCCGCTGGAGAAGCACCGGCACGCCTTCGCCGCCGCGCAGGCCGCCGAGGAGGCGACGGAGCAGGGTCAGGGATGGCCGTACGTCGAGGCGGTGCTCGGCCGGGTCGCCGAGCTGGACCGCCGGGGCGAGCCCCTCCTGGTCGACATCGCGCGTGAACTCGGCCTTGACGCCGAGGAGTTCGACACGGCCCTGATCGACGGCCGGCACATCCTGATCGTGGACGCCGACCAGGCCGAGGGCAAGGCGATCGGCGTCACCGGCACCCCGACCTATGTCATCGACGGCGAGCTCCTCGACGGCGGCAAGAGCCAGGCCGGACTGCGTGAGCGCATCGAGGAGATCGCGGACCGGCTGCTGGCCGCGCGGAACGCCTGAGCCGGCCGAGGCCGGGCCCGGGCCCGGCCGCACCGACGGTCTCTGGCCCACCAGGGCCCACCAGGGGTCCTACAGCAACGGTTTGTAGAGCGCGTACTGCGTCGTCCCGTACCCGAGCGACTCGTAGAGCCGCTCGGCCGGGGTGTTGCCCTGGAACACGTTGAGGCCCAGGGTCCGTCCGCCCTCGGCGGCGGCCTGGATCTCCGCCAGCAGCATGAGCACGCGTCTGTGTCCCCGGCCTCGGTGGGCCTCGTCGGTCTCGACCTTGTGGACGAACGCCTTTCCGTCGCGCCGGGCGAGCCAGAGGACGCCCACGCGGGCGCCCTCGTGTTCCAGGACGCTGAGCCGCGTGTTCTCGGTGGCGAGGCCGCGCGGCAGGAGCCTCTGGTGGTCGCTGCGGGCCTTGGCGTACGCCTCGGCCTCCGGTACGCCCCGTTCGATCCAGGTGCGCGCGTACTCCTGCGCCTCGCGCTCCTGCCAGGCGACGAACTCGGTCTCGGTCATCGGGCGGGCCCGGTAGCCGGCGGGCAGTTCGGGCGGGCTGTCTCCGAGGTCCTTCGCCATGCCGCGGTTGCGCACCACGTAGCCGAGCGCCTGGACGAGCCGAAGCCCGGCCTCGGAGTCGGCGGGCACCTGGATCTCGATCTGCCCGCAGCCCCAGCCGCGCGCCACCTCCTCCGCGGCGAGCATGGCCACCGTGCCCCGGCCGCGCCGGCGGTCGGGCTCCTCGATGCGTACGGAGTGGACGCGGGCCACCGAGTCGCCGAAGGCGGGAGAGGTACCGAGGTGGACCGCGCCGACGGGACGGCTGTTCACACACACCTGGTAACGGCGTGAACGCGTCCCGTCGGCGTTGCGCTGAAGCGGCTCGTCGGGCCGCAGGGTCGTGGTCATCAAGGGAGTTCTACCCGTCCGCGAGCCCGAGGTCAGCCCAATATCGGCCGCCTTCACGGATCGAGCCCTACGGATCGAGGTCGTTTCCGGCCCGCTCGTCGAAGATCCGCATCGCCTTCGCGGTCACCGGACCCGGTACGCCCGGCAGTTCGCGTGCGTCGACGCGGTGCACGGCCTGGACGTCCCGCAGGGTGGAGGTGAGGAAGACCTCGTCGGCCCGCTCCAGGACGTCCAGCGGCAGGTCGGTCTCCCTGGCGCCCGTCCACTCGACGGCCAGGGCGCGGGTGATGCCGGCGAGACAGCCGGAGGCGACGGGCGGGGTGTGGATCTCGCCGCCGAGGACGACGAAGACGTTCGACCCGGTGCCTTCGCAGAGTTGTCCGACCGTGTTGCCGAACAGCGCCTCGGAGGCGCCCTGTTCGCGGGCGCGGGCGAGGGCGACGACGTTCTCGGCGTACGAGGTCGTCTTGAGGCCGGTGAGCGCGCCGCGTTCGTTGCGGGTCCAGGGGACCGTGATCACGGCTGTGGAGTCGGGACGCCGGCCGGTCTCGCCGAGGGCGACGACGAGGGTCGGGCCGTGCTCGCCGCGGTCCGAGCCGAGCGGACCGTGCCCGCCGGTGTAGGTGACGCGCAGCCGGCCGAGCGGCATCGGGTTGGCCTCGATCACGGCGGCGCAGGCGCGGCGGACCTCGTCGAGGTCGGGGGCGGGCAGGCCGAGGCCGCGCGCGGAGCGGGTCAGCCGGTCGAGATGGCGGGTGAGCGCGAACGGCCTGCCGTCCACCGCCTTCACCGTCTCGAAGATGCCGTCGCCCACGGTCAGCCCGTGGTCGAAGACGGAGACACGGGCGGACTCCATGTCCTGCAGTCCACCGTCGAGCCAGATCTTCACGTTCGGGTCCCTCCAGTCACCTCGTACGTGCCCGACGCTACCGCGAGCAGCCGGGACGCCTTCAGTTCGGTCTCGCGCCACTCCGCCTCGGGGTCGGAGCCCCAGGTGATGCCGGCGCCGGTACCGAAGCGCAGCACGCCCTCCGCCCGGTCGATCCAGAAGGTCCGGATGCCCACGGCGAGCTCACCGACTCCCCGGTCGGCGTCGACCCAGCCGATGCCGCCGCAGTACGGCCCCCGGGGTGCCGTCTCCAGCGCCTCGATGATCCGCAGCGCGCTCGACTTGGGCGCGCCCGTGACCGACCCGGGCGGGAAGGCGGCGCCGAGCAGCTCGGGCCAGCCGGCGTCCTCGCGGAGTTCGCCGCGGACGGTCGACACCAGGTGGACCAGGCCGGGATGCTTCTCGATCACGCACAGGTCCGGCACGCTCACGCTGCCGGTGGCGCAGACCCGCCCGATGTCGTTGCGGACAAGGTCCACGATCATGACGTTCTCGGCGTAGTCCTTGTCCAGGAGGTCCGCCTCGGTGCGCCCGGTGCCCTTGATCGGCCCGGACTCGACGGCCCGGCCGTCGCGGCGCAGAAACAGCTCCGGGGAGGCGGTGGCGATCTCCACCCCGTGGCCGGGCAGCCGGATCGTTCCCGCGTACGGCGCCGGGTTGCCGCGCGCCAGCAGGGCGGTGAGGGCGTCCACGTCGGCGTCCGGCGCCACGGGCGCGGAGAGCACCCGGCAGAGGTTGGCCTGGTAGACCTCACCGGCGGCTATGTACTCCCGGATCCGCCGCACCCCGGCCGTGTACGCGGCGCGGTCGAGCGAGGACGTCCAGTCACCGGCCGCCGGACCCTGCCACTCCCCCGGCACCGGCGCGGGCACCGGCTCCTCCCGTACGTCCCGGAAGCGGGCACAGGTCAGACGTCCCTCGAAGTCCGCGCAGACCGCCCAGAACCCGCTGGAGTCCAGAGCCGCGGGATCGCTGGTGACGTCGAGGAGACCGGTGGCAGCGCGGTCGCCGAAACGGGCGAGGGCAGGGAGGTGGAGCACGCGGTCGAGTCTAGGGCGGGTGTCCGGCGCGTGACCTGGCCGTGTCTCTTCGGAAACCCCTGGGCACGTCCCTGAGCAGGCGCACCGCAGCACGCTGCGCAAACGCGTTTTTGTACTGGCCCCGGTATCCGCTAGAGTTCAACTCGTCGCCGGGCCGCGAGAGCGATCCGAAACGACAGGCGGACGTAGCTCAGTTGGTAGAGCGCAACCTTGCCAAGGTTGAGGTCGCGAGTTCGAACCTCGTCGTCCGCTCGATGGAACAGGGGTCTTCCCGATCCCCTGCACTCCTGGTGGAGTGGCCGAGAGGCGAGGCAACGGCCTGCAAAGCCGTCTACACGGGTTCAAATCCCGTCTCCACCTCCAAGGACGATTAGCTCAGCGGGAGAGCGCTTCCCTGACACGGAAGAGGTCACTGGTTCAATCCCAGTATCGTCCACTGGATCTTCGAGAGATCGTCGAAGGCCCGACCCGCGCGATTAGCTCAGCGGGAGAGCGCTTCCCTGACACGGAAGAGGTCACTGGTTCAATCCCAGTATCGCGCACGCAGTATCCCGGACGATTAGCTCAGCGGGAGAGCGCTTCCCTGACACGGAAGAGGTCACTGGTTCAATCCCAGTATCGTCCACACACCGAAGCCCCCGACCCTGCGGCCGGGGGCTTCCTCGTATGCCGGTCCGCTGTCGACCGCCGAGTGTCAGCCGTCAGCTGGAGAACAGCATGTGACCGAAGCCGCGGTTGCGGTTGTGGCCGTGGTGACCGCCATGGTGCCCCCCGTGGTGGCCGCCCTGCGGGGCACCCCAGGCGGGGGCGACGGGAGCACCCGGGTACTGCTGCTGGCCGGCGGCCGGGTACTGCGGAGCGGCCGGGGGCGGCGGGACCGCGGGTCCGCCCCACTGGGACTCCATGCGGGTCAGCGACTCCAGCTCGCCGTAGTCGAGAAAGATGCCGCGGCAGCCGCTGCACTGCTCGATCTGGACGCCGTTGCGGTTGTACGTGTGCATCGGTGCATGGCACTTCGGACACTGCATGGTCGGCTCAACTCCTCGCCCGTCGGTCCTGCTTAGTGGTACGCCAGGACAGACTCTGTCCTGCTGCGGTCGGTTGCACCCTACTTGGGGGAACCTTCCACCAATTCCGGCGGGGCGGACGCCATTCGGTCACAGGCGTCGACCAGTGCCTGCTCCACCTCGTCCAGGGATCGGCCCGCCGCGACGGCCTTGGCGATCGACCGGGCGGCGGTCTGCACGGTGAGGGCGCGGGCCGGGACGTCCAGCGCGGGCCAGGGGTCGCCGTGCGGAGGGAGGGCCGGGCCGCCCGCCGTGCGGTAGGCGGTCAGGAAGCGGGTCCAGTCGTCGGGCGGGAGCAGTCCGCAGGCGTACCAGGCCGCGGGCCGGGCGAGGTCCCAGGCCGGGACGCCGACGCCGAGGTCATCGACGTCGATGAGCCGCCACGGGCCGTCGGGGGCGGGGTGGCGGACCAGTTGGCCGAGGTGGAGATCGCCGTGGCAGAGGATGCCGGTGTCCGGCATGGGCGCCTCGGCGCGGGACCAGGCCGGAAGGGTGGACCAGGCGTGCAGGACGGGGGCGGTGGCGGGGTGGTCCGCGGCCGTGGCACGGAGGCGGGTGACCGCGAGGGCGGCTTTGACGGGGCCCCGCATGGGAGGCAGGGCGGCCGGTGCCGGGATGCGGTGGAGGTGGGCGAGGAGGGTGGCGACGTCCTCCCAGGGGGCCGCGTCCGGGTTCTCCGGGTCCACGGGGGTGCCGTAGGGCCAGAACGTCACCAGCCTGCCGTGCAGGTCGACCGGGGTCGGGGTGAGCGGGGGCAGGAGGATGCCGGAGTGGTGGGCGGCGACGCTGAGGCGGGGGGTCAGGTCGGCGCGGGTGGTGTCCGGGGCGTGCGCCTTGGCGACGGTGTCGACATGTCGGACGACTGTGGCGTCGGGGCGGTCGGCGAGGGTGGCGGTCGCCCCGGCTGCCGGACCCCCCGCCGCTCCGCAGGGGCAGGGGGAAGGGGCCGAGTGGGCCCTGGCCCGGGCTCGGGTGGTGAGGGCGGAGAGCAGGGGGTGGGCGTGGGTCACTGGGCTCCTGGCGGGGGCGGGGCTTTTCGTTGGCGAGGGTACGCAGGTTGGTGGGGGCCTGAGTATCGGGTGGTCCGCCACGGGGCGGGCCTTGCCGGGAGCTCCGCTCCAGGGCCCCGGAACTGTGCCCACCCCTCGTCCGACCCGGCCGATCGAAAGGTGGCCCTCGCGCTGGGGTTGCCGCCCCCGGACCCCTGCCCCGCACGCAGACCGCCGGAGGTATCCGTTCCGGTTCTGGACATGGCAATGCCGGCGCAGCTCCCCAGCTGCACCGGCATTTTTTGCCGTCCGCCGCACCCCCGTCCCCACGGGGTTTCATGGGTGGATGTCCCCGCCCGGACCGCTCTTCCGGGCCTGGGGTCGCCGCTCAGCGCCCCAGCATCACTCCCACGGACGACGCTTGCATGGCCACTGTCTCCCAGCCGTCGAAGACGAGGAGGAGCAGGGCCGCCAGGGGAAGGGCCATGAGCGTCGCCACCAAGGGGTGGCGACGGCCCGTGCGGCGGGGGCGGAGCGCCATGCGCTCCTGGGTGCGGACCAGTGTCCGCGGTGCCGTGTAGGCCATGGTCCCTCTCCTGACCGATTCGGTTGTCATTGACAGCGGCGGGTGTCTGACCTCGGGGGACGAGTGCTGCACCCGCCGCTTGACCTCAAATCTAGGCGTCCGGCGGTCGGCGCACGTCATGCCCTCGTACCGAATGCCGGGCCTCCCGGAGGATGAGCCATGACCTGCGGAGTACTCCCGTGGGTGGAGACGGAGACCTAGGTCTCGGGGTCTTCCCGGAGGGGTCGCCCGCTGTGCCCCGCTTTCTCGGAGTTGTCCTCACGGGGGATCGGCTGCTCCACCAGCGCCAGCACCCTCGTCGCCATGAAACGCGCCGTCCGGACCACGGAGCCGTTGCGAGTGACTTCGCTCACTTCCACGACCCCTCGGCGTACCGCTGTCTCCACCCGGCGGCCCGCCCTGCTCGCCACCACCTCGTACGTACGCGTCGTGTCCCCGGCGTCCACGACTATCTCCACGCGATCACCCTTCACGGGTTCAATCCCCCTTCTGTGACAGGTGGTTGAGATCACAGACCCGCCCAAGTCGCCCTGTCCGCGAGCTCCCTGACCACTCTTCAATTCTCCCACCCGGCACTGACAATCGATCGGGCCCGGAGGGCGCGGCCTCTGCGCGCGGCGGGCCGTGGAAACGTAAGCTGTGGCACGTCATACGGACCGGGCAGCGGGGATGAACATGGCGATGATGCGCCTGAGGCGCGAGGACCCGCGCGTCGTCGGCTCGTTCAGGCTTCACAGACGGCTCGGCGCGGGCGGGATGGGCGTGGTCTATCTCGGCTCCGACCGCAAGGGGCAGCGGGTCGCGCTCAAGGTGATCCGGCCGGATCTGGCGGAGGACCAGGAGTTCCGCTCCCGGTTCGCGCGCGAGGTGTCGGCGGCACGGCGGATTCGCGGCGGCTGTACGGCACGGCTGGTCGCCGCCGACCTCGACGCCGACCGGCCCTGGTTCGCCACGCAGTACGTGCCCGGACCCTCGCTGCACGACAAGGTCGCCGACGAGGGGTCGCTGGGGGCCGCCGACGTGGCCGCCGTCGGGGCCGCCCTGTCGGAGGGGCTGGTCGCGGTGCACGAAGCCGGTGTCGTGCACCGGGATCTCAAGCCGTCCAACATCCTGCTGTCCCCCAAGGGCCCGCGGATCATCGACTTCGGCATCGCCTGGGCGACGGGCGCCTCCACGCTCACCCATGTCGGCACCGCCGTCGGCTCTCCCGGCTTCCTCGCCCCCGAACAGGTGCGCGGCGCCGCGGTGACGCCCGCGACGGACGTCTTCTCCCTCGGCGCGACCCTGGCGTACGCCTCGATGGGCGACTCGCCCTTCGGGCACGGCAGTTCCGAGGTGATGCTGTACCGGGTGGTGCACGAGGAGGCCCAGCTGCACGGCGTGCCGGACGCGCTGGCTCCGCTGGTCCGCGCATGTCTGGCGAAGGATCCCGAGGAACGGCCCAGCACCCTGCAGTTGTCGCTGCGGCTGAAGGAGATCGCCGCCCGGGAGGCACAGGGCATGGCGGACGTACGGCCGCCCGCGCCACGCGGCGGTGAGGCGGACCGGACCGCCGGACGGCTCGCCGACACCTATCCGGAGCGGGCGCCGCAGCGGCGTCCGCAGGGTCAGCCCGGCGGCTCGGGCACGCAGGGGACTCCCCCGCCGCGCAGTGGTACCGGCTCCCGCGGTCCGGCGCCGATGCGGGGCGGGGCCCCGTCGCGCGGGGGCGGTGCCTCGCGGGGCGGCGGTCCGTCCTCGCGGTCCGGGGCGGGCGCGCGGAACACGACGCGGTCCGGCGGCGGAAGCCGTCCGGCGCCGCGCAGCGGAGCGGGTCGGCCGGGGCCGAGGGGCACGGGTACGGGCCGGCGGCCCGCCAATCCGCGCCTGCTGCGCCAGCGGCTGTTCGTGTTCGTCGTGGTCACGCTGCTGGTGGCGCTCGCCATCGCCGCGGCGCAGGGCTGTCAGGGGCCGTCGCGCGGACTCGGTGGCGAGGGGGACGTCGTACGGAATCGGCTGGAGCAGCCGGGGTATGAGCCGTTGCCGGCGCCGGTGATGTCCCAGCGCTACGAGTCGACGCTCTCGACGTCCGAGTAGGGGCGCGCTTCGGCGGCTAGAGCGCGGGGCGGCCCGTCGCCACCGCGTAGAAGGCGACCGCGGCCGCCGCGCCCACGTTGAGGGAGTCGACTCCGTGGGCCATGGGGATGCGGACCCATTCGTCGGCGGCCACCAGGGCCTGGGTGGAGAGGCCGTCGCCCTCGGCGCCGAGCATCAGGGCCACCCGGTCCATCTTGTGGGGGGCGGCTTCGTCGAGGGTTCTGGCCTTGGGGTCGGGGGTGAGGGCGAGGAGGGTGAAGCCCGCCTCGCGGACCGAGTCCAGGCCCTTGGGCCAGGTGTCGAGACGGGCGTAGGGCACGGAGAAGACCGCGCCCATGGAGACCTTGACGCTGCGGCGGTAGAGCGGGTCGGCGCAGTCCGGGGAGAGCAGCACCGCGTCCATGCCCAGGGCGGCGGCCGAGCGGAAGATCGCGCCGATGTTGGTGTGGTCGTTGACCGACTCCATGACGACGACCCGGCGGGCGCTCTGGAGGAGGTCGGCGGCCGTCGGCAGCGGCTTGCGCTGCATCGAGGCGAGCGCTCCGCGGTGCACGTGGTAGCCGGTGACCTGTTCGGCGAGTTCCGGGCTGACCGCGTAGACCGGGGCGGGGAGTTCGTCGATGACGTCACGCATGACGTCGACCCACTTCGCGGACAGCAGCATCGAGCGCATCTCGTATCCGGCGTCCTTGGCCCGCCGGATGACCTTCTCGCCCTCGGCGATGAACAGGCCCTCGGCCGGTTCGCGCTTGCGGCGCAGTTCGACGTCGGTCAGGCCCGTGTAGTCGTGCAGGCGCGGGTCGTCGGGGTCATCGACGGTGATGAGATCGGCCACAGGGTGATACTGCCTTGTCCTGGGTGCGGTGCCAACGGCTGGGAACGAGTTGTGTTACCCGCGGTTACTCGGAGGGGTGTGCGGAGGCCTGTGTGCCCACGGTGACGACCTCGCCGACGACGATGACGGCCGGCGGCTTCACCTCCTCGGTCCGTACGGTCTCGGCGACCGTGGCGAGGGTGGCGTCGACCCGGCGTTGCGCGGCCGTGGTGCCCTCCTGGACCAGGGCGACCGGGGTGTCCGGGGACCTGCCGTGGGCGACCAGGGTCTCGGCGATCCGGCCGATCTTGTCGACGCCCATCAGGATCACGAGCGTGCCGGTCAGCTTGGCGAGGGACGGCCAGTCGACGAGGGAACGCTCGTCGTCGGGGGCGACATGGCCACTGACCACCGTGAACTCGTGGGCGACCCCGCGGTGCGTGACCGGGATACCGGCCGCGCCAGGGACGGAGATGGAGCTGGAGATGCCCGGGACGACGGTGCAGGGGATGCCGGCCTCGGCGAGGGCCTGGACCTCCTCCATTCCGCGCCCGAAGACGTAGGGGTCGCCGCCCTTCAGCCGTACGACCGACCTGCCCTGCTTGGCGTGCTCGATCAGGGCGTTGTTGATGGCCTCCTGGGCCATGAAGCGGCCGTACGGGATCTTCGCCGCGTCGATCACCTCGACATGCGGCGGGAGTTCGGCGAGGAGGTCGCGCGGGCCGAGGCGGTCGGCGATGACGACGTCGGCCTCGGCGAGGAGACGGCGGCCTCGCACGGTGATCAGGTCCGGGTCGCCGGGGCCGCCGCCGACCAGGGCGACGCCGGCGGTGCGGGTGCGGTGGTGCGGCGCCACCAGGGTGCCGTCGCGGAGGCCCTCCACGACCGCGTCGCGGATGGCGGCGGTGTGGCGGGGGTCGCGGCCCTTGGCGTTGGTGGTGAGGACGGCGACCGTCACGCCCTCGCTGGTGCCGGTGGCCGGGGTCCACGCGGTCGCCGCGTCGGCGTCGTCGGAGCGGACGCACCACACGCGGTGCGTCTCCGCCTCGGCGGAGGCCCGCCGGTTCGCCTCCGGGTCGCTGGTCGCGATCAGGGCGTACCAGGCGTGCCGGAGGTCGCCGTCGGCGTACGGGCGCCGCTGCCAGCCGATCTCGCCCGCATCCGCCATGGCCTCGACCGAAGGGGTCGCTTCGGGAGACACGAGAAGGATGTCCGCGCCCGCCGCGATCAGGGCCGGCAGGCGGCGCTGGGCGACCTGGCCGCCGCCGAGGACGACCACTCGGCGGCCGGTGAGGCGGAGGCCTACGGGGTAGGCGGGGTGTTCGGCCATGAGGTGCGGCTCCTCGGACGGGCATGGCTGGGCGCTGCGGCTCTGGAGCGGCCCTGACGTGCGGATTCTAGGCTGCGGGTTCAGCGTACGGCGGGGGTGGGGGGCCCGCATGGACACGTGCCCGGACCACCCCCGGTCGCCGCCTACTTCTCGGTGACTCCCGCCGAGTCGAACGTCGCCACCTCGTGCATCGCTCTGGCCGTGCTCTGCACCAGGGGCAGGGCGAGCAGCGCGCCCGTGCCCTCGCCCAGACGGAGGTCGAGGTCGACCAGGGGACGCAGACCCAGCTTGTTCAGGGCGGCCACATGGCCGGGCTCGGCACTGCGGTGGCCCGCGATGCAGGCCGCGAGGACCTCGGGGGCGATGGCGCGGGCCACCAGGGCGGCGGCGCCGGCGCTGACGCCGTCCAGGATCACCGGCGTCCGCAGGGAGGCGCCGCCCAGGAGGAGGCCGACGATGGCGGCGTGCTCGAAGCCGCCGATCGCGGCGAGGACCCCGATCGGGTCGGCCGGGTCGGGCTGGTGGAGTTCGATGGCACGGCGGACGACCTCGGTCTTGCGGGCGAGGGTCTCGTCGTTGATGCCGGTGCCGCGGCCCGTCACCTCGGCCGGGTCGGCGTCCGTGTAGACCGAGATCAGGGCGGCGGACGCGGTGGTGTTCGCGATGCCCATCTCACCGGTGAGGAGGGCCTTGTTGCCGGCCGCCACCAGGTCGCGGGCCGTCTCGATGCCCACCTCGATGGCCTGCTTGACCTCCTCGCGGGTCATCGCGGGGCCGGTGGTCATGTCGGAGGTGCCCGCGCGGACCTTGCGGGGCAGCAGCCCCGGGGTCGCGGGGAGTTCGGCCGCCACGCCCACGTCGATCACGCAGACCTCGGCGCCCACCTGGGCGGCGAAGGCGTTGCAGACCGCGCCGCCGCCGAGGAAGTTGGCGACCATCTGGGCCGTCACCTCCTGCGGCCAGGGGGTGACGCCCTGCGCGTGCACGCCGTGGTCGCCGGCGAAGATCGCGACGGCCGCGGGCTCCGGGATCGGCGGCGGGCACTGCCGGGACAGGCCGGACAGCTGCGCGGAGATGATCTCCAGCATGCCGAGCGAGCCGGGCGGCTTGGTCATCCGCTTCTGTCGCTCCCACGCCTCGCCGAGCGCCTTGGCGTCCAGCGGGCGGATCTGCGCGACCGTCTCGCCGAGCAGGTCGTGCGGCTCCTCGCCGGGCAGCGCGCGGCGGCCGTACGTCTCCTCGTGCACGACCCACGACAGCGGGCGGCGCTTGGACCAGCCGGCCTGCATCAGTTCGGGCTCGTCCGGGAACTCGTCGACGTAGCCCACGCACAGGTACGCGATGACTTCGAGGTGCTCGGGCAGACCGAGGGCGCGGACCATCTCGCGCTCGTCGAAGAAGCTGACCCAGCCGACCCCGAGGCCCTCGGCGCGGGCGGCGAGCCACAGGTTCTCGACGGCGAGAGCGGCGGAGTACGGGGCCATCTGCGGCTGGGTGTGCCGGCCGAGGGTGTGCCGGCCACCGCGGGTCGGGTCGGCGGTGACCACGATGTTCACCGGGGTGTCGAGGATCGCCTCGATCTTCAGTTCCTTGAACTGTTTCGCCCGGCCCTTGGGGAGGGACTTCGCGTAGGCGTCCCGCTGGCGCATGGCCAGTTCGTGCATGCTGTCGCGGGTCTCCGCCGAGCGGATGACCACGAAGTCCCAGGGCTGCGAGTGGCCCACGGAGGGGGCGGTGTGGGCCGCCTCCAGGACGCGGAGCAGCACCTCGTGCGGGATCGGGTCGCTGCGGAAACCGTTGCGGATGTCGCGGCGCTCGCGCATGACCTTGAGGACGGCCTCGCGCTCGGCGTCGTCGTAGGCGGGGGCGGCCGGGCCGGTGGACTGTCGTACGTCTGCCACGGGCGCGGTGCTCATCTCTTCCTGGTCCTGCTGGTCCTGCTGGTTCTGCCGGTCCCGGTCCTGTTGGTCCTCCTGTTCGGCGGCCCGGGTGTCCAGGTCGTCCGCGTGCTGTACGAGGCCGGGGTCGCCCTCACGGGGTGCGGGGACCGGGGTGACGGCGTCCGGTGCCTGCGGGATCTCCGGGGTCTGCGGTGTCTCCGCCGCCTGCGGGATCTCCGGGGGGAGGGTCATGCCGTGCGGGGGTGTCGGTGCGAGGTGCGGAGTGGTCGGCACCAAGCCCTCGACCTGGACGAACTCGCCGAGGGGGTGATCGGCGGAAGGTTCGGGGGTGGGGGCGGCGTGACCGGGGAGGTCCGTGTCGGGGACCGCGAACTGCGGCTGGGCCTCGGGGAGTTCGGCGGCCGGGTCGATCACGGGCGGCGTGTCCTCGTGCGCGAGGTACGGGGCCGGGACGAGTTGGGGGCCCTGCGCGTCCTGAGCGGTCACGAGGGGTGCGTGGCCCTGCTCCGCGACCTGGATCTGCTCCGCGACGGCCTGCTCGACCGGCAGGGGCTGCGGCTGGGACTGGGCCTGGGGAGACGGCTCGGGAGTCACGGCTTCGGGGACCTCCTCCACGACTGCCGCCGGGCTGTCCGCGGGCTGCGGGGCCTCGCCGGCGTCCGCGACGTCCGCAGCGGCCGGGAAGGGTACGGCCTCGGGCATCGCCGGCACGTGCTCTGCGGCGGGAGCCTCGGAGGGGTGTACGGCTTCCTCGGGTGCGGCTTCGGGGATCAGTACGGCGTCCTGAGCGGCGGCTTCGGGGGCCGGTGCCGCGTCTTGGGAGGGGTCGATGGCGTCTTGGGATGGGTCGGTTTCCGCGGTCCCGGCGTCCAGGGGGGCGGGCTGCCCGCTGGCGGCATCGGCCTCCGGCGCGATGTCGGCGGCGATGGCCTCGGGGGCGAGCGGAAGGTCGGAGGGGATGGCCTCCGGCTCGGCCTCGGACACCCCGGCGATGTCGGACACCGGAGCGGTCTCGGACACCAGGTCGCTTGCGAGCGGGTGTCCGAACTCCGGGGAGTGTGCGGCGTCCGGCGCGTATGCGGCCTCCGGGGCCGGGGGGGCTGCCGGGGCCTCTCCGACCTCGGCGTCCGGTTCCCGACCGGCGTCGGCCGGGGCGTCGGGCCACGGCTGCTGGTCGGCGTCGAGCGCCTCCAGCGGTCCGCCCTCCGCTGCGAACGCCGCCGCCTGCTCGGCGTCCACGGCGACGGCCTCGGTGGCGAGGGGGGCGACGGCCTCGCCCTGATCCACCGGCGACGCCGGGTCCTCGTCCACACCCTGGACGGCTTCCGGAAGCTGCTCGGTCGCCGGAACCTGCTCGGCCTCCGGAACCTGCGTCTCCGCGGGAGTCCGCGAGGCGTCGTCGCCCCACACGGCCTCTCCAACGGGTACGACCTCGGCGTCGGCCACGGCCACGGCGTCCTGCGGGGACGGCGTGAATCCGGGGTCCTGGCCCTCGGCCGTCTCCGCCAGCTCGTGTGTCTGGGCCTCCGGGACCTCGGCGAACCCGTGGCCCTGTCCCTCCGGAGCCTGCGCGACAGGCGCCGCGGCGACCTCGGCGTCCGGGGTCACCGCCTCCGCCGCTGTCCCGGTCTCCGGGACGGCGAATGCCTCCGCTTCCGCTTCCGTCTCGGCGAGCTGCGCGGCCGTCACGGCGTCGGCCTCGGTCGTGAGGCGGGCCACCGCGGCCTGGGCCGCCTCCACCGCGTCGATCTCGGGCACCGGCGCCGGAACAACCGTTTCGGCAGCCGTCGTCTCGAAGGCCACCGGTGCCGGGGCCACGCCCTGGACGGGGGCGGCGCCCCAGGGCACAGCGCCCTGGGGGGACATCTCGCGGAGCGGCTGGGGCACGTCGAGGTACTCGGGGCCGGCCGCCATCGGGCCGGGGTGCCGTACCGGTGCTCCGACGGCACCGCGGTCGGCGAGCGAGCGGACCGGGCTGGCGGAGGCGTCGGGGATGGGCGGGCCGAGGTGCAGGGGGCGGCGGGGCGGTACCGACACCGCGGGCGCCACGGAGCCGGGGAAACGGACGGCGCTCAGGTCGACCGAGCCGCTGTCGCGGCCGGACATCTCGTGCGGGCCCGGCTCGTGCACGGTCTCGACGACCGGCTCCGGCGTGGGTGGGGCGACCTCGTTGCCCCACGCGCCCTGGGCACCCGGCAGCAGCAACAGGTCTTCGTCCTCGGCGGTGGTTTCGGAGAGGTAGGTGTACGCACCGTGCGCGGAGACGCCCGGCTGCTCCACCATGCCTGCGTTCTCCGGCAGTCCCTCGCCCGGGACCTGGCCGGTGTCGGTCATGCGTACCCCTCGCCCATCGGTTAGTGCTTCTTCGGCCGGCTCACCCGGAACGGCGCACCGACCGCCCCGCAGTGAAGAACGAGCGTGCGTGCCCAGCGGCACGAACGACCCGACGCCAAAAGACGACAAAGCCATTAACTGGCATTGTCGCGGCCGTTCCCCCGTTGCGACAGCTTGATCCGCCACGGTCCGCTGTGGACTGCGCCACGTTGCGCGTCCTCCGGTCTCGCCGTACCACACCCACCCCAAAACGGGCGTGTTTTCGGGACATTGAGCGACGAAGCGCCGGGCGTCCGAGTGCGGTACGACGATCGGCCAGCCTACCGCGCGCAGTACGACAACAGGATCACGGGGACACAATCCGGGACGGTTCCGGAGTCAGGCCGTACGATCCGGCAGCAGGCCGCTGAGCAGGAACGCGACGCTCCGCTCGGTCTCCGTCCAGGCCCGGGTGTCGAGTTCGACGGACTGAACGAGGGCGCACTCGACCCGGTAGCCGTGCTCGGTCAGGTCGCGGCCGACGAGTTCGGCCGCGTCACGGGTCGCCGCGTGGGTCACGATGCGCTGCGGGCGGCGGTCGGCCACGGCCGAGATCACGGCCGCTCCCCCGCCGCCGACGCGGACGACGTCCGGTTCGGGCAGGTTCTCCAGGACGAGCGGGGCGGCGCCGCGCACGATCTGGAGCTGGACGCCGAAGCCGCGCGCGGCGGCGTCGGTGCGGGCGCACGCGGCGAGGTCCCGGTCGACGGCGATGACGGCCGCCCCGGCCCGCGCCGCCTCGGCCGCGAAGGCACCGCTGCCGCAGCCGATGTCCCACACGAGGTCGCCGACGCGTGGTCCGAGCCGGGCGAGTTGGGCCGCGCGGAGCAGGTCCGACTCGCCTTCGCCCAGGTCACCGCCGTAGGCCTCGGCGGGCTGCGTCCAGCCGCGCGGTCCGGTGCCCGGGTCGCGTCCGGCGATCCAGCCGCCCTCCCCCGTGACGGCGGGGGCGGCGTTTCCGCCGATGACGATGACGACGTTCGGGTCGCGCCAGATGTGGTCGGCGGCCTTGTCCGAGGTGACGACGGTGACCTGTTCGCGGTCGGTGCCGAGTTCCTCGCAGATGACGAAGGTGCGGTGGACGCCCTCCAGGAGGAGGCCGAGTTCGGCGGGGCCGGCCCCGGGCGAGGTGAGGACGGCGACCTTGCTGTGGGCGCGGCACACGTTCACCGCGCGTCGCAGGGTGCGCCGGTGTGCGACGACCACCTGGGCGTCGTCCCAGGGCATGCCGGCGCGGGCGAAGGCGGTGGCGACGGAGGAGACCGCGGGGACGACCTCGACCTCCAGGCCGAACTCGGGCGCGCGCAGGGTCCGTACGACGCCGAAGAAGCCGGGGTCGCCGTCGGCGAGGACGACCGCGGTGCCGCGGTGGCCGGCGATCCGGCGGGCGGCGAGGGCGACGCTGCCGAGGCGGACGCGTTCGGCGCCGGGCGGCACCTCGGGGAGCGCCAGGTGGTGGGCGGTGCCGGCCACCAGGGTGGCGGCACTCAGGGCGGAGCGTGCCGCGGCGGTCAGCGGCGAGCCGTCCCAGCCGATCACCGTGACCCGGTCGGCCATCGTGTCTCAGTCTCCAGAGGGTGTGCGCGGGGTGTCAGGACCGGCCCGGAGGGCGGGCTCCGTGAGCGTATCCGGTGGAGTCGGCCGGATCGTCGGCCCCCTCGGTCAGTTCCAGTCCGAGAACGACGTGAAACCGCCGGAGTCGGCCAGTTGCTCGTCGGCCCCGTCGAGGTCCTCGGGGAGCAGGCTCCAGACGATGAAGTCGGTGCGGACGTCGGTCCAGGTGCCGTCCTCGGTGCGGACGTGCGCTATGCAGGCGCCTCGCAGGACGCCCTCGCTGATACAGCCGATCTTCTGGGCGACCTGCTGGGAGGCGGTGTTGTCGGCCGCCGTGCGCAGCTCGACGCGCTCGATCTTCTGGTCGCGCAGGAGCCACTGGGAGGTGGCGAGGGCGGCCTCGGAGGCGTACCCCTCACCTCGGGCCCAGGGGGCGATGACGTAGGACAGCTCGGTGGACCTGATGTGCCAGTTCGTCTTGGTGAGCTGGACGACGCCGACCAGGCGCTGGGTGAGGAACTCGGTGACGGCGAGGTCGAGGCCGCGGCCCGACTCGCGTTCGGCGGGCGCGTGGTCGGTGATCCAGGCGCGGGCGGCGTCCTCGGTGAAGGGCTGGGGGACGTCGGTCCAGGCCGCGACCTGCTCGTCGTTCATCATCTCGGCCAGGGCAGGCACGTCGTCCTCGTCGAGGGGACGCAGCACCAACCGCTCCGTGTTGATGGAGATGTTGGGGAAGGTGCCAGTCATGCGCCGCTCCGTAACCGTCGGGAAACCTTCAGCCTGCTGAACTGCCCAGCATGCAGCATGAAAGCACCGCGACGCACGACGGGGTCGACTCCCGGTGAGGGAGTCGACCCCGTGCGTGGCGATACGCCGTATACGCCCCGTCGGCCGGAGGCGACCGGCGTGGGGGTGTCCTTCGCGGACTCCGGGAGCGCTCAGAACGAGGCGATGACGGACCCGGCGTACTTGTCCTGGATGAACTTCTTCACCTCGGCGGAGGTGAGGAGCTTGGCGAGCTTCTTCACGCGCGGGTCGTCCTCGTTGCCCTCCTTGACGGCGAGGAAGTTGCCGTAGGGGCTGTTCTTCGCGGACTCCAGGACGAGGGCGTCCTCGGCCGGCTTGAGGTCGGCGGAGATGGCGTAGTTGCCGTTGACGACCGCGGCGTCCACGTCGTCCAGGGAGCGCACGGTCTGGGCCGCCTCGACCTCCTTGAACTTGAGGTTCTTCGGGTTCTTGGAGATGTCCTGCGGGGTCGCCTCGCTGCCGACGCCCTCCTTGAGGGTGATCAGCCCGTCGGCGGCGAGCAGCTTCAGGGCGCGCGCCTCGTTCACGGCGTCGTTCGGGAGGGCGATCGTCGCGCCGCTCTTCAGGGCGTCGGCGCTCTTCACCTTGTTCGAGTAGAGGCCGAGCGGTTCCAGGTGCACCGTGACGACGGGCACGATGTGGGTGCCGCGCTTCTTGTTGAAGTCGTCCAGGTAGGGCTGGTTCTGGAAGTAGTTGGCGTCCACCGAGCCGTCCTCGGTCGCGGTGTTCGGGACGATGTAGTCCTGGAACTCCTTGACCTCCAGGTCGAGTCCCGCCTTCTCGGCCAGGTTGTCCTTGACGTAGTTCAGGATCTCGGCGTGCGGGGTGGGGCTCGCGGCGACGACCAGCGGGCCGCTGGTGTCGGAGGCGGAGTCGTCCGCGCCGCAGGCGGTGAGCCCGAGGGTGAGGGTTCCGGCGGCGAGGACAGCGGTCGTGATCTTGGCGGTGTTACGCACGAAAAGTGCCTTTCCTGATGGGTGGAGCGACCCCGTGATGGGTGGGACGGGGCGGTCTTCGGGTGGGGTGGGTGCGGCGAGGGGCTTCAGGCGGCCTTGCCGACGTCGGGTGTCGCCGGGCCCTTGGGCTTCAACAGGCGGAGCCTCGGAGCGGCACCGCCCCGGCCGCCCCGGCGGTGCAGGGAGCGGGCCGCGAAGTCGCCGGCGAACTGGATGAGCGAGATCACGACGGCGAGGATCGCGACGGTGATCCACATCAGGTCGGTCTCGAAGCGCTGGTAGCCGTAGCGGATGGCGATGTCGCCGAGTCCGCCGGCGCCGACCGTGCCGGCCATCGCCGAGTAGCCGATGAGGGCGACGATCGTGGTGGTGGTGCTGGAGATCAGCGACGGCAGGGACTCGGGTACGAGGACCTTGCGGACGATCGTCCAGGTGTTGCCGCCCATGGACTGCACGGCCTCGACGAGCCCGCCGTCCACCTCGCGGACGGCCGTCTCGACCAGGCGCGCGAAGAAGGGGATCGCGCCGATGGCCAGGGGCACGATGGCGGCCTCGCGGCCGATGGTCGTGCCGGTGATGGAGCGGGTGAAGCCCATCAGGGCGACCATCAGGATGATGAACGGCATCGAGCGGGCGATGTTCACGACCTGCCCGATGACCTTGTTCGCGAGGACGTTCTGCAGCAGTCCGCCGCGGTCGGTGAGGACGAGGAGGATGCCGAGCGGGAGGCCACCGACGACGGCGATCAGGGTGGACCAGCCGACCATGTAGAGGGTGTCCCAACACGCCTGTTCCAGCAGGGGCTGCATCTCGGACCAGGTCACTTGGCACCTTCCTTCACCAGCTGGGGCTCCTCGCCGTCTTCTTCGCCGACCACGTCGATCTGCAGGCCCTTTTCGCGCAGGAAGCCGATCGGCACGACGTTGTCCTCGTAGTGGCCGGGCAGTTCGATACGCATCCGGCCGACCTGGAGGCCGCCGACGGTGTCGATGGCGGCGCCGAGGATCGAGATGTCGATGTTGTAGGTGCGGGACAGCTGGGAGATGACCGGCTGGGTGGCGGCCTCGCCCTGGAAGGTGACGTCGACGACCGTGCGGTCGGCGCCGGAGGCCTCGCCGCCCACCGGGAACAGCGCGGCGGCCAGCTCGGAGCCCGGGGTGGCGAGCAGTTCGCTGACGGTGCCGGACTCGACGACGCGGCCCCGCTCCATGAGAGCGGCCGAGTCGCAGATCGACTTCACGACGTTCATCTCGTGGGTGATGAGCAGGACCGTGAGCCCCAGCTGCCGGTTCAGGTCGCGCAGCAGGTGGAGGATCGAGCGGGTGGTCTCGGGGTCGAGGGCGCTGGTCGCCTCGTCGGAGAGCAGGACCTTGGGGTCGCCGGCCAGGGCGCGGGCGATGCCGACGCGCTGCTTCTGGCCGCCGGAGAGCTGGGCCGGGTAGGCGTTGGCCTTGTCGGCGAGACCGACGAGGTCGAGCAGTTCGAGGGCCTTGCGGGAGCGCTCCTGGCCGGACTTGCCGAGGATTTCGAGCGGCAGCTCGACGTTGTCCCGCACGGTCCGGGTGGACAGCAGGTTGAAGTGCTGGAAGACCATGCCGATACGGCTGCGCGCCCGGCGCAGTTCCCGCCCGGCCCGGGGTCCGCGTCCGGCGAGGGCGGTGAGGTCCTGGCCGGCGACGGTCACCGTTCCGGCGGTGGGGCGTTCCAGGAGGTTGACGCAGCGGATGAGCGAGGACTTGCCGGCGCCGGACTGGCCGATGACGCCGTACACCTCGCCTTCGCGGACATGGAGATCGACGCCGTCCAGGGCGGTGACCTCGCGGCCGCGTGAGCGGTAGACCTTGGTGAGGCCCGATGTGGTGATCACGTGGGTTTCCGTCACTGTCGTGTGCAGGGCGTGGGTGTGCCCTGGTACGGGAGGAGGTGGTGCGCGCGGCGGCGCGGTCACGTACGGCTGGAGGCGTACGGACATGCCACAGGCTCGCTTCGGGGCGCGAGGCTCAGGGGTGGTGCGAGGGCCCTCTAGAAGGCGCGCATTCGACACGTACAACGAGCACCGGGCGTCAGGGTCGCCTCGGTCGCAAGGGTGCGCATGCTCGTCGTGGTCATGTGATCAGTAAAGCAGACGTATGGAGTCGACCAAGAACTACTGTCCGGATGGCGGACAGTGGTGGACAGTCGTCAGTCCTGGGCGGAGATCTCGACGCCCTCGGCGGTGACCAGTGCGGACAGGGCCGACAGGTCCTTCACCACCAGGTCGGCGGTGAGCTCGTGGGCCTGGTGGGTTGTGGCCAATGCCACGGTGGTCATCCCGGCGGCGCGGCCGGCCTGGAGACCGGCCGGGGCGTCCTCGAAGACGACGCAGCGGGCCGGGTCGACGCCCAGTGCGCGGGCGGCGAGCAGGTAGGGCTCGGGGTCGGGCTTGCCGCGGGTGATGTCGTCGGCGGTGACCAGTGTCTTGGGCAGGATGCCGACGGCGTCGAGGCGGGCCTCGGCCAGGCGGCGGGTGGCGGAGGTGACGACGGCCCAGCGGTCGGCGGGGAGCGCGTCGAGGAAGGCCCGGGTGCCGGGAAGCAGGCGGACCCCGTCGTTGGGTACGTCCTCCACCTCCAGCGTCTCGATCCGCGCGACGGCCTGCCCCACGATGTCGGCGGGCAGCAGGTCGGCGGCTATCTCGGCGGCCGGCCGGCCGTGCAGTTCCACGCGGGCGAAGTCCTCGGCGGTGATGCCGTACTCCGCGGCCCACCGGGTCCAGCAGCGGTCCACCGAGGCGAGGGAGGAGACGAGGGTCCCGTCGTTGTCGAACAGCAGGGCTTGTGCGTGGATCTTCATGCCGTCGACCCTACGACGCACGTCGGGGTCGGCGGCCTCGGGTCTTTTGGCCCGTAATAGGGTCGCGGCATGCTTGCTGCCCTGACGCTCGTGACCGGCGTCGCCGCGCTCGTGCTCGCCGCGTGGTGCGGCTGGGCCGCCTACCGTGACCAGCCGACCAAGGACTGGCACTTCATCGGGATGGCCGTGGTGTCCGTGCTGGCCCTGGTCCAGCTGGTGGTCGGGATCGTGCAGCTGGCGCGGGGCGAGAAGCCGGAGCAGGGCACGGCGATCTTCGTGGCGTATCTGCTGGGCGCGTTCGCGTGTGTCCCGGCGGCGGGGTTCATGTCGCTGGGCGAGCGGACGCGGTGGGGTTCGGTGACGGTGGCCGCCGGCGGTGTGGTGCTGGCGGTCCTTGAGGTACGTCTCTACGACATCTGGGGAGGCTGAGGTGGCCGCCACGCAGGAGAGGCCGGCGCGGAGCCGGCTGGCGAGCGGGCCGGGAACGCTGCTCGTGTGGCTGTACGGCGTGATGGTCGTCGGCGCGGTGTCGCGCTCGATCTACCAGATCGCCACCGAGTTCGACCGGGCGCCGCTCGCGTACACGCTGTCGGCGATCGCGGGTGTGGTGTACGGCTTCATCACGTACACGCTGGTCCGGGGCGGCGAGAGGGCCCGCAGGGCGGCGCTGGTGTGCTGCGCCGCCGAGCTGGTGGGCGTGCTGACCGTCGGCACCTGGACCCTGGTGGAGCCCTCGGCGTTCCCCGACGCGACCGTCTGGTCCGACTACGGCATGGGGTATCTCTTCATCCCGGTCCTGCTGCCGCTGTCGGCCATCTACTGGCTGCGCCGGGCGCGGACCGCCTGACGGACGTCAGGCGGTGGCCACATAGGCTCCCGCCGGCTTCTCCAGGACGATCATCGGTACGCCGTCCGCGCCCTCCGACGTGCCCACCGTCTCGTAGCCCACCCGGCGGTAGAGGCGGAGGTTGCCCTCGCTGCGGTGGCCGGTGTGGAGGCGGAACCGCTTGGCGCCGCGCTCCTCGGCCAGCGCGGACTCGGCCGCGCGCAGCAGCCGCGCGCCGATGCCGTGACCCTGGAGGCGGGGGTGGACGCAGAGCTTGCCGATGGCGGCGGCGCCGTCCTCGGTCACCGAGCCGCGGACCGAGCCGACGACCTCCTCGCCGAGCCGGGCCACGAAGACACAGTCCGCGACGACCTCACCGCGGACCGAGTCCAGGCTCTGGACCAGCGGATCGATGCGGTAGTTGCCGTACAGCGCGGCCTCGCTCTGGAAGCACAGGTACTGCAGCCTGAAGATCTGTTCCGCGTCGTGCTCGGTCGCCGCCGAGATGGTCACGCTCATGCCCATGTGCGCACGCCTCCCGCTCACCTGATCGCCTGTTGTCCTTCACTCCTATCCCCGTGCTCCACGGGCCGCAACCTCCGGAGTGAGCAATCGGCGCAGACATCCCAGGCATCTGGAACGTTCCGGACCCAGACTGCCCTGTGACATACCCAACTCCCCCGCGATTTCCCGGTAGGTGAGGTCCCTGGGTGACAGGAGGGCCGCCATCAGTCGCGGGCAGCGGCCCGGCAATCGGCGTACGGCGTCGTGGAGGGCGCGGCGGCGGGCCGAGGCGAGGGCGAGCTGTTCGGGGGTGCGGTCGCCGTCGTCGGCCGGTTCGGCGGCGTACGGCCGTTCGAGGCGGCTCCTGCGGCGGGTGCGGCGGGACTCGGAGCGGACGGCGCGGCGGAGCCAGCCGGGCGGGTCGAGGGGCGGGCCCTGGGTGTCCAGGCGTTCCAGGAGGCGGAGCCAGACCGCCTGCTCCAGGTCGCCCGGTTCCGTACCGGTGGCATGTGCCTCGGCATCGGCCTCGGCGGTGAGCAGGGGGCGCAGGGTGGTGAGGAGGTCGTGCGTCATATGCGGGGCGACGCCGCCGCCCGGGTCCTGGGTTGCCCGGGCGGCCGACTGTCACCCCAACCGGGGCCGGTGGCTCAGCCGTTGACGAAGTCCTCGCGGGCCAGCACGCCGGTGTCCGGGTTGTCGGTGAACACGCCGTCGATGCCGGTGGCGAAGTACACCCGGTAGGCGCCGAAGACGTCGCCGTAGGCGTCGGCGTCCGTGCCCTTGCGGAACTCGGTGGGCAGGAAGGGGTTCTCGTTGCGCATGGTGTAGGGGTGCAGGATCAGGCCCGCCGCGTGGGTGTCCTTGACCAGGGTGGTCGGCGTGGTGAGCCGGCCGGCCGCGTCGCGCGGGATGACCAGGTCGAGGGTGGGGCCGATGCCCTGGGCGTAGGAGGCGATCTCCTTGAGGCCCCTCGGGGTGACGAGGTCGGCGACCGTGCGCGGGTCACCGGTCTCGACGAAGTCCCAGGGACGGCTGGTGGCGCCGGACAGCAGGACCACCAGCGGGTTGTCGATCAGCTTGGCGAGGCGCCGGATGCTGGTCGGCTCGAAGGACTGGACGATGACCGGCGAGTTCTTGCGGTCCTTGCCGTGCTTGCGCAGCACCCGGGCGATCCGCTCCTCCAGGCCGAGGCCCAGCTTGCGGAAGTAGGTGGGGTGCTTGGCCTCGGGGTAGATCCAGACCTGCTTGCCGCGCTTGCGGGTCTGTGCGTCCTGCCACTTCAGGACCTCTTCGAAGGTGGGGATCTCCCAGCGGCCGTCGTAGAGGGTGTTGTGCGGGCGGTTGGCCGGGATGCGCTCGATCGCGCGGAGCGTCTTGAGCTCGGCGAGCGTGAAGTCCTCGGTGAACCAGCCGGTGGTGGGGACGCCGTCGAGGACCTTGGTGGTCTTGCGGTCCGCGAACTCGGGGTGGTTCGCGACGTCCGTGGTGCCGCCGATCTCCGGCTCGTGGCGGCAGACGAGGTGGCCGTCCCTGGTGGGGACCAGGTCGCCGGCCTCGACGATGTCGGCACCCAGGTCGAGGGCCAGCTGGTAGGAGCCGAGGGTGTGTTCGGGGCGGTAGCCGCTGGCGCCCCGGTGGCCGATGATCGTCGGCCGGGGCAGGCTCCTCACGCCGCCGCCCCCGCCTCCGTGGCCCGCGTCGGCCGCTCTCGCCGTCCCGGACAGTCCGAGGACCGTTCCGCCCGCGCCCAGCACCGCGGCGCCGAGCAGCGCCCGGCGTCCGGTACCCCCCGTCTGCCCGGTCGGCCCCTGCGCGTGCTGCGACTCCTGGGTTCCCATGAACGCCTCCTACCGTCGGCTCGACAATGCGCGCCGATCGTAGGTGCGTGTCCATGGCGGGTGGGAGACCTCCGGCGGAACACGCGGGTGACTCGGGATGTCGCATGGGAACAGATGTCTGATGCCCGGTCGGCTTCAGGGCCGGCGGGCGGGGCACTCGGTGGCTGTGCGGTGGGTGCGCGACCTCCGTCACATCGTTCCGTGCGGGTTACCGGCGGGCAACGCGGTGCCACCGCAGGTAAACCGACGTCAACAGTACGTAAGACCTCGGTGAATCCCCTGCGCCCGATGTGCACGAGCCCCCTGGCCGCGAGTAATGTCCTCACCTGCACAGACTCATACAGATTCCCTCACCATTCTCTTGACACCGGAGGGCCCGTTGTCCCGCTTCGCGCTCATCAAGGCAGTGCTCGGACCGATCATGCGCCTGATGTTCCGCCCACGGGTGGAGGGCGCGGAGCACATCCCCGGCGACGGTCCGGTGATCCTGGCCGGCAACCACCTCACCTTCATCGACTCGATGATCATGCCGCTCTTCTGTGACCGGCAGGTCTTCTTCATCGGCAAGGACGAGTACGTCACCGGCAAGGGCCTCAAGGGCCGGCTCATGGCCTGGTTCTTCACCGGCTGCGGCATGATCCCGGTCGACCGGGACGGCGGGCGCGGCGGTGTCGCGGCGCTGATGACCGGCCGCCGGGTGCTGGAGGAGGGCAAGGTCTTCAGCATCTACCCGGAGGGCACCCGCTCCCCCGACGGCCGGCTCTACCGCGGCCGTACCGGCATCGCCCGGCTGGCCATGATGACCGGCGCGCCCGTGGTGCCGTTCGCCATCATCGGCACGGACAAGATCCAGCCCGGCGGCGCGGGTGTTCCGCGGCCCGGCCGCGTCACCGTTCGCTTCGGCGAGGCGATGGAGTTCTCCCGGTACGAGGGAATGGACCGTGACCGGTACGTGCTGCGGGCGGTCACCGACTCGGTGATGACCGAGGTCATGCGACTGTCGGGCCAGGAGTACGTGGACATGTACGCCACGAAGGCGAAGGCCGCGTAAGCGGTCTGTGGTGTGCCGGGCGCGGGTGCGTTGCGGCTGGTCGCGCGGTTCCCCGCGCCCCTGGGGCGTTGGCCGGCCCGGCGTTGGGCCGTGCGCCTACGGTGCGCTGTCGAGACGCTGGTCCCGTAGCAGGAACCAGGCCGCTACCGCCGCGGTGAGCAGTACCGCCGCGCCCACCCCCGCCGCCAGGGCGAGTCCGTCCACGAACGACGTCCGGGCCGCGGTCAGCAGTGCTTCCGAGGTCCGCGGCGGCAGTCCGGCCGCCGCCTCCACCGCGCCGCCCAGGGATTCGTGGGCCGCCGACGGTGTGCCGGCCGGGCCGGTGAAGTCCCGGTAGACGCCGGTGACGATCGAGCCGAGTACGGCGATACCGAGGGCCGCGCCGAGTTCGTAGGCCGTTTCCGAGACCGCGGACGCGGAGCCCGCCTGCTCCTTGGGTACGGAGCCGAGGATCACGTCGGCGGTCACGGTGAAGGAGAAACCGGCGCCGATGCCGACGACCAGGAGGGCGGCGCCGAGGAGCGGGTAGCCGGTGGACTCGTCGATCACGGTGAGGGCGGCCAGGGCGAGACCCACGGCCGCCAGGCCGCCGGCGACCACGGAGCGCACCGAGTAGCGGCGCGCCACGGAACCGGCGATCAGACCGGCCGCCACCGCGCCGACGGCGGCGGGCAGTTCGGCCAGTCCCGCCTCCAACGGGCGCCTGCCCTGGACCAGTTGCAGATACTGGGAGAGGAAGAAGACCAGCCCGGACAGGCCGAGGATGGTCAGCAGGTCGGCGAGGACCGCACCGCTGAAGCCCCGGTTGCGGAACAGCCGCATGTCCAGCAGCGGGGTCGGCAGGGTGAACTGGCGGCGCACGAAGCCGTACAGCGCGCCCCCGCCCAGCAGGGCCGAGGCGACCGTCTCCCAGGTGAGACCGTGGGTGGCGGCCTCCTTGACGGCGTAGACGACCGCGATCATGCCGACGAGCGACAGCACCACGCTGACCATGTCCCACGGGCCGGGACGCGGATTCCGCGACTCGGGCAGCAGCTTGATGCCGACGAGGACCAGAACGGCCATCACGGGCAGGTTGATCAGGAAGACCGAGCCCCACCAGAAGTGTTCGAGCAGGAAGCCGCCGACGATGGGACCCACCGCCGTACCCGCGGAGGCGGTCGCGCCCCAGATGCCCACGGCGAGGCTGCGTTCACGCGCGTCGTGGAAGAGGTTGCGGATCAGGGCGAGCGTGGCCGGCATCAGGGTCGCGCCGGCGACTCCGAGCAGCGCCCGGGCGACGATCATCAACTCCGGCGTCGCGGCATAGGCGTTGAGGACCGAGACGGCACCGAACGCGGTCGCGCCGACGAGCAGGATCCGCTTGCGGCCGATGCGGTCGCCGAGGCTGCCCATGGAGACGAGCAGACCGGCGATGACGAACGAGTAGACGTCACCGATCCAGAGGAGCTGGGTGCCGGTGGGGTTCAGGTCCTCGCTGATGTAGGGGGTCGCGAGACCGAGGACGGTCGCGTCGACGGCCACCAACAGCACGGCGAGCACGAGGACGGACAGCGCGAGCCAACGGCCCGGACGCTTCACCGCCTCGGTCGGGTTCGCCGGCTGCAGGGTGCTGGTCATGATTCCTCTCTCTGTCGTGCGGGGTGCCGTGCTGTGATGTGGCGCGGGGGTTCTGTCGTACGGGGGTGCGTGCGCGGGTTCCGTCACGTGGTGGGGCCGTCAGGTGGCGGGCTGGACCGCGGGATGCCGTAGTGCGCCGCCGAGCAGCAGTTCGGCGATCATGTGCTGGAAGTCCTTGGGGGCACCCTTGCCGCACTGCACCATCCAGGCGCCGGAGGCCAGCAGGCCGTACAGCGCCTCGGTGAGCCAGGCCGGTGTGAGGTCGATACGGAACTCGCCGTCCAGCTGGCCGCGCCGGAACAGGGCGGAGATCCGGTCGTCGATGCGGGACCAGCCCGCGTCCTGCTCCCCGCCCTCGAACAGCTGGTTCTCGGTGTAGAGGAAGGCGAGCAGACCGGCGGCGGACTCGATCTCGCGCACCAGGCGCCGTACGGCGTCACTCGCGGGGCCGTCGTCCAGGCGGGCCGCGTCCAGGGCGGTCTCGCACTCGGCGATGCCGAGCGCCTCCAGCGCCCGCACGAGTGCGTCGCGCCCGGCGAACTGACGGTGCAGCGTGGCCCGGCTGATCCCGGCGGCCTTGGCGACCTCGTCCATGGTCGCGGTGGATTTGCGGGTCA
Source organism: Streptomyces sp. NPDC032822 (assembly GCF_055578825.1). Classification (NCBI taxonomy): domain Bacteria; kingdom Bacillati; phylum Actinomycetota; class Actinomycetes; order Kitasatosporales; family Streptomycetaceae; genus Streptomyces; species Streptomyces sp. NPDC032822. The sequence continues at coordinate 106,530 of NZ_JBVIOL010000011.1, read as the reverse complement.
GCAGGGCGGCGGCGCTGCGCAGTACGTGATCACGATCGACGGCCATGAGACGACGATAACCCATGTGAGACATTCTTGTCTCATCGTGGGCATGGCCGTCTCATGGCCGTTCCCTCGGCAGGTCCGGCTCTAGTGCCAGGGCAACTGCCCGCGCTTCTCCCAGTACGTCCGCGGCTCCTCGGCCAGTCCGGCCAGCCGGTTCAGCTGTTCCTCGTCGAGGTCGACGACCGCCGCGTGCAGGTTGGAGGCGAGCTGCTGGGCGGTGGCGGCACCGGAGAGGACGACGCCGGCCCAGGGCTGCCGGAGGACGAGCGCGAGGGCCACGGCATCGCAGCCCAGAGACGTCTCCTCGGCCACGGCCTTCAGCGCGTCCGGCGCGTGCGGGGCCGCGAGCCGCCCGTTGGCCATGCCCTCCTTGACGATCACCGTGAGTCCGGCGTCGTGGGCCTCGGCGAGCGCGGGGCCGGCCGAGGTCTCCAGGGCGTTGTACGTGGACTGGACGGTCCGGAAGAGCGGCTCGCCGTCGACCGTCACGGCGAGGGCGGCCCGGATCGCGTCGGCCTGGGCGGGGCCACTGGTGGAGAAGCCCACGGTGAGGCCCCGGGCGGCGGCTTCGGCCAGCCGCGTGTGGAGTTCCTTGTCGGTGAGGGCCGGGCTGTCCGGGGTCACCGAGTGGATCTGGTAGAGGTCGAGCCGCTCGCCGAGCAGGTCGTCGCTCTCGGCGCGCTGCCGCTCGTAGGTGGCGAGCGTGTGGTCCTTGACCTCGTGCCGGTCGGCGTCGGTGCTCCAGGCCGCGGTGTAGGTGTAGCCCCACTTGCTGCCCACGACGATGTCGTCGATGTCGGGGCGGGCGTGCAGCCAGTCGGCGAGGAACTCCTCGGACCGGCCGTAGGAGCGGGCCGCGTCGAAGTAGCGGACGCCCTGGGCGTAGGCGGCGTCGAGGAGTTCGTGCGTGCGGGCGCGCAGGGCGTCGACACTGCGCACGGGCGGGAGGTCACGGTCCCGGCCGAGGTTGATGTACCCGGGGCGGCCGACGGCGGCCAGGCCCAGGCCGATGTGACAGGTCGGGGTCGTGGCCGAGGCCAGTCGGGCGAAGGGCATCGAGGGCTCCGTTCGGTCGGCTCTGCACAGCTGACGACCAACGTACCCGCGATGCCCCCGCCCTACCGGACCTGCTACTTCTTGTCCTTCGCGGTCGCCCACGCGTGCTGCGCCGCCACGTCCGCCCTGACCTCCGCGAGCTGGACGGCGACCGCGCTGGGTGCCGTGCCGCCGCGGCCGTCGCGGGAGGCGAGAGCGCCCGGGACGTTGAGGACGGAACGGACGTCCGGCGTGAGGTGGGCGGAGATCTTCGCGAACTGCTCGTCGGTGAGGCCGTCCAGCTCCTTGCCCTCGGCCTCGGCGACCTTCACGCACTCGCCGGCGACCTCGTGCGCGACCCGGAACGGCACGCCCTGCTTGACCAGCCACTCGGCGATGTCGGTGGCGAGCGAGAAGCCGGCCGGGGCCAGTTCCTCCATGCGCTCGCGGTGGACGGTGAGGGTGGCGATCATGCCGGTGAAGGCGGGGAGCAGGACCTCCAGTTGGTCACAGGAGTCGAAGACGGGCTCCTTGTCCTCCTGGAGGTCGCGGTTGTACGCGAGCGGGAGGGCCTTGAGGGTGGCCAGCAGGCCGGTGAGGTTGCCGATCAGACGACCGGACTTGCCGCGCGCCAGCTCCGCGATGTCCGGGTTCTTCTTCTGCGGCATGATCGACGAGCCCGTGGAGAACGCGTCGTGCAGGGTCACGAAGGAGAACTCCTTCGTGTTCCAGAGGATGATCTCCTCCGAGATCCGCGAGAGGTTCACGCCGATCATCGCGGTGATGAAGGCGAACTCCGCGACGAAGTCCCGGGAGGCCGTGCCGTCGATGGAGTTGCCGACGCTGCCGTGCTCGAAGCCGAGGTCCTCGGCGACCGACTCCGGGTCCAGTCCGAGGGAGGAACCCGCGAGCGCGCCCGAGCCGTACGGCGAGACGGCCGTCCGCTCGTCCCACTGGCGCAGGCGTTCGGCGTCCCGCATCAGGGGCTGGACGTGCGCGAGGAGGTGATGGGCGAAGAGCACCGGCTGGGCGTGCTGGAGGTGGGTGCGGCCGGGCATCGCCACGTCCGGGTGGGCCTCCGCGAGGCCGACCAGCGCGTCCTGGAGCTCGGCGATCAGGCCGCCGATGATCCGCGCGTGGTCGCGCAGGTACATCCGGAAGAGGGTCGCGACCTGGTCGTTGCGGGACCGGCCCGCGCGCAGCTTGCCGCCGAGGTCGGGGCCGACCCGCTCCAGGAGACCGCGCTCCAGGGCGGTGTGGACGTCCTCGTCGGCGATGGTGCCGACGAGGTCACCGCTGGCCACGTCCGCTTCGAGCCGGTCCAGGCCCGCCTGCATACGGGTCAGCTCGTCCTCCGTGAGCAGCCCCGCCTTGTGCAGCACGCGCGCGTGGGCACGCGAACCGGCGATGTCGTAGGGCGCGAGCCGCCAGTCGAAGTGGACGGACGCGGACAGCTTCGCCAGGGCCTCGGCGGGACCGTCGGCGAAACGGCCGCCCCAGAGCCGTACGTCACCGCTGTTGCTGCTCACTTGCGTTGCTCCTAGTCGAGAAATCGGATGTGCCGCCGTCTCCCCGCCCGGGCGCGAGGGCGCGAGTGGGGAGGCGGCGTTCACGCTACTGCTTACGCGAGGTCCCGCCGCGCCGCGATCTTCGACGACAGGCCGTAGATGTCGATGAAACCCTTGGCCGCGGCCTGGTCGAAGGTGTCACCCGTGTCGTAGGTGGCGAGGTCGAAGTCGTACAGGGACGACTCCGAGCGCCGGCCCGTGACGACCGCGCGGCCACCGTGCAGGGTCATCCGGACATCGCCGTCGACGTACTGGTTGGCCTCGGCGATGAAGCCGTCGAGGGCGCGCTTGAGCGGGGAGAACCACTGGCCGTCGTAGACGAGTTCGCCCCAGCGCTGCTCGACCTGCCGCTTGTAGCGGGCGAGTTCGCGCTCGACGGTGACGTTCTCCAGCTCCTGGTGGGCCGTGATGAGGGCGATCGCGCCCGGGGCCTCGTACACCTCGCGGGACTTGATGCCGACGAGGCGGTCCTCGACCATGTCGATCCGGCCGACGCCCTGGGCACCGGCGCGCTCGTTGAGCTGCTGGATGGCCTGGAGGACGGTGACGGGCCGGCCGTCGACGGCGACCGGGGCGCCCTGCTTGAAGGTGATGATCACCTCGTCGGCCTCGCGGGGGACGGCCGGGTCGGAGGTGTACTCGTAGACGTCCTCGATCGGGGCGTTCCAGATGTCCTCCAGGAAGCCCGTCTCGACCGCGCGCCCGAAGACGTTCTGGTCGATGGAGTACGGGGACTTCCTGGTGGTCGCGATCGGGAGGTTCCTCTCCTCGCAGAACGCGATGGCCTTGTCGCGGGTCATCGCGTAGTCGCGGACCGGGGCGATGCACTTCAGGCCGGGGGCGAGGGCGACGATGCCGGCCTCGAAGCGGACCTGGTCGTTGCCCTTGCCGGTGCAGCCGTGGGCGACCGTGCCGGCGCCGTGCTTGTGGGCGGCGGCGACGAGGTGCTTGACGATCGTCGGCCGGGAGAGCGCGGAGACCAGCGGATAGCGGTCCATGTAGAGGGCGTTGGCTTTGATCGCCGGGAGGCAGTACTCCTCGGCGAACTCGTCCCTGGCGTCCGCGACCTCGGCCTCGACCGCGCCGCACGCGAGGGCGCGCTTGCGGATGACGTCCAGGTCCTCGCCGCCCTGGCCGACGTCGACCGCCACGGCGATGACCTCGGCGCCCGTCTCCTCGGCGATCCAGCCGATGGCGACGGAGGTGTCCAGACCGCCCGAGTAGGCGAGTACGACGCGCTCGGTCACGGGGTGCTCCTCACAGTGCGTTCGCTGCCGTGCGTGCCGGCCGCAGTCACTGCGACCGCGTTCGCTCCAGCCGCGTTCACCGGCATGCATGAGTATGCAGAGTTCCGCATGATTCGTCAATCCCGGCCGGGATGACCATAAATTTGAAGATCCTTTGAACACCCGAAACCGCTTACCCGTATCTCTCGCCGAACGCAGGCGCCGCGTTTGTCAACGACGAGACCCCCCGACCCGAGTGAGGCATCCCCATGTCCAGGGCTCTTCCGAAGTACAACAAGCGTCGCGTCACGATCATCGGCGGAGCCGCCGCCGTGGCACTGACCGGTGCGGTCATCGCGGGCACCGCCCTCGCCGGGGAGCCCGCGAGCTCCAAGAGCGGCACCACCAACGCCCGGACGCTGGCCGGTCCCGGCTCCATCAGCTGCCCGGACGTCGCGTCGCAGCTGCCCGCGATCCCCGCTTCCGCGCAGGCCGAGGTCGACCGCAACCTGACCCTCCTCCAGACCCAGATCTCCGAGGCCAACAAGCGACTCGTCGACACCGTCGGCCAGGGCGGACCCAACTTCGTCCAGAACGCGATCCTCGGCCCCCTGGAGGACAAGCGGATCGCCACCGTCAACCGCATCGCCACCTCGATCGGCCGCACGGCCGACAAGCCGCAGGGCCTGGAGGCGCTCGCGCCGTGCGCCCTTGACGCGGACGGTGCCGCCGAGGCGGGCGAGGAGGCGGGCGCCGGCGAGGAAGCGGGTGCGGGCGAAGAGGCCGGCGGCGAGGCCGAGGCCACGCCGAGCGAGACCGCCGCGGAGGAAGCCGGCGAGGAGGCAGGTGCGGGCGAGGAGGCCGGCGCGGCGGGCGCCATCGACTGCCCGGACGTCGCGTCGCAGCTGCCCGCGATCCCGGCCTCCGCGCAGGCCGAGGTCGACCGCAACCTGACCCTCCTCCAGACCCAGATCTCCGAGGCCAACAAGCGACTCGTCGACACCGTCGGCCAGGGCGGACCCAACTTCGTCCAGAACGCGATCCTCGGCCCGCTGGCGGACAAGCGCGCCTCGACCATCGACCGCATCGCCATCTCCATCGGCCGTACGGCCGAGAAGCCGCAGGGTCTGAACACCCTGGCCGCCTGCACGGTCACCGAGTGACGTGACAGGCGCTGTGGCCGCCCCGTGTGAGCGCCGGCCGGGGCGGCCACGGTCCTCCGCGGGGAGCGGATACCGGAATCCCTTAGACAGGCAAAAGACTTTCGCCCATAATCGTTAGACATGGGAAAGACATACGAACGCATAGACGGCAGACTCCGCACCTTCATCGAGGAGCAGCCCCTCTTCTTCACCGCCACCGCCCCGCTCTCCGGGGACGGCACGGTGAACCTCTCCCCCAAGGGCCTCAAGGGCTCGTTCGTGATCCTGGACGAACTGACCGTGGCCTACCTCGACTTCGCCGGGTCCTCCGCGGAGACGATCGCGCATCTGCGGGAGAACGGCCGGATCACCCTGATGTGGTGCGCCTTCCAGGGCCCGCCGAACATCGTGCGCGTACACGGCCGCGGCGAGCCGGTCTTCCGCGACGACCCGCGCTTCGGGGAGCTGCTGGCCCGCTTCCCCGACATCGACCCGAGCGCGCACGGGCTGCGCGCGATCATCGTCGTACGGGCCGAACTCGTCCGGGACTCCTGCGGGTACGCGGTGCCGTACATGTCGTACGACGAGGACCGCGACCTGCACGGCAGGCGCTTCGCGCGCGAGGACGACGACTCGCTGAGCGCGTACTTCGCGAAGAAGGAGCACATCGCCACGAGCATGGACGGACTCCCCGGGCTGCCCTTGCCCCTGGGTCCGATTCAGTAGCTTTTATTTGATCTATACACACAACATCTTCTTGTGTGCGCCGAGCCCGCCGCACTCTCCGACGTCGCCGCACTGCGCCGGTTCCGGTTCTCACGGCTGGATCGCGGACTTCCGGCGCCCGCTCGACTTCGGCGCCGCGGGCCGGGCCGATCTCGCCGTGAGCGACGCGCGGTTCAACGTCGCCGAGCGCATCGACACCCTGCCGGTGAACCCCCTCGCCGACCTGCCGCTGGGCACGTTCGGCGGGCGCGGCACCGAGCCCCCCGCCGGTCGAACTGAACCTGGCGTTCCGCAACCTCACGCGGGCCACCATGATGCGGCCGGCCTCCGGCCAGGAGCTCGTCGAGCACCTCGGGAAGAGGCGGGCCTCGACGTGGCGGAGCCGCCGGCCGGCGCCTTCGCCGACCTGCCCGGCGGCGCCCAGCTGACGCCCGCGCTGCGCAAGAGGCCGGTCCGGGACCGTCCGCTGTGGTTCCACATCCTCCGCGAGGCCGAGGTGAACGGCGGCGGGAAGCTGACCGGCGTCGGCGGACGCGTCGTCGCCGAGGTGTTCCACCGTGCGATCGAGGGCAGCCGGTACTCCATCCTCCGGGCCCCGTTCCGGCGCCCGTTCCTCAGTCCGGTGGAGGAGCGGCGCAAGGCCGGCACCTTCGCGATGACCGACCTGCTGCTGTACGCCTTCGAGGAGAACGCCGACCTGCTGAACCCGGTCGGCGCCTGAGGGACGAGCGGTCCGTACGGCACGGGCGGCGCGAATCGGCCCGGTCGGACCCGTTCGTGCCGCTCTGTGCGCAGCTGTCCCCTAGCGTCTGGTCCATGCGTCTTCGCCGTGGTGTCGCCCTCGCGTCCCTGCCCCTGCTCGCACTCACCCCGAGCCCATCGGCCCCGCTGCCCTCCCGCATGGCCGACACCGGCGGCGGCACCCAGCTGGTCACGGCGGTGGCCGCGCACACCGGCTCGACGTCCGGCACTGTGACGTGGTGGGACCGGCGCGGCGGACGGTGGGTGAAGTCCGGTTCCGCACCAGCCCGTTTCGGGGCGAACGGGCTGGTGGAGGGGGCCTCCCGGAGGCAGGGGACGAGCACGACGCCGACGGGGCTGTACGACCTGCCGTACGCGTTCGGGATCAGGGCGGCGCCGGGCGGGACGACGTACCCCTACCGGGCGGTGCGGCGGAACTCCTGGTGGTGCCAGGACAACGACTCGCGGTCGTACAACCGGTGGGTGGAGCCGCGCCCCGCGCACTGTGCGGCGGCGGAGGCGGAGCGGCTGAGCTCCTACGGGACGCAGTACGCCCACGCGCTGGTGATCGGGTTCAACTACGCCGAACCGGTGCGGGGCCGGGGCGCCGGAATCTTCCTCCATGTCAACGGGCGTGGGGCCACCGCCGGTTGTGTGTCCGTGCCGGCCGACGCGATGCGGCGGATCCTCGCCTGGGCCGAGCCCGCCGAGGGGCCGCACCTGGCGATCGGGACGACGGGCGGACGTACGGCGATCACCCGGTACTGAACCACGGGCGGGTGTTACCGCCAGTCACTCCTTCCGCACCGGACTCGGCGGGCGGCTGAACACTCGGGCGACGCGGCACGTATCTGTGGGCCAAGGGACCACACCATCCCCCTTGCCCGTCCCCGGAGGAACCGTGACCAGCACGCTCGCAGGCGGCCGCGCCGCCCGCCGCCAGACGATGCGCCGCATCCGCCCGCGCCGCTCACCGGCGACCCTGCTGCTGCTCGTCGTGTGGGCCGGGGCAGCGGGTGTGCTGTGGCTGTGGTGGGCCAACACGCCCTCCATCAGCGACAACAACGGCAAGATCCTCAACGCGGGCCGGATCACCGGGCTGCTCGCCGGCTACCTGATGGCGCTGGTGGTGCTGCAGATGGCCCGGGTGCCCGCGCTGGAGCGCCGGGTGGGCTCGGACCGGGTGGCGCGCTGGCACGCGATGAGCGGACGGTACACGCTCTGCCTCACCGTCGCCCATGTCTTCCTGATCATGTGGGGCTACGCCCTCCAGGCCGGCAAGGGCCTCGGCGACATCGTCCAGCAGACGACGGACTCCATCAACCAGTTGCCCGACATGGGCAAGGCGGCCATCGGCACCGGTCTGCTGTTCCTGATCGGCCTGCTCTCGATCGGCCCGGTCCGCCGCCGGATCCCGTACGACACCTGGTACCACGTGCACCTGCTGACGTACGCGGCGGTGTTCCTGACGTTCTGGCACCAGCTCACCACCGGCAACGAGTTCGCCGTCGAGCCGGCCGCGAAGACCGTCTGGTACGGGCTGTACGGCTCGGTGACCGCGCTGGTGATCTGGTACCGGATCCTCACCCCGATCCGGCTGAACCTGCGGCACCGCCTGTATGTGGCCGCGGTGATCGAGGAGACGCCGGGCATCGTGTCGGTGCTGATCGGCGGGCGGAAGCTGCACCGGATGGGCGCGGAGGCCGGGCAGTTCTTCCGGTGGCGGTTCCTCGCCCCGGGCATGCGGTTCAGCTCGCACCCGTACTCGCTGTCGGCGGCACCCCGCCCCGACATGCTGCGGATCACCGTCAAGGCGATCGGCGACCACAGCGAGCGGCTGCGCGAGCTGACCTCCGGCACCAAGGTGTGGGCCGAGGGCCCCTACGGCGCGCTCACCGCGTCCCGCCGCAGCCGCGGCAAGGTGCTGCTGGTCGCGGGCGGCGTCGGGATCACCCCGATGCGGGCGCTGTTCGAGACGCTGCCCGGCGCTGCCGGTGACATCACCCTGCTGTACCGGGCCAACAGCACCCACGACCTGGCCCTGTGGGACGAGCTGGCGGCCATCGCGGACGAGCGCGGGGCCCGGCTGATGTACGCGGTCAACAGCCCGGACGGAGCGCGCCCCGACATCTCGGCGGACCGGCTGCGGCAGAAGCTGCCGGACATCGACGACCACGACGTGTTCATGTGCGGCCCGCCCGGGTTCGCGCAGTCCGTCTACGAAGCACTGCGCGGCGCGGGTGTGCCCGCCCGCCGCATCCATCACGAGTCGTTCGAGATGTGAGCGACGGGACTTCAGGAGCTCAGAAGCGATGAGGAAGAGTCACCCCATCCGACGTGTCATGCTCGCCAGCGCCGCCACCGTGTCCGGTGTCGTGCTGCTGCTGTCGCTGAAACCGTCGTCGGACCCGGCCGCGGCCGCGGGCGGATCTTCGTCCCAGCCGCCGGCCGCGCAGGAGTCGGCCCAGGGCGGCGCCCAGGCCGCGGGCACCGGCATGGTCACCGGGGACGCGGCCCAGACCCAGTACGGCGCGATCCAGGTCCGGCTGACCGTCGCGGGCGGCAAGATCACCAAGGCCGAGACCCTCCAGGCACCCAAGGGCGGCCAGAGCGACCAGGTCACCGCCAACGCCGTACCCAAACTCAACCAGGCGACGGTGGCCGCGCAGAGCGCGGACATCGACGCGGTGTCCGGCGCCACCTACACCAGTGCCGGGTACAAGAAGTCCCTCCAGTCGGCCATCGACAAGGCCAACTCGACGGCGGGCTCCGGGTCGGGCGCCGCGGAGGGCGCGGCCGAGGCCAAGACGCTCACCGGGGACGCGGTCAAGACGCAGTACGGCACCGTCCAGGTCCGGATCACGGTCGCGGGCGGCAAGATCACCAAGGCCGAGACCCTCCAGGCACCCAAGGGCGGCCAGAGCGACCAGGTCACCGCCAACGCCGTACCCAAACTCAACCAGGCAGCCGTCGCCGCCGGCACCGCGGACATCGACGCCGTCTCCGGAGCCACCTACACCAGCGCCGGCTACAAGAAGTCCCTCCAGTCGGCCCTGGACCAGGTGGAGGCCTCCGCGGGGTCGGGGTCGGGTGCCGCCGAGGACGCGGGTGGCGCCCAGGCCGCCAAGACCGTCACCGGTGCCGCCGCCCAGACGCAGTACGGCGCGGTGCAGGTCCGGATCACGGTCGCGGGCGGCAAGATCACCAAGGCCGAGACCGTCCAGGCACCCAAGGGCGGCCAGAGCGACCAGGTCACCGCCAACGCCGTACCCAAACTCAACCAGGCAGCCGTCGCCGCCGGCACCGCGGACATCGACG
>NZ_JBVIOL010000011.1:0-96636 GCF_055578825.1 Streptomyces sp. NPDC032822 | reverse complement strand
TCGACGCCGTCTCCGGAGCCACCTACACCAGCGCCGGGTACAAGGAGTCGCTGCAGTCGGCCCTGGACCAGGCCGGTGGCTGACACGGTGACGGATCCGGCACAAGCTCCCGCCGCGGTACGTCATGCGGAGGAGGTCATGGGGACGGTCTTCTCCTTCGACGTCCGCGGCGGGGATCCCGACGCCGTACGGGCCGCGCTGCGCGAGGCGGTCGCCGAACTGCACCGGGTGAACGAGGTGTTCAGCACCTACCGCGAGGACAGCGAGGTCTCCCGGCTGGCCCGCGGCGAGCTGACCGTCGAGGAGTGCGATCCGATGGTCGCCGAGGTCCTGGCGCTCGGCGCGGAGGCCGAGCGGGCCAGCGACAGCTGGTTCAGCCTGCGCTACGAGGGCCGTCTCGACCCGACCGGCATCGTCAAGGGCTGGTCCGCGGAGCGCGCGGCCCGGCGGCTGGCCCGGGCCGGGGCGACCGGCGTGAGCGTCAACGGCGGCGGCGACGTCCAGCTGCTGGGCGTGCCGGGACCGGAGCGGCCGTGGCGGGTCGGGGTGTCGGATCCGTTGCGGCCGGGCGGACTGGCGGCGGTCGTCTCCGCCGCGGGCGTCCCCGAGCTGGCCGTGGCCACCTCCGGCACGGCGGAACGCGGCACGCACATCGTCGACCCGCGCACCGCCCGCTCCGCGGTGACCGACCTCCTCGCCGTCACCGTCGTCGCCCCCAGCCTGACCTGGGCGGACTGCTGGGCCACCGCGGCCTTCGCGATGGGCTCACGAGAGGCCCTGGGCTGGCTGGAGTCCCTCCCGGACGTGGAGGCCCTGCTGATCACGGCGGGCGACGAGGTGCGATGCACGGGGGGTCTGGCGGCTCGACTCGGATGAGCTGACGCCCTCAGGGGCGCGGGGCCGTGCCGCTGTGCGGCTCCGCCGCGTGGCCGCGACAAGCCACGGACACGTGCCGCAGTCGGCCCACGCCGGTCCCCGCCCCTTCAGTGCCCGTTCTGAGCCAACCGCAGCAGATGATCGGCAAGTGCCTGCCCACCCACAGGATCCCGGCTGATCAACAGCAACGTGTCGTCCCCCGCGATGGTCCCCAGGATGTCCTGCAGCTCGGCCTGGTCAATGGCCGAGGCCAGGAACTGCGCGGCACCCGGCGGCGTCCGCAGCACCACCAGGTTCGCGGACGCCTCCGCGGAGATCAGCAGCTCGGCGGAGAGCCGCCGCATCCGCTCCTCCTTCGCCGACTCCCCCAGCGGTACCCGAGGCGTACGGAAGCCCCCCTCGCTCGGCACCGCGTAGATCAGGTCGCCGTCGTTGTTGCGGATCTTCACCGCGTTCAGCTCGTCCAGGTCCCGGGAGAGTGTCGCCTGGGTGACGCTCAGCCCGTCGTCGGCGAGCAGCTTCGCCAACTGGCTCTGGCTGCGCACCGGTTGCCGGTTGAGGATGTCCACGATCCGGCGGTGGCGTGCGATGCGGGTCTGCGGTACGGCAGACCCCGCGGTCTGGTCGTGCTCCTGCGCGTGGCTCATCGTCGTCTCATTCTCCGGATCATCCGTCCCCCTTGGCCGCGTCCAGGATGCCGGGCAGCGCCTGGAGGAGCGCGTCCACTTCCGCGTCCGCGAGGTTCAGCGGCGGCATGAGCCGTACCACCTCGGGCGTGGGCGCGTTCACCAGGAATCCGGCGTCCTGGGCCGCCTGCTGGACCTTCGGCGCGAGCGGCTCGGTGAGCACGATACCCAGGAGGAGGCCCACACCCCGGACATGGGCGATCAACGGGTCGCCGAGTGACTCGATTCCGTCCCGCAGCTTCTCGCTCTGCCGCTTGACGTTCTCCAGCAGCCCTTCGTTCGCGATGGTGTCGAGTACGGCGAGGCCGGCCGCGCACGCGATCGGGTTGCCGCCGAACGTCGTACCGTGGTGGCCCGGTTGCAGCAGTTCCGCGGCCCGCCCGAAGGCGACCGTCGCGCCGAGCGGCAGTCCGCCGCCGAGCCCCTTGGCGAGCGTGACGACGTCGGGCAGGACGCCCTCGTGGGCCTGGTACTCGAACCAGTTGCCGGTCCGCCCGATCCCGGTCTGCACCTCGTCCAGGACCAGCAGCGCGCCGGTCGCCGCGGTGATCGCCCGGGCCGCCTTGAGATAGCCGGCCGGGGGCACCACGACGCCGTTCTCGCCCTGGACCGGCTCGATGACGACGAGGGCCGTGTTCTCGGTGACCGCGGCGGCCAGCGCCTGCGCGTCGCCGTACGGCACGTGGGTCACGTCGCCCGGCAGCGGCCGGAACGGGCCCTGCTTGGCGGGCTGGCCGGTGAGGGCGAGGGCGCCCATGGTCCGGCCGTGGAAGCCGCCCTCGGTGGCGACCATGTGGGTCCGCCCGGTCAGCCGGCCGATCTTGAAGGCGCCCTCGTTGGCCTCGGCGCCGGAGTTGCAGAAGTACACCTTGCCGTCGCGGCCGAAGTGCTGGAGCAGCCGTTCGGCGAGCGCGACGGGCGGTTCGGCGAGGAACAGGTTGGAGACGTGGCCGAGGGTGGCGATCTGGCCGCTGACCGCCTCGACGATCGCCGGGTGGGCGTGGCCGAGCGCGTTGACCGCGATGCCGCCGACGAAGTCGAGGTACTGCTTGCCGTCGGCGTCCCACAGATTCGTGCCGGCACCGCGGACGAGGGGCAGCCGCGGGGTGCCGTAGTTGTTCATGAGCGCGCCCTGCCACCGCTGGGCGAGCTCTGCGTTGGTCGCGGTGCCGGTCATGGCACGTCCCCCTCTTCCGCATCCGGCACGACCATCGTGCCGATGCCCTCGTCGGTGAAGATCTCCAGCAGGATCGAGTGCTGGACCCGGCCGTCGATGACGCGGGCGGTGGTGACGCCGCCGCGTACGGCGTGCAGGCAGCCCTCCATCTTCGGCACCATGCCGGAGCTCAACTCCGGCAGCAGCTTCTCCAGTTGGGAAGCCGTGAGGCGGCTGATCACCTCGTCGCTGTTCGGCCAGTCCTCGTAGAGGCCCTCCACGTCCGTGAGGACCATGAGGGTTTCGGCGCCCAGCGCCGCAGCGAGTGCCGCAGCCGCCGTATCAGCATTGACGTTGTAGACATGGTGGTCGTCCTGGCTCCGGGCGATCGACGAGACGACCGGGATTCGGCCGTCCGCCAGCAGCGCCTCGATCGCGCCCGTGTCGATGTCGGTGATCTCGCCCACCCGCCCAATGTCGACCAACTCGCCGTCGATCGTGGGCTGGTGCTTGGTCGCGGTGATGGTGTGCGCGTCCTCGCCGGTCAATCCCACGGCGAGCGGGCCGTGTTGGTTGAGCAGCCCGACCAGTTCGCGCTGGACCTGTCCGGCCAGCACCATCCGTACGACGTCCATGGCGTCCTCGGTGGTCACCCGCAGCCCGGCCTTGAACTCGCTGACGATGCCGTGCTTGTCGAGGGCGGCGCTGATCTGGGGACCTCCGCCGTGCACGACGACGGGCTTGATGCCGGCCTGGTGCAGGAACACGATGTCCTGGGCGAAGGCGGCCTTGAGGTCCTCGTCGATCATGGCGTTGCCGCCGAACTTGACGACGACGGTCTTGCCGTTGTGCCGGACCAGCCAGGGCAGGGCCTCGATGAGGATCTGCGCCTTGGGGAGCGCGGTGTGCTTGCGGGTGGTGCTCATGAGGAGTACGCGCTGTTCTCGTGGACGTAGTCGGCGGTGAGATCGTTGGTCCAGATGGTGGCCGTCTCACTGCCCGCGGCGAGGTCGGCGACGATGTGGACCTCGCGGTAGCGCATGTCGACCTTCTCCCGGTCCTCGCCGACGCCGCCGCTCTTGCAGACCCAGACGCCGTTGATGGCGACGTTGAGCTGGTCGGGGTCGAAGGCTGCCCCGGTGGTGCCGATCGCGGAGAGGACCCGGCCCCAGTTGGGGTCCTCGCCGTGGAGGGCACACTTGAGGAGGTTGTTGCGGGCGATGGAGCGGCCCACCTCGACGGCGTCGTCCTCGGTGGCCGCGTTGACCACCTCGATCCTGATGTCCTTGCTGGCGCCCTCGGCGTCCCGGATGAGCTGCTGCCCGAGGTCGTCGCAGACCGCACGCACGGCCGCGGCGAACTCCTCGTACTCCGGGGTGACTTCACAGGCGCCGGAGGCGAGCAGCAGCACGGTGTCGTTGGTGGACATGCAGCCGTCGGAGTCGACGCGGTCGAAGGTGACCTTGGTGGCGGCGCGCAGCGCCCGGTCCAGGGTCGCGTGGTCGACGTCGGCGTCGGTGGTGAGGACGACCAGCATGGTGGCGAGGCCGGGGGCGAGCATGCCCGCGCCCTTGGCCATGCCGCCGACGGTCCAGCCGTCCTTGGTGACCACGGACGTCTTGTGCACGGAGTCGGTGGTCTTGATGGCGATGGCGGCCTTCTCACCGCCGTGCTCGGACAGCTGGGCCGCCGCCGTGTCGATGCCGGGCAGCAGCTTGTCCATCGGGAGCAGGACGCCGATCAGCCCGGTGGAGGCGACGGCGACCTCGACGGCGCCGAGCCCGAGCACCTCGGCGGCCTTCTCGGCGGTGGCGTGGGTGTCCTGGAAGCCCTTGGGGCCCGTACAGGCGTTGGCGCCACCGGAGTTGAGGACCACCGCGGAGACCCGGCCGGTCCTGAGGACCTGCTCGGACCACAGGACGGGGGCGGCCTTGACGCGGTTGGAGGTGAAGACGCCGGCGGCGGCGCGGCGGGGCCCGGTGTTGACCACGAGGGCCAGGTCCGGGTTGCCGTTCTCCTTGATTCCGGCAGCGATGCCCGCCGCCTGGAATCCCTGTGCTGCCGTGACGCTCACGGTGCGACTCCGATCGTGGAAAGACCGAGCTCCTCGGGAAGCCCGAGGGCGATGTTCATGCTCTGGACGGCACCGCCCGCGGTGCCCTTGGTCAGGTTGTCGATGGCGCTGATCGCGATGATGCGGCCCGCGGCCTCGTCGTACGCGACCTGGATCTGAACGGCGTTGGAACCGTGGACGGACGCCGTGGCGGGCCACTGCCCCTGCGGCAGGAGGTGGACGAAGGGCTCGTCGGCGAGGGCCTTCTCGTAGGCGGCGCGGACGGACTCGGCGGTGACGCCCTGCCTGGCCTTCGCGGTGCAGGTGGCGAGGATGCCCCGGGACATGGGCGCGAGGGTCGGGGTGAAGGAGACGGAGACACTCTCCCCGGCTGCCGCGCTGAGGTTCTGGATCATCTCGGGGGTGTGCCGGTGGCCGCCGCCGACGCCGTACGGCGACATGGAGCCCATGACCTCGCTGCCCAGCAGATGGGCCTTGGGCGTCTTGCCCGCGCCGGAGGTGCCGGAGGCGGCGACGATCACGGCCTCGGCCTCGGCGAGCCCGGCGGCGTACGCCGGGAAGAGCGCCAGCGAGACGGCGGTCGGGTAGCAACCGGGCACCGCGACGCGCTTGGACCCCTCCAGCGCGGCGCGGGCACCCGGCAGTTCGGGCAGGCCGTAGGGCCAGGTGCCGGCGTGCGGGGAGCCGTAGAACTTCTCCCAGTCGCCGGCGTCCCTGAGACGGAAGTCGGCCCCCATGTCGACGACGAGGACGTCGGGGCCGAGCTGCTCGGCGACGGCGGCGGACTGGCCGTGCGGAAGCGCCAGGAAGACCACGTCATGCCGTCGGTCCTGGCCCGCGAGGACGTCCGCGGTGGTTTCCTGGAGTACGCGGTCGGCCAGCGGCAGCAGGTGCGGCTGCAGCGCGCCGAGCCGCTGTCCGGCGTTGGAGTTGCCGGTCAGGGCGCCGACCTCGACCTCGGGGTGCGCCAGGAGCAGACGCAGGAGTTCTCCCCCCGCGTATCCACTCGCTCCGGCCACTGCCGCACGTACCGTCATGGGATCCATCCTCCTCGTGATGGCATGACTATACGTTTCGATGTACGTTTATGCAATCTTGGGTGGGTGTCGCCGCGGAGCGGGTGCACAGGAGCGCCGGCAGGGCACCGCGCCCCGCCCCGGTGGACATCGAGGCTCCCGGAGACCTGCCCTGGAGTGCGCTCCAGGTTCTACGGTCGTGTCCGTGGACCGCGGCGTCGGGAGGCGGCCGCGCACAGGACGGCAAGATCAGCCACTACGGACGGCGGACCCGATATGAGCGAGAGCCCCACCCGTGACGAGCGTTTCGCCCGCGGCCTGGAAGTGCTGCGGAGCCTCCACGGCGAGGCCGCACAGCCGGTTGTCGACGCGCTCGCGGACATCAGCCCCGAGCTGGGCCACCAGATCGTCGCCTGGGGATTCGGGGAGATCTACGCCCGTCCCGAACTCGCACCCAGGGACCGCCAGTTGGTGACGCTGAGCATACTCACCTCGCTCGGCGGCTGCGAACCCCAGCTGGAGATGCACATCAACGCGGCCCTGAACGTGGGCCTGGCCCCCGGGGAGATCGTCGAGGCGCTGCTGCACTCCGCCGGATACTGCGGATTCCCCAAGGCGCTCAACGCCACCTTCGTGGCGAAGAAGGTCTTCGCCGAGCGCGGGCTGCTGCCGCTCGGGGAGCAGCCCGCGCCGGCACCGGCTACCTCTGCCTGATCCGCAGGAAGGTGACCGAGTTCGCCGGGAAGGTGTAGGTGAACCTGTCGGTGACCCCTTCGAAGGTGGACCTCACCGGCGCCACCGGCGTCTCGGTCTCCGTGTTCACCGCGTCCGGCGCGGCGGTCAGGGTGGTGACCTTCGCGCGGGACGCGACCTTCGCGCCGCCCAGGTCGATCGCCGTACGGGCCGCGGCGGACTGGGCGTTGACGACCTTGACGATCAGGTCACCGGTCTTCTTGTCCTTGGTGACCACCTGCCGGAACGGCTCGGCCGGCTTGTCGTCGGTGAAGCCGCCCCACTCCTGCCCGTCGAGGTAGAGGGTGACCTGACGGCCCCGCACCTTGATGTCGATGTCGTAGGCGCGCCCCGTCTCCACGGAACCCGCCTTGGACACGAGCGTCGACTTGCCGCCGTCCACTGCCTGTTCGACGGCGGACTGGGTGTTGTTCCAGCCGCCCAGGTTCCACCAGTAGTAGTTGCCGGTGTCCTTGACACCGAAGGCGACGAGGAAGCCCTCCTTGCCGGACTTCTTGGTGGCCTTCACATGCAGGTCGTAGTCGTGCCAGGACGGGTCGCCGGCCGAGACCATGGTGTTCTCGGCGGCCACGTCGCTCTGCACGTACTGCCCGTCCCGCACGCTCCAGCTGCCCCCGCCGGAGTGCGTCCACTGCGAGGCGTCAGAGCTGAAGTCGTCGCCGAGCAGCGCCGTCCCGTCCGCGCCGGTCACCTTCACGTCGTCGTACGCCGCCGCGGTCGCCCAGGTGGACAGGCCGACGGCTCCGGTGATGGGGGCGAGCAGCGACGGCGTTCCGGTGGCCGTCGAGGGCACCACCCGGTCGCCGACGTTGGTCATGAACAGCTTCTGGACCTCGTAGTTGGCGGAGTTCCAGGAGGCGTGGTTGTTGAGCCACACCAGGTCCGGGCTCCACTGCACGTAGTCCTCGTTGGCGAACAGCGGTGCGTAGGAGGCGAGTTTGACGACGTCGGCGTTGCGTTCCAGGCCGGTCATGAACGCGGCCTCGGCGAGGCCGTTCTTGAAGGCGTTGCCCCGGGAGGCGTACTCGCCGAGGAAGACCTTGGGGCCGGTGCGGTCGTAGGAGTCGTAGCGGTCGTTGTTCTGCAGGAACCACTGCGGGCTGTTGTAGTAGTGCTCGTCGACCATGGCGACGTTCGCGTCCCGGTTGAGCTTCCAGGCCGTGTCGAAGGTCGAACCGGCGTCGTCGGGGCCGGAGTTGGAGACGACGGTGATGTCCGGGTACTTCGCCTCGATGGCGGTGCGGAACTCCTTGAACCGGGCGAAGAACTCGTTGGGCAGGTTCTCCTCGTTGCCGACCTCCAGGTGCGTGAGGCGGAACGGCCTGGGGTGCCCCATCCGCGCGCGCTTCTTCCCCCAGGTCGAGGTCACCGGTCCGTTGGCGAACTCGATCAGGTCGAGGGTGTCCTGGATGTGCCGCTCCAGGAGCGCCTCGTCGTCGACGGCCTTGTCCTGGCCACAGCCGGTCACCAGGGCGGGGACGACGGGCAGCGGCATCGCGCCGATGTCCTCGGCGAGGCGGAAGTACTCGTAGTAGCCGAGGCCGTACGACTGGTTGTAGCCCCAGACGTTGGAGTTGGTGGCGCGCCGCTCGACCGGGCCGATGGTGTCCTTCCACTGGTAGGAGCGCTTGCGCTGCCAGTTCGAGGCCTCGCTGTAGTCCTCCATGGAGCCGGTGTTGACCAGGCAGCCGCCGGGGAAGCGCACGAAGCCCGGGTGCAGGGCGGCGATCTTCTCGGCGAGGTCCTTGCGCAGGCCGTTGGACTGGTGCTTGTAGGTGTCGCGCGGGAAGAGGGACACCATGTCGAGGGCGGTCGCGGCGGCGGAGGCGACGGCGAGACGGCCGTCGCTGCTGGTACGCGTCGCGGTGAAGGTGGCGGTGTACTTGGCCCAGCCGCTCTTCTTCACGGCCACCCGGCGGGCGGTGGCGAGCGTGCCGTCGGCGTCCTGGAGGCCGACGGTGAGGGTGGTGCCACCGGTGGCGCGGGCCCATACCGAGAAGTCGTACTTCTTGCCCGCGTCCACGTGGACGCCGGTGTTGTAGCCGGCGTTCGTGACGGACGAACCGGCGCCCAGCGAGAGGTAGTTGCGGTTGCGTTCGTTCAGCCGGCCGTCGTCGTCCACGACCTGCGCGGTGCCGTCGACCGTCCAGGAGGTGAGGGGCGTGTACGAGGCGTTGTCGGCGGTGGAGTACTCGAAGGACCGGTTCTGCACGAGCTCGGCGTACAGCCCGCCGTCGGCGGCCCGGTTGATGTCCTCGAAGAAGACGCCGTACATGGTGTCGTCGATCTTCGCGCCCTTGGCGGTCGGGTCGACGGTGATCGCGTAGTCGGTGACGTCCTCGGCGTGCGCGGGCGCCGGGACCAGGCCGGCCGCCACCAGCAGGGCGGTGGCGGTGAGACCGAGTCTCCAGCGGGTGCGGGTCAGTGGCATGGATACTCCGCGGCTCGGATTGTTCGACATACCGGACGATGATCAAGACTTCGAACGGCAAGATAGGGAGGGGACAGGTGCCCGTCAATGGGTCGGACAACAACGGGTGGGACGGAGAGCGGGACGGGATGGGTGAGTTCTGGCCAGTGCCGGACGTGCTGGCGTATCTGGCCGGGAGCTGGCGGGTGGAGCGATCCGTACGGGATCTGACGAGCGGCGCGACGGGCGGCTTCACCGGTACGACGACTTTCGGCCCACTGGACGAGGACCTCGACCCGTCGCACGAGAACGCCGACTCGCCGGACGAGGGCTTCGGCCCGCTCCGCGACGGCGGACCGTTCCACGAGGGCGGACTGCTGCACCACGAGTCCGGCGTCTTCACCTGGCAGGGCGTCCCCCGCCCCGCCGAGCGGACCCTGCGCTACCTGCCGGGGAGTTCACCCGGATCGGCGGACGTGCGCTTCGCCGACGGGCGCCCCTTCCACGACCTGGATCTGACGACCGGGCACCACCTCACCGACCACCCCTGTTCGGCGGACCTCTACCGCGGGGAGTTCGGCGTCCGGGGCCGGGACCACTGGCGGACCGTGTGGCGGGTGGGCGGTCCCGCGAAGGACCTGGTCCTGATCACCGACTACGCCCGCGAAGGCCGGGACCGGTCCTAGCTCGACACCCCGTCCAGGCGCAGGTTCCAGCGCCCCGCCCGGCCCGTGACGACGGTCGTCGACAGCGGGCGGACGTCGATGTTCCAGTACGTCGAGGGCGGTGCCTTGAGGGCGTACACCAGGGCCGCGCGGATCACCGAGGGCTCGGCCACGGCGACGACCCGGCCGCCGTCCTCGACGGGCCGGGTGTCGAGCCAGCCGCCGACCCGGGCGATGAACTCCCGCAGCGACTCCCCGCCGTGCGGCGTGCCGTTCGGGTCGGCGAGCCAGGCGTCCACGGCCTCCGGTTCCCGGGCCATCGCCTCGCCGAGCGTCAGTCCGCGCCAGCGCCCCATGTCACAGTCCCGCAGGGCGAGTTGCACCAGCGGTGTGTACCCGAGGGCGTCCCCGGTGGCGCGGCTGCGCGGGGTCGGCGAGCAGTAGCGCAGTTCGGCCACCGCGAGCGGGATCAGGTCCTGGACGACGCGCTGCACCTCGTCCCAGCCGGCCTGGTCCAGCGGACGGTCGTCGTCGAAACGCTCGGCGAGCAACGGGGAACTGCGCGCGGCGGCGACGAACGTGACCCTAAGTTGCATGCGGCGATCGTGAATCGCGAGAGTGCGCAGGTCAAGGGGTGTTACCGGGGAGTTATCCGACCCGCCGTCAGCGGAATCCGTCAGAGGACGAGCGCCATCCACTGGTCGGGCTTCTCCAGCGGCGCGAAGCCGAGCTTCTCGTACACCCCGTGGGCGTCCTGCGTGGCGAGCAGGATCCGCCGCAGCCCGTAGGGCCGCAGATGGTCCCGTACGGCCCCGACGAGCGCCGTCCCGAGCCCCTTGCCGCGCGCCGACGGGTCGACGTACACGTCGCACAGCCAGGCGAAGGTCGCCCGGTCCGTGACGACCCTGGCATACGCCACCTGTTCTCCCGAAACCACCTCGTACGCCCCGAAGTCGAGCGATCCTTCCCTCGCCCGGTCGTACTTCTCGCGGGGCCGCCCCATCGCCCAGTACGCGTCGGTGGACAGCCAGTTGTGCACGCGCTCGGCGTCGACGCGGTCGGGGTCGGTGGAGATCTCGTAGCCCTCGGCGAGGGTCGGGGTGTCGGTCATGCGGGGAGATTGGCAGGTCGCGCGCGCGGGCGTCGACCGGTTTTCCCCGGTGGGGAGCCGCTGTCGGTGCCTCCTGGCATGCTGCGGGCATGACGGCACCGACACCGCACGCGAGGGACTACGCCTGGCTCCGCGAGCGTCACGCGGACCTGTGGGAGGCGTACTGCGTCACGCTGGTCGGTGACATCACGCCGGCCCGTCTGCTCGAAGGGCTGGGCGCCGGACCCGGCCCGCGGATCACCGGGGTGGCGGGCCTGTTCCAGCCGTCCTTCGACTGCTGGGAGCGGCACCAGGGCGACCTGTTGTTCGTCGGCGTCGCAGCGGTCGGCGACTGGGCACTCATGGTCGAGGTCAACGGCTTTCTGGGCGTCACGCCGTCAGCGATGCGCCCCTTGTCCCGAGGCCGCACCACTGTCTCCCATCATCGCGGCGGCGGCGGCGAGGTGGACACCTTCCTGTGGCTGGCCGACGGCGAGCCGCTCCTGCGCTTCGAGCCGCTCTTCCCGGACCGCCGGTGCGGCGACCGGGCGGACGGGCTCCTCGTGGAGATGCGGGAGTCCGGCTTCCACCTGAGCCCGGATACGGAACCGGACCTCCGGCACACCGAGGCCGCGTTCGCGCTCGCCGAGCGGGTGACCGGGATACGGCTGACAGCCGAACTGCTCGACTCCCTGGAGTTCGCCTGCGGTACGGCGCCCGTGCGCTAGAGCGCCTCCTCGCAGGCCGTCCGAAGTCGCCGTACGCCCTCCGCGATCTCCCCCGTCCCCGCCACCGCCGCGAAGCTCAACCGCACGTGTCCGGCGGGGGGTTCGGCGCTGAAGTAGGGGCGGCCGGGGGTGATGGCGACGCCGGCGCGCAGGGCGGCCGCCACCAGGGCGGCCTCTCCCCCGGAGCCGAAGGCCTGGGAGGTGTCCCCCGTGCCGTCGGGGAGGCGGAGCCACAGGTGGTAGCCGCCGGACGGGATGTGCGGGAGGGCGAGTTCGGGCAGGTCGTGCCGGAGCGCGGCCGTCATCGTGTCCCGCCGGGTCCTCAACTCGGCGGAGATCGACCGGAGATGGCGTGGCCAGGCGGGTGAGCCGACCAGTTCGAGCGCCGCTTCCTGGAGGGGCCGGGGGACGAAGAAGGTGTCGACGACCTGGATGGCCCGCAGCCGCTCCAGCACCGGACCGTGCGCGGCGAGGGCGCTCACCCGGAAGCTGGGCGAGGTCGCCTTGGTCAGCGAGCCGACGTGGACGACGACGCCGTCCGGGTCGTCGGCGGCCAGCGGACGCGGCAGCGGTCCCGCGTCCTCGTGCACGAGCCGTCGTACGAAGTCGTCCTCGATCACGAACGCGCCCGCCTCGCGCGCGATGCGCAGCACCTCGCCGCGCCGCTCGGGAGCGAGGACCGCGCCGGTCGGGTTCTGGAACAGCGGCTGGCAGACGAAGACCCGGGCGCCGGTGGCCCCGAACGCGTCGGCGAGCAGGGCGGGCCGGACGCCGTCCGCGTCGACGGGTACGGGGACCGGGCGCAGGCCGGCCGCGCGGGCGATGGCCAGCATGCCGGGGTAGGTGGGCGACTCGACGAGCACCGGCGCACCGGGCGGCGCGAGGGCGCGCAGCGCGGTGGTCAGCGCGGACTGGCCGCCCGAGGCGATCAGCACCTCGGCGGCCGTGACGCCCCCGCCGGGCCCGCCGATGTTCCGCGCGAACCACTCCCGCAGCTCCGGCAGCCCCTCCATGGGCGGTCTCCCCCAGGCGCCCGGGCGGCGGCCCGCGCGGGAGAGCGCCGCGGCCATCGCGCGCTCCGGTTGCAGGGAGGGGTGCAGATAGCCGCCGTTGAACTCGATGACGCCGGGCGCCGGGGCGGCCAGCGAGACCAGGACACCGGAGGCGTCCACCGAGCGCGGTACGAGGTCGGCCGCGCCGTCCGCGCTGAGCGCCACCTCCTGCCAGGACGTGTCACCCGCCGGGGCGGCCTCCGCGCGCGGCCGGGCCCGGAAGGCGCCGGCCCCGGGCCGGGTGACCACCAGCCCCTCGGCGGCGAGTTGCGCGAGCGCCCGCGAGACGGTCACCGGGCTGACCCGGAACCGTTCGACGAGGGTACGGCTCGACGGGAGCTTTCCATTGGGCGAGTAGCGGTCGAGCTCCCTCCGGAGTTGTTCCGCCAGATCAGCCACGCTGCTACGCTCGTACATGAGAGCAGAGAGTAGCGCTACCACGTCGAGCACGATAGCGGTCACCGTCGGGAACGGCCCGACCGGCAGGACCGGCGGTGCCGGAACCACGGGCCCCGGCACCCTCCAGGCCGCGCTCGGCGTCGTCGCCTTCTCCCTCACCTTTCCCGCCACCGCCTGGGGGCTGGAGGGCTTCGGCCCCTGGTCCCTGGTCGCCGTGCGCAGTGTCCTGGCGGCACTGATCGCGGGCGGCTGTCTGCTGGCCCTGCGCGTCCCGCTGCCCGCCCGCCGCCACTGGCCGGGGCTCGCGGTGGTCGGCGGCGGTGTCGTCTTCGGCTTCCCGCTGCTGAGCACGCTCGCGCTGGAGACGTCCACCACCGCGCACGCCGCCGTCGTGGTCGGCCTGCTCCCGCTGACCACCGCTCTGTTCTCCGCCCTGCGCATGGGCACCCGGCCCTCCCGCACCTTCTGGGCGGCGGCGCTCGGGGGCGCGGCGGCGGTGGCCGCGTTCACCGTGCAGCAGAGCGGCGGCTCCCTCGGCACCGCCGACCTGTATCTCTTCGCGGCGCTGCTGGTGTGCGCGGCCGGCTACACCGAGGGCGGCCGGCTGGCCCGGGTGATGCCGGGCTGGCAGGTCATCGGCTGGGCGCTGGTGCTGTGTCTGCCGTTCGCCCTGGCCGCCGCCGTGCCGGCCCTGTGGTGCGAACCCGCGCGTCTCACCGCGCACAGCGTCATCGGGCTGCTGTGGGTCGCGGCGGGGTCGCAGTTCTTCGGCCTGGTCGTCTGGTACCGGGGCATGGCCGCCATCGGAATACCCAAGGCCAGCCAGTTGCAGCTGGCCCAGCCGCTGCTCACACTGGTGTGGTCGGTGCTGCTGCTCGGCGAGCATCTGACGGTGGCCGCCCCGCTGACGGCCGCGGCGGTGCTGGTGTGCATCGCCGTCACCCAGCGGGCGCGAGGGTGAGGAGGCCCAACAGATGCGTGCAACCGTGGGCGACCAGCTCGTCCAGCACGGCAGGGTGGTCGGACAGCACGACAAGGTCGGCGAGATCGTCGAGGTGCTGGGTCAGGCGGGTACGCCCCCGTACCGCGTCCGTTTCGAGGACGGGCACGAGGGCGTCTGCTCTCCCGGCCCGGACTCCGAGATCCGGCACCGGGAGACCGGCCTCTAGCCCTGCGGGGCCTTCCGGGCCTGTGGAGTCCCGCGGACCTACGGAGTCCTCGCCGACCGCGCGTAGTGGTCGGCGACCACCCGTGCCATGGCCCCGATCGGGTCGGTCGCCACGTCCTTGGCGGCGAAGAAGACATGCCCGCGCACCTCGGGACGGTCCTCGGCGAGCGTGAGGTGCCGGGAGAGTTCGGCGGGGTCCTGCCAGGCGTCGGGCTGCCCCGCGGCGCCCGCCTTGTACAGCGCCTCGCCGGCGTACAGCCGCGTCCCGCTGCCCCGCGCCACCTCCGCCCACCAGGGCAGCAGCTTCGCGTAGTCGGCGGCGGCGAAGCCGATGTTCCAGTAGAGCTGCGGGACGATGTAGTCGATCCAGTTCTTCCGGACCCATTTCCTGGTGTCCGCGTGCAGGTCGTCGTACGTCTGCACGCCGGCCCTGGTGTCCGAGCCGAGCGGATCGGTCGCGGCGTTGCGCCACACGCCGAAGGGGCTGATGCCGAACTGCGTCCCGGGCCGGGTCCGCCTGATGCGGGCGGCCGTCTCGCGCACCAGTTTGTCGATGTTGTTCCGGCGCCAGGCGGCCCGGTCGGTGAAGCGCGAGCCGTAACGGTCGTAGGCCTCGTCGTCGTCGAAGGTCTGGCCCGCCACGGGATACGGGTAGAAGTAGTCGTCGAAGTGCACGGCGTCGACCGGGTACTTCTTCACCGCGTCGAGCATCGCGTCCTGGACGAAGGCGCGGACCTCGGGCAGCCCCGGGTTGTAGTAGAGCTTTCCGCCGTACGTCACCACCCAGTCCGGATGCCGCCGGGCGGGGTGGCTCTCCACCAGCCTGCCGAGGTCGGTGTGGCCGGCGATCCGGTACGGGTTGAACCAGGCGTGCAGTTCCAGACCGCGGGCGTGCGCCTCCTCGACGGCCGTGCCCAGCGGGTCCCAGCCGGGGTCCTTGCCCTGGGTCCCGGTGAGGTACTGCGACCAGGGCTCGTACGGCGAGGGCCACAGGGCGTCCGCGGTGGGGCGTACCTGGAAGATCACCGTGTTGAGACGCGACTCGACGGCCTTGTCGAGGTGGGTGAGGAGTTCGGCGCGCTGGGCCGCCGCGCTCAGGCCCGGCTTGGAGGGCCAGTCCCGGTTCGCCACGGTGGCCAGCCATACCCCCCGCATCTCGGCCGTCTCCCGCCGCCGGTGCGGCTCTCGTTCCGGGACGGCCGACGCGCCGCCCGAAGCCGTGGTCAGCGTCGCCAGCGCGGCCAGCGCGAACGCCCGACGTGACACTCGTCCCATCTGCACAACCCCCGAATACCTCGGATCCAGCCGGTCACGGACCATCGTCGCGCCTCAGGATGCCCGACCGATGCCCGACCCCGGCGATCGATCATCGATACTTGGCGGTAACGTGCACGAACGGAGCAGGCCCCGGACCCACGGAATCCTGCGATGCCCGTAGACCAGCGGAAAGGAACGATGTGACGGACTTCCCAGCGGGAGACATTGCGCGCGTCGGAGTAGTGGGCTGCGGCCAGATGGGAGCGGGCATCGCCGAGGTGTGCGCCCGGGCCGGCCTGGACGTCATGGTCGCCGAGACCACGGGTGAGGCCCTGGAGATCGGCCGGACCCGGCTGTTCAACTCCCTGGCGAAGGCCGCCGAACGCGGCAAGATCACCGACGAGGAGCGGGACGGCACGCTGGCACGTCTCAGCTTCACCACCGACCTCGGCGAGTTCGCGGACCGCGACCTGGTGATCGAGGCCGTCGTCGAGAACGAGCAGGTCAAGACCGAGATCTTCCAGGTGCTCGACCAGGTGGTGACCCGGCCCGACGCGATCCTGGCCTCCAACACCTCCTCGATCCCCCTGGTGAAGCTGGCGGTCGCCACCTCGCGGCCCGACCACGTCATCGGCATCCACTTCTTCAACCCGGCCCCGGTGCAGAAGCTGGTCGAGCTGATCCCGGCGCTCACCACCTCCGAGGCCACGCTCGCCCGCGCCCAGGTCTTCACCGAGAAGCTGCTCGGCAAGCACGCGATCCGCGCCCAGGACCGCTCCGGCTTCGTGGTCAACGCGCTGCTGATCCCGTATCTCCTCTCCGCCATCCGGATGTTCGAGTCGGGCATCGCGAGCCGCGAGGACATCGACAACGGCATGGAGCTCGGCTGCGCCCACCCGATGGGCCCGCTGAAGCTGACCGACCTGATCGGTCTGGACACGGTGGCCTCGGTGGCCTTCTCCATGTACGAGGAGTACAAGGAGCCGCTGTACGCCGCTCCCCCGCTGCTCCAGCGCATGGTCGACGCCGGCCGGCTGGGCCGGAAGTCCGGTTCGGGCTTCTACACCTACAGCTGATTACGCACGGTGGCTTGAAAGGGCCCGGCACTCTTCGGAGTGCCGGGCCCATCGTATTCACACACCGTGTGCGCGCCGGGCTCGCATATGCCCCTCGCACACTCTCCCCACGTGCCCACCAGGCGAGTTGACTCTCCATGCGCATGCAAGGGGTGTGACGACTACGGAAAGGAGCGGACCTGTGACCGCCGACCCGGAGCATCCCGTGGTCCATGGAGAACTCGCAGAGTTACGGCGCCGGCTCGACGTCGCGTACGCACGCGTCGAGGGAGGGCTGGCGCTGCTCAGCCATCGCACCGAGGAGACCGACAAGGAAGTCGACGACCTTTCCGCCCGGATCATCGCCCTGGAGCACGCCCGCTGGCCGCTGCCCGCACTCGCGGTCCTCACCGCCATGGGCGCGCTCGTCGTGACGATCTGGCAGGCCCTGGGTCGCTAGCCGAACGACACCGGTCAGGACGTGCCGCGAGACGGGAATTCAGGGCATCGCGTCCTGACCGAGCCTGAGGTGGTGCAACAGCAGCAGAGCGGCCGCCATGTTCGCGGCCGGGACCTCGCCACGGGCGACCATGTCCGGGACGAGCTTGAGCGGGACCCATTCACGGCGGTCCGACTCGAAATCGTCCACGGGGTGTCC
The DNA here is from genome assembly GCF_055578825.1 of Streptomyces sp. NPDC032822. Lineage (NCBI taxonomy): Bacteria > Bacillati > Actinomycetota > Actinomycetes > Kitasatosporales > Streptomycetaceae > Streptomyces > Streptomyces sp. NPDC032822. Next base: position 79,593 of record NZ_JBVIOL010000011.1, on the reverse strand, counting down.
GACGTACTTCCCCTCGTCGGCCCAGTAGATGTGGTGCCGGGCGTCGGTGAGCCCGTTGGACGGCTCCACGCTCATCAGGTGGTGCAGGGGTCCCGGCCGCCAGCCGGTCTCTTCCTCCAGTTCCCTGGCGGCCGCGACGGCGATGTCCTCGCCGTCCTCGACCACCCCCGCCGCGAGTTCCCACCCCCAGCTGTCGGTGATGAAGCGGTGGCGCCACAGGAGGAGGACCTCGTTGGCCTCGTTCACCACCGTGGCCACGGCGACGGGCCGCAGCCGTATGAGGAAGTGGTCCAGGTGCCGTCCGTCGGGCAGCTCCACATCTGCCAGGTTGACGGTGAACCAGCGGTTTTCATACACAGTTCGTTCGTTCTGTTTCGTCCACTGCACGGTTCTGCCACCTTCCGTCGAGTAAGTGGCAATATCGCAGCAGGGACTATGAGGTGTCGGTGCTCGTGTACCCGTCTACAGCGGTACGCGCAGTGCCCCGTCGATGAGTGCGGCGGCCTCGGCCGTGCCCGCGCAGCCGCTGCGCACGAGGTGTTCACGCACCGCCCGGAGTCTGTCGCGCAGGCGCTGCGACTCCATTCCCCGGGCCTGTTCGGCCATCTGTACCGCGATGGCCACCGCCTTGTCGGCGTTGCCCTGGCGCAGCTCGATCGTGCTGAGCATGGCGAGCCGGTGCACCCGGCCCCGGTCGTGCGCCGGATTGTCGACGGCCGCCGCGGCGTGCTCCCGGGCCGCCGCCACCTCGCCCAGACTCAGCAACGCCTCCGCCACCTGGACGTTGACGAGCCCCGGCTGGACATAGCCCGTCTCGTCCGGCTCGTATCCGCGCCGGATGCGTTCGGCGGCCTGCTCGGCCCGCCGGATGCAGGACAGCGCGCTCGTGCCGTCGCCGAGGTGTGCGTACGCCTTCGCCTGCATCGCGTACAGATCGGAGGCGAGCGCCGGGGTGATGTGCCGGCCGGCCGCCCGCAGCGCGGCCTCCGCGAAGGCGACGGCCTGCCGGTACTCCCGCATGAACAACGCCTGGTTGACCAGGAGCGCGATCACATACGCGCCCAACCCCCGGTCACCGCTGGCCTTGGCGAGCCGGAGCGCCTGGTGGAAGTAGCGCTGGGCCAGACCGTGCGCGTCCGAGTCGTAGGCGCAGATCCCGGCGACCGCCACCAACCCGCCGGTGGCCCGGTGCAGTTGACGGCCCGTCTCGTCGGTGTAGCTGCCTCGCAGCAGCGGGGCGGCCTCGGCGTTCAGGAAGCCGACGATCCGGGCGCGGGTCGCCACCCCGCCGGCCTTGCGGTACATCTGCTCGTAGTGTGTACGGGCCGCGCGCAGCATTTCGAGGTCGGCGGGCGTCACCCGGTGCCGGCCGCCCCGCGAGACGTCGACGTCCTCGGGAGGGTTCTCCCACTCCCACACCGGCATCACGGCGGGCGTGCCCGTCACCGCGGGGGCGCCCAGGATGTGCGGGCGCTGCTGCTCGTCGGAACGCCACAGCGCGGTGGCCCGCTCCACGAACCCGGACAGCGAGGTGCCGTGCGGGGTGGCGGGCTCTCCGGGCATGCCGAGGCCGATGTCGTCGAGGGTGACGGGCCGGTGCAGCCGGGCGGCGAGTACTTCGCACATCAGGTCGGGCACCTGGCCGCGGGGCCGCTGTCCCTTCAACCACCGTGCCACGGCGGTGTGTTCGTAGCGGAGCGCGAGTCCGCGCGCCCGGCCCGCCTGGTTCACATGAGCGGCGAGTCCCGCGTGCGAGATGCCCGCCTCGTCCAGGATCGCGTCGAGCAGAGTGTTGGGCTGCATGGGATGCCCCCCGGGTGGCTCGGTGCCGTCAGAGTAGTGGGTCCTTCTTCACACGGGGTGTGAACGGAGTACTCGAATCCGCACCGTGTGCACGCTGTCGCGGAGAGTTTCCAGCCGGTTGACTGAATTGCCTCGCAAGAGGCCGGCAGGGCCGCCGGCTCCCCCTCGTACAGTGCGGCGGCCCGATTCCGCGCCGTCCGCCCAGCCGCCTGCCCGACACTCCGTGGCTCGGCGGACGGCTGCCGGGCGCCGCGCGTGGCTGTGCGACTCGTCGCCGTTCGGCTAGGGGCGCATGGTCGGCTGCGGGTACGTCGTGGCTGGTCGGGCCCGCGCGGCCGAGCCGCACATGTCACCGTCCCGCACCCCTGAGGTGTGTCGCCCTGATCGGTCGTTGCGGAGGACCAGGAGAGCCACGTCGTCCGACGGGGTACCTCTGGTGTGGTGCAGGAGAGCGGTGAAGACCGCGCCCAGTACGGCTTGGGGCATGGCCGTCGGCTGCTCGCGCAGGGCCGCGGACAGGGCCCCGCTCAGGGAGAAGAACCGGCCACGCGCGTCCCGCGCGTCCTCCGCTCCGTCCGTGTGCAGGACCAGACTCTCGCCGGGGAGCAAGGGGCCGCAGTGCCGTGCGGGCAGATCGAGGGGTAAGGGGAACGGGCCCAGAGGCGGGAGGGGGTCGGTCCGGGCCAGGGGGTCGACGCCGGTACCGGTGAGCAGGTACGGCCACGGGTGGCCGCAGTTCAACGCCCGTACCTCGTCGTCCCGGCCGATCTCCAGCAGCAGGACGGTCACGAACTCCTCGGCGACCGGGTTCTCGGGCTCCGGGCCGGCCGAGGGGTGTTCGGCGCGGGCGCGCTCGCGCAGGTGCCGGGCCAGGGTGCGTTCCAGCCGACGGAGCACACCGTCGAGTTCGGGCTCGTCGTGGACGGCCTCACGGAAGCTGCCGAGGACGGCGGCGGCCGTACCGATCGCCCCGATCCCGTGGCCGCGGACATCGCCCATCACGACCCGGACGCCGTGCTCGGTGGCGACCACCTCGTACAGGTCGCCGCCGATACCGGCACCGCGGTCCGCGGACAGCTGGGCGGCGGCGACGTTCAGCCCCTCGACGCGCGGCGGCGGCGGCCGCAGCAGCGCGCTCTGGGCGACGCCGGCGACCCGCCGGGCGAGCCGGAGTTCACGCACCAGGGTGCGCCGGGCATGGAGGATCAGCCCGGTGCCGACGGCGAAGAAGACGGCACCGGTGGCGGCGCGCGCACCGAGGCCGCTCTGCTGGGCGAGCGGACAGGCCAGCTTGTAGGTGATCGCGGCGGCCCCCCAGACCGTCGGCAACCCCAGTGCGAGAGCCCGCCGCAGCGGCCGGCGCCCCGGCCGGCGCGTGGGCGTCCGGGGTCGTCCCGCCCCGCGAGGCACCCCAGCCTTGATGCGGATCATGTCGATGGCCCCCCAATCAGGCCCTGACAACGCCATCGGACCGGCCCCGAAAGGCCGGTCCGATTCTGTCGACCGCATGCCCCGAAGGGGCCAGATCACCGACAGAAGTCACTCAATCGAGTGAGGTGACCGGTGGGCGGAACTCGGGGGACACGGCCCTGCGGCACGGTCCCCCACGCCCACTCAGGCGCGCAGCACCGCCCCGGTCCGCTCGCCCGCGAGGGCGACCGCCGCGTCCCGGGCCGCCGACGCCTCGTCCACCGTCAGCGTCCGGTCGGTCGCCCGGAACCGCAGCGCGTACGCCAGCGACTTCCGGCCGGCGCCGAGCTGCTCGTCGTTCTCGTACACGTCGAACAGCCGGATCGCCTCCAGCAGTTCACCCGCGCCGTCGAGCAGCGCGGCCTCGACGTCGGCCGCCGGCACCTCACGGGCGACGACGAGCGCGACATCCTGCGTGGCCACCGGGAACGTGGAGATGCTCGGCGCCTGCGGGGTGCTGTCGCCCGCCTGCTCCACCGCGTCCAGGTCGAGCTCCATCGCGCAGGTCCGCGCGGGCAGCCCCAGCGCCTTGACCACCCGGGGATGCAGCTCCCCCGCGTGACCGACGACGCGCTCGCCGCCGTCCGCGACGATCACCAGTTCGGCGCACCGACCCGGGTGCCACGGACCGTACTGCCCACCGCGGACGACCAGTTCGGCACCGGCCTCACGGGCCACCGTCCGGGCCGCCTCGACCGTGTCGGCCCAGTCGGCCGGACGGCCCCTGCCCCACCAGCCGGCCTGCTCGCGGGCGCCCGCGAGGACGACGGCGGCATGGCGCGGCTGCTCGGGCAGCGCGGCGTTCAGCCCGGCGATCTCCTCGTCGGTCGGACGCCGGTCGACGGGCAGCGACACGGCGGCCGGCTGCTCCTCGCGCGGCAGGAAGACCAGGCCGGTCTCGAAGAGCGCCAGGTCGTGCGAGCCGCGGCCGTCGTTGCGCCGCAGCGCGCCGAGCAGGCCCGGCAGCAGCGACGTACGCAGGGCCGGCTCCTCGTCGTTGAGCGGGTTGACCAGCTTGACGACGCGGCGCGCCGGGTCATCGGCCGCGAGGCCGAGCTGGTCGAAGACCTGCTCGCTGACGAACGGGTAGTTCGGCGCCTCGACGTATCCGGCACCGGCCAGGGCCCGGCCGGCCCGGCGGTGCAGCCGCTGCCGGTGGGTCAGACCGCGGCCGGCGGGGGGCCTCGGCAGCGTGGAGGGCAGGTTCTCGTAGCCCTCCAGGCGGATGACCTCCTCGGCGAGGTCGTTGACCTCGGCGAGGTCGGGCCGCCAGGACGGCACCGTGACGATCAGCTCGTCCTGCCCGTACACGTCGCAGCCGACCTGCTGGAGACGGCGTACGACGGTCTCGCGGCCGTACTCGACACCCGCGACCTTGTCCGGGTGGTTCGCCGGGAGGGCGATGGTGTGCGGCCCGGACGGCGCGACGACCTCGGTGACGCCCGCCTCGGCGGTGCCGCCCGCGAGCAGCACCAGCAGGTCGACGGTGCGCTGCGCGGCGGCCGACGCGGCCCGCGGGTCGACACCGCGCTCGAAGCGCTTGGACGCCTCGGAGGACAGCTTGTGCCGGCGGGCCGTACGGGCGATGGAGACCGCGTGGAAGTGGGCGGCCTCGATCACGATGTCGGTGGTGCCCTCAGCCTCGGTGTGATCGGCGATCTCCGTGTTGGCGCCGCCCATGACACCGGCGAGGCCGATCGGGCCGCGGTCGTCGGTGATCACCAGGTCCTCGGCGTGCAGCTTCCGCTCGACGCCGTCGAGGGTGACGATCTTCTCGCCCTCCTCGGCCCGGCGGACGCCGATGGTGCCCTGGACCAGCGAGCGGTCGTAGGCGTGCAGCGGCTGGCCCAGCTCCATCATCACGTAGTTGGTGACGTCCACGGCCAGCGAGATCGGGCGCATGCCGACCTTCTGGAGGCGGCGCTGGAGCCAGAGCGGGGAGCGGGCCTCGGGGCTCAGACCGGTGACAGTACGGGCGGTGAAGCCGTCGCAGCCGGCCGGGTCGGAGACCTGGACCGGGTAGCCGAAGGCGTTCGGGGCCGGTACGTCGAGGAGGGCGGGATCGCGCAGCGAGATGCCGTAGCCGATGGCGACCTCGCGGGCCACGCCGCGCAGGGACAGACAGTCGCCGCGGTTCGCGGTGACGGCGATGTCCAGGACCTCGTCGACGAGTTCGAGGAGCTCGATGGCGTCCTTGCCGACCTCGGTCTCCGGGGGCAGCACGATGATGCCGTGGCTGCCGTCGTCGCCCATGCCCAGCTCGTCGCCGGAGCAGATCATGCCGTGGGAGGTCTTGCCGTACGTCTTGCGGGCGGCGATGGCGAAGTTGCCGGGGAGGACCGCGCCCGGGAGCACGACGACGACCTTGTCGCCGACGGCGAAGTTGCGGGCGCCGCAGACGATCTCCTGGGGCTCGCCGGTGCCGTTGGCGGTGCCGACGTCGACCGTGCAGAAGCGGATCGGCTTCTTGAAGCCCTCCAGCTCCTCGATGGTCAGCACCCGGCCGACGACCAGCGGGCCCTTGAGGTCGGCGCCGAGCTGCTCGACCGTCTCGACCTCAAGGCCCGCGGAGACGAGCTTGGCCTGGACGTCGCGCCCGGTTTCCGTCGCCGGCAGGTCGACGTACTCCCGCAGCCAAGAAAGCGGGACCCGCATCAGATCTCCATCCCGAACGGCCGGGTGAACCGGACGTCACCCTCGACCATGTCTCGCATGTCTTCGACGTTGTGGCGGAACATCAGCATCCGCTCGATGCCGAACCCGAAGGCGAACCCGCTGTACTTCTCCGGGTCGACACCGCAGGCGGTCAGCACCTTGGGGTTGACCATGCCGCAGCCGCCGAGCTCGATCCAGCCCTCGCTGGAGCAGGTACGGCAGGGCCGGTCGGGGTTGCCGACGGACTCGCCCTTGCAGACGTAACAGACCATGTCCATCTCGGCGGACGGCTCGGTGAAGGGGAAGAAGTTGGGCCGGAGCCGCGTCTTCATGCCCTCGCCGAACAGGGACTGGACCATGTGGTCCAGGGTGCCCTTGAGGTCGGCCATGGTCAGGCCCTCGTCCACGGCGAGCAGCTCGACCTGGTGGAAGACGGGCGTGTGGGTGGCGTCCAGCTCGTCGGTGCGGTACACGCGGCCGGGGCAGATCACGTAGACCGGGAGTTCGCGCTCCAGCAGGGAGCGGATCTGCACCGGCGAGGTGTGGGTGCGCAGCACGACACCGGACTCGGTGCCGCCCTCGGAACCCTGGACGAAGAACGTGTCGGCCTCACCGCGGGCCGGGTGGTCCGGGCCGATGTTCAGGGCGTCGAAGTTGAACCACTCGGCCTCGACCTGCGGGCCCTCGGCGACCTCGTAGCCCATGGCCACGAAGACGTCCTCGATCCGGTCCGAGAGCGTAGTGAGCGGGTGGCGGGCGCCGGCCGGAACGCGGTCGTACGGCAGCGTGACGTCCACCGCCTCCTCGACCAGGACCCGCTGGTCGCGCTCGGCCTCCAGTTCGCCCTGGCGGGCGGCGAGGGCCTTGTTCACGGCGCCGCGGGCCTGGCCCACCAGCTTGCCGGCGGCGGCCTTCGCGTGCGGGGGCAGCGCGCCGATCTCGCGGTTGGCGAGGGCCAGCGGCGAGGTGCCGCCGGTGTGCGCGACCTTGGCCTCCTGGAGCGCGTCGAGGGAGCCCGCGGCGGCGAAGGCGGCGAGCGCCTCGCCCTGCATGCGCTCGATCTCTTCCGGTTTCAACGCCTCGACCTCGACAGGGTCGTACGACTTATTCGGTGCCGACATCTCTTCCCGTGCTTCCGATTGGCTGGCGGATGGTCCCCGTCCCGACTCGGGGGGACGCGTCGTCCCTGAACGTGAAACGGGGACGCAAAGGTGCCAAAGGCCGAGTCTAACGGGGTGGAGGTGGACGAACGCGCCCGCGGGCGGCTCAGGTCAGGTAGGCCGGAGCGCTCACGGGCAACGTAAATCGGAACTGGGCGCCGCCGCCGGGGGCGCGGCCGACCGTGATGGTGCCGCCGTGGGCCTCGACGATGCCCTTGACGATGTAGAGCCCGAGGCCGGTGCCGCCGCGCTTGCTGCCTCGCCAGAAGCGGGTGAAGACGCGGTTCATGGACTCCTCCGGGATGCCGGACCCCTCGTCGCTCACCGTGACCGACGTACCGACGCTCTCTCCCTCTCGGGGGGACGCCGCGGGCGTGATGTCGATCGTGACGGTTCCCTCGCCGTGCCGCACCGCATTTTCCAGCAGGTTGCTGAGCACCTGGTCGACCTTGTCGGGGTCGGCCCACAGGTCGGGCAGCGGCTGTTCGAGGCGGAGCAGGAACCGGTCGGCGGCGAGGCCCGCGGCCACGTACGCCTGGATGTGCCGTCCGACGGCGGCGCCTATGTCGACGGGCTGGCGCCTGACCTCCAGCCGTCCGGAGTCGATCCGGGAGATGTCGAGGAGTTCGGCGATGAGCCGGGTGACGCGGTCGGCGTCGGCGTCGACGGTCTCCAGCATCAGCCGCTTCTGGTCGTCGGTGAAGCGTTCCCACTTGGCGAGCAGGGTGGCGGTGAACCCCTTGACCGAGGTGAGCGGCGAGCGCAGTTCGTGGGCGACGGTGGCGATCAGCTCGGCGTGGCTGCGTTCGGTACGGCGGCGGGCCTCGGTGTCGCGGAGGCAGACGACGACCCGGCGGACGGGTCCGGTGGGCCGGGTCCGCACGTACTTCGCGGTGACCAGCACCTCACGGCCGCCGGGGAGGAGCAGGTTGCGCTCGGGCTGTCCCACCCGGATGGCGAGACCGCCGTACGGGTCGGTGAGCTGCCACCAGCGCCGGCCCTCCAGGTCCTCTAATGGGAGGGCCGTCTCCAGCCGCTGTCCGAGGGCCTCCTCGGCGGGCAGGTCGGTGATCCTGGCCGCCGCGGCGTTGAAGCAGACCACGTGGCCGTGCTCGTCGGCGACGACCAGTCCGTCGGGCAGCTGGTCGGGATCGATGCCGAGCTCGGCGAGATCACCGGGCCGGGACCCGGGCGGGCGCCGCAGGTCCCGTGCTCCCGGTGCGCTGCTCGTGCCGACGCTCATCCCCGTACCCCACCTCTCAGAACGGCGCAGGGCCCCCGAGCAGGTCACCCTACTAGCTCTCGGTGACGGAGCGGCACCCTCCGGAGGCGCGCTGTGCACGGGCTGACGCATAGAGACATACGGCGGCGGCGGTGGCGAGGTTCAGGCTCTCGGCCTTCCCGTGGATCGGGACGCGCACCACGGCGTCCGCGAGTGCGCGGGTCTCTTCCGGGAGCCCCCAGGCCTCGTTGCCGAAGACCCAGGCGGTCGGCCCGCCCATGGTCCCCTTGTCGAGTTCGTCGTCCAGGTCGTCGGTCCCGGCGCCGTCGGCGGCGAGGATGCGCACGCCGGCCGCCCGGAGTCCCCGGACCGCCTCTTCCACGGGGACGCCGACGGCCACGGGGAGGTGGAAGAGCGACCCGACGGAGGCGCGGACGGCCTTGGGGTTGTAGAGATCGACGGAGGCGTCGGTCAGGACGACGGCCTCGGCGCCGGCGGCGTCGGCGCACCGGAGGACGGTCCCGGCGTTCCCGGGGTCCCGTACGTGTGCGAGGACGGCGACCAGCTTCGGCCGGGCGGCGAGGATCTCCGCGAAGGGGGTGTCCAGGAACCGGCAGATCCCGACGAGGCCCTGCGGGGTGACGGTGGTGGAGATGTCGGCGATGACCTGCTCGTCGGCGAGATGCACCCGGGCCCCGGCGTCCCGTGCCTCACCGATGATGTCGGCGTACCGCTCCGCGGCCTCCGGCGTCGCGAACAGCTCGACCAGCGTGTCCTGGTGCCCCGCCGCCTCCCGCACCGCCTGCGGCCCCTCCGCGAGGAACAGCCGCTCCTTGCCCCGGAAGTTCCGCCTGGCGAGCCGCCGGGCGGCGACGACGCGGGGGGAACGGGGCGAGATCAGCTCGGGGCTGGCGGGAGGCATCGGATCACCTTCGGCAGTTCGGAAAACAGCGGACCCGCAGGCTTCGGCAGCCTGCGGGTCCTTCAGTCACGTCGGCCTAGAGCCGTCGTGGCGTCACGCGGCCTTCGGCGCGTTGACGTCGGCCGGGAGCGCCTTCTGGGCGACCTCGACGAGGGCCGCGAAGGCACCGGCGTCGTTGACGGCCAGCTCGGCCAGGATCTTGCGGTCGACCTCGATGTTCGCGGCGTTCAGACCCTGGATGAAGCGGTTGTACGTGATGCCGTTGGCGCGGGCAGCGGCGTTGATGCGCTGGATCCACAGCCGACGGAAGTCACCCTTGCGCTTCTTGCGGTCGTTGTAGTTGTAGACCAGCGAGTGGGTGACCTGCTCCTTGGCCTTGCGGTACAGGCGCGAACGCTGACCGCGGTAGCCGGAGGCCGCCTCGAGGATCGCCCGGCGCTTCTTGTGGGCGTTGACTGCCCGCTTGACGCGTGCCACTTGTTAACTCCTTGTAGCGGGGCCGTGGTGGTCTTCACACGGCCCGAAATCGATAGGGTCCCGGTCCAGACGTACGGTGCTCGCCGATCGGTGGATCAGCCGAGCCGGTACGTCACTTGCCGAGAAGCTTCTTGATCTTCTTGGCGTCGCCCGGGGCCATCTCGGCGTTGCCGGTGAGGCGACGCGTCACACGGGACGACTTGTGCTCGAGCAGGTGGCGCTTGCCGGCACGCTCGCGGAGCACCTTGCCGGAGCCGGTGATCTTGAAGCGCTTGCTGGCACCGCTGTGCGACTTGTTCTTCGGCATAGCGCCGTTCTCTCCTCGTCGGTGGCGCTCCGGTGCCCGGTCACGAAAACCGGGCACGGTGGAGCGTCGCTCTTGTATCGGTTACACCCTTGGGGACTGGAGTCCCCCCGGGATCACGCGTCGGCGGAAGCCTCGGCCGGGGCCTCGATCGATTCCTCCACCACAGAGGTCTCGTCGAACTCCGACTCCGCGGCGTTCTGCGACTTGCCGGGGTTGGCCTTCGCCTCGGCCTTGCGGGCTTCCTGCGCCTGGCGGGCCTCGGCCATCGCCTCGGTCTTCTTCTTGTGCGGACCGAGAACCATGATCATGTTTCGGCCGTCCTGCTTCGGGTTCGATTCCACGAACCCGAGGTCGGCCACGTCCTCCGCGAGACGCTGCAGCAGTCGGTAGCCGAGTTCCGGCCGGGACTGCTCGCGACCACGGAACATGATCGTGATCTTGACCTTGTCGCCCTGCTTGAGGAACCGGACGACGTGACCCTTCTTGGTGTCATAGTCGTGCGGGTCGATCTTCGGCCGGAGCTTCATCTCCTTGATGACCGTGTGCGCCTGGTTCTTGCGCGCCTCACGGGCCTTCATGGCCGACTCGTACTTGAACTTCCCGTAGTCCATGAGCTTGCACACAGGCGGACGGGCGGTCGCCGCCACCTCGACCAGGTCCAGGTCGTACTCCTGCGCGAGCTCCAGTGCCTTGGCCAGGGGGACGATGCCCACCTGCTCGCCACTGGGACCGACAAGTCGTACTTCTGGAACGCGAATCCGGTCGTTGATGCGGGGCTCGGCGCTGATGGATCCTCCTCGGTTAGCACCACACGGCGGTCTGGCGGACAGCCGCGTATGTCTCTGTTAGACAGACCTCATCGCACCGGAACATGAAAAATGCCCCGGGACGATCACAGACGGGGCTCCAAAGCACAACCGGAGCACCGCCGCGATCTCCGCGGGGCGCGTGTTCGGGCGACTCCATCGTCCGTACGGAACGATGGTGACCGCCTGACCGGGTGACCCGCCGCCCCGGAGGACAGTCAGGTGGGAGATCGGAGCCTCCACTTGTGGGCCGGGCATCGCTGCCTGGCCGGTCATCACACAAGGTTAGCAGCAACCCGGGGGTGGTGCTAACCGCCGTACACCGGGGCCTATCGTGTGGGACATGAGTGACACCCCTGCCGAGTCCGCCGAGAATCCCGACTTCGACGCGATGGCCCGCGACATCGCCGAGGTCCCCGCCGTCGAGGTCATCGTGACGGTCGCCGTCAACCTGATGAGCGCCGCCGCCGTGAAGCTCGGGCTGACGGACGAGGGCGACAAGTACAAGGACCTGGACGAGGCCCGCAAGCTGGTGCACGCGCTGGCCGGTCTGCTGGACGCGAGCGCGACCGAGATCAGCTCCTTCCACGCGGCCCCGCTGCGGGACGGTCTGAAGTCGCTCCAGCTGGCCTTCCGCGAGGCGTCCCTCGTCCCGGACGAGCCGGGCCAGGGCCCGGGCGAGAAGTACACCGGCCCGGTCTACGGCTAGTCCCTCTCCGGCCTACGGCCGACTCATCCGCGTACGTACAAGGGCTCGCCCGGTGGCGTCGTCCCGGCCGGCAGCAGTGCCAGGTCGAGGCCGCGCACCAGGCGGGCCCGCAGTGTGTCGTCGGCGGCGAGCCGCCGCGCGAGCGCGCGGGCCGTCTCGGCCGGGGGCATGGCCGGGTCCAGTACGAGGGCGAGGGTGCCGTCGGCCTGTCCCGGCCCCAGGTGGGCGCGGAGCACGGCGGGCTCGGCGGCCACCGCGTCCCTCACCGCCGCCACGACGGCCGGGTCGGCGAGCGGGTCCGTGCTGGTACGCCCCTCCGCGAGCGCCAGCAGCGCGGCTCCCGTCAGTTCGAACGGCACCGGTCCCGCCAGGTCGAGCAGGACCGTGTCCGCCTTCTCGTGCGCGGCGGCCCGGAGCGCCTGGTGCAGGGGGACGGCGACGGGTCGGGCCGCCGGGTCCCAGCGGGCCAGCGACTCGGTGGAGGTGAAGGCGGGCAGGGCGGTCCGAGGGCCCGCCTTCAGGGTGGGTACGGCCATGTCGCTGGTCTTCTCGCGGCGCAGCCCGTTCTCGTCCTCCTCGACCTCGCCGAGCACGGCCACCACGGGGACGAGGAGCCGGGCGCCCTTGAGGGCCTCCAGGACGGGGCCCGCGGCGGTGCGGTCCTCGGCCCAGGCGGCGAGCGCGGCGCTCAGCCGGGGATCGGCGGTGCCGTCGTCGTCGGAGAAGCCTGGGTCGGGAATGTTCTTGTTCGCCACGGTCACCGACCCTATAGGGGGGATGCTGCTGGGCTTGTGCGGGCCCGGAAACCTGTCCGTGACGCCCTTCACGGATTTCTCAGATTCCCCTGACACACATCTAACGTCCGTCTAACCGCCCGCACAGCCGGCGCCCGGACGATCGCGGACATGGAGTCTTCCAGAGCCGCCCGCAGCCACCGCTCCCGTCCCTCCCGGCGCCGGCCCCTGCTGTACGCCGCGCTCGCCTCCGTCGCCGTCCTCGGGGCCACGGCGGCCGGGACCGTGTACGTGAAGGCGCGGGCGCACTCCGGTGCGGGCGCCGTATCGTCGGCGGCGGAACCGGCGGCGGTCTCGTCGTCTGCACCGGCTTCAGGTTCGGGGTCCGCCTCGGACTCCGCTTCGGCGAACGGGGGGACATCGGTGGAAGCGGTGGCGCAGCCGACCGTGGACCACGACGAGACGCTGGCCACGGCCATGAGGTCGGTGAGCGTGGAGGACGGCGCGGAGGTGTCCGCGGCGGTGCTCGATCTGGAGTCGGGCGAGAACGCGTCGTACGGCGACGGCGCCTTCGACACGGCGAGCATCGTCAAGGTCGACATCCTGGCCGCACTGCTGCTCCGGGCGCAGGACGCCGACCGGCATCTCACCGCCCGGGAGAAGACGTACGCCACCGCGATGATCGAGAACAGCGACAACGCCTCCGCGTCGGCGCTGTGGCGGGCCATCGGCAAGGCGGAGGGCCTCGACGCGGCGAACGAGCGGCTCGGGCTCACCGACACCGAGGGCGGCGACGACATGCTGTGGGGGCTGACCCAGACCACGGCCGCCGACCAACTCGCCCTGCTCCAGCAGGTGTTCGGGGACGAGTCGGAGCTGAGTGAGGCCTCGCGGACGTATGTGCGGGGGCTGATGGGGCAGATAGCCGCCGGCCAGCACTGGGGGGTGTCGGCCGCGGCGGACGGTTCCGGATGGGCCCTGAAGAACGGCTGGCTGGCGCGCAGCACGACCGGGCTGTGGGACATCAACAGCGTCGGACGGGTGACGGTGGACGGCCACGACTATCTGGTGGCCGTGCTGTCGAAGGGCAACTCGACGCAGGCGAAGGGGATTTCGCTGGTGGAGGCGGCGGCGACGGCGGCGGTGTCGGTGTTCGCGGATGACGGGGCGTCGGCCTCTGCCCCGGCGTCCGCGGCGGCCTCCCCGGCCACCGTGCGATAGCGGTCGTGGTCTCCGGGTCGGGGGTGCCTAGAAGTCGTCGTGGCGTTCGCGGCGTCCGCGCCACACGAAGACCGCCGCGACCAGGAGCAGGCCGCCGACGCCGCCCGCGAGGGGGGCCGCCCAGTCGGAGGTGTCGGTGCCGGACTCGGGGGCGTCGGGGCCGGAGCCGAAGTACTTGTCGCCGTAGGCGGCGGCCTGGAGGCCCTCCGGCTTGAGCCGGCCGGCCTGTGTGAGGGCGGCGGCCGGGTCGATGAAGCCGAACCCGCGGGAGTCGTCGCGGCCCCCGGACGGGGCGTTGCGGGCCGTGTCCTCCAGGAGCTTCTTGACCTGCGCCGGCGTCAGGTGCGGGTGGGCGGCCCTGATGAGCGCGACCGCGCCGGAGACGAAGGCGGAGGCGGCGCTCGTCCCCCAGCCCTCGTAGTACTGGTGGTCGGGGTCGGCGATGACCACGTCGACGCCCGGGGCGCTGACCGTGGCGTACCAGCGGCGGGTGGAGAAGGAGGCACGGGTGCCGTACTTGTCGACGGCGGTCGCGGCGATCACGCCCGGGTAGGCGGCCGGGTAGGAGATGTGGTCGCCCTTCTCGCCGCCGTTGCCGGCCGAGGCGACGACGACGGCGCCCTTCCTCAGGGCGTACTGGACGGCCTCGTCCTCGGCGGGTTCGGGGTGGGCGGAGGACGAGTCGTCGCCGAGGGAGAGGTTGATGACGTCGGCGCCGTGGTCGGCGGCCCAGCGGATGCCTTCGGCGAGGGCGTTGCCGCGGGTGTTGCGGGCCTTCGCGCGGGCCTTGTCGCCGTCTTCGAGGATCACGCGGACGGGGAGGATCTTCGCCTCGGGGGCGATGCCCAGGACACCGTCCGCGTCGCCGGCGCCGTGTCCGTGGCCCGCGATGATGCCGGCCATCGCGGTGCCGTGGCGGGCCCAGGCGCGGTCGCCGTCCTTCGCGCCGAAACCGATCATGTCCTTGCCGGTGAGGACGTTGCCGTCGAGGTCGGGGTGGTCGGCCTCGACGCCGGTGTCGAGGACGGCGACGGTGACGCCCGCCCCCTTGGTGGTGCGCCAGGCGTCCTGGGTGTGCATGGCGCCCAGGGCCCACTGCTGGCCGCGGATGCCGTCGGCATGCGCGGCGGTGGGCGGGACGAGGGCGACCGAGGCGGCGAGGAGGACGCTCAGGAGACCGGCCCGGCGGGTCGTGACGCTGATCCGACCCGTACGGCTGACACGGTTCATGAGGGTTTCTCCGAGGAGGCGCTGACGGTTCGGCGCAGTCCGCGTTCGACCCGGTCGGCGAGGCCCTGCGCCTCGTTGCCGAGGCCGGCCTGCGCGGGGGCGGTGGTCGAGCCGGACTCCATGGCCCTGGCGGCGGGCTCCGGGGTGTCGACGTCACGGCCGTCCGCCCAGCCGGAGACGGCGTAGACGACGACGGGGGCGTCGGTGAGGACGGAGACGGTCCAGGAGGCGCGCTGTGCGGTGCCGAAGTTCGCGGCGACGGTGTCCTTGGCGGCGTACGGCCGGGGCATGAGGTCCGTGCGGTCGGCGAGGCCCTCGTCCTTGAACCGCTTGTTCAGGGTGGCCATGGCGGCGGCGTCGGCCTTGGTGAAGAGGAGGCCGACGGTGGTGACGTAGCTCTGGGTGGCGTCGGTGTAGGTGGCGCGCAGGAGGCGTGCGCAGCCGACCGTGGAGAGCGCCTTGCGCAGCAGTGGGTCGAAGGCGTTCTGACAGCCGCTGTCGGGGGCGACGGCGATCCGCGTCCAGGCGCGGTCGGCGCCGCCGGGGCCGGCGCCCTGGCCCTCGACCGTGGGCGGGAACAGTTGATCGACGGGGATGCCGTGCCACAGGTCGCGGGCCGAGGCGAAGCTGTCGCCGGCCCCGGCGTCCCCGGGCTCCCCGATGAGCCAACTCCCGGTCGCCGCACCGCCGATGAGTCCCAGTCCGAGGACGACACAGGCGGCCATCAGGGCGATCCGGGGCCGTCCGAGCGCCCTGTGCCGCACCGGGTCGGCGTACGCCTCCGGCTCCCCGAACGAAATCACCGGCCGCGCCGGACCGGGCGTCCCACCCGGCGCCATCGGGGCGCTCCAGGAGAGGGAGGGGTCCGGGGACACGGTGGGGGTCTCGGCGGACGGCGCCGTGCGCGGAGGGCTCGGCGGGACGGGGGGTACGGAGGGTATGCGGGCGCCGCTCGGAGCGCCGCCCCGGTCGGGGGATGCCGGGGAGGTGGGTGACGGGGTGCCCGGGACCGGGGCCTCGTGCGCGGGCCGTGGGGGGAAGTCGGGGCGGCGCACGGGTTCGACAGGCGTCGTGTCCCCGCGTCCGCCCACCTCCGGAGGCAGCTCCGAACGGATCGGCCGCGGCCGGAACGTCGTCTCCGCGACACCCTCGGCGGGCGCGCCGGTACGGCGGGGCGGCACGGAGCGCTCCACGGGGGGTTGATGGCTCGGGCGGGGCGGGACGGGCCCGGATGCCGGGGCCGCGCCGTTCGGGCGCGGCGGGACGGAGCCCTGCGCGGGGGGCGTGCCGTCCCGGCGGGGCGATGCCTGCCTCGGTGCGGGAGCCTCGCGGTCCGGGCGGGGCGGGACGGGCCCGGATGCCGGGGCCGCGCCGTTCGGGCGCGGCGGGACGGAGCCCTGCGCGGGGGGCGTGCCGTCCCGGCGGGGCGATGCCTGCCTCGGTGCGGGAGCCTCGCGGTCCGGGCGGGGCGGGACGGGCCCGGATGCCGGGGCCGCGCTGCTCGGGCGCGGCGGGACGGAGCCCGGTCGCGGGGCCGCTGTGCTCGCCGGACGGGATGTGCCGTTGCTCGGCGGGAAAGGGGAGGAACTCGGCGACCCCGCCCCGGTGTTGCCACGGCCCGCGGTCGGCGGAGCGTCCGGACGGCGGGTGGCGGGTGCCTGGGGCGGAAGCGGCGCGGATGTCGACGTACCCGCACCGGTCGCCCCCGTCCCACCGGTCGGCCCGGTCGTCCCCGGGTTCTCCCGGCGCGGCTCGCGACCGCCGGTGGCGTGCGGCGGCAGCGGGCCGGGACCCGACGGCCCCGTACCGGTCACCGCGGTGTTCTCCCCGCGCGCCTCGCGCCCCGTGACCGGCGGCGTGTCCGGGAACCGGGCGGATGCCTGCGGTGGGGGCGGGGACGTGGGAGTGGAGGGGGTGGGACGAGGGGACCCCGCGTGTCGGTGCGGGAAGGGGGGCCGGGTGCTCTGGGAGCCGGTGGTGCCGGAGGCGGCCCCGGTTCCGTCCGGTCCGGCGCGGTGGCGCGGGGACCTCGGCGGGACGGCGTCGTCCCCGTTCCTCGGGGTGACCGGGCGGCGCGCCCCGAAGAAGCCCTCCGCGACACGGCGTTCGGCCGGGAAGGAAGCGGACGCGTCCCGGCGGTCCTGTCGCCCGGTCGCCTCGGTCCGGTCCTGGCGGCCCGCCGTCTCGGATCGCTGTGCGGCGCTCCTGTCGGGGCCCTGCCGGAGCGGGCCGTCGGACCGGTTCAGGAACGCGTCGCCGCGTCCGAAGCGCCCCGGATCGACCTCGTGTCCCCGGCGGCCCGGATCGTCACCGTGGCCCCGACGCCCCAGGGCGTCACCGAGCCCGCGTCCGCTCGGATCGTCGCCATGAACACGGAGGCCCGATTCCTCGCCGGTTCCCCGTCGGCCCGGTTCCTCACCGACGCTCCGCCGGCCGGGATCGTCGCCCTCCGTGTCCCCCACCACCGGTGGTTCGGCGGGGCGTGGGGGTGTCGTGGGGCGTGGGGGAACGGCTGGGCGGCGTGCTTCCGTACTCATGCGGGCCACCCCCCGTTTCCTCGTGCCCGGGCCGTCTCCTCGTACGCGGGCCGCTGTCGTCCTGGCCCGCCCGGTACGGGCGAAGCCGTCCGGGCACGCATACCCGCACGGCTGGACCGGCATCCCGACGCGGGCCTATGACCGGCGCAGAGACGATCCTCCGTGCGTGCGCGTCACTCTACGGGTTGTTCCGGGGCGAACGGGAACCAGTCCGTGAGCCCGGGGCATCTGCCCGGAACGTCCCCCTACCCTGCGGTAATCCAGTCTGGCAGGCTGCGTCCATGACTGCGCGCGCCGCCGACCGGGCCCGTTACGACCGGGCCACCGCCCATCTAGACGCCCCCCTCGCGATCGTGGACCTGGACGCCTTCGACGCGAACGCGGACGATCTCGTCCGCCGCGCCGGCGGTAAACCGGTCCGGGTCGCCAGCAAGTCCGTACGCTGCCGGGCCCTGCTGGAACGTGTCCTCGCGAAGGACGGTTTCGCGGGGATCATGTCCTTCACCCTGGCCGAGTCCCTGTGGCTGGCCAGGAGTGGGTTCGACGACATCCTGCTCGCCTATCCGTCCGCCGACCGTGCCGGCTTCGCCGAACTGGCCGCCGACCCGAAGCTCGCCGCCGCCGTGACGGTGATGGTCGACGACCCGGCACAGCTCGGGTTCATCGACGAGGCACGCGGCGGCGGGCGCGAAGTCGTCCGGGTCTGCCTGGAGTTGGACACCTCGCTGAAGCTGTTCGGGGGGCGGGTGCGCGTCGGCGCCCTGCGCTCCCCGCTGTACTCGCCCGCCCAGGTCGCCGACATGGCCCGTGCCGTGGCCCGGCGGCCCGGGTTCAAGGTCGTCGGGATCATGGCGTACGAGGGGCACATCGCGGGGGTCGGCGACGCCGTCGCCGGACGGCCGCTGCGTTCTCGTGCCGTCCGGCTGATGCAGGCGACCGCCCGGAAGGAACTCGTCGAGCGGCGTGGGGAAGTGGTACGCGCGGTCCGTGCCGTCGTGCCGGACCTGGAGTTCGTCAACGGCGGCGGCACGGGCAGTGTGCAGCACACCGCCGCGGAGGACGCGGTCACCGAGATCGGCGCCGGTTCGGGGCTGTACGTGCCGCGGCTGTTCGACAACTACCGCTCCTTCAGCGGCCGTCCGGCGGCCCTGTTCGCCCAGCCCGTCGTCCGGCGGCCCGGCGTGGGTGTCGTGACGGTCCTGGGCGGCGGTTATCCCGCCTCCGGTGCGGCCGGGCCCGACCGGCTCCCGGTGCCGTACTTGCCGGAGGGACTGAAGTACGACCCGCAGGAGGGACCCGGAGAGGTCCAGACGCCGCTGCTCGGCTCCCCCGCCGACGACCTGCTGCTCGGCGACAAGGTGTGGTTCCGGCACGCCAAGGCCGGTGAGCTGTGCGAGCGGTTCGACGCGCTGCGGTTGATCGAGGGGGACGCGGTGACGGCGACCGTCCCGACGTACCGCGGGGAGGGCCACACCTTCCTCTAGCTCCGCGCACGCGGCGGCGTCAGCCGTTCGGGCCGATGCTGCTGCCCACTCCGCCGCCCGTCGCCGTGTCGCCGACCGGCCGGATCCCCTTGGTGATCCGGTCCATGTCGGCGAGCGGCGGCCCGTCCGGGCCCGCGTCGAAGACGAACCGCACGATCACCGGTGACTCGCTGCCGACGCTGGACGGGAAGGCCAGGGACTGCACGTATCCGCCGGGCCCCTCGGCGGTCCGGACCTGCCAGCGCACGAGGTACCCGGCGCGTCCCGCCACCGCGACCTGCCCGGACTTGACGGTCCGGTGGGACTCGATGCCGCCGTAGAGGCGGCGGTCGAGGCTGTCGCGGTCGTACGCCGCGTCGGCGGCCTTCGAGATGTCCTGCTTGGCGAGGACCTCGGGGGACTTCTCGTCGTTCTCGGTGACCGTGCGGGTGAGGACGAGTCCGTGCCGGCAGAGGCCGGTGCCGGCCGGGCAGTCGTACGTCCCGTCGTCCGTGGTCATGACGGCATCGGACTCGGCGACGTTCTTCGCCGTGGTCCAGCCGTCGGGCAACGGCAGGGTGATGCCGTTGAGTTCGTCCTCCACCACGCCCGGGTCGCCGCCGGGCGGCTCGGTGACGGTGGGGGTGGGGCTGTCGGCGGCCGGGGTGGACGGGACGGAGGTCGGCAGGGCGTCGACCGCCGGGCCGCCGTTGTCGTCGTCCTCGCCGAGTACGGCCACCCCCGTGACGATCGCGGCGCCGAGGACCACGGCCGCCGTCGTGAGGGCGACGGCCTTCGCCCGCCCGGACGCCCCGCCGGCCGGTCGCGGCGGCCCGGGGGTCTCGGGCGCGCGCAGGTGTCCGGTCCACGCCGTTCCGTCCCACCAGCGCTCCGTATGGGGCGCCGAGGGGTCGGGGTACCAGCCGGGCGGGGGCGTCATGCTCATTCCGGCACTGTAGGGGGCCGCCTACAGCGGTGTGACGTATGCCCCCGAGATTCCGCCGTCGACCAGGAAGTCGCTGGCGTTCACGAAGGATGAGTCGTCGCTGGCCAGGAAGGCCACCGCGGCGGCGATCTCCTCGGCCTCGGCGAACCGGCCGACCGGGATGTGCACCAGGCGGCGGGCCGCCCGCTCCGGGTCCTTGGCGAACAGCTCCTGGAGCAGGGGGGTGTTGACCGGTCCCGGGCACAGGGCGTTGACCCGGATGCCCTCCCGGGCGAACTGCACGCCGAGCTCCCGGGACATGGCCAGGACTCCGCCCTTGGACGCCGTGTAGGAGATCTGGGAGGTGGCGGCGCCCATCCTCGCCACGAAGGACGCCGTGTTGATGATGGAGCCCCTGCCCTGGCGCCGCATGTAAGGGAGGGCGGCCTTGCAGCACAGGTAGACGGAGGTCAGGTTGACCTCCTGGACGCGCTTCCAGGCCTCCAGGCCGGTCTCCAGGATGGAGTCGTCGTCGGGCGGGGAGATGCCGGCGTTGTTGAAGGCGATGTCGACGCTGCCGTAGGTGTCGTGGGCCGTCTTGAAGAGGGCCTCGACCTGTTCGGGGTCGGTGACGTCGACCTTGACGAAGATTCCGCCGACCTCGTCGGCGGCCGCCTTGCCGCGGGTCTCGTCGACGTCGGCGCAGACGACGTGCGCGCCCTCGGAGGCGAGCCGGCGCGCGGTGGCGAGGCCGATGCCGCTGCCGGCTCCGGTGATGACGGCGGTACGTCCGACAAGGCGGCGGCAGATAGCCTGCTCGGTCTGCTCGTTCATGGGTGGCTCAGGCCTCCGTGCTGATGAAGACGTTCTTGGTCTCGGTGAAGGCGGTCAGGGCGTCCGGGCCGAGTTCGCGGCCGATGCCGGACTGCTTGAAGCCGCCGAAGGGTGTCCAGTAGCGGACGCTGGAGTGGGAGTTGACGGACAGGTTGCCCGCGCGGACCGCCTGGGAGACGCGCAGGGCGCGGCCGACGTCCCGGGTCCAGATGGAGCCGGAGAGGCCGTACTCGGTGGCGTTGGCGAGGGCCACGGCCTCCGCCTCGTCCTCGAAGGGCAGGACGACGGCGACCGGGCCGAAGACCTCCTCGACGGCCACGCGGGCGCGGGGGTCGACGCCGGTGAGGACGGTGGGCGGGAACCAGAAGCCGGGTCCTTCGGGGGCCTTGCCCCGGATGCCCGGGGCGTCCGGGTCGACGTACGAACGGACCCGTTCCCGTTGGGTCCTGGAGATCAGCGGGCCCATCTGGGTGTTCTCGTCCGCGGGGTCGCCGACCACGACCGACTCGATGCCCGGGGCCAGGAGTTCCAGGAAGCGGTCGTGGACGGAGCGTTGGACGAGGATGCGGGTGCGGGCGCAGCAGTCCTGGCCGGAGTTGTCGAGGAAGCCCATGGGGGCCGCCGCGGCGGCGGCTTCGAGGTCGGCGTCGGCGAAGACGATGTTGGGGCTCTTGCCGCCGAGTTCGAGGGTGACGCGCTTGAGCTGGGCCGAGCCCTTCGCCCACACCTGTTTGCCCACGGCCGTCGACCCGGTGAAAACGATCTTCGCCACGCCCGGGTGCTCGACGAGCGCGTTGCCGGCGACGGGGCCGTGGCCGGGCAGGACCTGGAAGAGGCCCTCGGGCAGGCCCGCCTCCAGGGCGAGTTCGGCCAGCCGCAGGGCGGTGAGGGGGGTCGTCTCCGCGGGCTTGAGGATCACCGCGTTGCCGGCCGCGAGCGCCGGGGCGGTGCCCCAGGCCGCGATCGGCATCGGGAAGTTCCAGGGCGCGATGACGCCGACGACACCCAGCGGTTCGAGGATCGTGACGTCGAGGCCGCCGGGCACCGGGATCTGACGTCCGGTCAGCCGCTCCACGCCCCCGGCCGCGTAGTCGAGCAGGTCGCGTACGTTGCCCGCCTCCCAGCGGGCGTTGCCGACGGTGTGGCCCGCCTCGCGGACCTCCAGTCCCGCCAGTTCCTCGAGGTGTCCGTCGACGGCGACCGCGAACCGGCGCAGCAGCCGGGCCCGGTCGCCGGGCGCGAGGGCGGCCCACCGGGCCTGCGCCCGCGCGGCGCGTACGACGGCGGCGTCCACGTCGGCGGCGGTGGCGGCCGGGACGGTGGCGACGACCTCTTCGGTCGCGGGGTTCAGTACGTCCAGTACGGACTCGGCAGTCACAGGGGGCCTCACATGCGTTCGAAGGAGCGGCGCAGCTCCCAGTCGGTCACCGCGGCGTCGAAGGCGTCCAGTTCGACCTTCGCCATGTTGCGGTAGTGCGCGACGACCTCGTCGCCGAAGGCGGCCTTGGCGATCGGGCTGTTCTCCCACAGGTCGGCGGCCTCGCGCAAAGTGCTCGGCACCTGCTCGAACCCGGCGGTGTACGCGTTCCCCGAGCACTCCTCGGGCAGCTCCAGCTTCTGTTCGATGCCGTGCAGCCCGGCCGCGACCAGCCCGGCCACCGCGAGGTAGGGGTTGACGTCGCCGCCGGGCAGCCGGTTCTCGAAGCGCAGGGAGCGGCCGTGGCCGACCACACGCAGCGAGCAGGTGCGGTTGTCGTAGCCCCAGGCGACGGCGGTCGGGGCGAAGGAGCCCGGCTGGAACCGTTTGTAGGAGTTGATGTGGGGGGCGTAGAGCAGCGTCAACTCGCGCAGTGCGGCCAGCTGGCCGGCCAGGAAGTGGCGCATGACGTCCGACATGCCGCCCGCTCCGTCGCCGGCCATGGCGTTGTCGCCCGCCGCGTCCGCGAGGGAGAGGTGGATGTGGCAGGAGTTGCCCTCGCGCTCGTTGTACTTGGCCATGAAGGTGAGGGAGACGCCCTCCTGGGAGGCGATCTCCTTGGCGCCGGTCTTGTAGACGGCGTGCTGGTCGCAGGTGACCAGGGCCTCGTCGTAGCGGAAGGCGATCTCGTGCTGGCCGGGGTTGCACTCGCCCTTGGCCGACTCGACGGTGAGGCCGGCGGCGGCCATCTCGTTGCGGATGCGGCGCAGCAGGGGTTCGACGCGTCCGGTGCCGAGCACCGAGTAGTCGACGTTGTACTGGTTGACGGGGGTGAGCCCCCGGTAGTTGGCGTCCCAGGCCTGTTCGTAGGTGTCCTTGAACACGATGAACTCCAGCTCCGTACCGACCTGCGCGGTGAAACCGTGCTCGGCGAGGCGTTCCAGCTGGCGGCGGAGGATCTGGCGAGGAGCGGCGACGACCGGGGAGCCGTCGTTCCAGGCGAGGTCGGCGATCAGCATCGCGGTGCCGGCGTTCCAGGGGACGCGGCGGAGGGTGGTCAGGTCGGGGTGCATGGCGAAGTCGCCGTAGCCGCTGTCCCAGGAGGACATCGCGTAGCCGTCGACGGTGTTCATCTCGGTGTCGACGGCGAGGAGGTAGTTGCAGCCCTCGGTGCCGTGCTGGAGGACCTCGTCGAGGAAGAAACGGGCGGCGAACCGCTTGCCCTGCAGCCGCCCTTGCATGTCGGGAAAGGCCAGGACGACAGTGTCGATCTCACCGTCGGCGACGAGGGTGTGCAGCTCCTCGACGCCGAGCGGGGGTGTGCGGTCTGCCACGGGAAAGCTCCTTCGGCTTCTTCGCGCTGTTTCGGCCGGGCCGGAAGCCATAAGGTATTGCGGAGAACCATTGCTTGGGAAGGGGGTGCGGCCTGATGTCGCTCGATGCGGAGGGCGGCCCGGAGGACCGGTTGACGCCGGTGCTGCGGCCGGTGCGGGCGGGCAACGGGTTCGAGGAGGCGCTGGAGCAGATCCTCCAGGTGGTACGGCTCGGCCTGGTGCCCGGCGGGGAGCGGCTGCCGGCGGAGCGGGAGTTGGCGGAGCGGCTCGGGATCAGCCGGGTGACGCTGCGCGAGGTGCTGAAGGTGCTCCAGGACCAGGGGCTGGTGGAGTCGCGGCGGGGACGCTACGGCGGAACGTTCGTGCTGCCCCGCACGGACGGGGGCGGCGAGGACGAGCTGCGGCGGCGGATCGCCGAGGCCGACATCGAGGACGTGCTGCGTTTCCGTGAGGTCCTGGAGGTGGGGGCTGCCGGGTTGTGCGCGGCGCACGGCCTGAAGGAGGAGCAGGCGGGACGGCTGCGGGAGGCCCTGTCCGCCACGCAGGACGCGCCGCTGTCGCACTACCGCCGTCTGGACACGCTGCTCCACCTCACCCTCGCCGAACTGTGCGGCTCGCCGACCCTGACTGCGCAGTACGCGGCGGTACGGGCCTCGGTGAACGGCCTCCTCGACTGCATCCCGCTGCTGGTGCGCAACCTGGAGCACTCGCAGCGCCAGCACAGCGCCCTGGTGGAGGCGGTCCTGGACGGGGACGCCGACGGGGCGCGGGAGATGATGCGGGAGCACTGCGCGGGCACGGCGGCGCTGCTGCGGGGCTTCCTGGCGTGACAGGGAAGGCTGGAATCGCGCGGTGAAAAGGTTTTACGTCAGTCCATTGAAGGGCCGGAGGGGCACATGTCGGGCAGGCCGCTGATCGGTGTGAGTACGTACCTGGAGGCGGGGGCGCGCTGGGGCACCTGGCAGCTGGAGGCGGCGCTGCTGCCCGCCGGATACCCGCGGCTGGTGCAGCGCGCGGGCGGGCTGGCCGCGATGCTCCCGCCGGACGCCCCGGAGCACGCCGCCGCGGCCGTCGCGCGTCTCGACGGTCTGGTGATCGCGGGCGGCCCGGACGTCGAGCCGGCCCGCTACGGCGCCGACCCCCACCCGCGCACCGGCCCGCCCGCGCGCGCCCGGGACGCCTGGGAACTCGCCCTCGTCGAGGCGGCCCTCGCCTCCGGTGTCCCCCTGCTGGGCATCTGCCGGGGCATGCAGCTGCTGAACGTCGCCCTGGGCGGCAGCCTCGTCCAGCACATCGAGGGCCACGCGGAGGTGCCCGGCGTCTTCGGCCGGCACCCCGTCAAGCCCGTGCCGGGCACGTCGTACGCCGATGCCGTCCCGGAGGAGACCTCCGTGCCGACCTTCCACCACCAGGCCGTGGACCGCCTCGGCACCGGCCTGATCCCGTCGGCCCACGCGGCGGACGGCACGGTGGAGGCCGTCGAACTCCCCGGCCCCCGCTGGGTGATGGGCGTGCAGTGGCATCCGGAGATGGGGGAGGACGTGCGGGTGATGCGGGCGCTGGTGGTGGCGGCGGCCTTGTCGTCGTCACCGCGCTCGGCCTCACCCCCGTCCTCGGCCTCGCCCTCCGCATCCGCCTCCGCGTCACAGGGCGTCTCCTGACCGGCGTCCGCCGCAGGCGCTACCCGCGGGTGAGCGACAGCAGTTCCCTCGCCGGTCCCACCGGCCGGTGCCCCGTGGGCCACACCGCCCGAAGGTCCCGGGCCAGGGACACCCCGGCCACCGGCACGCTCACCAGCCGCCGCATCGCCAGCTCCTCCCCCACGGCCAGCTCGCTCAGCACCGCGGGCCCCGCCCCGCTCACCGCCGCCGCCTTGACCGCCGTGGTGGACGACAGCTCGATCAGCGGGCGGGCCAGTCCACCCAGGGCCGTGTGGAGGACCTGTCGGGTGCCCGAGCCCTCCTCCCGGAGGATCAGCGGGGTGGCGGCCAGCTCGGCGGCCTCCAGCGGGCGGCGCCGGCGCGCCCAGGGATGACCCGGTGCCGTCACGACGATCAGGTGGTCGTGGGCGATGACCACGGAGTCCAGGCCGGTCGGGACGCTGAGCCCCTCCACGAACCCGAGGTCCGCCTCGTCCGACAGCAACCGCTCGGCGACCGCCGCCGAGTTGCCGGCGAGCAGCGACACCGCGGTGTCCGGCCGCTGGGCGCGCAGGGCGAGCAGCCATCCCGGCAGCAGGTACTCGGCGATGGTCATGCTCGCCGCCACCCGCAGCCGGGAGTCCCGGCGGTCCCGCAGTGCCTGCGCCCCCACGTCGAAGGCCTCGGCCGCCTCCACGATCCGCCGCGCCCAGTCCGTGACCAGCGCCCCGGCGTCGGTGAGCCGGGAGCCGCGCGGTGACCGGTCGACCAGCGCCACCCCCAACTGGCGTTCCATCGAGCGGACCCGGCTGCTGGCCGCGGGCTGGGTGATGCCGACCTCGCGTGCCGCCGCGCCGAGGCTGCCGAGCCGCGCCACCGCCAGCAGCAGTTCCAGTGCCCCGAGGTCCGGCACCCGGTGCGCCACCGAGCCGCCCGCCCCGAACCGGGGAGTGTCCTGATCCGCATCGCCGCCCATAAAGACAGCTTATGCCCTCATAGAGCCATACTCCCTGGTCGCGGCGGTCCACCGGCGAGACGGTGGACACATGGTCACCGCAGTCCGGCCCCTCCCCCGTGCCACCGCACACCCGCCGCGCGCCCTCGCGGTCCGTCACCTCGGCCCGAACTGGTACGCCACCGTCATGGGCACCGCCATGGTCGCCACGGCGGGAGCCGCGCTACCGGTACGGGTCCCCGGCCTGCGCACCGCCTGCACCGCCGTCTGGGCCCTGTCCTGCGCACTGCTGCTCGCCTTGCTCGCGGCCCGGTCCCTGCACTGGCGCCACCACCGCGACCAGGCCCGCGCCCATCTCCTCGACCCGGCCACGGCCCCCTTCTACGGCTGTCTCTCCATGGCCCTGACGGCCGTCGGCGGCGGCGCCCTCGGCGTCGGCCGGGACTGGATCGGCACCGGAGCGGCCCTCGCCCTGGACGCGGTGCTGTTCACCGCCGGTACGGCCGTGGGACTGGCGTCGGCCGTCGCCGTGCCGTACCTGATGGCCGTACGGCATCGGGTGGAGCCCGGACAGGCCACGCCCGTCTGGCTGTTGCCCGTGGTCGCGCCCATGGTGTCGGCCGCGCTCGGGCCGCTGCTGGTGCCGCATCTGCCGCCCGGCCTGCCGCGGGAGGCCCTGCTGTTCGCGTGCGTCGCGATGTTCGGGCTGAGCCTGCTGGCGACGCTGGCCGTGCTGCCGCTGGTCTTCGCCCGGTTGCTGACCGGCGGGCCGCTCCCTCTCACGCTGACCCCGACCCTGTTCCTGGTGCTCGGCCCGCTCGGCCAGTCGACCACCGCCGTCGGCAACTTCGCGGCCGTGGCACCCGGCATCGTCCCCGCCGCCTACAGCGAGGGCTTCGACGCCCTCGTGGTGCTGTACGGCGTCCCCGTGATGGGCCTCGCCCTGCTCTGGCTCGGGCTCGCGACCGCCCACGTCGTGCGGGCCCGGCGGCACGGCATGGGCTTCGCGATGACCTGGTGGGCGTTCACCTTCCCGGTCGGCACCTGTGTCACGGGGGCCGCGACCCTGGCCCGGCACACCGGCCTGCTCGCCTACGACGGTCTCGCCGTCGCCCTGTACGGCGTCCTCGTGGTCGCCTGGGGCACCGCCGCCGCGCACACCGCGCGCTCTCTGCTCAACGGCTCGCTGCTCGCAGCGCCTCGCCCAGCACCCGCGGCGCCTCGGCCAGCGACGGTCCGTACCACGTCAGGTGCCGCCCGCTGACGAGCGCGTGGGGCAGCCCCGGGAAGGCCTCCGGGCCGTCGTCCGGCGTGAAGCGGTAGGGCTCGTCGGGGAGGACGACGAGGTCGGGCGCGGCGGCCAGCAGCTCCTCGACGGGGATCCGCGGATAGCGCTCGGTGTGGCCGGTGTACAGGTGGTCGACGCCCAGCCGGGCCAGGACGTCGCCCGCGAACGTGTCCCGGCCCAGAACCATCCACGGGCGACGCCAGATCGGCACCACCGCCGTCGTAGGGCGCCCGGGCGGCCGGGGCGCCGACCAGGCCTCCTCGGCCTGATCCAGCCAGCGGGGGCGGGCGCCCACCCCGCAGGCCCGCAGCACGCGCCACAGTTCCCCCAGGGCCCCCGGCACATCCCGCACCTCGGTCACCAGCACCTCGACGCCCGCCGCGCGCAGGGCGGCCAGGTCCGGGGCGCGGTTCTCCTCCTCGTTGGCGATCACCAGGTCGGGGGCGAGCGCGACGATCCGGTCGACCTTCGGGTTCTTGGTGCCGCCGACGCGGGTGACGTCGAGGCCGGCCGGGTGCGTGCACCAGTCGGTGGCCCCGGTCAGGACACCGGGGGCCGTCACGGCCACCGCCTCCGTGAGGGACGGCACGAGCGAGACGACCCTCACGGGCGCGGTCGGTCCTGGACGGCCTCGATGTGCTCGGCCACGGCGACGACGACCACCCGGGTGTCGGCCACCGTGGCTCGCCAGCGGTGCCGTACGCCGCCGGTCAGGTACAGGGTGTCGCCCCGGCCCAGGCGGTAGGCGCGGCCCTCGGCCTCGATCTCGACGGCACCGTCGGCGACATACATCAACTGGTCGTTGCGGTACTGGAATTCACGGCCCGCGTCGTGGTCGCCGGTGAACTCCGAGGCGTGCATCTGGTGGTGACCGCGCACCAGGGAACGCGCCCGGGGCGCGTACGCCGGTCCGATGCCCTCCCCCGTCTCCGCTGTCTCCAGAGTCTCCGGTGGCTCCGCGCGGACGACGTCGACGCTGCACGCGGGGTCGGCGGCGGCGAGGAGTTCGACGGCGGTGGTGCGCAGGGCGTCGGCCACCTTCTCCAGGGAAGCGCGGCTGGGCCGTGCGCGTTCGTTCTCGATCTGGCTCAGGAAGGGGACCGAGAGGCCGCTGCGCTCGGCCACGACGGCGAGGGTGAGGTCGAGCGTCCGGCGACGGCGTCGCACGGCCGCGCCCACTCGAAGTGGCTGTTCTTTGTGGTCGCCCATCGCTCCGGCTCCCTCCTTCGCCCGTAGGTCCGCACCCGGTGCGCCGCGCCTTCGGCGCACTGCTTCTGATGAGTTCTCTGCACCCTACGCATGTTCGGCAAACCGTTTCATGCGCCCGTCACATCGACGACACACCGCGTGTCACCGGACCTCACAGATCGCGCCAGTGGTTCGGCGCCCCGGAGCCGACAGGGGCGGTCGCCCCGTGCCGGGAGAAGGTACCGACCAGCAGGCCGGACGGCAGCCTGGGCCAGAGGTCCGTACCTCTGTGTGATTGGCCGGATCCCTACCGTGGGCGCGGTCCTCCCCGAGCCCGCCGCGAGGCCCCCGCGGAGCCTCCGGACATGACCCGAGGGGCGGGCCCGGCCACGCGCCGTCAGGTCGCGCGGGGAGGGCCCGCCCCTCGGGCGGCTCGGGTACTGCGGCTGCTGCGCTACTGGGGAGTCATCCGGCCGACCATGTCCGGATGGTCCTTCAGCCACGCGGCGACCGCATCCTCCTCGTGGCCCTGGCCGCGCTCGTTGATCTCGGCCTCCAGGCTGCCGAGTTCACTCTCGCTCATCGTGAAGTTCTTGATCCACTTGGTGAGTTGCGGGTACCGCGCGGGGAACTCCTTGTTCGAGATGGTGCGGATCGTGTTGCCCTCGCCGAAGAGCTTCTTGTCGTCCTTCAGCTTGGTCAGGTCGTACTGGCTGTACGCCCAGTGCGGCGACCACAGGACGACGGCGACGGGCTCCTTCTTGGCGTAGGCACGCTTGAGTTCGGCGAGCATCGCCGGCGTGGAGCCGTCGACGACGTCGTACTCCTTGTCCAGGCCGTAGCCGGGCAGCACCTTCGTCTTGAGCAGGTTCATCTCGCCGGTGCCCGGCTCGATGCCGATGATCCGTCCGTCGAAGAGGTCGGCCTTGCCCTTGAGGTCCTCGTAGGACTTCACGCCCTTGACGTACGAGGGCACGGAGACCTCCAGCGAGGTCGGTTCGTACCAGGTGCCGAGGTCGCGCAGGTTGTTCTTGTGCTTCTCCCAGTAGTTCGACTGCGCGTACGGCAGCCAGGCGTCGAAGTTGAGGTCGAGGTCCCCGGAGGCGAGGCCGGTGTAGACCGGGCCGACGTCCATCTGCTTGAGGTTCAGCCGGTAGCCGCGCTTCTCCAGGACGTTCTTCCACAGGTAGGTGACGGCGATGTCCTCGTCCCAGGGGAACCAGGCGACGTCCACCGGACGCTTCGCCTCGGCGGGGGTGTTGGACGAGGAGTCCGCGACCGGGGCCAGCTTGTCGACGACGCCGGGGTTGCTCTTCAGCCAGGTGCGCACGGCGTCCTGCTGGTTGCCCTTGCCGGCCTTGTTGATCTCCGCCTCAAGGCCGGTGAGCTGCTTCTCGGTCATCTTGAAGCTCTTGAGCCACTGGGCGACGACCGGGTTGTCCTGCGCGAAGCCCTTGCGGGAGAGCGTGTGCACGCCGTCGCCCTTGCCCCAGGCGCCCTTCGGGTCCTCGAGCTTCTTCAGCTTGTACTCGCTGTACGCCCAGTGCGGCGACCAGAGCGTGCCGACGAACGGCTCCTTCTTGGCGTACGCGCGCTTCAGCTCGGCCAGCATCGCGGGCGTGGAGCTGTCGACGACCTTGTACTCCTTGTCGAGGCCGTACGCCTTGAGGACCTTCGTCTTGAGCAGGCTCATCATTCCGGCGCTCGGCTCGATGCCGGTGATCTTCCCGCCGAAGGTGGCGCCCTTGCCCTTGAGGTCCGCGAGCGAGTCGATGCCCTTCATGTAGGCGGGCACGCTCAGCTCCAAAGACGTCGGGCCGTACCAGGAGCCCAGGTCGTCCAGCTGCTTGCCGTACTTCTTCCAGTACTCCTCGTGGGTGGTCGGCAGCCACGAGTCCGTCTGGAAGTCGATGTCGCCCTGCGCGAGCGACGTGTAGAGCGGACCGGCGTCGAACTGCTTGGCCTCGACCTCGAATCCGCGCTGCTCCAGGATCTCCTTCCAGAGGAAGGTGGAGGCCACGCCCTCGTCCCACGGGATGTAGCCGATGCTGACCTTCTTGCCCTGGCCGACGTCGTCGCCGCCGGCCGCGGTCCTCTCGCCGTCGCCGGAGCCGAAGACGCCCATGCCGCCCGCGACGAGCGCGAGCACGACGACACCGACGACGGCCACGGCGGCCCGCGGGCGGTAGGACCAGATCGTCAGCCCCTGCGCGGCACGCAGCTTGGCGGCGGTGCGCCGGCCCAGCGGCGAGACCTCGGTACCGAGGGCGCTGGTCATGCGGTCCAGGTAGATGGCGAGGATGACGATGGCGATGCCCGCCTCGGCACCGAGGCCGACGTTGAGCTGGCCGATCGCCTCGTTCACGTCGCCGCCGAGGCCGCCGGTGCCGACCATGCCCGCGATGGCGGCCATGGACAGGCCCAGCATGATGACCTGGTTGACACCGGCCATCACGGTGGGCAGCGCCAGCGGCAGCTGGACGCGCAGCAGGATGTTGCCGGGGGTGGTGCCGAACGCGTCGGCGGCCTCGACGAGGTCCTTGTCGACCTGGCGGATGCCCAGTTCGGTCATCCGGACGCCGGGCGCCAGGGCGAAGATCAGGGTGGCCACGATGCCCGCGGGACCGCCGGTGCCGAAGAACAGGATCGCCGGGATGAGGTAGATCATCGCGGGCATCGTCTGCATGAGGTCGAGCACGGGGCGGACGATGCCGCTGACGCGGTCCGAGCGTGCCGCCCAGATGCCGACGGGCACGGATATGACGAGCGCGATGATCGTGGCCACCAGGACCAGCGACAGGGTCACCATCGCGTTCTCCCACAGTTCGAGGGAGTCGATGAAGGCGAATCCCACGAAGGCGAGGACACCGGCGGACACGCCGCGCAGCCAGAACGCGATGACCGCGAAGATGCCCGCGAGGAGCAGGGGTTCGGGTGCCTGGAGGACGTCGTTGATGACGTCGTAGGTGCCCTGGAAGACGGTCTTGAGGAAGTCGAAGAGCCACGCCATGTGCTGGAGCAGCCAGTCGACCGTGTCGTTGACCCAGTCGCCGAACGGGATCCTAGGCACCGGCCCGCACCGCCTTGGCCATCTTGTCGCGCGGTGTGTCGCAGGGCACGGGTTCGCCCTGTTCGTCGCCGAGGAAGCCGACGAGCCGCTGCCGGGGGACGACCCCGACGAGCTTGCCCTTCTTGTCGACGACGGCCACGGGGTGCGTCAGCCGCGCGCTGATGGCGCACAGTTCACCGAACGAGGAGTCGGGCCGCGCGGTCTCACAGCCGCAGTCGGCCTCGTCGCCCCGCAGCTCGGTGTCCATGACGGAGGCCGCGGTCAGGACCCGGGAGCGGTCGACGTCCTGGGTGAAGGAGGCGACGTAGTCGTTCGCGGGGCGGACGAGGATGTCCTCGGCGGTGCCTATCTGGACGATGCGGCCGTCCCGCATGACGGCGATCCGGTCGCCCAGGCGCATGGCCTCGTTGAGGTCGTGGGTGATGAAGACGATGGTCTTCTTGAGTTTCTTCTGGAGTTCGATCAGCTGGTCCTGCATGTCCCGGCGGATCAGCGGGTCGAGCGCGCTGAAGGACTCGTCCATCAGCAGCAGGTCGGCGTCGGTGGCGAGCGCCCGGGCGAGGCCCACGCGCTGCTGCATACCGCCGGACAGTTCGTCGGGCCAGGACTTCTCCCAGCCCGCGAGCCCGGCCAGGACCAGTGCCTTGGTGGCGCGCTCGTGGCGTTCGGCGCGCGGTACGCCCTGCACCTCCAGGCCGTAGGCGGCGTTCTCCAGGACGCTGCGGTGCGGGAAGAGCGCGAAGTGCTGGAAGACCATGCTGATCTTCTGCGCCCGGACCGCGCGCAGGTCGCGGTCGGCGAGGGCGGTGAGGTCCTGGCCGTCGAAGCGGACCCGGCCCGCGGTGGGCTCCAGAAGGCCGTTGAGCATGCGCAGCAGGGTGGACTTGCCGGATCCGGAGAGGCCCATGACGACGAAGATCTCGCCCGGCTCCACGGTGAAGGAGGCGTCGATCACCGCCGCGGTGATGCCGTCGGCCCGCAGTTCCTCGCGGTCGGCGCCCTCGCGGAGCCGTTCCACCGCTTGGTCCGGTCGTCTGCCGAACACCTTGAAAAGCTCTTCGGCCTCAAGTCTGGATGACACGCGTACCTCTTGTCTCGGCGGCCAGGGAAGGGGAGACAAAGGGCCACGAACAGTTGAATCTGCAACCGGCATCTCTCCGAAGCCGCCCCTGCCCTGACCCGTTCCGGCCAAACGCACAGGTGGCCCAGTTCACAGGACGTTCACCGGCGGTGAGCGCTGCGTCGTCGCGCGGTCTCTGTCAGTGGCGTACGGCATGATGCGTGGCGTGACCGGACGACTGATGCTCCTCGACAGTGCCTCGCTCTATTTCCGCGCCTACTTCGGCGTCCCGGAGTCCGTGAAGGCCCCGGACGGCACGCCGGTGAACGCCGTGCGCGGGCTGCTGGAATTCATCGACCGCCTGGTCAAGGACCACCGTCCCGACCACCTGGTGGCCTGCATGGACGCCGACTGGCGCCCCCAGTGGCGGGTCGAGCTGATCCCCTCCTACAAGGCGCACCGCGTCGCCGAGGAGCGCGCGGCCGGCCCCGACGCGGAGGAGGTGCCGGACACGCTCTCGCCGCAGGTGCCCGTCATCGAGGCCGTTCTCGACGCGCTCGGCATCGCGCGCGTGGGCGTCGCGGAGTACGAGGCGGACGACGTGATCGGCACGTTCACCGCGCGGGCCGAGGGCCCGGTCGACATCGTCACCGGCGACCGCGACCTCTACCAACTGGTGGACGACGCGCGTGGGGTGCGCGTGCTGTACCCCCTCAAGGGCGTCGGCACACTGCAGCTGACGGACGAGGCGTGGCTGCGCGAGAAGTACGGCGTCGACGGCCGCGGGTACGCGGATCTCGCACTGCTGCGCGGCGACCCGAGCGACGGGCTGCCGGGGGTGCCCGGCGTCGGTGAGAAGACGGCGGCCAAGCTGCTCGCCGAGTTCGGAGACCTGGCCGGGATCATCGCCGCGATCGACGACCCGAAGGCGAAGCTCACGCCGACCCAGCGCAAGCGGCTGGACGAGTCACGGCCGTATCTGGCGGTGGCGCCGACGGTCGTCAAGGTCGCGGACGACGTCCCGCTGCCGGACGTCGACACCACCTTGCCGCGGGTGCCGCGCGATCCGGTGGCGCTGGAGGAGTTGGCGTCCCGGTGGGGACTGGGAGGATCATTGCAGCGGCTGCTCACGACGCTCGCCGGGTAGGCGGCGTTCGGCGGGAGGAAGTCCACAGGGCGCACACGGGAGTGTGCGAGGGGGCGCGACGCTTGCCCGAGGGGTTGACAGGCCCCTCAGAGAGGCTCATACACCTCTCATCCGGGGGGTGTTCACTGGGGGGAGATGCTAACTTAGGTAAGCCTAAGCACAGGGAACTGGGAGGCCGTCATGGCAGAACGACCGGGACGACAGCCGCGCAGGCCTCACTTCGCGCAGGTCATCCGCACCGAACGACTGAGCCCGCACATGCAGCGCGTGGTGCTGGGCGGCGAGGGTCTGGCCGACTTCTCGGCGGACACCTGCACCGACCACTACGTCAAAATCCTGTTCCCGGCCCCGGGCGCGACCTACCCCGAACCCTTCGACGTGCAGCGGATCCGCGAGGAGTTCCCGCGCGAGCAGTGGCCCGTGACCCGCACCTACACGGTCCGCTACTGGGACCCCCAGCACCGCGAACTGACCCTGGACTTCGTGATCCACGGCGACGAGGGCCTCGCCGGACCCTGGGCCCGACGCGTCCAACCGGGTGAAATCGTGTGGTTCATGGGCCCCGGCGGCGCCTACACCCCCGACCCCACCGCGGACTGGCATCTGCTCGTCGGGGACGAGAGCGCGCTGCCCGCCATCGCCCGTTCCCTGGAGGCGCTGCCCGACGGCGCCCGCGCCCACGCCTTCATCGAGGTCGCCGGGCCCGAGGAGGAGCAGAAGATCGACTCCGACGTGGAGGTCGTCTGGCTGCACCGCGGTACCGGGCGCGTCGGCGACGCGCTGACCGAGGCCGTGCGGGCCCTGGACTTCCCGGAGGGGCGGGTGCACGCGTTCGTGCACGGCGAGGCGCACTTCGTGAAGCAGCTGCGCCATCTCCTGCGGGTCGAGCGCGCGGTGGAGCGCCAGGACCTGTCGATCTCCGGCTACTGGCGGCTCGGCCACAACGAGGACGGCTGGCAGGCGTCGAAGCAGGAGTGGAACGCGCGGATCGAGGCGGAGCAGGAGGGCAAGGCACCGGCCGCCTAGCCCGCCCCCCAAAACGCGCGGAAGCGGCGACACCCTTCGAGGGTGCCGCCGCTTCCGCGCGTCGCGCCCCGGTCGGGGCAGGCCGCGCCGACCGGGGCGCGACACCGCCCCGCACACGGCGATCAGGGCCCGCGCCGACCGCCGTAGACCCGCCACGGCC
The DNA here is from genome assembly GCF_055578825.1 of Streptomyces sp. NPDC032822. Lineage (NCBI taxonomy): Bacteria > Bacillati > Actinomycetota > Actinomycetes > Kitasatosporales > Streptomycetaceae > Streptomyces > Streptomyces sp. NPDC032822. Next base: position 44,833 of record NZ_JBVIOL010000011.1, on the reverse strand, counting down.
AGATGCGACATGTCGCGACACACGCGGCACGGCGAGAACGTGAGCACTTGGGCCCGTCGCGGACACGGCGACGTCATGCGGCCGAAACAGCGCGTCCCTAATTTCTGTCAACCGACAGGAATTCCGCGCCGAAGGCAGGTGCCGCCGTGACCATCACCACCCCTTCCGACCTACGCCCCGATCCGCCGCACGCCCCCGACGACCGCTCCCTCGCCGAGTTCGGCTACCGCCAGGAGCTGCACCGCAGCCTGGGCCGGTACGCGTCGTTCGCCGCCGGGTTCTCCTTCATCTCCGTACTGACGACCGTCTTCCAGTTCTTCGCCTTCGGGTACGCGTTCGGCGGCCCCGTCTTCTTCTGGGCCTGGCCGGCCGTCCTGGTCGGACAGCTCCTGGTCGCCGCCTGTTTCGCCGAACTGGCCGCCCGCTACCCGATCTCGGGCGCCATCTACCAGTGGTCGTCGCGGCTCTCGAACCTCACCTTCGGCTGGCTCGCCGGCTGGATCATGGTGATCGGGCAGATCGTGGTGGTCGCGGCGGCCGCGCTGGCGCTCCAGATGGTGCTGCCCGCGATCTGGTCCGGCTTCCAGCTGATCGGCACCGACCCGGCGCCCACCTCGGCGGACGGCGCGGCCAACGCGGCCGTCCTGGGCGTGATCCTGCTGGCCCTGACCACGCTGGTGAACCTCCTGGACAACCGGGTGATGTCGGTGGTCAACCGGGTCGGCGTGACCGCCGAGATCATCGGCGCGGTCCTGATCGTCGTCCTGCTGCTGACCCACTCCGAGCGCTCCCCCGGCATCACCTTCCACACCGGAGGCGCCGCGCAGTCGGGCCTGCTCGGGGCACTGCTGGTGGGCTCGTTCACGGCGGCGTACGTGATGATCGGGTTCGACAGCGCGGGAGAGATGAGCGAGGAGACCCACAACCCCCGGCGTACCGCGCCCCGCACGATCCTCACCGCGCTCGGTGCGGCCGGGCTGCTCGGCGGCCTGATCGTGCTGGGCGGCCTGCTCGCCGCCCCCAGCCTCACCGACGGGCATCTCGCGGTCGACGGTCTGAGCTACGTCCTCACCAGCAGCCTGGGCGACGGCGTCGGCCGCTTCCTGCTGGCCGACGTGGTGGTGGCCATCGCGGTCGCCACCCTGGCGATCCAGACGTCGGCCTGCCGCATGCTGTTCTCGATGGCCCGCGACGGCCAACTGCCCTTCTCCGGCCGCCTCTCCCGGGTGAACCCGCGGACCGGCATGCCGAGCGCCCCGGCCCTGGTCGTCGGCGTTCTCGCGGCGGCCCTGCTGCTGCTCAACTTCGCCTCCCCGGAGGCATTCCTGGCCATCGGCACCACTTGCATCGTGATGCTGTACCTGGCCTACGCGATGGTCACCGGCCCGCTCCTGGTACGCCGGCTGCGCGGCGAGTTCGCCCTCGAGGGCACCGACGAGACGGGCGCCCGCCTCTTCTCCCTCGGCCGCTGGGGCGTCCCCGTCAACGCGCTGGCCCTCCTGTACGGCCTGTTCATGACGGTCAACCTCGCCTGGCCGCGCGCCGAGGTGTACGACCCGGCGGGCGGCCACTGGTACTTCCAGTGGTTCACCGTGCTGTTCCTGCTGGTCACGGTGGGACTCGGCGTTCTGTACCGGGCGCTGCGGACCCGACGGGAGCAGGTGCCGGCGTAGCCGGTCCCGGCGTCCGGTCACCGGGACCGGAGGCCGTCCGGGCCGCATACGCTTGCCGTGATGACACGCAACCACCGGGTTCCGCCCTCTCCCCTCCCCCAGCGCGAAGGGGTGGATCCGGTGCGGGTGCGGCTGCCCGCCGACGGGGCCTGGGCGACCGTACGGACGTATCTGACGGAGCGGCTCTCCGGGGCGGGTGCCGGGGTGGTGGACGGGATGTTCGACGCGGGGCGGGTCGTCGGGGCGGACGGGCGGGCGGTGGCGGCGGACGCGGGGTACGTGCCGGGGATGTTCGTGTGGTTCCACCGGGACCTGCCGCCCGAGGTGCCGGTGCCGTTCCCCGTCGAGGTCGTGTACCGGGACGAGCACATCGTCGTCGCCGACAAGCCGCACTTCCTGGCCACCACCCCGCGCGGCAGCCATGTCACCGAGACCGCGCTCGCCCGGCTGCGGCGGGAGCTGGGCCTCCCCACGCTCGGCGCCGCGCACCGGCTGGACCGGCTCACGGCCGGGCTGGTGCTGTTCACCGTGCGGCCCGAGGAGCGCGGCGCCTACCAGTCGCTGTTCCGCGACCGGCTGGTGGGCAAGGAGTACGAGGCCGTGGCGCCGTACGATCCCGCGCTCGCCCTGCCCCGGACCGTGCGCAGCAGGATCGTCAAGGAACGCGGGGTGCTGGCCGCCTACGAGGTCGAGGGCGAGCCGAACGCGGTCAGCCATGTCGAACTGGCCGCACCGGACCGGCGGCGCGGCCTCGGCCGGTACCGGCTCACACCCGCCACCGGGCAGACCCACCAGCTGCGCGTCCACATGAACGCCCTCGGTGTGCCCATCCTCGGAGACCCGCTCTACCCGGTGGTGGCCGACCCGGTACCGGCCGGTGACTTCCGGCACCCGCTCCAACTGCTCGCGCGGAGACTGGAGTTCACCGATCCGGTGACAGGGGTGGCGCACCGGTTCGTCAGTCCGAGGACCCTCGAAGCGTGGTCCTCGGACTGACGGACCGGTGGACTGACGAACCGGTGGACTGAAGAACCGGGCCGGTCGGTGACCGGCCCATACGGTCTCAGTAGCCGCGCCACCAGAGCAGGAACCGCCGCCAGGCACCCATCGGGCGGACCGGTTCGGGAGCCGCGACGGGCGGCGGCGGGGCCGCGGCCGGCAGCGGTTCCGGTACGGCCGCCGGAGCCGGCTCCGGCTCCGGCTCCGGCTTGTGGGTGCCGACCTGCCAGGTGGACCGCTGCTGCGGAACCGCGTCGTGGCCGGGCTTGGCCATCACGTCCTGCTGCGGCTTCGGGTCGAACCGCACCGGCAGCTCCACCAGGTGACGGGAGGAGATCGACTCCGCCCAGCCCAACTCCTCCTCGTCGCAGTCGAGTTCCACGTCCGGGAGGCGCATCAGCAGCGCGTCGACGCCGGTGTCGGCGATGGCACGGCCGATGTCCTGGCCGGGGCACTCGTGCGGCCCGCCGCCGAAGGCGAGGTGGGACCGGTTGCCCTGCATGTTGGCGGCCAGGTCGGGCCGGACCCGCGGGTCGATGTTGCCCGGCGCGATACCGAGGAGCAGTCCGTCGCCCTTGCGGATGCGCTGACCGCCCAACTCCGTGTCCTGCTTGGCGAAGTAGGCGAAGACCGAGCTGAACGGCGGCTCGTCCCACAGGGACTGCTCGACCGCCTCCGGCACCGTCATCTGCCCGCCGCTGAGCTGGGCGCGGAAGCGCGGGTCGGTGATGACCATGCGCAGCGCGTTGGACAGGAGGTTGACGGTCGCCTCGTAGGCCGCGAAGAGCACGAGGCGCAGGTGCTCCCTGACCTCGTCGTCGGTCAGCCGGGCCGGGTGGGTGATGAGGTGGCTGGTGAAGTCCTCCTGGGGCTGGGCGCGCCGGCGGGCGGTGTGCCGGCTCAGCGCGTCCATGACGTAGCCATGGCTGGCGATCGCGGTCTCGGTGCCCTTGAGCGCGTCGCGGGCGGCCTGCACCAGCCGGTCGCTGTACTCGTCCGGCATGCCGAAGATCTCGCACATCACGCCCATGGGCAGGTGCTCGGCGAACTCGCTGACGAGGTCGGCCGTGCCCTCCTCGCAGAAGCGGTTGACCAGGCGCTGGGTGTGGCGGTTGATGTGGCGGCGGACCCCGCGGTGGTCGATCGTCGACATGGCGCCGATGACCGCGCCGCGCAGCCGCAGGTGCTCGTCCCCCTCGGCGTGCGAGGCGATGGGCTGCCAGGCGATGTGCGGCATCAGGGGGTGGTCGGGTTTGACCATGCCCTCCAGCAGCGGGGTCCAGACCCGGCTGTCCCGGCAGAACTGCGAGGGCGTACGCACCATGTGCAGGTTCTCGGTGTGGCCGAGCACCACCCACATCGGTACGTCGTCGTGGAGCAGTACGGGCGCCACCGGGCCGTGCTCCTCGCGGAGTCGCTCGTAGAGGGAGCCGAGGTCCTCCGCGTCGGGACCGTAGAGCCGGTGCAGTCCGCCCGGTCCGCGGCCGTGGGCGGGGCAGCCGGGCGGCGGGCCGGGTGCGGGGTCCGTACCGGTGAGGGAGTGGGATTCAGGCGTCACAGTGGTCGCTCCGCAGTGGATCCGGTGTCTGTGTGGGGGCTGGTCTGGGGGTGGGTCATCGCAGGGAACCCGTCATCGCGAGGGAGTGCAGGAAGCGCATGAGGGTCATCAGGGTGTCCCGGCTGGAGGCGCGGCGGCGCGCGTCGCACTCGACGATGGGGATGTCGTCGCTCAGGTCGAGTGCCGTGCGCAGTTCCTCGACGGCGTAGTGCGGCGCGTCGGGGAAGGAGTTGACGGCGACGACGAACGGCACACCGCGCTCCTCCAGGCGCCCCATGACGTCGAAGCTGACCTCCAGACGGCGGGTGTCGATCAGTACGACCGCGCCGAGCGCGCCCTCGAAGAGGCCGTTCCACAGGAACCAGAAGCGTTCCTGGCCGGGTGTGCCGAAGAGGTACAGCACCAGTTGGTCGGTGATGCTGATGCGGCCGAAGTCCATCGCCACGGTGGTGGCGGTCTTGGTGTCCGAGCCGTAGTTGTCGTCGACACCCACCCCGGCCTGCGTCATGGTCTCCTCGGTGGTCAGCGGTTTGATCTCGCTGACCGAGCCGACCATCGTGGTCTTGCCGACCCCGAAGCCGCCGACGATGACGATCTTGACCGCCGCCTGGGCGGTCTGCGGGAGTTGGTCCTCGGTTCGTGGACCCGTGATGGTGTCAGAGCTTTTGAAGTCCATGCATCACCGCTTCGAGGAGGGAACGGTCGGCCAGCGCCTGGCGGATGATCGGGGCGCGCGGCGTCACCAGCTCGGCCGTCTCCAGCTCGGTGAGCAGGACGGTCACCACGCTGAACGGCAGACCGAGGTAGGCCGACAGCTCGGCCACGGACAGGGGTGCCGTACACAGCCGGAGCAGCGCCGCCTGCTCGGGCGTGGCGGAGGGCGGTGGGTCGGCGCGCGCCACGATTAACGTGACCAGGTCGAGTTCGATGCGCTCGATGCCGTCCGGTCCCGTGATCACGTACAGCCGCTCGGGGTTCCTCTTCTGCCCCTCGGGGGGCTGCTGTTCCTCCTGCGGGGGTTGCGGTTCGGGTTCCGACTGGGGGAAGCGCCGCCGGCGTTGCGGAGGCGTCATACGGTCTGGCCGTTGCGCCGGGGCCGACTGGTGAGGTGCTCGCCGATCCGGATGACCAGGTCGCTCATGCGGGCGCTCATGAAGCCGGGTTCGGCGCGCACGTCGGAGAGCACGGCGAGATAGGCGTTGGCGCCGGCGGCCATCAGGTAGAAGTAGCCCCCGTTGATCTCGATGAGGACCATCTTCATCTCGCCGTCGCTGCCCGGGATCTCCTGGGCCACGGCGGTCGCCAGGCTCTGCAGGCCGGCGCAGGCCGCGGCGACCCGGTCGGCGGCGTCCGGGTCGTCGCCGTGGCGGGCGATGCGCAGACCGTCGGCGGAGAGCACCACGATCATCTGGATGCCGGGGACGCCTTTGGCGAGGTCCTGGAGCATCCAGTCGAAGTTGCCTCGCTGCTGGATCACTTGAGGTTCCCCTCGTCGTCGGCCTCGACACGGGCCGGTTCACTGGTCGGCTGGGTGACTGCGGTGGGGGACGGGCGCTTGAGGCCGTCCATGAACGCCTGGACCCACAGGCCCGGTGGGCGTTCGGGGGCCTTCTCGGGCTCGGGCTCGGGTTCCGGCTGGGAGGTCGACCAGATGGTCGGCCGTCCCTCCCGTTCCGCCTGTTCGATGGCGGCCTGCTCGGCGTAGCGCTCGGTGAGCGACATCTTCACCCGGCTGCGGCGCTGCGGCAGTCCGTTGGCCGTCCACTCGGTGACCTCGGGGATGTCGTCCTCCGCGGAGAGCGCGGCGGCGGTGAACTTGGGGCTCGTGGGGCGGCGCTTCTTGATCGTGCGCTTGGGGCCGGGGAGCGCGCCGAGTTCGGCCTGCGGTACGGCGGTGGCGCCGATGCCGTGGGCGAGTCCGACGCCGGGCTCGGAGGTGAGCATGTCGCTGGGGACGACGAGGATCGCGCGGACCCCGCCGTACGCGGAGGCGCGTAGCGAGACCTGCATGTCGTACGTCTTGCAGAGCCGGCCGGTGACGGCGAGGCCCAGGCGCGGCGACTCGCCGAGGTCCTGGAAGTCGACGCCCGCCTTGGCGCGTTCCAGCATGCCCTCGACGCGGGCGCGGGTCTCCTCGCTGAGGCTGACGCCGGCGTCCTCGATCTCGATGCAGACGCCGGTCTGCACCTCGGTCGCGGTGACGTGCACCTTGGTCTGCGGCGGGGAGTAGCGGGTGGCGTTGTCGAGGAGTTCGGCCGCGGCGTGGATGACCGGCTCGACGGCGGTGCCCTTGACGTTGACCTTGGCGATCGAGGAGAGGTCGATGCGGCCGTACTCCAGGATCCGGGACATGGCGCCGCGCAGCACGCTGTAGAGCGCGACGGGCTCGGGCCACTGGCGGCCGGGCCGGCCGCCGCCGAGGACGGAGATGGAGTCGGCGAGCCGGCCGATCAGCGCGGTGCCGTGGTCGATGCGCAGCAGGTCGTCGAAGACCTCGGGGTTGCGGCCGTGGTCCTCCTCCATCTCGCGGAGTTCACTGGCCTGCTGGTGGACGATCGCCTGGACGCGGCGGGCGATGCTGACGAAGGAGCGCTGGGTGGAGTCGCGCAGGATGTCTTCCTGGTCGACGATCTTCAGCACCGTCATGATCAAGGACTGCTGCGCCTCGGGGAGATCGCGCCAGGCGGGGTCCATCTCGCCGAGGTCGCGCATCACCTCCAGGGGGGTGTTTCCGCGGCGCAACCGGTCCAGCGCGGCCGGCGCGATCTCCTTGGCGAGGCGGTCCATCTCCGCGTCATGGCCGGCGATCCGCCGTTCCAGATACGCGGTGTGACGGGCGTGGTCCGTCCGCAGATCCTGCAGTGCGCGGCGGTGCCGCATCGATTCGGCCGCCGTCACGATCACCAGCAGTGTGGCGACGGCTCCGCACAAGCCGACGGCCACCCGGGCCGGCTCCGTCACCGCGGCGACGGCGGCCCCGGTCACCGCGGCCATCAGTATGGCGGGTGGCAACAAGGCGCGCAGGTACGGGAGTTCACGGCGACCTGGAGGGGATTGAACACTCACCATGTGGGCCCTCTGAAACAAATCGGCGGGGGGTTCGGGGGAGCTTGCAGGGGGGAACGTCTGGGAACTGTCGGTATTTTCGGTATGTTTGGGAACAGGCGCACGAATCCATCTCAACTCGGTGCGCTGCGGGCGAGCTTAGTCCGACCGGATCATCGCCGTGTCATATTCGGCAAGCACCGGAAAAGGGACCAAGGGGAGGAGTACGCTCAGCTCCATTTACACACAGCGGTTCCATTCGCACACGGTGTGTAACCGTGGACGGGCGTGCGAAAACACTCACCGTGACGAGTGAAGTGCCCTGTACGGGACCGGCCTCAGACCCCCGCGATACGCAGCGCCGCGTCCGCCGTCGCCTCCGCGAACGCCGACACCGGCCGCTCTGGGTCGGAGCGGTGCACGAGGATGACGCCTTCGATCAGCCCGAACACCAGGTCCGTGCGCAGATCCAGCTCCCCCTTGGCGAGTGCACCGCCCGCCGCGGTCGCGGCGAGCAGCTGCCGGTAGGCGTCCTTGAGTTCGGCGCGCACGGCGTGGAAGCCGGCGAACCGCTCGGTGCGCACCTCGGGGAGCAGGTAGAGGACACCGAGGTTGTACGGTCCGCCGCACAGCACCTCGGCATCCGCGCGGCACAGTTCCCACAGCCGGTCCCCGGCCGGGGCGGTGTCGTCGGCGAGGAGCTCCCGGGCGTACGCCAGCGAGGGCGTGACCGTGGACTCCAGGAGCTGGGCGAGCAGCTCCTCCTTGCCGGAGACGTAGTGGTACATGGACGCCTGCCGCATGCCCGCGCGCTCGGCGACGGCACGGGTGGAGGTGGCCGCGTAGCCCAGCGTGGTGAACAACTCCGCGGCGGCCGCGATCAGTTCCGCACGCGGCTCCAGGCCGCTGTCCGGCCGCTGCGCGGCACGCGGCCTGCCGACCCGTCGGCTCCGGTCCGCACCCGTTGTCCCCATGCGTTCGATCCTCGCACACGGCCGCCCGTGGTGATCTTCGTGAGGGCCCGGTAACCGAGCGGCAACAGCGCGGCAATGCCCGTGACCCGGCCCGCCTCTAATTTCTGTCGAGCGACAGAAATTAGCGCAGCCGGCACTTCAGCAGTCAGTAGTCAGTAGTCAGTAGTCACCAGTACGAACGACCCCCCGGAGCCGGAGGACCCGCGATGGCGACAGCGACCACGTACGGAGCCCGTGCCCATGCCCGTGCCCAGGAGGGCACGCGCACCGAGGCCATGCCCGTCGTCCCGGCCGGCAACTGGCCGAACCCGCCCTGCGAGGCGGGCCACCTGGTGTGGGCCGAGACGGTGGCGGGCGGCAACTACACCCACCGGGTGCTGGCCCGCGGCACCGAACTGCGCCTGACCGACCCCCGGGGAGACGCCTGCGCGCACCTCCTGCTGTTCGTGGCCGACCGGCCCTGGGAGCGCCTCAACGTGGCCGACACGGTGAAGGTGCAGTGGAACGCCTACCTCGGCGAGGGCCACCTCCTCCTCTCCGACCAGGGCCGGGTCCTCGCCTCGCTGGTCACCGACACCTCGGGCCGGCACGACGCCCTGTGCGGCACGTCCACCCTCGCCCGCAACACCGGGCGGTACGGCGACGGCACCCCGCAGAGCCCCTCCCCCGCGGGCCGCGAGCTGTTCAAGCTGGCCGCCGCCAAGAACGGTCTGGAGCCCCGCGACCTGCCGCCCTCGCTCTCCTTCTTCCAGGGCGTGGAGGTCCGCGAGGACGGCGCCCTGGACTTCACCGGCTCGGCCGGCCCCGGCGGCAGCGTGACGCTGCGCGCCGAGCAGGACCTGACCGTCCTGATCGCCAACGTGCCGCACCCGGCCGACCCCCGCGCGGAGTACGTCAGCACCCCGCTGGAGGTGCTCGCCTGGCGCGCGGAGGCGACCGGGCCGGGCGACCCGCTGTGGGACGCCGGGCCCGAGGCCCGCCGCGCCTTCCTCAACACCGCCGAGTTCCTCGCCGCGAGGGGGATCGCATGAGCACCCGGACCGAACCCGTCCCGCACACCGGCCCCCGGCCGAGCACGACCGTCGTCGCGGCCCGCGCCGCCTGGTCGTCCGTCGTCCGTTCGGGCGACACCCTCACCATCACCGACCTGCACGGCAACCAGGCGGTCGACTTTCTCGCCTACGACGCCCACGACACGTCGGTCCGCTACAGCGCGCCCGACACGATCCACGCCCAGGGGAACCTCTTCCTCACCACGGGCAGCGTGCTGATGTCGAACGAGTACACCCCGCTGATGACAGTGCTCGCGGACGACGTGGGCCGCCACGACACGGTCGGCGGCGCCTGCTCCAAGGAGTCCAACACCCTGCGCTACGGCCATCACACCTGGTCGCAGCACGCCTGCGTGGACAACTTCCTCGCCGAGGGCGCCCGGCACGGCCTCGGCAAGCGCGACCTGGTCTCCAACATCAACTGGTACATGAACGTGCCCGTCGAGAAGGACGGCACCCTCGGCATCGTCGACGGTCTGTCCGCCCCCGGCCTGAAGCTGACCCTGCGGGCCGAGCGCGACGTCCTGGTCCTGGTCTCCAACTGCCCCCAGATCAACAACCCGTGCAACGGCTTCGAGCCGACGGCCGTGCAGATGACGATCGGAGCCCCCGGATGACCTTCGACACCCTCCTCGTCGCCAACCGGGGCGAGATAGCGGTCCGGATCATCCGCACCGCACGCGAACTCGGGCTGCGCACGATCGCCATGTACTCCGACCCGGACCGCTCCGCCCCGCACGTCCGGCTGGCCGACGAGGCGGTCCGGCTCGGCCCGGCGCCCGCGAAGGAGTCGTACCTCGACGCCGACCTCGTCCTCAAGGCGGCCAAGGACACCGGCGCGGGCGCGATCCACCCCGGCTACGGCTTCCTGTCCGAGGACGCGGCGTTCGCGCGGCGTTGCGAGGACGCCGGGATCGTGTTCGTGGGCCCGACGCCGGAACAGTTGGAGCTGTTCGGCGCGAAGCACACGGCCCGCACCGCGGCTCGGGCGGCCGGGGTGCCGCTGGCCCCGGGCACGGGCCTGCTGGCGCACCTGGACGACGCGCTCGCCGAGGCCCGGGTGATCGGCTTCCCCGTCATGCTCAAGGCCACCGGCGGTGGCGGCGGCATCGGCATGTCGGCCTGCCACTCCGCCGACGAACTCGCCGACGCCTGGGAGCGGGTGCAGCGCGTCGCCGCCGCCTCCTTCTCCTTGGCCGGTGTCTTCCTGGAGCGCCTGGTGGAGCACGCCCGCCATGTCGAGGTGCAGGTCTTCGGCGACGGCGAGGGCAGGGTCGTCACCCTCGGCGACCGCGACTGCTCCCTCCAGCGCCGCAACCAGAAGGTTTTGGAGGAGGCCCCGGCACCGGGTCTGCCCACCCACATCCGTACGCAACTCGCCTCCTCCGCACGGGACTTGTGCGCCTCGGTCGGCTACCGCTCCGCCGGAACCGTCGAGTTCGTCTACGACGCCGCCCGCGAGGAGGCGTACTTCCTGGAGGTCAACACCCGCCTCCAGGTGGAGCACCCGGTCACCGAGGAGATCTACGGCGTCGACCTGGTCGGCTGGATGCTCCGGCTGGCACGCGGCGAGCGGGACGTCGTCCGCGACCCGGGCACACCGCGCGGTCACGCCGTCGAGGCCCGCGTCTACGCCGAGGACCCCTCACGCGAACACCGTCCCAGCGCGGGCCTGTTGACCCGGGTGGAGTTCCCGCCGGGCGTGCGCGTGGACGGCTGGGTCGAGACCGGCACCGAGGTGACGACGTCCTACGACCCGATGCTCGCGAAGGTCGTCGCGTACGGCCCGGACCGGGCGCACGCCCTGCGACGGCTGGACGAGGCGCTGGCCCGTACCCGCGTCGACGGCATCGAGACGAACCTCGGCCTGGTCCGGGCGGCCCTCGCACACCGGGACTTCACCACCGCCACGCACTCCACCGCGACGCTCGCCTCCGTGAGCGACCCGACGCCCCGTATCGAGGTCGTCTCCGGCGGCACACTCACCACGGTGCAGGACTGGCCGGGCCGTACCGGCTACTGGCAGGTCGGCGTCCCCCCGTGCGGTCCGATGGACGACCTGTCGTTCCGGCTCGGCAACCGGGCACTGGGCAACCCGCAGAGCGCTCCCGGCCTCGAATGCACCCTCCAGGGCCCTTCGTTGCGGTTCACCCACCCCACGACCGTGTGCGTCACGGGCGCCCCGGCGCCGGTCACCGTCGACGGGACGCGGGTCGCGCAGTGGGAGCCGGTGACGGTACCCGCCGGAGCCCTCCTGGAGATCGGCGCCCCCTCCGAGCACGGCCTGCGGACCTACGTCCTGTTCGCCGGCGGTCTCGACGTGCCCGCCTTCCTCGGCAGCGCGAGCACCTTCACCCTGGGCCGCTTCGGCGGCCACGGCGGCCGGGCACTGCGCACGGGGGACGTCCTGCACGGCCGCTCGGTGCCGGAACCGGTCACGGAGCCGGTGACGGCGGGCGGACCGGTCCCGTTGGAGGACCGCCCGGACTTCGGGGCCCTCTGGCACGTCCAGGCCGTCGAAGGCCCGCACGCCGCACCGGAGTTCTTCACCGAGGAGGACATCCACGACTTCTACGCCGCCGACTGGAAGGTCCACTTCAACTCGGCGCGCACCGGCGTCCGCCTGGTCGGCCCGAAGCCCCGCTGGGCGCGGACCGACGGCGGCGAGGCGGGCCTGCACCCGTCCAACATCCACGACACCCCGTACTCCGTCGGCGCCGTCGACTACACGGGCGACATGCCGGTGCTGCTGGGCCCGGACGGCCCGTCGCTGGGCGGGTTCGTCTGCCCGGCGACCGTGATCAGCACCGAGCGCTGGAAGCTGGGCCAGTTGCGGCCGGGCGACACCGTGCGCTTCGCGCCGGTCGACGTGTCGGGCGGGCCCCGCCCGCCGATCGTGGACGGCGGGATCCTGGCCCGCGACGGGGATGTGACCTACCGGCGCAGCGGCGACGACAACCTGCTGGTCGAGTTCGGTCCGATGCAGCTCGATCTCGCGCTGCGCATGCGGGTCCACGCGCTGATGGAGGCGGTGTCGGAGCAGGGCCCAAAGGGGGTCACCGACCTCACGCCGGGCATCCGCTCCCTCCAGATCCGCACCGACCCGAACCGGCTGTCGCAGTCCGAACTCCTCACCGCGGTAAGGGAGATCACCGCCTCCCTCCCGCCGAGCGACGCACTCGTGGTCCCCTCCCGCACGGTCCACCTCCCCCTCTCCTGGGACGACCCGGCCACCCGCGAGGCGATAGCCCGCTACATGGCGGGCGTCCGCGACGACGCGCCCTGGTGCCCGTGGAACATCGAGTTCATCCGCCGGGTCAACGGCCTGGGGTCGGTGGCGGAGGTCTACGACACCGTCTTCGACGCGGAGTACCTCGTCCTGGGCCTCGGCGACGTCTATCTGGGCGCGCCGGTGGCCACCCCCCTCGATCCCCGGCACCGCCTGGTGACGACGAAGTACAACCCGGCCCGCACCTGGACCGCGGAGAACTCGGTCGGCATCGGCGGCGCCTATCTGTGCGTCTACGGCATGGAGGGCCCCGGCGGCTACCAGTTCGTGGGACGGACGACCCAGGTGTGGTCGGGCTGGCAGCAGCGCGGCGCGTTCGAGGCCGGCTCGCCCTGGCTGCTGCGCTTCTTCGACCGCATCAAGTGGTATCCGGTGGACGCCGACGAACTCCTGGAGCTACGCGCCGACATCATGTCCGGCCGCTTCGTTCCGCGCATCGAGGAGGGCACCTTCTCGCTGGCCGACTACCAGGCCTTCCTGGCCCAGAACGCCGAGCCGATCGCCGCGTTCAGGTCCCGCCAGCAGTCGGCGTTCTCCGCGGAGCGGGACGCGTGGGAGGCGGCCGGCGAGTTCACCCGGGCCGAGGCGGCGTCCGCGCCGGCCGCTCCCCCGGCCGAGGTGAACGTCCCCGCGGGCGGCCGACTGGTCGAGGCCGAGTTCGCCGCGTCGGTATGGCAGTTGAACGTCGAGCCGGGTGACGAGGTGACGGCCGGCCAGCCGCTGCTCGCCCTGGAGGCGATGAAGATGGAGTCCAGGGTGCACGCGCCGATGGCCGGTGTGGTCGCGGAGGTCCTGGCCAGGCCGGGCGACCAGGTGGAGGCGGGCACGGCACTGGTCGTCCTGGCCCCGGCCGCGCGCTAGAAGAGGAAAGAGGAACGCCCCATGAGCACCGCGCTCTCCCGAGTCCGCGCCGCCTACGCCCGTATCGAGGCCGTGGACCGCCCCGAGATCTGGATCGACCTGCGTCCGCGGGAGGAGGTCGAGGCGGAGGCCCGCGCGATCGACGAGCGGGTGTCCGGCGGCGAACGGCTCCCCCTGGCAGGGCGCCTGTTCGCCGCCAAGGGCAATATCGACGTGGCCGGCCTGCCCACCACCGCGGGCTGCCCCTCCTACGCCTATGCTCCCGAGGCCGACGCCCCGGTGGTCGCCCGGCTGCGGGCCGCGGGCGCGATCGTGCTGGGCACCACGAACCTGGACCAGTTCGCGACCGGCCTGGTCGGCACCCGCTCCCCGTACGGTGCGGTCCGGGGCGCCCACGACCCGGCGCGGATCAGCGGCGGCTCCAGCTCCGGCTCGGCCGTGGCGGTGGCCCTGGGCATCGTCGACCTCGCGCTCGGCACCGACACCGCGGGCTCCGGGCGCGTCCCCGCCGCCTTCAACGGCATCGTCGGCATCAAGCCGACCCGCGGGCTGGTCCCCACGGCCGGGGTCGTCCCGGCCTGCGCCTCGCTCGACTGCGTGACGGTCTTCGCCCGCACCCTCCCGGAGGCCGAGCGGGCGCTGGCGTACATGGCGTCCCCGCCCGACCGCGCCCTCCCCTCCCTCCCCGCTCGCGGCCCGGGCCCCTGGCGGATCGCGGTCCCGGCACGGGAACAGCTCGGCGCACTGGACGAGGGGTGGGCCAGGGCCTACGAGGCCGCGGTGGCCCGGCTCGTCGAGGCGGGCGTCTCGGTGCGGGACATCGACCTCGGCCCCTTCACCGAGGCCGCCGCGATGCTCTACCAGGGCGCGTTCGTCGCCGAGCGCTACACGGCGGTCGGGAGCTTTGTCGACAAGGCAACAGCCGAAGGTGATCCGTCCCTCGACCCCACGGTCGCCGGCATCATCACCCGCGCCCGCGACATCCCGGCCCACCAGCTCTACGCCGACACCGACCGGCTGACCGCCCTGCGGGCCCGCGCCCTCACCGAACTGGCCGACGCGGACGCCCTGTTGCTGCCGACGGCTCCCGGGCACCCCACTCTCGCCGAGGTCGCCGCCGATCCGCTGGGCGCCAACGCCCGCCTGGGCCGCTTCACCAACTCCACCAACCTCTTCGACCTGGCCGCGGTCGCCGCCCCCGCCGGCGAGGTGGGCGGCCTCCCGTTCGGCGTGATGCTCATCGGCCCGGCGTTCACGGACGAACGCCTGGCGAGGATCGCCGCCCTGCTCCAGCCGGAAACCCGGGTGGCCGTGGTGGGCGCCCACCTGTCCGGCCAGCCTCTCAACCCCCAACTCCTGTCCCTGGGGGCCCGCCTGGACCGCACCACGACCACGGCTGCGGCCTACCGCCTGCACGCCCTGCGGACCGACCCGCCGAAGCCCGGCCTGGTCCACGTGGGCGAGGGCGGCGCGGAGATCGAGACAGAGATCTGGCGCCTCCCGGCAGAGGGCCTCGGCCGCCTGCTGACGGCACTCCCCCGCCCGATGACCCTGGGCAGGATCGAACTGTCGGACGGCACCCACGCCCCCGGCTTCCTCTGCGAACCGAGCGCCCTGACGGACGCCGAGGACATCACACGCCATGGAAGCTGGCGCTCATATCTCGACGCCCGCTGAGAAGAGGCACCCAAGGGGTGCGGGGAACCGCGCGACCAGTCACGCACCGCCCCGCACCCACCACTCGACCAGTCACCCCACGGACGAGTAGGCCACAACCCCCCGCAGCAACTCGTCAACGGCCTTGCGCGCATTGCGCGCCACCGTCGACCCCGCACTACCGGAGACCGGCGCCGCGGCGGAAATCTGCCCCAGCACATCGATCACCTGCTTGCACCACCGCACAAAGTCCCCCGCCGGCATCTCCGCCTCACGCAGCACCTCGTCGAGCCCCTTCCCCGAGGCCCACATGTACGCGGCCCAGGCGAACCCGAGATCGGGCTCACGCTGCCCCACACCCTCGGTCTGGGTGATCCGGAAGTCCTCCTCCAGGGCGTCCAGACGCCCCCAGATCCGCACCATCTCACCGAGCGCGGCCTTCGCCTTGCCCGAGGGCACCTTGGGCGCCATGGCATCGTCGGAGACCCGGGACTCGTAGACCAACGCCGAGACGCAGGCGGCCAGTTCGGCGGGGGTGAGCCCCTCCCACACACCGGCCCGCAGGCACTCGCTCGCCAGCAGGTCGAGTTCGCCGTACAGCCGGGCGAGCCGCTTGCCGTGCTCGGTGACCTCGTCGCCGCGCAGATAGTCCAGCTCGGTCAGCAGGGCGACGATCCGGTCGAACGTCCGCGCGATGGTATTGGTGCGCCCCTCGATACGACGCTCCAGCTGCGAGGTGTCCCGCATCAGCCGGTGGTAGCGCTCGGCCCAACGGGCGTGATCCTCACGGTCGTTGCAGCCGTGGCACGGATGGGCCCGGATCTCGGTGCGCAGCCGGGCGATCTCCCGGTCGTCGGCGGCCTGCGCCCGCTTCTTGCGGGCCCGCTCCGGCGGGATGTGCCCGGCCTTGGTGCGCAGCGCGGAGGCGAGGTCCCGGCGGGACTGCGGGGAGCGCGGGTTGAAGGACTTGGGGATCCGCATCCGCTCCAGCGCCTCGACGGGCACCGGGAAGTCCATCGACGCGAGCCGCTTGACCTGCCGCTCGGCGGTCAGCACCAGCGGGCGCGGACCGTCATGGTGCTCGAAGCCCCGGTGGCCGTTGGACCGTCCGGCGGGCAGCCCCGGGTCGAGGACCAGCGCCAGCCCCGCGTACTTGCCGGTCGGGACGTGGATGACATCGCCCGGCTTGAGCTTCTCCAGCGCGACGGCGGCCTCGGCCCGCCGCTGGTTGACGCCCTGCCGGGCCAGCTCGGTCTCCCGGTCCTTCAGGTCGCGGCGCAGCCGCGCGTACTCGTCGAAGTCGCCGAGGTGGCAGGTCATGGACTCCTTGTAGCCGTCCAGCCCCTCCTCGTTGCGCTGCACCTGCCGGGAGATCCCGACGACCGACTTGTCGGCCTGGAACTGTGCGAACGACGTCTCAAGGAGCTCCCGCGAGCGGTGCCGGCCGAACTGCTCGACCAGGTTGACCGCCATGTTGTACGACGGCTTGAAGCTGGAGCGCAGCGGATAGGTGCGGGTGCCGGCGAGGCCGGCCAGGTGGTCGGGGCTGATGCCGCGCTGCCACAGCACCACCGCGTGGCCCTCGATATCGATGCCACGCCGGCCCGCACGCCCCGTGAGCTGGGTGTACTCGCCGGGGGTGATGTCGGCGTGCTGCTCGCCGTTCCACTTGACGAGCTTCTCCAGTACCACCGAGCGGGCGGGCATGTTGATGCCCAGCGCGAGCGTCTCGGTCGCGAACACCGCCTTGACCAGGCCGCGGACGAAGAGTTCCTCGACGACCTCCTTGAACGTCGGCAGCATGCCCGCGTGGTGGGCCGCGATACCGCGCTCCAGGCCCTCCAGCCATTCGTAGTAGCCGAGGACGTGCAGGTCCTCGGTCGGGATGGAGGAGGTGCGCTCCTCGACCAGGGCGCGGACCTTCTCCCGCGCCTCGTCGTCGTTGAGCCTGAGGCCGGCGTGCAGACACTGCTGGACGGCGGCCTCGCAGGCGGCGCGGCTGAAGATGAAGGTGATGGCCGGCAGCAGGCCCTCGGCGTCGAGCCGTTCGATGACCTCGGGCCGGCTCGGGGTCCAGATACGGGAGCGCTGCCTGCGTTCCCGCTCACGGTCGGCCTCGCGCATCGCCCGGCCGCGTTTGCGGTCCTGGTAGGACGGGCGCTGTGCCTCCATGCGGGCCAGGCGTGTGAGGTCGGGGTTGACGGCCTTCTTCTGGCCCTCGCCCTCCTCGAAGAGGTCGTACATCCGCCGCCCGGCGAGCACGTGCTGGAACAGCGGTACCGGCCGGTGCTCGGAGACGATCACCTCGGTGTCGCCGCGCACGGTGTCGAGCCAGTCGCCGAACTCCTCCGCGTTCGACACGGTGGCCGAGAGCGAGACGAGGGTGACCGACTCGGGGAGGTGGATGATCACTTCCTCCCAGACGGCGCCGCGGAAGCGGTCGGAGAGGTAGTGCACCTCGTCCATCACCACGTATCCGAGGCCGAGGAGGGTCTGCGAGCCCGCGTACAGCATGTTCCGCAGCACCTCGGTGGTCATCACGACCACGGGGGCGTCCGAGTTGACGCTGTTGTCGCCGGTGAGCAGGCCGACCTTGTCCGCGCCGTAACGGCGGCACAGGTCGGCGTACTTCTGGTTCGACAGGGCCTTGATGGGTGTCGTGTAGAAGCACTTCTTGCCCTGCTGGAGGGCGAGGTGGACGGCGAACTCGCCGACGATCGTCTTGCCGGAACCGGTGGGTGCGGCCACCAGGACGCCCTTGCCCGCTTCGAGTGCCTGACAGGACTCGATCTGGAAGGGGTCGAGGCCGAAGTCGTACATCTCGCGGAAGTCCGCGAGGGCGGTGGCCTGCTCGACGGCACGCTTACGGGCTGCCACGTACCGCTCGGCCGGTGAGAGTTCCTCTGTCATCGTGCTTTCGAGACTACCGGGCGCCACTGACAACAGGACGATCATTATCCGGATCCGATGCGGATAAACATCGAATCCCCGCAGCTCACGGCCCTATGACCCGCACCGCACCCGGCATGCAGCGCACGGTCAGCGGCAACGGTCCGAGCGGCTCGCCGTCGGCGTAGCCGGTGATGCCCGGGGCCGCGATCTCGACCTTCGCCGCCCTGAGCACGGTGACCTTGGGATGGTCGACGTGCCGGCCCCGGTAGACGGCCGGAAACACCCGGAGCAGGGTCCTGCGGCTGCAGTCCCCGACCACGGTGATGTCGAACAGGCCGTCGGTGAGGTCCGCGCCCGGACAGATCCGCATGCCGCCGCCGTACGACGACCCGTTGCCGACGGCCACGAGGGTCGCCTCGACCTCCCGGACGTCCGTGTCGTCCAGCGTGATCCGGTACGGGTAGGGGCGGAAGGCCGCGAGTTCGGCGAGCATCGCGAGGTCGTACTTGAGGCGTCCGGCCGGCCATCTCATGCGGTTGCCGCGGTCGTTGACCCGGGAGTCGAAGCCGGAGGCGAGGACCGTGCCGAACCAGCGGCCGTCGGCCCGGCCGAGGTCGACCTCGCGCAGTCGGCCGCCCTTGAGGGCGTCGGCGATCAGCCGGCCCGCGGCGGCCGGGTCGCGCACCGGCAGGCCCAGGGCCCGGGCGAAGTCGTTGCCGGTGCCGACGGCGACCAGGCCGAAGGGTGTGGGGGTGCCGGCGACCGCCTGGAGGGCGAGGTGCGCCATACCGTCGCCGCCCACGGCGATCAGCGCGCCGGTGCCCTCGGCGACGGCGGCACGCGCGCGGGCGAGGGCGTCCTCGGCGCTCGCCCCGAGGACGCTCCGCACGGAGAATCCGGCCGCCCGCAACGCGAAAGCGGCCGGCTGCGCCGCGTGGGCGCCCCGGCCGCGCCCCGCGGTGGGGTTGACGAAAAGGGTGATCTCGCTGGTCACGCCCTGGACGTTACAAGGGCGGTGTGCTCGATCAGGTCACGTCGTCATAACCGTTGACCCGGTCCGTGCTCGCCTGTTCGGGCAGTGCCCGGGTGGCCGAGACGGTCTCCACCTCGCCGATCGCCTCGGGGGTGAGGTCGAGTTCGGAGGCTTCGTCGTCGTCGGGGCCCAGCTCGTCACGGCGGCGCCTCCGGCGGTCGTTGAGCAGGGAGAAGGCGACGGCCGCGAAGTACAGCACCCAGATGGGTCCGGCGAGCGCCATCATGGTCAGCGGGTCGGTGCTGGGCGTGGCGACGGCCGCGAACACCGTGATGCCCATGATCATCCCGCGCCACCAGCCGAGCATCCGCTTGCCGGTGATCGCCCCGGTGAGATTGAGGAAGACGAGCAGCAGGGGCAGTTCGAAGGAGAGCCCGAAGACGAGCACCATGCGCAGGACGAGGTCGAGCAGGTCGTCCAGCGGCAGCAGGTTGGACGTGCCGCTCGGCGTGAAGCCGATCAGCACCTCCGCCGTGGTGGGCAGCACCGTGTAGGCGAAGTAGGCGCCGACCAGGAACAGCGGGGCGCCCGTGCCGACGAAGGCGTAGGCGTACTTCTTCTCGTTCCGGTGCAGGCCGGGGGCGATGAACGCCCACAGCTGGTAGAGCCAGACCGGCGAGGCCAGCACGACACCGGCCATCAGCGACACCTTCAGCGCCAGCGTGAAGGGGGTGAGGAGACCGTTGATGGTGATCTCCGCGCACGGCTTGGTGGACTGCGTCGACTTCGCCAGTTCCGCGAAGGTCTTGTCACACCCGACCGAGTCGAGGATCGGCTTCGTGATCAGGTTGATGATGTCGTTGTAGAAGAACGCGGCGACGACGGTGATGGCGACGATGGCCAGCATCGCCTTCGAGAGCCGGTTGCGGAGCTCACGAAGGTGTTCCGCGAGGGGCATCCGCCCCTCGGGATCCTTCTCCTCTTTGCGGGCAGACTTCAGCAACCCACGTTCCCATCTCGTGCGGCGGGCCGGAGGTCACCGGCCCTGCGTCAGCGCTTGGTCGTGTCCGTCGGCTCGGTGACCGGGCGGGCACTTGTCACGTCGCCGGGAGCCGCCTGGATGGTGCGCTGGACGGGGGGCTGCTGGTCGTCCTGCGGCGGTGCCGCGGGAGCGGACGCGTTGTCCTGGCCCTCGGTCTTCATCGCCTTCGCCTCGCTCTTGAGGATCCGCGCGGACTTGCCGAGCGAACGCGCCATGTCCGGAAGCTTCTTGGCGCCGAACAGCAGGATGATGACGACGAGGATGAGAATGATCTCGGGGGCGCCGAGCCTTCCGAACATAAGTCTTTACCTTCTCACCGAGGCGGCTGGAGTGGGGTGCTGTCCGACCGGTCGGACAAGTGTCCGATCGACCGTGCTGACAGCGATCGTAACGCTCAGGGGTAAACGCGTGGCAATCCCTGTGCTTACTCCCGGTCCGCGGTCCGGGCCTCGTTCTCCGGGTCGCGACCAGCAGCGTACCTGCCGGGACCGCCAAGTCGACAGGGCGAAGTGACCCAAAGCGCATCACACCCGGAACTCACAGAGAACACCCGGGGCACCTCACAGCGAGTCCACAGAGCGGGCCACGCTCAGGGAGGCCCGCTCCAGATCCTCCGCGGCCCGGCCGATGCGCTGCGCCGAGTCCGTGACCTGCCTGCCCAGCCGCTGCGCCTCCAGGAAGACCCGCACGGCGAACACACCGAGAACGGCGAGACCCACAAAACCCACGGCTACCGCGAACATCGGCCAGAACATGAGGCGAGCCTAGAGGGTGGAGTGGAGCCGCAGGGTCCTGACCCCGCCACCCGTGAGCAGCTCGACGATCCGCTCGCCGGCCGGCTTGCGGACGGCCGTTCCGCAGTCGGGGCAGGTGAAGGAGTAGAAGGTGCTGCGGCTCGACGCGCCGATCGCCAGTCGCAGGGCGCTCGCGGCGAGCTCGAAGCGGCCCCGGCAGTCCGGGCAGCCCGCCCTGAAGGTCACCGGGGTCACGCTTCTCATTCCGGCGAACGCGGCGGCCACCGACACCTCGGAGCCCACCGACACTCCGGGGCCCGCCGCCCTCCCCGTGCCCCTCTGCGTCCCCACGCCCATGGGCCACTCCACGGCCACCGGCGTCCCGGCGCCCACCTGCGTTCCCGCGTCCATCGTCAGTTCCGCACCAGACGTCGACGACTCGCTCAAAGCTCCTGCTCCTGCCTGTCGGTCTGTCCGTCGTGAACCGCCCGCGCGCCCGGAGCGCCGTGCGCCTCGACCCCGTCGTACGCCGCCAGCGCCTCGCGGGCCGCGTCGCGCGCGCTGTCGGCGAGATCGCTCGGAGACACGATCCGGCCCTCGCGGCCCAGCCGCAGCGCCAGCCGCCGCAGCGAGGCGGGCTCCGGGGTGCGCAGGGTGATCCGCAGCCCTCCGTCCGGCAGCTCGTCCGCGCTGTCGTGCGGGTAGTACTCGGCGACCCAGCGCCCGCCGGGGCCGACCTCGACGACCACCTCGGGGTCCTCGGCGGCGGGCTGCACCAGGCCTTCGGACAGGTCCCGCAGCTGGATCTCCGGCGGTACGGAGGGCTCGTCGAGGATCTTGATCTCGGCCACCCGGTCGAGCCGGAAGGTGCGGCGCGCCTCGGAGCGGCGGCACCAGGCCTCGACATAGGTGTGACCGACGCTGACCAGGCGGATCGGGTCGATCTCGCGCTCGGTGACCTCGTCGCGGGCGGGCGAGTAGTAGCGGATCCACAGTCGGCGGCGCTCGGAGATGGCCCGGTCGACGTCCGCGAAGACACCGCCCTCGGACTCGAAGGTCACGGACAGCCGGGAGCTGGCCCCCGCCTGCTCACCGGCCGCGGCCTCCACCTTGGCGGTCGCCCGCAGCAGCGCCTGCCGGTCGCTCTCGCGCAGGCCGGGCAGTGTCGACACCGCGCGCGCGGCGACCAGCAGCGCGGTGGCCTCGTCGGCGGCGAGCCGCAGCGGCTCGGCCACGTCATCGGGGTTGTGCCACCAGATGCGCTCGCCGTCGGTGTCGATGTCGAGCAGATCGCCGCCGCGGAAGCTGGTGCCGCACATGGGCAGCACATCGAGGTCGGAGACCAGTTCGTCCTCGGTGATCCCGAAGGCCCGGGCCACGTCCTCGACCCGGGCGCCGGGGCGCTCCCGCAGATAGGTCACCAGGGAGAGCATCCGCCGGGTCTGGTCGATGGCGTTCGCCGGCCTGGCCGGTTTTCCCACCACGTTCTTACGTCCCCTCAGCCCTTGGCCACGGCACGCAGCCGGTCCACCACATCGGCCCGCAGTTCGGCGGGTTCCAGGACCACCACGTCCGGCCCGAACTCCACCAGCCAGGCGTCCAGCCCATGGCCGTACGGAATCTCCAACTCGTCCCAGCCGTCCCCCAGTTCCCGCACGGAGACGGCCTTCGACCGCAGCGGGTAGCCCGCGCCGGCGCGCAGCCGGATCAGCGCGGAGCGGTCGGCGGTCTCGCCGGCCCAGCTCGCGACGGTCTCACGGACGATGACGACGTCCGGCACGGGGGCGGTGAAGCGGGCACCGCGGGTGCGTACCTTGCCGGTGATCCGGGACAGCCGGAACACCCGCTCCGCGTTCCGGTCGCGGTCCCACCCCGCCAGGTACCAGTGGCCGCGCCAGCACTCCAGTGCCCACGGCTCGACGTGCCGGGGCTCGGGGCGGGCGGCGGTGGCCTTGCGGTAGTCGAAGGCGACCGGGCGACGGTCGCGGCAGGCCAGCATCAGCGGTTCGAACGCGGCCTCGTGCACCGGGATGCGGGGCTCCAGGGCGCCATGCGACTCGTTCGGGTCGAAGTCCTCGGGGAGGCCGGCCGCGCGCAGCTTCTGCAGGGCGCCGCTGGCCGCACCCGCGAGGCGGGCCTGCTGCCACACCTTGGCGGCCAGCCCCAGGGCGGCGGCCTCCTCGGCGTCCAGGGTGACGGGCGGCAGACGGTTGCTGTCGCGGCGGGCGAGGTAGCCGACCTCGCCGTCCAGGTTCTCGACGGTCTCGATGACCAGGCCGAGTTCGCGCAGATCGTCCTTGTCGCGCTCGAACATCCGGTTGAAGGAGTCGTCCGAGCCGGACTCCAGATAGGCCTCGATGGAATCACGCAGCTCGCGCTTGCTGAGCGGCCGCCGCGTCCCGAGCAGACAGAGCGCCAGGTTCATCAGCCGCTCGGCCTTGGCAATGGCCATCTACGCCCTTCGCCTCCCTATGGTGCTTACGGACGATGACCGTACCGCCCCGAAGTGGCGCGGCAAAAGCCGAGGGCCCATGCCCGGACAGGCATGGGCCCCAGGTGATCGAGACCGGTCGTACGACGATCAGACCCCGAGGAGGTCGACCACGAAGATCAGGGTCTCGCCGGGCTTGATCGCCGGGGTCGGGCTCTGGTTGCCGTAGGCGAGGTGGGCGGGGATGGTCAGCTGGCGACGGCCGCCGACCTTCATGCCCTGCACGCCCTGGTCCCAGCCCTTGATGACGCGGCCGCCGCCCAGCGGGAATCGGAACGGAGTGCCGCGGTTCCAGCTGGCGTCGAACTCCTCGCCGGTGCTGAAGGCAACGCCGACGTAGTGGACGGAGACGTTGTGGCCCGCCTGCGCCACCTCGCCGTCGCCCTCCCAGATGTCCTTGATCTCCAGGTCCGCCGGGGGCTCGCCGCCCGGGAAGTCGATCTCGGGCTTGTCGATGCTCACGTCTCTAGCTCCTGCTTGTGTACGGAAAGGCAACGGGCACAGTCTTGCATCCCGGCGGGATCACATCTTCGCGAGGATGTCGACCGTGAAGACCAGTGTGGAGTCCTTCTTGATGTCGCTGCCCGCGGGCGGGCTGTCGCCGTAGCCGAGGTTCGGCGGGACGACGACGAGGACCCGGCTACCCACCTTCTTGCCGGTCAGTCCCTGCGACCAGCCCTTGACGACCTGCTGGAGCGAGAACGACGTCAGGGCCTTGCGGCCGTACGTGGAGTCGAACTCCTTGCCGCCGTCCCACAGGACGCCCTTGTACTGCACGAGGACCGTGTTCTCGGCGGCCACCTCGTCGCCGTCGCCCTCGATGACGTAGTTCGCCACCAGCTTCTTGGGCGCGTCCGACTTGGGGATCTCGACGGAGGGCGCCTTGCCGTCGGTGTTGGTGCCGACCTTGGGCAGGTCCACGTCGTCCTGGGCGACCTCGGTGCCCTTGGCGGAGCTCTTCGCGTTGAAGGTCTTGACCAGGTCGACGACGAAGACCAGCGTGTCGGTGCCCTTGATGCCGCCCTCCTTGTAGCCCTCCGTGCCGTAGCCCCAGGTCGGCGGCACGGCGAGCTGGACGCGGCTGCCGGTCTTCTTGCCGCTCAGGCCGTACCGCCAGCCGTCGATGATGCTGCCCTGGGCGAGCTGGATGAGCAGCGGGGTCTTGCGGTCGTAGGAGTTGTCGAAGACCTTCGCCGTGTCCCAGATCTGACCGAGGTAGTTCGCCTGGATGTAGTCGTTCTCCGCGACGGTGGTGCCGCCGCCCGCGGTGACCGTCTTCACCGCGAGGTTCTCGGACGGGTCGCCGCTGCCCTTGGCGACCGTCGGCTTCTCACCGAACTTGGTGCCCTTGGTGATCGCCGGCAGGGGTCCGTCGACGATCTTCGGCGCGGGAACGGACGACGGGGAGGCCGACGCCGAGGGAGACGCGCTGTCGCTCGTCTCGCTGGAGCCGGACTCGTCGTCGCCGCATCCGGCGAGCGCGACCAGTCCTGTGGGAACGGCGATGATGAGTGAGCGTCGGCGCACGGTGAGGGCCTCGTAATCGGTTGATCTTGTTGATGGCGTGCGCGCAACTCTACGACGTGAGAAGGGCGCCGTACGTGAAACGTACGGCGCCCGTGTGGCGTTCCGAATGTTCGGCCGGAACGCATTGCTCACATTCCGGCGATCAGCTTCTCCACCCGCTCGTCCACGGAACGGAACGGGTCCTTGCACAACACCGTGCGCTGGGCCTGGTCGTTGAGCTTGAGGTGGACCCAGTCGACCGTGAAGTCACGGCGCTGTTCCTGCGCCCGCCGGATGAAGTCGCCGCGCAGCCGTGCCCGAGTGGTCTGCGGTGGAACCGACTTGCCTTCGAAGATCTTCAAGTCGTTGCAGATCCGGGCTGCTTGGCCCCTCTTCTCCAGCAGGTAGTACAGGCCACGACGGCGGTGGATGTCGTGGTAGGCGAGGTCTATCTGCGCGACCCGCGGGTGGGACATGGTCATGTTGTGCTTGGCCCGGTACCGCTCGATGAGCTTGTACTTCATGACCCAGTCGATCTCGGTGCCGATCCGGTCGAGGTCCTCGGCCTCGATCGAGTCCAGGGTGCGGCCCCACAGCTCCAGGACCTGCTCGACGGTGCCGGTGCGGATGCCCCGGCGCTCGCAGAAGTCCACGGCCTTCTCGTAGTACTCGCGCTGCACGTCCAGGGCGGAGGCCTCGCGGCCACTGGCCAGACGCACCTTGCGCCGGCCGGTGATGTCGTGGCTGACCTCGCGGATCGCCCGGATCGGGTTCTCCAGGGTCAGGTCCCGCATCACGGTGCCCGCCTCGATCATGCGCAGCACCAGGTCGGTGGCGCCGACCTTGAGCAGCATCGTGGTCTCGGACATGTTGGAGTCGCCCACGATGACGTGCAGGCGGCGGTAGCGCTCGGCGTCGGCGTGCGGTTCGTCGCGGGTGTTGATGATCGGCCGGGAGCGGGTCGTCGCCGAGGAGACGCCCTCCCAGATGTGCTCGGCCCGCTGGCTGACGCAGTAGACCGCGCCGCGCGGGGTCTGCAGCACCTTGCCGGCGCCGCAGAGAAGCTGCCTGGTGACGAGGAACGGAATGAGAATGTCCGCGAGCCGGGAGAACTCCCCGTGACGGGCCACCAGATAGTTCTCGTGGCAGCCGTAGGAGTTGCCCGCCGAGTCGGTGTTGTTCTTGAAGAGGTAGACGTCGCCCGCGATTCCTTCCTCGTGCAGGCGTCGTTCGGCGTCCACCAGGAGTCCTTCGAGAATGCGCTCGCCTGCTTTGTCGTGCGTGACCAGTTCGGTCACGTTGTCACATTCGGGTGTCGCGTATTCCGGATGTGACCCGACATCGAGATAGAGGCGGGCACCGTTTCGCAGAAAGACATTGCTGCTGCGGCCCCATGACACGACACGGCGGAAGAGGTACCGCGCCACCTCGTCGGGAGACAGGCGTCGCTGTCCCCTGAACGTACACGTGACGCCGTACTCGTTCTCCAGCCCGAAAATGCGGCGGTCCATGACTGAACATTACGCCCGATCCCCCGAGCTGAAACGGGGTTCGGCAGCACGGTTTGGATCATTTTCCGATGAAGCCGCAACCACCGCGCCCCGCGCGGAAGCTGCGAGGACCCGCCCGGTGGCCAGCAGCACGAGCAGCGAGACGCCTCCCGCGGCGCCCGGCACGACGAAGCCCCACACCGTCCCGCCGGTCTCGACGATCGGCCCGGTGAGGCCCGTCCCGAGGGACGCCCCGACGGTGAACGTCGTCACCAGCCAGGAGAACGCCTCGGTGACCGTTCCGCGCGGGGCGTGCCGGTCGACCAGCACGAAGGCGCAGGCGATGGCGGGCGCGAGGAAGACGCCGGCGAGGACCATCAGCAGGGTCATGGCGACGGCACCCGGCATCAGCGTCAGCGGGAGGTAACACACCGCCAGAAGCGCCACCAGGACCTGCAGTCGGCGGGCCGGCTCGCCGGTCCACTGCCGCGCCCCGTAGAACAGGCCGCCGATCAGGGCCCCCAGCCCGATGGCCGCCATCAACCAGCCGTACACCGCGTCGCCGCCGTGGTCGTCGGCGTACGACACGGAGGCGACGGTGATGGAGCCGAGCGCGACACCGACGAGGAGGAACGCGCCGAGCATGGCGAGGAGTCCGGGCGAGCGCAGCGCGCCTAGCCAGTGCGCCTCGCGCGGGGCCGAGCGCCACGCGCGCGAGGGCGGCGACACGACCACGGAGAGTGCCCCCAACACGCCGACGACGTTCAGGACCAGCAGCGCGGCCTGCGCCGACCACAGCGACGCGCACAGCGTCACCAGCAACGGCCCGACGGTGAACATGACTTCCTGGGCGACCGCGTCCATGGCGTAGGCGGTGTGCACCTGCTCCTCCTTGTGGAGGACGGACGCCCACAGCGCGCGCAGGCCGCCCTCCAGGGGCGGTGTGAGGAGTCCGGCGGCCGCCACGGCGGCGTAGGCGAGCGGCAGCGGGTCGGTGCCCGTGAAGGCGAAGGCGGCCATCGCGAGGGCCGACAGGAGGGCTGCGGGCAGTTGGACGCGCGGCTGGCCGTGGAGGTCCACCAGGCGCCCGAGAACCGGCTGTCCGACGGCGTTGGCCACGCCGTACGCGGCGGCGAGCCCGCCGGCCAGGCTGTAGGTGCCGCCCTCGGCGCGCACGAACAGGACGATCGCGATCGCGGCGGTGGCGTTCGGCAGCCGCCCCACCAGCGTTCCGGCGAGCAGCCGGACGGCGTGCCTCGCCCTGAGGATCTCCAGGTATCCCACGGCCATGTCCCACCCTTTGCTCGCCCGGTGCGCCGGTGACGCGTGAGGTTTTACGTATAACTTCCTCCGTCATACGTACCATGTGCGCTGTTCGCACGTCCAGACGAAGGAGCAGGCAGCCGGTGGCACGAGGCAGCACCCGCCCCACGAGCCGTGACGTCGCCCAGGCCGCCGGCGTCTCCCAGGCCGCGGTCTCCCTGGTCCTCGGCGACAAGTGGCGCGGCCGGGTGGCGGAGACGACGGCCGAGCGGGTCCGGCAGGCCGCACGGGACCTGGGCTACCGGCCCAACCTGGCGGCCCGCAACCTGCGCCTGGGCCGCACCCGCACGGTGCTCCTGGTGGTACCCGCGCTGACCACCGAGTTCTTCGCGGGCGTCTACACGGGCGCGGCCCGGGTCGCCGCCGCACACGGCTTCGGCGTGGTCCTGTACCCCTCCCCCGAGGGCATCGGCCCCGCCCGGGACCCCTTCGCCTCCGCGCAGGCCGCCCTGGACGGCGTGATCGCCTCCTCCATGGCCGCCGACGCCCTCTCCGCGATCCGCGGCGACCAGCTGCCCCTGGTGATGCTGGACAGCGACCCGTCCGGGAACCTCGGCGCGGCCACGGTCAACCTGGACATCGTCGACGGGATCCGACAGGTCGCCGAGCATCTGCTGGGGCTCGGGCACCGGCGTTTCCTCCACCTGGCGGCGGACGTGCCGTCGTGGACCTTCGAGGTGCGCGCGCGGGAGCTGGCCACCCGGGTCGGCGCGGTGCCCGGCACCTCGGTCCGCACGGCCCGCGCCCCGATCTCCATCGAGGGCGCGGTGGCCGCCGCCGAGGCAGCCCTGTCCGCCCCCGGTCCACGGCCGACGGCACTGGTCTGCGACGACGACAAGCTCGCCGCCGGCGCCTACAAGGCGCTGCGCCGCAGCGGCCTGCGCGTTCCCGACGACGTGTCCGTCACCGGGCTGGACGACCTCGCCCTGGCCACGGCCATCGACCCGGAGCTGACGACCGTACGCCTGGACGCGGAGCTGTTCGGCGAGCGCGGGATGCGGGCCCTGCTGGCGGTCCTGGAGGGCCGTACGCCCGAGGCGGGGGACATTCCCGTCGAGCTGGTCGTACGGGGCTCCACGGCCCCGCCGCGCGCCTCCTGAAGCGGCTGTGCCCCGGCCGAGGGATCGGCCGGGGCACAGCGGGAACGGGTCGGGCTACTTCTCTTCGGCCTCGTCGGCGCTCTCCGCCTCGGTGGTCGCCCCGCCGGTCTCCAGCAGCCGGCCGAGCTGGCGGCCGACGATGCGCTTGAACTTGCGCTGCTGCGGACGGGTGCGGTCCAGCACCGCGACCTCCAGGCGCTCCGCGGGGATCTCCCGCTCGCTCCCGTTGGTGTCGCGGGACAGGGCCTGGACGGCGAGCTTGAGGGCCTCGGAGAGGCTCATGCCGTCCTGGTGACGCTGGTCGAGGTAGGTGCTGATCTGCTCGGCGTTGCCGCCGACCGCGACCGAGCCGTGCTCGTCCACGATCGAACCGTCGTGCGGCAGCCGGTAGATCTGGTCGCCCTCGGGGGTCTCCCCGACCTCGGCGACGACCAGCTCCACCTCGTACGGCTTCTCGGCCGCGCTGGAGAAGATGGTGCCCAGTGTCTGGGCGTAGACGTTGGCGAGACCGCGGGCGGTCACGTCGTCACGGTCGTAGGTGTAACCCCGGAGGTCGGCGTAACGGACGCCGCCGATGCGGAGGTTCTCGTACTCGTTGTACTTGCCGGCGGCCGCGAAGCCGATGCGGTCGTAGATCTCGCTGAACTTGTGCAGCGCGCGGGACGGGTTCTCGCCGACGAACACGATGCCGTCGGCGTACTGCAGCACGACCAGGCTGCGGCCACGGGCGATGCCCTTGCGGGCGTACTCCGCCCGGTCGGCCATGGCCTGCTGGGGTGAGACATAGAACGGCGTCGACACCGGTTATCCGTCCCTTTCTGTCGAAGTCACTGGATCACCTGGGTAGGAAAACGGACCGCGGGCTAGAGCAGCGCGGCGCGCGGGCCGTCGGGCTGCTCCAGGCGCCGCTCCAGGATCGCGCGGGCGATCTCGGAGGACTCGTCCTCGGTGAGGCGGCGGAAGCCGTCCTCGGTGATCACGGTGACGATCGGGTAGATCCGGCGGGCGACATCGGGACCACCGGTCGCCGAGTCGTCGTCGGCCGCGTCGTACAGGGCCTGCACCACGAGGGTGGTGGCCTCGGCCTCGGTCAGGTCGCTGTGGAAGAGCTTCTTCATGGCTCCGCGGGCGAAGACCGAGCCGGAGCCGGTGGCCGCGAAGTTGTGCTCCTCGGAACGGCCGCCGGTGACGTCGTAGGAGAAGATGCGGCCCTTGGCCCGGTCCACGTCGAACCCGGCGAAGAGCGGGACCACGGCGAGGCCCTGCATGGCCATGCCGAGGTTGGACCGGATCATGGTCGACAGGCGGTTCGCCTTGCCCTCCAGGGAGAGCTGCGCGCCCTCGACCTTCTCGAAGTGCTCCAGTTCCAGCTGGAAGAGCTTGACCATCTCGACGGCGAGACCGGCGGTGCCGGCGATGCCGACCGCGGAGTACTCGTCGGCCGGGAAGACCTTCTCGATGTCGCGCTGTGCGATGACGTTGCCCATCGTGGCGCGGCGGTCACCGGCGAGCACGACACCGCCGGGGAACGTCACGGCCACGATCGTGGTGCCGTGCGGCGCCTCGATCACGCCCTGGGTGGGCGGGAGCTGCCGGTTGCCCGGGAGCATCTCCGGCTGATGCCCGGACAGGAAGTCCATGAACGAGGCCGAGCCGGGCGTCAGGAAGGCAGCCGGCAGACGCCCGGTGCTACGAGGGTTGGCTTCCACGCGATTCCTTCCACGTAAGGCGGCGGCCCGCCCGGAACGGCCGAGCCGATCATCAAATCCGTGCACGGACCATACCCGTGCCGACGCCGGTCATCCGTCCCGGCGCCGACCTGCTGAACACAGGCCGACTCCGGGACGGACAACGGGCGTTACTGACCGCCCTTTTGCACGAAGGAGCGGACGAAGTCCTCGGCGTTCTCCTCCAGGACGTCGTCGATCTCGTCCAGGACGGAGTCCACGTCGTCGCTCAGCTTCTCCTGGCGCTCCTTGAGGTCTTCGGATGCCTGCGCCTCGGGCGCCTCCTCGACCTCCTCGGTGCTGCGCGTCGCCTTCTGCTGTCCGCCGCCGGTGTCCTTGGTCGCCATAACCCTCACCCCGCTCGGTTCGACGTTCTTGATCAGACCCTACAAGCAGGGTCCGACATCGGCCCCGCAGTTCCCACAACGTCCGGGGACCACCTCGATGATTCCCGGACGGCGGGGATTCCACCCTGGGGGACCGAGTCGGTCCCGAGTACCCCCTCAGCCGCCCGACAGCACCCTGACCAGGTCTTCCGCCGTCCGACAGCGGTCCAGGAGCTCCTTGACGTGATTTCGCGTTCCGCGAAGCGGTTCGAGGGTTGGAACACGCTGGAGCGAGTCCCGGCCCGGCAGATCGAAGATCACGGAGTCCCAGGAGGCCGCCGCGACGTCGTCGGCGTACTGCTCCAGGCAGCGACCGCGGAAGTACGCCCGGGTGTCCTCCGGCGGCTTCGTACGGGCCCGCTCGACCTCGTCCTCGTCCAGCAGGCGCTTCATCCGGCCACGGGCCACCAGCCGGTTGTAGAGGCCCTTGTCGGGCCGTACGTCGGCGTACTGGAGGTCGACCAGGTGCAGCCGCGCCGCGTCCCAGTCGAGGCTGTCACGGCGCCGGTAGCCCTCCATGAGCTCCCGCTTGGCGACCCAGTCCAGCTCGCCGGCCAGGCTCATCGGATCGTTCTCCAGCCGGTTGAGCGTGTCCTCCCAGCGGGCCAGGACGTCCTTGGTCTGGTCGTCGACGTCCGCCCCGTACCGCTCCTCGACGTACTTGCGCGACAGCTCGAAGTACTCCATCTGCAGCTGGACCGCGGTGAGCGTACGGCCGCTGCGGAGCGTGACCAGACGCTTGAGCGTCGGGTCGTGGGAGACCTGGTGGAGGGTGCGGACGGGCTGGTCCACCGCCAGGTCGACGGCGATGAAGCCGTCCTCGATCATGGACAGGACGAGCGCCGTCGTGCCCAGCTTCAGATAGGTCGAGATCTCCGACAGGTTCGCGTCGCCGATGATCACATGCAGGCGCCGGTACTTCTCGGCGTCGGCGTGCGGTTCGTCGCGGGTGTTGATGATCGGGCGCTTGAGGGTGGTCTCCAGGCCCACCTCGACCTCGAAGTAGTCGGCCCGCTGGCTGAGCTGGAAGCCGTGCTCGTGCCCGTCCTGGCCGATGCCCACGCGGCCGGCTCCGGTGACGACCTGGCGGGAGACGAAGAACGGTGTCAGGTGGCGCACGATGTCCGAGAAGGGGGTCTCCCGCTTCATCAGGTAGTTCTCGTGCGTGCCGTAGGACGCGCCCTTGTTGTCGGTGTTGTTCTTGTAGAGGTGGATCGGCTGGGCGCCGGGGAGCTGGGCCGCCCGCTCCGCCGCCTCCGCCATGATGCGCTCGCCGGCCTTGTCCCAGAGGACGGCGTCGCGCGGGTTGGTGACCTCGGGGGCGCTGTACTCGGGGTGTGCGTGGTCCACGTAGAGCCGAGCGCCGTTGGTGAGGATCACGTTGGCGAGGCCGATGTCCTCGTCGGTGAGCTGGGTGGAGTCGGCGGACTCGCGGGCGAGGTCGAAGCCTCGCGCGTCCCGCAGCGGGTTCTCCTCCTCGAAGTCCCAGCGGGCCCGCCGGGCCCGGTGCATCGCCGCCGCGTAGGCGTTGACGATCTGGGACGAGGTGAGCATGGCATTGGCGTTGGGGTGACCGGGGACGGAGATCCCGTACTCCGTCTCGATACCCATTACTCGCCGTACGGTCATGCGGCCCTCCTTGCCCGGCGGCGTCCTCGGTCGGGGACGCCGCTCAAGTACCGCTGGCGCTCCGGTGCGTGTGCGGTGCCCGTCCCCGCACTGCGCGACTCGGCGGTACCGAAGAGCCTAGAGCGCCACTGCGCTGGTGGGGAGATCATTTGCGTCATTGCCTTGCTCCGGTCTCGCCTGGAAAACAGTCGGCTGCGGGTACCCGGTGAGGGCACCCGCAGCCGCCCTGTTTTTTACAGGTACTGACCAGTGTTCGCCACCGTGTCGATGGAGCGTCCGGTGTCCGCACCCTGCTTGCCGGTGATGAGCGTACGGATGTACACGATCCGCTCGCCCTTCTTGCCGGAGATGCGAGCCCAGTCGTCCGGGTTGGTGGTGTTCGGCAGGTCCTCGTTCTCCTTGAACTCGTCCACGCAGGCCTGGAGGAGGTGGGAGACGCGAATGCCCTTCTGCTTGTGGTCCAGGAAGTCCTTGATGGCCATCTTCTTGGCCCGGCCCACGATGTTCTCGATCATGGCGCCGGAGTTGAAGTCCTTGAAGTAGAGGACTTCCTTGTCACCGTTGGCGTAGGTGACCTCCAGGAAGCGGTTCTCCTCGGATTCGGTGTACATGTGTTCCACGGCCGTCTGGATCATGCTCTGGACCGTGGTCACCTTGTCGCCGCCGTGCTCCCCCACGTCCTCGGGGTGCAGCGGGAGGCGCTCGGTCAGGTACTTCTGGAAGATGTCCTTGGCCGCCTCGGCGTCCGGACGCTCGATCTTGATCTTCACATCGAGTCGGCCGGGGCGCAGGATGGCCGGGTCGATCATGTCCTCACGGTTGGAGGCACCGATCACGACCACGTTCTGCAGGCCCTCCACACCGTCGATCTCGGCGAGCAGCTGCGGGACGATGGTGTTCTCCACGTCCGAGCTGACACCGGAGCCACGGGTACGGAAGAGGGACTCCATCTCGTCGAAGAAGACGATGACGGGGGTGCCCTCGCTGGCCTTCTCCCGGGCACGCTGGAAGACCAGGCGGATCTGCCGCTCGGTCTCACCGACGTACTTGTTCAGGAGCTCGGGGCCCTTGATGTTGAGGAAGAAGCTCTTGCCGGTGGCCTGTCCGGTCACCTCCGCGACCTTCTTCGCCAACGAGTTGGCGACGGCCTTGGCGATGAGCGTCTTGCCGCATCCAGGAGGCCCGTACAGCAGGACGCCCTTGGGCGGCCGCAGTTCGTGCTCCTTGAACAGGTCGGGGTAGAGGTACGGGAGCTCGACCGCGTCGCGGATCATCTCGATCTGGCCGCCCAGACCGCCGATCTGCTCGTAGCCGATGTCCGGGACCTCTTCCAGGACGAGTTCCTCGACCTCGCTCTTGGGCACGATCTCGTAGACGTAGCCGGAGCGGGGTTCGAGCAGCAGGGCGTCGCCGGGGCGGATGTTCACGTCCAGCAGCGGCTCGGCGAGCCGCACCACCCGCTCCTCGTCGGTGTGCCCCACCACAAGGGCGCGCTCGCCGTCCTCCAGGATCTCCTTGAGGGTGACGATGTCGCCGATGCTCTCGTACTCCATGGCCTCGACCACGTTGAGAGCTTCGTTGAGCATCACTTCCTGGCCGCGCCTGAGTACCTCGACGTCAACGCTGGGGCTGACGTTCACGCGGAGTTTGCGACCGCCGGTGAAGATGTCGGAGGTGCCGTCCTCGTTCGCTTGAAGGAAGACACCGAATCCGGCCGGCGGCTGCGCGAGCCGGTCGACTTCCTCCTTGAGGGCCACGATCTGGTCTCGTGCCTCACGGAGTGTGTTGGCGAGTCGCTCGTTCTGGGCGGACACGCCGGCCAGATTGGTCTGCAGCTCGACGATCCGCTCTTCGAGAATCCTCGTGTGTCGCGGAGAGTCGGCGAGCTTGCGCCGCAGGACGGCGATCTCCTGCTCAAGGTAGGCAATCTGCCCGACGGGGTCCTCGGACCCTCGTCCCGGGCGGATGCCGCGGTTCATGTCGTCGTCGTGGGCTGCCACGGTCCTCACCTCCTCCAAGGGGAGCTGGACGCTTCCAGACCCTACCTGGGTGGGTGTCGATTGAAACCCCTAGATCACAAAGACTGTCGGGGTGTGTCCGATCTTCACCCTTGCGCTCTCCCTCACGTCAGGGGAATACCCACCGAACATGATTGGAAAGCCGCCGGAGGTAGGGTCGAAGTGTTCAACACCCGTCAGAGCTGGCCGGATTCCCAAAAGGCACGGCGTTGAAACGGCGATCGAAACGGCAGGAGACATGAGCGTGCAGCAGGAGGCCGGGGCCGACAGCGAGGACCTCGAGGTCTGGATCGACCAGGACCTCTGTACCGGCGACGGCATCTGTGCCCAGTACGCGCCCGAGGTCTTCGAACTGGACATCGACGGCCTGGCCTATGTGAAGAGTCCCGGCGACGAACTGCTTCAGGACAAGGGCGCCACAACACCCGTACCGCTGCCGCTTCTCACCGATGTGGTGGACTCCGCGAAGGAATGTCCGGGCGACTGCATCCATGTCCGTCGGGTTTCGGACAAGATCGAGGTCTACGGGCCCGACGCCGGGTGACCGACCCGTCACCCGCTGCTACGGCTGTCCGTTCCTCACCCGCGCCGGTGGCGCGGGTTTCAGACGGTCTGTGAGCCGGCGGGTGTCGAGCGGACGAACGCGCCGTTCTTCCACGCCCACTTCGCGCTGTCCTTGACGTCCGGACAGCAACTGGGCACATCGGGGGTCGAGTAGCCGAGGAGCGTCGCGAGGACGGCTCCGTCCCGCAGTGCGAAGTCGGTCACGGTGAGACGGTCCTTGGGGTCGATCAGGGTGGCGACGACCCGGGGCCCGCCGCCGTCCGCGGACCGGGTGAGGACGTACACACCGTCGGGCGGGGTGCCCATCGCCGCGTCGCAGTGCACCACGACCACGGTTTCCGGCCTGCCGTCGCCGTCGAGGTCTCCGGAGACCCTCTTCTGCACGAGTTCCCTCACCGGACCGCACTCGATCGGGAAGTCGACCCCCGTGGGATCGGGGGGCGCGGTGACGGCCGGGGCGCCCTTGGTCTCCGGGCCGGTCGCCTGCGCCGCCGTCGCCGGGCCGGGCTGCAGGACCGAGGAGAGCGCCACGACTCCGGCGACCGCCGTCGCGGTGGCGACCCAGTGGATCGGACGGGTATGGGTGTGTGCCAGTTCCGGGACGGCGGATTGCTGCACTAGGAGTGTCTCCCGTGGGCTGTGCCGGTGGGGGTGGCCTGCATGGTGCCACACGGCACAGGACGGCGGAACGGTGGGGTGGCCTCTCGTGGGCCTTCGGTACGGCGGGTTCTGGCGCCGCGTCGACAGAGAGACGCCGTGGCCGAACTCCCCGGATCTGCGGGAACTCGGCCACGGCGCCTGCGCGTTGGTGGTGGCACGGGGCCGGCTCAGCGGCCGGCGCCGCCGTCGGCGTTGGGGCCGGTGTAGTCCTCGCCGTAGGCGCCCTTGGAGGGGCGGCGACGGCGCATGGGAGGCTCGACGCCGTCGGCGAGGCGGCGGGCGGTGAGCAGGAAGCCGGTGTGGCCGATCATCCGGTGGTCCGGGCGGACGGCCAGGCCCTCGATGTGCCAGTTGCGGACCATCGACTCCCAGGCGCTCGGCTCGTTGAAGCAGCCGATCTCGCGGATGGACTCCACGGTCCGGGCGAGCTGGGTGGTGGTCGCCACGTAGCAGCAGACGATGCCGCCGGGGACGAGCGCCTTGGAGACGGCCTCCAGGCACTCCCAGGGGGCGAGCATGTCAAGGACGACACGGTCGACCTCGGTGTCGCTCAGGTTGTCCTGGAGGTCGCCGACGGTGAGCTGCCAGGCGGGGTGCGGGCCGCCGAAGTAGCGCTCGACGTTCGCCTGGGCGATCTCGGCGAAGTCCTCGCGGCGCTCGTAGGAGTGCAGCATGCCCTGGTCGCCGATGGCACGCAGCAGGAAACTGCTGAGCGAGCCGGAGCCCACGCCCGCTTCCACGACGCGTGCGCCGGGGAAGATGTCGGCGAAGGCGAGGATCTGCCCCGCGTCCTTGGGGTAGACCACGGCGGCGCCGCGGGGCATGGACAGGACGTAGTCGGGGAGCAGGGGGCGCAGCGCGAGGTAGGCGACGTTTCCGGTGGTGCGGACAACGCTGCCCTCGGGAGCACCGATCAGCTCGTCGTGCGGGAAGGAACCCTTGTGGGTGTGGAAATTCTTCCCGGCCTCGAGCGTGAACGTGTAGTGGCGGCCCTTGGGGTCGGTCAGCTGAACCTGGTCCCCGACCTTGAAGGGCCCGCGCCTGCGGGCGGCACCGGTCGGTTCGGACATGTGACCAGCCTACCGGCGTTTGTCGGGGCCGCCGACCACTAGGACGGCCTGGCCATGGCCTTCACGAAGGCGCGCTCCACGTCGGCCGCCGACAGCACGCCGAAGATCTCGCCGGTCTCCTCGACGACCAGGTACTCGGTGGCCGGGGCGGCCCGCAGGGCGTCCAGCAGGTCCTCGCCGGCCAGCTCCGCGGAGACCCGCATGCCGTCCGTGAGGTCCTGGGCGAGGCCGCTGACGGCGACCCAGGGGCGACGGTGTTCCGGTACGCCCACGATGGCGGCCTCGCGGACGAGGGAGAGGGGATGGCCGTCGGCGTCGACGACGACCAGGGCGCGGGCGCCGGCCGCGTTGGCGCGCCGCAGGGCTTCGGAGAGCGGGGTGTTCGTCTCCACGGGGACCGCGCGGCGGGTGAGGTTGCGGGCACGCAGCTCGGGCAGATGCTCGCGCAGCCGGGCCATGCGCAGGCTGTTGCCCGCGCCGGTCCAGATGATCGCGGCGAGGATCGCGGCGAGCAGGGCGTCCATGACGGTGTCCATGCCGACGTTGTCCTCGGCGTTGGAACCGAGCGCCCCGGACTGGGTGAGCAGCGGCAGGCCGATCAGGACGGCGACGGCGAGCGCGCGGCCGACCCAGGCGGCGGCGATCGTGCCGCTCATCGGCTTGCCGGTGATCTTCCAGACGACCGCGCGGAGCATCCGGCCGCCGTCCAGGGGCAGGCCGGGCAGGAGGTTGAAGGCGGCGACGATCAGGTTGGAGATCATCAGGCCGGCCAGCAGGACGCCGGGGACGGTGCCGGGCTCGACGGGCAGCAGGGCGAGGTAGAAGACCCCGGACAGCACGAGGGAGAGCAGCGGGCCGACGAAGGCCA
Organism: Streptomyces sp. NPDC032822; assembly: GCF_055578825.1. Classification (NCBI taxonomy): domain Bacteria; kingdom Bacillati; phylum Actinomycetota; class Actinomycetes; order Kitasatosporales; family Streptomycetaceae; genus Streptomyces; species Streptomyces sp. NPDC032822. Next base: position 7,253 of record NZ_JBVIOL010000011.1, on the reverse strand, counting down.
GCCAGAACTCCCGGCCGGGGGTCTCGGCCTCCTTCTCGATCTCGGAGACCCCGCCGAAGAACTGCAGCTGGATACGGCGGACGGGCAGCTTGAAGCGGAGGGCCACGACCGTGTGGGCCAGTTCGTGGATGAGGACGGAGGCGTAGAAGGCGACCGCGAAGAAGAGGGAGACCAGGTAGCGGGCGGCACCGAGTTCCGGCAGCACGCGGTCGAGCTGGCCGCCGAACACCCAGGTGATCAGGGCGGCGACGAGGAACCAGCTGGGCGCGACATACACCGGCACCCCGAACGGCCGCCCCATCAGCAGCCCGCCGCCGGGCCCCTTGGGACGCCGGGGCGGACGGCCCTTGGCGATACGGGTGCGGGTGAGGGTGCGGTCGCCCGCGGGGGCGTGCCGCTCTTGGTCGGGGGCGTCGTGGTTCCCGGCGTCGGAACCTGCGCGGTCCGTGTCCTCGGGCCGCTTGTGTTCCGGGCCGCCCTCGCCCGTGGTGTCGCTCCCGGTGCGGTCGCTGTCGCCGCGGGGAAGACCCGAGTCGCCACGGGAGGGATCCGAGTCCTCGCGGGGAAGGTCCGACCGGCGTACGACCATGGTCGGTTCGTCGGGCGGCGGGGTCCCGTCGGTGTCCGGGGCCTTCGGGGTGGGGTCGGGGGTCGGGGTCGCAGGTGCTGCGTGGTGCTCGGCCGACTCGTCGTTGCCGGGCCGCGGCTGTCCGCTACCGCCGCTCTCGTCCACGGTGTCCCCTCGTTCGCAGCGTCTCCCGCGCCTGCCGGACGGGAGGGTCTCGGGTCGATGGTATGCGGCGGTCGCGACGCGTTCCGCCCCGGGCACCCCCCGTGTTTCCGCCGCCGTCGCACCGGCCGCGACAGTGGCTGGGTCACTGTCGGTGGCGGGCCGTAAGGTCTGTGGGCATGGAGACGAGCACCGAGGGCGTCACGGAGGCCACCGGCGGCCCCACCACAGAGGTGGACCCGCTGGTCACGACCGAGCCGACGACACCGGCAGCGGCGGTGGACGGCGCCGAACCGACACCCGCGGCGGCCGGGCCGGCCGCCGCCGGGTCCACCGCCATAGCGCCCGCCTCCCTGTCTCCCTCCCGCGCCAGTGACTTCATGCAGTGCCCGCTGCTGTACCGGTTCCGGGTGATCGACCGGCTTCCCGAGAAGCCGAGCGAGGCGGCGACCAGGGGCACGCTGGTGCACTCGGTCCTTGAGCGGCTGTTCGACGCCCCGGCGGCGGAGCGGACCGCGCCGCACGCCAAGTCGCTCATTCCCGGCCAGTGGGACCGGCTCAGGGAGACCCGGCCCGAGGTCGTCGAGCTGTTCGCCGACGATCCCGAGGGCGAGCGGCTGGCGACCTGGCTCGGCGACGCGGAGCGGCTGGTGGAGCGCTGGTTCACGCTGGAGGACCCGACGCGGCTGGAGCCGGCGGAGCGCGAGCTGTTCATCGAGGCCCGGCTGGACTCCGGGCTGAAGCTGCGCGGGATCATCGACCGGGTGGACGTGACGCCCGCCGGCGAGGTGCGGATCGTCGACTACAAGACCGGCAAGGCGCCCCGGCCCCAGTACGCCGAGGGTGCCCTGTTCCAGATGAAGTTCTACGCCCTGGTGGTGTGGCGGCTGAAGAACGTCGTCCCGCGTCGGCTCCAGCTCGTCTACCTCGGCAGCGGTGACGTCCTGACCTACGACCCGGTCCTCGCCGACCTGGAGCGCGTCGAGCGCAAGCTGCACGCGCTGTGGGAGGCGATCCGCGAGGCCACGGAGACGGGCGACTGGCGGCCCCGCCCCACCAAGCTGTGCGGCTGGTGCGACCACCAGGCCCACTGCCCGGAGTTCGGCGGAACTCCTCCGCCCTATCCGCTGCCGGTGAGGGCGCCCGAGTCCGGGGACGTGACGCAGGGCAGAATGGGGCCGGACTAGCGAAGGAGACTTACGTGGCCATCCGCGTCCTACTGGTCGACGACCAGCCGTTGCTGCGCACCGGCTTCCGAATGATCCTGGAGGCAGAACAGGACCTCGCGGTCGTCGGCGAGGCCGGAGACGGCCTGCAGGCGCTCGATCAGGTACGGGCCCTGCAGCCCGACGTGGTGTTGATGGACATCCGTATGCCACGGATGGACGGTGTCGAGGCGACCCGGCAGATCACCGGTCCCGGCCGGGACGGCCCGGCCAAGGTGCTGGTGCTGACCACGTTCGACCTCGACGAGTACGTGGTGGAGGCGCTGCGCGCGGGGGCCAGCGGGTTCCTGCTCAAGGACGCCCCGGCCGACGAACTGGTCCAGGCGATCCGGGTGGTGGCCGCGGGTGAGGCGATGCTCGCGCCGAGCATCACCCGCCGGCTCCTCGACAAGTACGCCACGCATCTGCCGTCCGGCGACGAGCCGGTGCCGGACACCCTGCACACCCTCACCGAGCGCGAGGTGGAGGTACTGAAGCTGGTGGCGCGCGGGCTGTCCAACGCGGAGATCGCCGCCGACCTCTTCGTCAGCGAGACCACCGTCAAGACGCATGTCGGTCACGTCCTCACCAAGCTGGGGCTGCGCGACCGGGTGCAGGCGGCGGTGTACGCCTACGAGAGCGGGCTGGTGCGTCCCGGCGCGCAATAGCTGGGTTCCACGACAGGGAGGGCGCCCCCCGCTGATGGGCGGGGGCGCCCTCCCTGTCGTACGGCGGTCGCTCAGCCCTTGCTGAGCTCCCAGAACCGGAAGACGGTCGAGGCGTCGAGGCAGTACTCCAGGCCGTAGACGTCGTCGCGGGTGACGGCGTACTGCTTGGCCTGCCAGACGGGCAGGATCGGGAGTTCGTCGGCGACGATGTCCTGGAGCTTGCCGTAGGCGTCGTCGGTCGCGCCGCGGTCGCTCTGGGCGGCGGTCCGCGGGATGAGCGTGCCGGTGATCGTGTCGTTGGTGTAGTTGTTGCCCAGCACGTTGCCCTCACCGAAGAAGGGGGCCGTGAAGTTGTCGGCGTCCGGGTAGTCGGGCACCCAGCCCTTGACGTAGACGCCGTACTTGCCGTCTTCGATGTCCCGCTCGTACTGGCCGAACGCCACGGACTTCACGTCGGCGTCGAACAGGCCGCTGGCGTTGAGCTGTTCGGCGATGGCCCTCAGCTCGTCGTCGGTGGCGGGGCCGTAGCGGGACGGGGTCGACCAGAGGGTCAGTGCGACCTTGTCGGTGATGCCGTCGGCCTGGAGCGCGGCGGCGGCCTTGGCCTTGGAGGGGCGGGCGCCGTAGGTGTCGAAGTAGGCCGTGTTGTGGCCGGAGATGCCCGCCGGGACGATCGAGTACAGCGGGGTGGCCGTGCCCTGGTAGACGTCGTTGATGAGGGCGTCGCGGTCCAGCAGGTGGGCGATGGCCTTGCGGACGCCGAGCTGCCCGGTGACCGGGTCGTTCATGTTGAAGACCAGGTGCTGGACCTCGGCGCTGCTGCCCTCGACTATCTCGACGCCGGAGCTGTCGTCGGCCTGCTCGATGTCGGCGATGGCGTCCGCGGACAGGCCTCGGTAGGCGATGTCGACCTTGTTGTCGAGCAGGGCGGCCTTGAGCGCGGACTGGTCGCCGTGGAAGAACCTCAGGCTGACGCCGGTGTTCTGGACGTCGGCGGTGCCCTGGTAGTTCTCGTTGACGGAGAAGACGGCCTCGTCCTCGCCGAAGGAGTCCAGCCGGTAGGGACCGGAGCCGACCGCTTCGCCGTCCTCGCGCAGCCCGTCCGCGTCGTACTGGGTGTGGTCGACGATGGAGCCCGCACCCGAGGCGATCTTGCTGGGGAAGGTGGCGTCCGGCGTGTTGAGGCGGAAGACCACGGTCTTCGCGTCCGGTGTCTGGACCTTGTCCAGCATGGGGAACATGATCGCGGGACCGGCGTCGTCGTTGATCTTCAGTATCCGGTCGAAGGAGAACTTGACGTCCTCCGAGGTCAGCGAGTCACCGTTGCTGAACTTGAGGCCGTCCTTCAGGGTGCACTCGTAGACCTGGGTCCGGGTGTCCGTGAAGGAGCAGTTCTCGGCGGCCTCGGGCTGGGGTTCGGTGGCGCCCTTGGGGAAGCTCAGCAGCGACTGGAAGACGTTGTTGAACAACAGCCAGGACCCGGGGTCGTAGCCGGAGGCGGGGTCGGTGGCCAGGACGTCGTCGGACATCCCCATCACCACCGAGGAGCCGCTGTCCCCGGAGCCGCCGGACTCCGTTCCGCAGCCGGTCAACAGGCCGGAGGCCAGTCCCGCCACGAGGGGCAGGACCGGCCACTGGTTGCGCACATTCACGTGGGGGTGCCTTGTCGTCGATGTCGGTGCCCCGGGCCGTCCTCCCGGGCCCGGGCCGGGCGGGGCGGTGTCAGCTGCTCACACCACGGCCGAGCTCCCACAGCTGGAGCGTCGAGGAGGAGTTGAGCACGTACGCGGTTCCCGTGACGTCGTCGCGGGCGGCCACGTACTGCTTGCCCTGCCACAGCGGCAGTACGGGGACGTCGCGGGCGACGATGTCCTGAATGTCCGTCAGGCTGGTGGCGGCGGCGATACGGTCCGCCTCCTTGCGGGACTCCGGGATCAGGGTGTTGCGGATCTCGCTGTTCACATACGGCGAGCCGATGGTGTTGTCCTTGTCCAGGAACGGCGCGAGGTAGTTGTCGGCGTCCGGGAAGTCGGGGAACCAGCCCATGCCGTAGACGTCGTACGCGCCCTTCTTCTCGGCGGGACGGAAGGTCGCCCACGGAGTGCCCTCGATGCCGACGTCGAACAGGCCGCTGTCGTTGAGCTGCTTCTGCAGCACCTCGAACTCCTGCTTGGTGGCCGGACCGTAGTGGTCGGTCGTGTAGTGCAGGGTCAGCTTCACCGGGGTGGTGATGTTGGCCGCGGTCAGCAGGGACTTGGCCTTGGTGGTGTTCGGGTCGCCGTACATGTTGAAGAACGCGTTGGAGTGACCCGTGATGCTGGCCGGGACCATCGAGAACAGCGGATCGGCCTGGGAGCCGTAGACCTTGGAGACGAGCTCGCTGCGGTTGATGAGCTGCGCCATCGCCTGGCGGACCGCCCTGGACTTCACCGACGGGGCATCGGTGTCGAAGCCGAGGTAGCGGATCTCCAGACCGGCCGTCTCCACGACGTCGATGTCGCTGCCCGAGGTGTTGGTGAGCTTGTCGATCTGCTCCGGCGACATGGTGCGGGTCATCACCTCGATGCTGCCCTTCTTGAGCGCGGCACCCATGGCGTCGGCGTCCTCGAAGGAGCGCATGCTGACCTTCTCGTTGTTCACCTTGAGCGTCCCCTCGTAATGGGGGTTCTTGGTGAACACGGCCTCGACGAGCTCGTCGTTCTCGACCTTGGCGCTCATCGTGTACGGGCCCGAGCCGTCCACGTCGAAGCCGTCGCGCAGCTTGTCCTTCTCGTAGTCGTCGGGGTTGACGATGCCGGCGACGGGGGTCGACAGCTTGAACGGGAAGGTGGCGTCGGCGGTCTTCAGGTGGAAGATGACTTCGTTGTCGCCCTTCGCCTCGACGGTGTCGATGGTGGACAGCAGGGCGAACACCTCGCTGTCGGCCTTGATGGCCCGGGCGCGGTCGATGGAGAACTTCACGTCCTCGGCCGTGACGGCGTCACCGTCGGCGAACTTGAGGTCGTCGCGGAGCTTGCAGGCGTATCGCTCGTTGCCCGAGTCGGTGAAGCCGCAGCTCTGGGCGGCCTCCGGCACCGGTTCGCCATCGCCCTTGGGCTGGATCATCAGCGTCTGCACGGTCTGGCGCAGGATGTTCCAGGTGCCGACGTCGTAGGCGTACGCCGGGTCGACGGGCGCGGGGGCGTCCTTCGATGCCGTGAACCGGTCCGTGGTACCGACGACGATCGCACCGTCACTGTCGCTCCCGCTGCCGGACCCCCCGCATGCGGCGAGCACCGGCGCGAGCAGACCGATCACGGCCGGCAGCACCAAAGTCTTGCGGTTCATGCTCGAGTTTCTCCAGAGCTGTCGAGTCCGTGTACCCGGCATGCAGGGGTGTCGCAGCGGATCACGGGGTAAGGGCGATGTTCTCGCTAGGAGATTAGTCCGGACCCGCACGAAGGTTCGCGGTCACCGGAGTTGAGACCCCATCACGCAGCGAAACCGGCTGCGGACAGTCCGAAAACCCGAGGGTGGAAGGATTAGTGCAGGGTTTCATGAATCGGGACACAAGGGCACGCCTCGACCCACCACAAGGGAGGCGGGACCACACCTCTCAATACCCTGTCGACCCCTGCGCGAGTGGGGAACGTCACATACACAACAGTCTGCCGCCAAGCCGGAATTCAGCCATCCTGCACGGTCGAATTCCCCTTGGGTAATTCGCGCCCAATCGACACGGCACGCTGGGTGAACGCCCTAGCGCATTTCCGTCATCAGGCCGCGGAGAAATGCCAGGTCGACCTCTTCCAGCGAGGTCACGACGGTGCGCCCGGCGGCCGGGGCGATGGGCGCCACGGACGGCACCGCCACCACATGGCATCCCGCGGCCTCCGCAGCCGCCACACCGGTGGAGGTGTCCTCGACCACCGCGCATCTGGCCGGGTCCACGCCGAGTCCGGCGGCGGCGAACAGATACGGGTCGGGATACGGCTTGGTACGCCCCACCTCGTCACCGGCGACCGTCAGGGCGAAGTACTGCGGGCCGAGCGAGGACAGTACCCGGTCGATGATGCGCCGGTGCGAGGCGGAGACCAGGGCCGTGGGGATCTCGTGCGCGGCGAGTTCGGCGAGCAGCCGGGCCGCCCCCGGCATCAGCGGCAGGGCACGGTCGATGCGCTTCTCGAAGCCCTGGTTCAGCAGCACGCTGAGCTCCGCGAGAGGGATGTCGGCGCCGGTGGCCTCGATCAGGAATCCCGCACTGCGGGTCATGGGGCCGCCGACCACGACATGCCGCCAGGAGTCGTCGAGGGTGTGACCGAGACGGGCGAAGACCTCGACCTCGACGTCCCACCAGAAACCCTCGGTGTCCACCAGGGTTCCGTCCATGTCGAGGAGAACGGCCTGCAGTGCTGAGCCTTCGGCCGTACGGGTGTTTGGCGCTGGGACCGTACTGGTCATCCGGGCGCACCTCCTTGAGGGACGATCAGGCCGGTTCCCGAAAGGGAACCGGCCTGCGGTGGACCGACAAGTATACGTCTCGTCCGATCAGCGCGCGCCTCGGCGCACTTCTTATCGTGCGTTGAAGTACTTGGCTTCGGGGTGGTGGATGACGATGGCGTCGGTGGACTGTTCGGGGTGGAGTTGGAATTCCTCGGAGAGGTGGACGCC
>NZ_JBVIOL010000010.1:0-366472 GCF_055578825.1 Streptomyces sp. NPDC032822 | reverse complement strand
CCACCCCCCAAGACATGCGATCGACAGGGGGAGAAAGTCATGCCAACTCCGAAGGCCGGGCGCCCCATTGCGGGGCTACCAAAAAGGTAATGGGGAGCGGGACACACAACGTGGGGTTCGTGTGTGTGTGTGTGGGCGAGACAGACGACGTGGGGTTCGTGTGGGGGAAGCGGGACGGATGACGGACCGGAGCAGAGGTGCGGGGTAGGGATGGCGACCCGGAGCGGGTGGGTGGGGAGGTGGCTCGGCAGGAGGCTCGCGGCCTTCGTGCCGAGGTCGGTGGCGGTGTCGATGCCGATGCCGATGGCGATGGCGCGGCCGGTGTCGGTGGCAGCGGCGATGGCGATGGCCGTGACAGCGGTCCTGTGGGGTTGGGGGATACCGGCCGCCGCCGCGGCACCGCAGGGTCCCGGCCGGAACGTCCCCGATGTGGCGGTGGTCGTCGCGGGCGGCACGGGCCGGACGACGGCGCTGCGGTCCGGTGAGCCGGAGTTCGCCCGGCTCTGGCAGTTGCTGGAACCGATGTACGCGGGAACGGAAAGGGTGTCGGAGGCATGGGGGGAGGGCCGGTATCCACCGGTGCGGATCACCGTGGTGTGGGGGCTGACCGGTGTCGGGGGCTGGCCTCGGACGGACTCGGCGCCGGGTGGTGACGTGGCCATGGAGCGGCAGGACCAGTTGTTCCTGGCCGGGGACGGCACACCGTGGGTGCGTTCGGATGTCTCCCCGGACCTGGTGGACGACGACATCCGCTGGCATCGGGCGCCGCGCTCGGTCTTCGCGCGGATGAGCCGGGCCGGGCTGCTCGGCGAGGCCGGTGCGGGGGCGGCGGCCGGGGGTGCGGGCGGTGCCGGGGGGACCGGGTCGGCGCCGGGCGGTGTCTGGTGGGCGATACCGGGGCTCGCCCTGGGGATCCTGGCCGGGGCCGGAGGCACCCTGCTGATACGCCGCGCGGCGGCCCGGCCGGGTGCCGGACCGCCGCGGGAGGAACCACGACAGGAGCTGATCGATCTCTGAGCCGGAGCGAGATGGCCGGCCGGCGCCGGTCAGCCGAGGTCGATCTCCGGGTAGAGCGGGAAGCCCGCCACGAGGTCGGTGGCCCGGCGGGAGATCTCGTCCGCGATCTTCTCGTCCAGGACGTGGGAGGCCTTCGAGGGAGCACCGGACTTGGTCGTGCCGGCCTCGGTGGCGGTGAGGACACGGTCGATGAGGCCGGCGACCTCGTCCATCTCGGCGGTACCCAGCCCGCGCGTCGTCAGCGCGGGCGTGCCGATGCGGATGCCGGAGGTGTACCAGGCGCCGTTCGGGTCGGCCGGGATGGCGTTGCGGTTGGTGACGATGCCCGAGTCGAGGAGCGCGGTCTCCGCCTGGCGGCCGGTGAGGCCGTAGGAGGAGGCGACGTCGATCAGGTTGAGGTGGTTGTCGGTGCCGCCGGTGACGAGGGTGGCGCCCCGGCTCATCAGGCCTTCCGCCAGCGCTCGGGAGTTGTCCACGATGCGCTGGGCGTAGTCCTGGAAGTCGGGCCGGCGGGCCTCGGCGAGGGCGACGGCCTTGGCGGCCATGACGTGCGGGAGCGGGCCGCCGAGGACCATCGGGCAGCCGCGGTCGACCTGGTCCTTGAGGGAGTCGTCGCACAGGACCATGCCGCCACGCGGGCCGCGCAGCGACTTGTGGGTGGTGGTGGTGACGATCTGGGCGTGCGGGACCGGGTCGAAGTCACCGGTCAGGACCTTGCCCGCGACCAGGCCGGCGAAGTGCGCCATGTCGACCATCAGCGTCGCCCCGACCTCGTCGGCGATCTCCCGCATGATCCGGAAGTTCACGAGACGGGGGTAGGCGGAGTAGCCGGCGACGATGATCAGCGGTTTGAACTCGCGGGCGGTGGCGCGCAGGGCCTCGTAGTCGAGGAGGCCGGTGGCGGCGTCGGTGCCGTAGGAGCGCTGGTCGAACATCTTGCCGGAGATGTTCGGGCGGAAGCCGTGGGTGAGGTGGCCGCCCGCGTCCAGGGACATGCCGAGCATGCGCTGGTTGCCGAAGGCCTGCCGGAGCTCGGCCCAGTCGGCGTCGGAGAGGTCGTTGACCTGGCGGACGCCGGTCTTCGCGAGGAAGGGGGCCTCCACACGGTCGGCGAGGACGGACCAGAAGGCGACGAGGTTGGCGTCGATGCCGGAGTGCGGCTGGACGTAGGCGTGGCGGGCGCCGAAGAGTTCCCGGGCGTGCTCGGCGGCGAGGGACTCGACGGTGTCGACGTTGCGACAGCCGGCGTAGAAGCGGCGGCCGATCGTGCCCTCGGCGTACTTGTCGCTGAACCAGTTGCCCATCGCGAGGAGGGTGGCCGGAGAGGCGTAGTTCTCGGAGGCGATCAGCTTGAGCATCTCGCGCTGGTCGGTGACCTCCTGGCCGATGGCGTCGGCCACGCGCGGCTCGACGGCGCGGATCACGTCGAGGGCGGCACGGAAGGCGGTGGACTCGTGGGAGAGGGGTTCGGCGGGCATGCGGACCTCCGGGCGTCGTGTTCAGCGTTCACGGTACGGCCCAGGCGCACGGCACTCGGTTCTTCGGGCCGCTCCCCGATGGTCCGTCCCATCCCAGCGCGCCAGTCACGACCCGCCGGTGAGCCTACCGGCCGCGCCGGGACCGCCGAGGGCCGCGTCCACCATGCGAGCGACACGGCGGAAGGGCCCTGCCAGAAGCCGCATGGTGCGGCGGGCGGTCCTGAGATCGGTAAGAGCGGGTGTGCGGGCGGCCCGTTCGCGATCACCTCCCCTACAGTCGCTTTGTGCTCTTTGGAATGGTGTGCGCGCTGGCTGCCGCGGTCTGCTTCGGTACGGCGACGGTGTTGCAGGCGGTGGCGGCACGGGCGGCGGGCACCGGCGGGGGCGGGGAGGCCGCGCTGCTGCTGCGGGCGGTCCGGCAGTGGCGGTATCTGGCCGGGCTGGCACTGGACGGGCTGGGGTTCCTATTGCAGGTCGCCGCGTTGCGGTCGATCCCGATCTACGCGGTCGGGGCGGCGCTGGCGTCGAGTCTCGCGGTGACGGCGGTGGTCGCGGCCCGGGTGCTGCGGGTCCGGCTCGGCCGGGGCGAGTGGGGTGCGGTCGGGGTGGTCTGCGCCGGGCTCGCACTGCTCGGGATCGCCTCCGGGACGGAGGGCGAGGAGGTCGGGTCGCCGGCGTTGAGGTACGCGATGCTCGGCACCGCCGTGGCCGTCCTGCTGCTCGGGCTGAGCGGCGGGCGGCTGCCGGAGCGGAGGCGGTCACCGGTGCTCGGGCTGGCCGCCGGGTTCGGGTTCGGGGTGGTGGAGGTGTCGGTACGGCTGATCGACTCCCTCGCGCCCTCGGAGCTGCTCGCGAATCCGGCCACGTACGCCCTGCTGCTGGGCGGCGGCGCCGCGTTCCTGTCGCTGACCTCGGCGCTGCGGCGCGGCTCGGTGACCACGGCCACCGCGGCGATGGTGATCGGCGAGACGATCGGGCCCGCGACGGTGGGCGTGGTGTGGCTGGGGGACCGTACGCGGGAGGGGCTGGCGTGGGTGGCCGTGCTGGGGTTCCTCGTGGCGGTGGCGGGCGCGTTGGCGCTGGCGCGGTTCGGGGAGGCACCCGAGGAGGCGCTGCGGGAGGCACCCCGGGAGTCCCTCTCGAAGGAACCCCGCGAAGCCCAGGGGGCCCACGAACGCCCGACGGCCCAAGGAGAAGCACAGGAACGCCCGGAAGCCCACGAAGCACAGGAACGCCCGGCGGCCCAGGAACCCTCGGAAGGTCGTCCCTGACCGGCCCCCGGTTTCACCCGGGTTCTTCCCGGAGGCCCGGGTGTGCAGGGCGGTGCGGGGTACCGGGCCGAGCTGGTGGTGGACGGCCGCGCGAACCAGGGGGTGGGTGAACGCGATGCCGGTCGGCTCGTCGCGCGGATCCTCGCGGGCGTCCGGGGCGGTTGGGGCGTCCGGGGAAAGCCGGGGAAATACGACGACGGTGCGGGAGGTCGACAGCGCTCGGGGCGACGGCGACGAGACCGGGTACGTGGGCAGCGCCGGGGCCGAAGGGAGCCGATGGTGTACCGGACATCCCTCAGAACCCCTCGGGGTCCCGCTGGGGCAACACCCGGCACAACGCCTCCAGCGCCCCCGCCCACGCGTGGTCCGGCGGGGTTCCGTAGCCCACGACGAGGGCGTCCGACCGCTCGGCGGTGGAGGCCTCGTGGCGGAAGAGGGACAGGCCGTAGAGGGCCAGGCCCTGCCAGGCGGCGGCCTGGACGACCGACTGCTCGGTACCGGCGGGGAGGGTCAGGACGGCGTGCAGTCCGGCGGCGATGCCGGTGACATGGACGTCGGGGGCGCCGACGGCGAGGGCGTCGACCAGGGCGTCCCGGCGTCGGCGGTAGCGGAGGCGGGCGGCGCGTACATGGCGGTCGTAGGCGCCGGAGGTGAGGAACTCGGCCAGGGTGAGCTGGTCGAGGACACCGCAGGTGTCGATGGCGCCCTTCGCGGCGGCCGTCGCGTCGGCCAGGGCGGGCGGCAGCACCAGCCACCCCAGGCGCAGTCCCGGGGCGAGGGACTTGCTGGCCGTGCCCAGGTAGACGACGTGGTCGGGGTCGTGGCCCTGGAGGGCGCCGACGGGCTGGCGGTCGTAGCGGAACTCGCCGTCGTAGTCGTCCTCCAGGATCAGTCCGCCGGTGCGCCGCGCCCAGTCCAGGGCGACCACCCGGCGGTCGCGGTGCAGGGGGAAGCCCATGGGGAACTGGTGGGCGGGGGTCAGCAGCACCGCGCCCTCGTCGGTCAGGTGCGCGGGGTCGGTGCCGTCTGCGTCGAACGGGAGGGGCTCGGTGCGCAGCCCGGCCTGCTTCAGCATGTCCTCGTGCGCCGTGAGGCCGTACGACTCGACCGCGACCGTCCGTGCTCCGCGCGCCCGCAGGACCGTGCCGAGGACGCGCAGGCCGTGGACGAACCCGGCGACCACGACGATCCGGTCGGGATCGGTCCGTACGCCCCGGGAGCGGGCGAGGTAGGCGGCGAGGGCGGTGCGCAGTTCGATCCGGCCGCGGGGGTCGCCGTAGCCGAGGGCCTCGTTCGGGGCGGCGGTGAAGGCGCGGCGGGCGGCCTTGAGCCACTCCGTGCGGGGGAAGGAGGCGAGGTCGGGGGTGCCGGGGCGGAGGTCGTAGGCGGGGCGGTGGCGTTCGCGGCGGGGTGGGGCGGAGCCCGCCGGGGAGGCGGTCGTGCTCCCCCGGGGGAGTATCGCCGTGGCCACCCGGGTGCCCGAGCCCTGGCGGGCGGTGAGCCAGCCCTCGGCGACCAGGTCGGCGTAGGCGTAGGCGACGGTGTTGCGGGCGATGCCCAGGTCGGCGGCGAGGGCGCGGGAGGAGGGCAGGCGGGTGTCCGGGGCCAGGCGGCCGGACAGGACGGCCTCGCGCAGGGCGTCGGTGAGGCCGCGGCGGACGCCGGGACCGGTCGGTTCGAGGTGGAGGTCGATGCCCAGAGTGGCCCATGGTTTCGCCATGGAAATGGACCATACCCCTGGGCTGCCTTCCTCCTAGGGTCGACAGCATGACGATCGAAGCCGCCACCCACACCACCACGGAGTACGCCCCCGAACACACCCCCCGGCTGAACTGGGCCGAGCAGGCCCCCGAGGTCTTCAAGGCGATGGTCCGGCTGGACGCCGCCGCCCGTAAGGGTCTCGACCCGAGGCTGCTGGAGCTGGTGAAGATCCGCGCCTCGCAGATCAACCGCTGCGCGCTCTGCGTCGACATGCACAGCAAGGACGCGCTCGCCGGGGGCGAGAGCGTGGAGCGGATCGTCCAGCTCAGCGCGTGGGAGGAGTCGGAGCACTTCTACACCCACCAGGAGCTGGCCGCGCTCGCGCTCACGGAGGCGGTGACCGTGCTCACCGACGGCTTCGTGCCGGACGCCGTCTACGAGCGGGCCGCGGCCCACTTCGAGGAGGCCGAGCTGGCCCAGCTGATCGCCGCGATCACTGTGATCAACGCGTGGAACCGGTTCGGCGTGACCTGCCGCCTGGTCCCGGGGCACTACCGGCCGGGGCAGTACAAGTGAGCCGTACGGCGCTTCCGGACAAGGTCGACACCTTCCGCGCCCTGCACCGGCGCCGCTCCCCGGATGATCCGCTCGTGCTGCCCGGCCCCTGGGACGCGGCCAGTGCGCGGGTGTTCGCCGAGGCCGGTTTCCCGGCGCTCGCCACGCCCAGTGCCGGGGTCGCCGCCTCCCTCGGGTACGAGGACGGGCGGACTCCGGCGGACGAGATGTTCGCGGCGGTCGCGCGGATCGTGCGGGCCGTGGACGTGCCGGTGTCGGCGGATGTGGAGGGCGGGTACGGGCTGGCGCCGAAGGAGCTGGTGGAGCGGCTGCTGGAGGCCGGGGCCGTCGGGTGCAACCTTGAGGACTCCCACGGGGGTGGTGTCCTCAAGGACCCGCGGCGGCACGCCGACTGGCTGGCCGAGGTGCGGTCGGCTGCGGCTGACCGGCTCTTCGTGAACGCGCGCGTCGACACCTTCCTCAGGGGCGTCGCCGAGCCCGAACAGGCCATCCACCGGGCCGCGTTGTACGTCGCCGCGGGCGCCGACTGCGTGTATCCGATCGGCGCCCCGGCGGCCGTACTGCCGTTGCTGCGGTCCGGGATCCAGGGTCCGCTCAATGTGGTCGCGAAGCCGGGCGAGGGCCCCTCGCCCACCGAACTCGGTGAACTCGGGGCCACCCGCGTCACGTTCGGGCCCGGGTTCCAGCTCCGGGCCTCGGCGGCCCTCAGGGAGATCGCCGGACAGCTGAGGTAGCCGGGGCCGGTACGGCCGGGGTGGCCGGGGTCAGGACAGCCATGTCTTCCAGGTGGACTCGTGGCTGTCCACCCACTTCTTCGCCGCCTCCTCCGGGGAGAGCTTCTGGTCGGCGATCAGCAGGGAGACCTGGTTCTGGTCCTCGGTCGTCCACCGGAACTTCTTCAGGAAGGCCGCCGCCTCGCCGCCGCTCCTCGCGAAGTCCGTGTTGAGGTACTTCTGCAGCGAGGTGTGCGGATAGGCGCAGGTCACCTTGGCCGGGTCGGCGTCGCAGCCCTCCTTGTACGCGGGCAGCTTCACCTCGGTCATCGGGACCTTCTCGAAGAGCCACTGGGGCGAGTACCAGTAGGTGAGGAAGGGCTTCTTCTCCTTGGCGAACTGCCTCATCTGGGTGATCTGGGCGGCCTCCGAACCGGCGAAGACGACCTGGAAGTCGAGCTTCAGGTTCTGCACCAGCGCCTTGTCGTTGGTGACATAGGAGGGCGAGCCGTCCATGAGCTGGCCCTTGCCGCCGCTCTCCGGCGTGCGGAACTGCTCCGCGTACTTGTTGAGGTTCTTCCAGTTCGTGACGTCCGGGTGCTGTTTGGCGAAGTACGTGGGGACGTACCAGCCGATGTGCCCGGTGACACCGAGGTCGCCGGCGCCGGTGATCGTCTTCTTGTCCTTGACGTACCGCTGTTCCTGCTCGGGGTGGCCCCAGTCCTCCAGGAGCGCGTCGACGCGGCCCTGGCTGAGGGCGTCCCAGGCGGGCACCTCGTCGACCTGGACGGTGTCGACGCGGTAGCCGAGCTGGTGCTCCAACAGGTACTGCGCGACGGCCACGTTGGCCTGCGCGCCCACCCAGGACTGGACGGACAGGGTCACGGACTTCGCGCCCCCGGCGTTGGCGAACGGCGAGCCCTGCTTGGTCATGTCGGCGGCACCGCAGCCGGTCAGGAGCAGCAGCGAGGACGCCCCGGCCACTACGGCAGTCGTACGCACTCGCATGTCAGGCTCCCTTCTTGGTACGGCGTTCGGTCGGCTGGGTGACCCGGTCGAGCATCAGGCCGAGGCAGACGATCGCCGCGCCGGCCACCAGGCCGGTGGCGAGGTCGCCCTGGGCGAGGCCGAAGACGACGTCGTAGCCGAGGGCGCCGCCGCCGACCAGGCCGCCGATGATGACGACGGCGAGGACCAGGACCACGCCCTGGTTGACGGCGAGCAGCAACGCGGAGCGGGCCAGCGGGAGTTGGACCTGCCGGATCTGCTGGGCGGTGGTCGCGCCGAGCGAGCGGGACGACTCCAGGGCGGCCTGGTCGACCTGGCGCAGGCCCTGGGTGGTGATGCGGACGACGGCGGGCAGCGCGTAGACGACCGCCGCGGCCACGGCGGGGGCGCGGCCGACGCCGAACAGCGCGACGACCGGGATCAGGTACACGAACTGCGGCATGGTCTGGAAGACGTCCAGGACGGGCCGCAGCAGTCGCTCGAAGCGGTCGCTGCGGGCCGCCGCGATCCCGGTCGCGAAGCCGAGCACGAGGGTCACGGCGACGGCCGCGAGCACCTGCGACAGCGTGTCGAGCGACGGCTTCCACACGCCGAGCACGCCGATCGCGGCCATGGCGAGGACCGCGGTGAGCGCGGTCCGCCAGGTGCCGATCACCCAGGCCAGTGCGGCGACGATGAGCAGCACCGACCACCAGGGCAGGCCCTGGAGGCCGTCCCGGATCGGGTCGAGGACCCAGGTGGTGAAGTGGCCGGCCCAGTCGGCGGTGCCGCCGATGACGGGGACACCGGAGTAGAGGTGGTCGGTCATCCAGTCGACGGCCCGGTTGACGGGCTCGGCGATGTTCAGCGTCCAGGCGTCGGGCCAGTCGAGCCGGCCCAGGAGCCGTCCGGCGACCGCGACGGCCACGGCGGCGACGAGCGCGTACGCCCATCCCGCGCGGCCCGAGGGCTCGGCGCCGGACCGCTCACCGGCCGCGGAGGTGATCCGGTCCAGGACGACGGCGAGCAGCACGATCGGGATGCCGGCGGCGAGTGCCGCGCCCACGTCGACCGAGGCGAGCGCCTGGTAGACGCGGTCTCCGAGGCCGCCCGCGCCGATCACCGAGGCGATGACCGCCATGGACAGCGCCATCATGATCGTCTGGTTGAGACCGAGGAGGAGTTCCTTGCGGGCCAGCGGGATCCGCGCGGTCAACAGGCGCTGCCGGGCGGTGGACCCCAGCGACTCGACGGCCTCCAGCACCTCCTTGTCGGCGCCGCGCAGGCCGAGCGAGGTGAGGCGGGCCATGGGCGGGGCGGCGTAGACGACGGTGGCGAGGACGGCCGCGGGGACGCCGATGCCGAAGACCAGCACCACCGGGAGGAGGTAGGCGAAGGCGGGCAGCACCTGCATGGTGTCGAGGACCGGGCGCAGGGCGCGGTCCATCCGGTCGGACAGTCCGGCGGCGAGACCGAGCACGGCGCCCACGGCGACCGACGCGAGCACCGCGACGACCATCAGCGCGAGGGTCTGCATGGTCGGCACCCACATGCCGAGCAGGCCGCAGGCCAGGAACGCGGCGGCGGTACCGAGGGCCAGCCGTACTCCGGCGACCCGCCAGGCGACCAGGCCGGCGACGGCGGTCACGCCGGCCCAGCCGGCGGCGAGCAGCACCAGGTAGACGGCGCGTACGGAGAGGGCGACCGCGTTGCTGACGTGGCCGAAGAAGTAGAGGAACAGCGGGTGGCTGTCCCGGTTGTCGATGATCCAGTCGCTGGTCCTCGTCAGCGGCTCGGTGAGGTCGACGGTGAGCGCGTCGGGCCAGCTTCCGCTGGCCCAGCGGGCGTTCGCCAGCGGGACGAGGACGGCCGCGGCGAGCGCGAGCAGCAGGAGCTTGTGGGCGGCCCGGTGCTTGAGGACGCCGGGGATCGCCCGGGGCAGGGGTGCGGTGATCGTCGCCATCAGACCGTCTCCTTACGGAGCTCCGTTCCGGCTACGACGTCCAGGAGTCGTTCTTGGTCGACGACCCCCAGACACCGGCCGTCCTCCACGACACAGGCGGGCCGGTGGCTGCGCGCGACGACCTGGATCGCCTCGGCGACCACCGCGTCCGCGGCGAGCGCGCCCGGGTGGTCCGGGCCGCAGCATTCCCCGGCGCGCATGGCTGTGCGGACCGTCATGACCTGCTCGCGCGGGACGTCGCGGACGAACTCGCGGACGTAGTCGTCGGCGGGCGAGCCCACGATCTCCTCCGGGGTGCCCAGCTGCACCACCCGGCCGTCGCGCATCAGCGCGATCCGGTCGCCGAGCTTGAGGGCCTCGCTGAGGTCATGGGTGATGAAGACCATCGTGCGGCCCTCCTCGCGGTGCAGCCGGACGACCTCCTCCTGCATGTCGCGCCGGATCAGCGGGTCGAGCGCGCTGAACGGCTCGTCGAACAGCAGGACCTGAGGGTCGGCGGCGAGTGCGCGGGCCAGTCCGACGCGCTGGCGCTGGCCGCCGGAGAGCTGGCCGGGCCTGCGCTGCTCCATGCCTTCCAGGCCGACCTTCTTGACGACCTGGAGGGCCCGTTCGCGGCGCTCGGACCTCGCCATGCCCTGGATCTCCAGGCCGTAGGCCACGTTGTCGAGGACCGTGCGGTGCGGGAGCAGGCCGAAGTGCTGGAAGACCATCGCGGCGCGGTGGCGGCGCAGTTCGCGCAGCCGGGCCTTGTCCATGGCGCGGACGTCCTCGCCGTCGATGGCGATCGTGCCGGCGGTCGGTTCGATCAGCCGGGTCAGACAGCGCACCAGCGTGGACTTGCCGGAGCCGGACAGGCCCATGACGACGAAGACCTCGCCCTTGCGCACGTCGAAGGAGACGTCCTGGACGGCGGCGGTGCAGCCGGTGCGGGCGCGCAGTTCGGCGGGCGAGAGGGCGGCCAGCTCGGGGTCGGCCGGGACGTCGTCCGCCTTGGGGCCGAAGACCTTCCACAGGCCCTCGACGGAGAACACGGGGGTGTTCGTTTCCTCGCTCATCACGCACCGCCTCCCAGCAGGTCCACGGCCTTCTCGCCGACCATCAGCACCCCGATCATCGGGTTCACGGCCGGCATGGTGGGGAACACGGACGCGTCGGCGATACGGATGCCGTCCAGTCCGCGGATTCTCAACTCCGGGTCGACGACGGCCTGTTCGTCGTCGGCGGCGCCCATCCGGCAGGTTCCCGCCGGGTGGTACACGGTGTGCGCGACCTTGCGGGCGTACTCGCTCAGCTCCTCGTCGCCCGTGACCTGCGGGCCGGGCGCCACCTCGCGCTTGAGCCAGCCGGCGAGCGGTTCGCTCTTCGCGATCTCGCGGGCGATCCTGATGCCGTCGACGAGGGTGCGGCCGTCGTAGTCGTCCTCGTCCGTGAAGTAGCGGAAGTCGAGAGCGGGCTTGACGGCCGGATCGGCGCTGGTGAGATACAGCCGGCCGCGGCTCTTCGGCTTGGGGATGTTCGGGGTCATGGACACCCCGAACTCCGGCCGCTCGTAGCCCAGTCGCTCCGGGTTGTCGGTGAACGGGATCTGGTAGAAGTGGAACATCAGGTCAGGGCCCGCGTGTTCGGGGTCCCGGCGCACGAACAGGCCCGCGTCGGAGTCCATCGCGGAGTTCTCGGGGAGGGGGCCGTTCGTCTCCCAGACGATGACCGACTCCGGGTGGTCGAGCAGGTTCTCGCCGACGCCGGGCAGGTCGTGCACGACCGGGATGCCCAGTTCGGCGAGGTCGTCCTTCGGGCCGATGCCGGAGTGCAGCAGCAGTCGGGGCGAGTCGACGGCGCCGGCGCACAGCACGACCTCGTTGCGGGCCCGGACGACGAACTCCTCACCGTCCTTGGTGCGCACATGGACGCCCTCGGCGCGGGTGCCGTCCAGCTCCAGCCGGTACGCCCAGGTCTCCAGCAGAAGCGTCAGGTTGGCGCGCTCGTCCATCACCGGGTGCAGATACGCCACCGAGGCCGAGGAGCGCTTGTTGTTCTCCGGGTGGTAGGCGAGGTCGAAGAAGCCGACGCCGTCGTTGAACGGCTTCTTGTTGAAGCCCTCGACGCGGGGGACGCCGAGCGTCGTCTGCGCCGCGTCGACGAAGTCGCGGGCGATGGCGTTCCGGTCCTTCTCGTCGACCGGGACGATGTTGTTCTTCAGCCGCGCGAAGTACGCCTCCATCGGCACCGCGCCCCAGCCCCCGGCACCGGCCGCCTCCCACTCGTCCCAGTCGGACGGCAGCGGCTTGAAGGCGATCAGGGTGTTGTGCGAGGAACAGCCTCCGAGTACCCGGGCCCGGCTGTGCCGGATATGCGAGTTGCCGCGTGGCTGCTCGGTGGTCGGGTAGTCGTAGTCGAGGTCGCCGCCGAGCAGGCCCATCCAGCGGCGCAGGGTCAGGACGTCGTCTCTGTCGACGTCACTGGGGCCGCCCTCGATGACGGCGACGGTGACGTCCGGGTTCTCGGTGAGGCGGGAGGCGATGACGGAGCCGGCGGTGCCGCCGCCGACCACGACATAGTCGTAGACGTGGGGGTTCTCGGACGTGGGATCGGGCGTGGGGTCGGGCATGGGGGTGCTCCAGGGGCTTGCGAGGTCTTACCGGGGGAAGAGCCGGGCGAGCGGGGAACTCAGCCGGCGAACCAGCGGACGGGCTTCGGCGCCAGGTTCTGGTAGACGTGCTTGGTCTCGCGGTACTCGGCGAGTCCGGCGGGGCCCAGTTCGCGGCCCACTCCGCTCTTGCCGAAGCCGCCCCACTCCGCCTGGGGGAGGTAGGGGTGGAAGTCGTTGATCCAGATCGTGCCGTGGCGCAGCCGGCCCGCGACCCTGCGGGCCCGTCCGGCGTCGGTGGTCCAGACTCCGCCCGCGAGGCCGTACTCGGTGTCGTTGGCGAGGGCGACCGCCTCGTCCTCGGTGCGGAAGGTCTCGACGGTGAGGACCGGTCCGAAGACCTCCTCGCGCACGACCCGCATCTCTCGGTGGCAGCGGTCCAGGACGGTCGGCTCGTAGAAGTAGCCGTTCGCGGGCCGTTCGGCCGACGGCTCGGGGCGCCTGCCGCCGGAGCGCAGCACCGCGCCCTCGGCGAGCGCGGACTCGACGTACGCCTCGACCTTGGCGCGCTGCTGCTCGGAGACGAGCGGGCCGCACTCGACGCCGTCGGCGGTGCCGCGGCCGAGGCGGATCTTCCCGGCCCGGCGGGCGAGTTCGGCGACGAAGCGGTCCCGGACGGACTCCTCGACGATGAGGCGGGCGCCGGCCGAGCAGACCTGGCCGCTGTGGATGAAGGCCGCGTTGAGGGCCTGGTCGACGGCGGTGTCGAAGGCCTCGTCGGTGGCGCAGGCGTCGGCGAAGACCACGTTGGGGTTCTTGCCGCCGAGTTCGAGGGCGACCTTCTTGACGCCGGGGGCGGCGGCCTCGGCGACCTTCGTGCCGCTGACCAGGCCGCCGGTGAAGGAGACCAGGTCGACGTCGGGGTGTTCGGCGAGCCGGGCGCCGACCGAGGGGCCGGGGCCGGTGACGATGTTCGCGACCCCGGCGGGCAGACCGGCCTCGGCGAGCAGGCCGACGAGGGCGACCGTCGTCAGCGGGGTGATCTCGCTGGGCTTGACCACGAAGGTGTTGCCGGCCGCGAGCGCCGGGGCGATCTTCCAACTGGCCTGGAGGAGCGGGTAGTTCCAGGGCGTGATCAGCGCGCACACCCCGACGGGCTCGTGCACGACCACGCTGTGGAGGTCGGGCGAGCCCGCGTCGACGACCCGGCCCGGGGCCTCGGCGGCGACGAGGTCGGCGAAGTAGCGGAACGCGTCGGCGACACAGTCGATGTCGACGCGGCCCTCCTCGACGGTCTTGCCCGCGTCCTGGGCCTCCAGTCGGCCGAGGGCTTCACGGTCGCGTACGAGGAGGTCGGCGACGCGGCGCAGCAGTGCGGCGCGTTCGGCGACCGGCGTGCGCGGCCAGGCACCCTGTCCTCCGTCGAAGGCCTGCCGGGCGGCCACGACCGCCAGGTCGGTGTCCTTCTCGTCACCCTCCGCGACCAGGGCGAACGGCAGGGCGTCCGCGGGGTCGAGGATCTCGCGCGTGGCGCCGGAGACGGCTTCGAGCCACTCCCCGCCCACGTGGATGGTCTTCCGCGCCTGAAGTTCTGGGGTGTCCGCCATGATCGGGTCTGCCTTCCGTTCCTGTTCAGTGCCCCTGGGTCACACGCGTGTCACTCACCGGGACCGTGATCGCCTGCCCCCCACTTTCGATTGCATGCGCAATTCATGGCCGAAAGTGTGCTGCGTCACTGAACATGCGGGCACATCCGACAAACCGTACGCTGAGGGGTGATGCGCACCCCGGAGGTGCCGCGGACGGCTCGGTGGTCGGTGGGCCGGGCGTCAGTCGATGTCGAAGGGGCTCGATCCCGGTACGCACTGTCCGACCGGCGGGCAGAACCACTCCAACGCCGTGGTGAGCACCTCCAGTTCGTCCTCGCGGCCGTCCGCGTCGGGTCCGTAGGAGGCGATGGCGTAGATGTTGCCGTCCGAGGCCACGAACCGCTCGTCGTAGACGTGCCAGGTGCCGACGTCCGGTTCGCCCTTGATGCCGTCGGCGAGGTACTCCAGTCGTGAGCCGGTGAACCCGGCGTCGTCCAGGCGTCGGCGGCCGAGTTCCTCGAAGCCGTCCGGCTTGGCCGTGTCGTCCGAGAGGTACAGGTCGAACGAGGCGTCCGGGGACTCCTCCGACACCTGGTAGACCTGCAACCGGCGTTCGCTGTCGGTGCTGCGGTAGTTGACCACGGCGATCCCGAACCGCGAGTCCACCGTGGTCCGCGCCCACCCCTCGGGGATCGCGATCCGGAAGCCCTCGTCGTCCTGGTACTCCTCGTATCCCGCGGGGAGGACGAGGCTCGACGCGCTGGGCGACGCCGTGTCCCCGGTGGGCGTCACGCTCGGGTCGCCCTGCCGCGAGACCCCGTCGGTCGCGGAGGACCCGGAGGATGCGGACGGGGACGGGGACGCGCTCGCCGCGGCCCCCGAGTCCTCGTCGCCCAAACCGACGACCAAGGTCAGCACCAGACTGACGGTGACACCGACGGCGGCGGCCCCGATCAGCACGGACCACACCAGTCGGCGGCTCGTGCCGCCGCGGGCCGGGGCGGGAGCGGTGAGCTGATCGCCCGGCGGCCAGGTCGTGGCGGGCCAGGTGGTGTCGGCGGGAGGCCAGGCCCCCTCGGGCAGAGGGCCGGGGGGCCCGGAAACGGACGAGGAGGACTCCCCCGGCGCTCCCGCGTCCCCTGCCGCTCCCGCTCCCGCTCCCGGCGCTTCTGTTTCCGCCGCTTCCGTTTCCCTCGTCCCGGCCGCCGGCGGCCACACCGGTGCGGTCTCCGGCCGGGTCGGCGGTGGCGATGTCGGGGTGCCGCGGGGGCCGGTGGGGTCCTCCCAGCGCTGGGTCTCCTCGTTCCAGTACCGGGCTCCCCCGTCGCCGCTCATACCGGCCTCCTCACAGCCCCAGCAGGCCGGCGACGGCCCCGGCGGAGGCGAGCAGGCCGACGAGGGCCTGGGAGTCGGTGAGGAGTTGGCGCAGCCGGTCGAGACGGGTGGGGCCCGCCTGGCCGGTGCGGGTGAGCTCGTCCTCGGTGTCGGCCAGCGCCTCGTCCAGGACGGCGGTCTGCTCGCCGGCCCGCACGCGGGTCAGGTCGGCGCGCAGTTCGCGTACCGCCTGGAGGAGTTCCTCGGCGGCCTGGTCGCGCTGTACGCCCGTGCCGTGGTGGCTCTCGGCGTGCGCGTGGCTGCCGATGGCGAAGGTGCTCTGCGAGACGTCGCCGATGCTGACGTGGGGCTCATCCGTTGCCATCGGTGGGGGTTCCCTTCTGCGGCGCGGCGCCGCCGGTGGTGGTCGAGGAGGAAGAGGAAGAGGAAGAAGAGGAGGAGGCGGCGGAGGCGTGGCTGCCGACCGCGAAGGTGCTGCTCTCGACGCGGTCGATGTTCACGCCGCCGTTGCTGATGTTCACGATCTTCTGGGTGAACTCGCCGGTCCGGTAACCGGATTCGGCGAGCGCGACCCGCACCCCGTTCGCCACCCGGTCCTGCACGCTCTTGAGGTAGCGGGCGACGTCCATCTCCTGGAACAGGGACCCGGCGGCCACCGACCCCAGCTCTCGCACCGACAGGGCGGGCCCGTCGGGCAGCGCGCCCGCGTTCCCGGCGGTGAGCAGCTTCCAGACGTACGCCACTCCCCTGCCCAGCGTGGCCAGGGAGCCGAACGCGGAGCCCGGCACCCGGACCACCGCCCAGGCGGCCTTGCCGAGCGCGTTGTTGTGGCGGAAGCGGTGGGCGGTGCGGTCGGCGTTCTTGAAGTCCTCGCGCACCGGCGTCAGGACGTGCGGCGCGACCTCCAGCATGAGCATGCGGCCCTG
This sequence comes from Streptomyces sp. NPDC032822, assembly GCF_055578825.1. Taxonomy (NCBI): domain Bacteria; kingdom Bacillati; phylum Actinomycetota; class Actinomycetes; order Kitasatosporales; family Streptomycetaceae; genus Streptomyces; species Streptomyces sp. NPDC032822. Next base: position 350,329 of record NZ_JBVIOL010000010.1, on the reverse strand, counting down.
GGTGTGGATGCGCACGAAGACCGTGACGACCAGCTCCTCCTCCCAGCCGCCGACGCGGATGCGCAGGAAGTGCCGGCGCTTCTCGGCACCCTCCTCGACGGCACGCGCCCGGTGGTCCTCGAAGGCCTGCGCGGTGTACGGGGCCTCCTCACGCCGCCGCAGACCCTCGGCGGGCAGGAACACGCACTCGTCGATCTCCAGCCGGCGCAGCCGGTCGCGACCCAGGCTCCCGGCGTACTCGGCGGGCAGGCGCAGCTGTTCGAGGAGGGGCCGGATCTGCTCCAGGACCTTGCGGTTGCCGAGCGGCTGCTGCTTCTTCGCCTCGTCGGGGCGCAGTTCGACGGCGAGGACCCAGGTGTCGTAGGCCGCGCCGGCCCCGCAGAACGGCCGGCCCTCGTGGTACATGACCAGTGGCGCGCCCTGTTCCAGCCGGATGCGGTCCTTGAGCCGCTGGAAGCGCTGCCCCTCGGCCCGCTCGGCGGGGTCGCCGGCGGCGTCCGGGAAGCGCTGCGGGGAGAGTTCGGCGGCCATCACCCGGGCGAACTGGCCGCGTTGGGCGGCGATGCACAGCGCGATCAGGGCGAACATGACGATCGTGACCCAGGCCCGCCAGGGCTCGATGGCGCTGCCGAGGTCGTCGAAGTCGGGCACCAGCGCGCGGGAGGCCGAGTCCGAGAAACCGTCGCCGTACAGGCCGGAGTTGTCGTAGGAGTCGTAGGACGAGCCGTACGCGTCGCCGTCGTCCGAGTCGCCGAAGGCCGCGACGGCCACCAGGATCAGCAGGGCCGCGAACATGAGGCGGCCCCACCAGCGGAGCAGGAAGGCGGGCACCCTGCGGTACAGCGGCTGCGGGCCACGGCCCCTGACCCAGACGGCGACCGCGAGATACAGGCTCGGCCACAGGAACAGGCCCAGTACGCCCCCGGTCAGGGCCGTGCCGACCACCCACAGTCCGAGGACGGCCCCGGCCCAGGCCAGCTCCTGGCGGCGGGCCCGCAGGGCGTGCGCGAGGACCCGGGCCGCGTCGAAACCGAGCGAAGGGGCCACGATCCGCTGCTCGTTGAGATGCAGCTCCTCGATGACCGTGTCGCGGTAACCGGGGTCGAGATAGGTGCCCGCGCACAGCAGGCGGGTCGCCTCACTGGCGTGCGGTGCCGTGGGCGGCGGGTCTTCGGGCGGCGCGGTTGCGGCCGGTGTCCGCTGTGGTTGCTGAGGCACGTATGCGGTGCTCACGCCATTCCCCCGATGCGTGGACGACTCTCAAAGACGCCTGCTCACACTGTTGTTGACACACCATCAGCATAGAGCGAGCGGTGCGAGGGACGGAACCGGAATACCACGTGGGGCGTACCGCGGCACGACTCCCACGGGTACGCCGCCCACTGGTTCGGGAAGCACGATGCGGGAAGCCCGGTTCGGAAGCGTGGTGCGGGAGCGCCTCACTCGGGGGCGCTCACCCGCACTCCCGCCCCTCGGGGCAGAAGGAGCCCAGTGCCCTGGTGAGCGGCTCGCGCACCGATGCGGGGGCGAGGGTCTCGGGCCCGCTGGAGCGGATCGCGTACAGGGTGCCGTCGGCCGACCGGAAACGGTGGTCGACGACCTGGCGGGGGCCGATGTCGGTGTCGTCGTAGCGGTAGGAGAGTTCGGACCAGGTGGCGTCGGAGGCCCGGTCGAGGGGCCGGTAGCCGGGCTGCCGGGCGAAGCCGTAGCCGGGGTGGGTCTCGGCGAGGTCGAGGGACCGGGCCGGGGTGGCCTCCGCGAGCCGGAAGATCTGCAGCCGGCGTCCGTCGGCCGGGGCGTCGTAGGAGACGACCGGGGCGAGCCGGCCCTGCTTCTGCGTGCGGGTCCAGCCCTCGGGGACGTCGACGGAGTAGCCGACGGGGTCCTGCGCGCGGCGGTAGCCCGGGGAGCCGGTGGACGGGGGCGCGGAGACGCTCAGGGCCGGATCGGGTCCGGCACCGGGGCCCGTGGAGGTGTCGCGGATCAGGAACCAGACGCCGGCGCCGACCCCCACGCCGAGGACGACCGCGGCGGTGAAGGCGAGCAGCAGGCGCCGTAGGCCGTGGTGGGGCGGCGGAGTGGGCGCGTACACGAGGGCCGTCCGCGTCGGGGCCCACGCCCAGGGTGCCTGGCCGCTCTCCTCGCTCGGTTCGCGTTCCGCTCCCGAGCCGTAGCCGGAACCGTAGCCGTACCTTCCGCCACTCATCACGCCCCCCGAAGTCACCGACCTATGGCGATATCCCGACGGTAGTGGCGGAAAAGGGCACGGACCCCGTTCCGGTCGGAACCGGAACAGAGCCCGTGCGGGGTCGTGACAGTGCCGTCGAGAAGACGGCCGTGCGCAGGCCCGGTGGGCCCAGGAGGCCCGGTGGCCTCAGATCAGGCCGAGACCGCGGACCGCGTCGCGCTCCTCCGCCAGCTCCTGCACCGAGGCGTCGATCCGGGCGCGGGAGAACTCGTTGACGTCCAGGCCCTGGACGATCTCGTACACGCCGTCCTTGGTGGTGACCGGGAAGGAGGAGATCAGGCCCTCCGGGACGCCGTAGGAGCCGTCCGACGGGATGCCCATGGAGGTCCAGTCGCCCTCGGCGGTGCCGTTGACCCACGTGTAGACGTGGTCGATGGCGGCGTTGGCGGCCGACGCGGCGGACGAGGCGCCACGGGCCTCGATGATCGCGGCACCGCGCTTGGCGACGGTCGGGATGAACTCCTCGGCCAGCCACTTCTCGTCGTTCACGGTCTCGGCGGCGTTCTTGCCGGCGACCGTGGCGTGGAAGATGTCCGGGTACTGCGTCGCGGAGTGGTTGCCCCAGATGGTCAGGCGCTTGATGTCGGCGACCGTCGAGCCCGTCTTCTTCGCGAGCTGGGTCAGCGCGCGGTTGTGGTCGAGGCGGGTCATCGCGGTGAAGCGCTCGGCCGGTACGTCCGGGGCGGCGGCCTGGGCGATCAGGGCGTTGGTGTTGGCCGGGTTGCCGACGACGAGGACCTTGATGTCGTCCGCGGCGTTGTCGTTGATGGCCTTGCCCTGCGGCTTGAAGATGCCACCGTTGGCGGAGAGCAGGTCACCGCGCTCCATGCCCTTGGTACGCGGGCGGGCGCCCACCAGGAGGGCGACGTTCGCGCCGTCGAAGGCGACGTTCGGGTCGTCCGTGATGTCGATGCCCTGGAGGAGGGGGAACGCGGAGTCGTCGAGCTCCATCGCCGTGCCCTCGGCGGCCTTGAGCGCCGGCGTGATCTCCAGGAGGCGAAGCCTGACCGGCACGTCCGCGCCGAGCAGCTGGCCGGAGGCGATGCGGAAGAGCAGGGCGTAACCGATCTGGCCGGCCGCGCCGGTGACGGTGACGTTCACGGGAGTGCGGGTCATGGCGTTCTCCGTATGACAGCTGGCGGTGGGGCGTCCCTGCCCCGGACGTTTGATCGATCTCTTGGCGTCAAGAGAGATCCAGCGGTCAGGCTATCGCGCATCCGGGGTACCGGACGTCCGGGGTTGTGTGGCCCAGCCCACAGAGTCGGCCACCGGAGCGGCCATGGGACCGAAGGGGGAAGGCGGCCGCCCGTCCGGGAGAGGGGGACGGAGACGGCCGCCTTGTGGGGGTACCGGTGTCCGGACTCCCGTGGGGGTAACGTGCGCGTGCCCGCGATTCAGGCGGCCATGCGCGTCTCCCCGGATTTCTTTCGCGCCGCTCGGCGCGGGTCGCCGCCGCTCGGTGCCGAGCGGTGTTACTCGGTGCACCCCTTCTGGCCCGAGGCCAGCACCGCGCAGGCCTCCGCCTCCCCCGCGTCCTTGACGGCCACCATCGGCGTGTACGCGATGGTGTCCCCGGCCACCGTGATGTTCCCGGTCTGCTCGGCCTTCCCCACGGTCACCCGCACCTCGTCGCCCTGCGCGGCCTGCGTGATACGCCCCCAGGCGGCACCGCAGGTCTTGCTGTAGCGGACCTCGACGACGGTCGTGCCGACGGTCGCGGTCTTGGCGGTCGTCACGAGGTCGCCACTGCACCCCATGCTCTCCGCGTCCTTGCCCGTGCACGAGTCACCGCTGCACTCCACCCCGGCCGGCAGGTTCGGGTTGGTGGTGGCCGAGGGCGAGGGCGAGTCGACCGCGTCCCGCGTCTTGTCGCCCTTGCCGCCGTCGGTCAGGACGTACGCGGCGGCGACCACGACGACCACACCGAGGACGCCCGCGAGGAACATCGTCAGCCGCCGCTTGCCGCCCGCCCCACCCGAGGACCCGCCGCCAGGGCGGGGCCCCTGCGGGGGTTCCTCGTACGGGGTGCGCGTCTCCGGGGTCCAGGCGGGACCCTCGGCCGAGGCGGACGCCGAAGCCGACGCCGGGGAGGCCGAAGCCGGGGATCCGGTACGTGCTCCCGCACCCGCTCCGACACCGGTTCCGGCGCCTGCCCCCGCACCGCGTCCGCCGGTCTGCGCGGGCCGCTGGTATCCGGCCAGCCCCCACGAGTTGCCGCTCGACGCACCGGACGAGCCGGACGACGAACCGGCGGAGGATCCGCCCGAGGGCGTGACCTCCCGTACGCCGCCCGCCGAGTCCCGGACCTCCGGTGCCGTCGGCTGGGGCGGCACCGTCGGGGACACCCCGGCCGGTCCGGCGATACCGGGCGTGGCCGTGGCGCTGCCGCTCTTACGAGCCGTCCCGCTGCCCTTGGCGCCCGCCGGAGGCGCACCGAACTCACCCAGCGCGGCCCGCGCCTGGGAGATCCGGATGGCCTCCATCGTCATGTCGTGGCGCATCTCCGAGCGGCTCCAGGCGCGCTCGGCGAGCTCCCACATCGTCGTCAGATGGATGGGATGGGTGCCGGTGACCTCGGCCAGGGCGACGATCGCGCCCTTCGGCGCGAGCAGCCGGCCGTTCAGATAACGCTCCCAGGACGTCTTGCTGTAGCCCGTCCGGTCGGCCACCGCGGCGATGCTCAGTCCACTGCGGTCCACGAGCCGCCGCAGTTGGCTGGCGAACTCCCTGACCTGCGGATCGAGCTCGTCGGGCAAGGCCCTCCAACGAGGCATTGCTACCCCCCTCTTCCCCCCGGTTGTGCTGGTTTTCCCGCGCTCCCCGCGCATGTGCCCTCTGCCGAGTCCCCGTTGTGGCCTACCCACAGGGATGCGCCCGGTCAGGATCTCAGTTCCCGGGATGGGGGCGCACGGGTGCACCGTGGCCGCGGGCATGCACCGTCGCACGCCCACCGGACAGAATTCCAGTGCACCCTCGGCAGAAAAGGACACGCTAGCGTCGGAGTCGAACGACTTCGTGCCAAATCCGCGAACTTGTCAATACATCGACACGAGTGTCACACACCGGAAATACCGCCTGTCACACACGTGCTCGGATCAACCGAAAACCACGGTGCCGACGACGCCGAGCAGCAGCATGAGGAGGAGCAGCAGCACGGCCGTCAGCAGCAGGCGCACACCCCGCCCGCTCCCGGCCTCCTCGGGCGGCGCGTCCCACCACGGCAGGGTCGGATCGTCCTCGTACGCGTCGCCGTCGGCCGGGGGGCTCGCCTCGGAACGCGTCGGCAGGGTCGCGGGGCGGGGCCAGGCCTGGACGGCCAGTTCCCAGCGCACGGCGAAGCGCTCGGTCTCCGCCCTCTCCAGTCCGGCGATCCGGCACAGGGCGGCGACGGCCTGGCGGGGCGGGGGCTGGGTGCCGTTGAGGTAGCGGTGCCAGGAGGACTTGCTGTAGGCGGTGCGGGCGCCGAGCGCGACCAGGCTGAGCCCGGTGCGGTCCTTGAGGAGCCGCACCTGTTCCACGAAGTGCCGCGCCTCCGGCGGCAGATCGTCCGGCAACGGCTGCCAGCCGCCCATCGGCCACCTCCCCTGTGGGATCCCGGTCCTGAGCAAGTGACGACGTCAGAGGAGTGATCGGTTCCCGGGACGGCCGGGACTGTCGCACATCGCGGACACGATGCCGGAACGGTCACCGCCCTGGCACAGCGCGCGGACAGCCATTGAACAGGCCGTCGCCCGTGCAGGAGTGTGGTGCGCGGCGGCGGCCCGTCCTTGCTCGGGGGAGAGGACGGGCCGTCGTCGTCGTGCGACACGGCGCGGTGGCGAGGGTCGGTGACACCGGCCGGCGACCCCCGCCGGCCGCACCCGTCAGCCGCTGACCGTGAAGTGCAGCGTGTCCTTCAGGAACGGGATCACCAGCCAGGGATCCGGCTGCACCATCAGCGCCAGCAGGACGATCGCGAGGCCGAGCACGCCGTACGTGACGATGTCGGTGAAGCGCGAGCGCACCGCGAGCATCCCGACGTCCGGCAGCAGCCAGCGCAGCGCACCGCCGGCCAGCAGCGCGACGCCGATCAGGAGGATGCCGACCCGGAACAGGTCGAAGGCGGTCACCAGCAGCCCGATCCCGGTCAACGCCAGGACGGCGAGAATCGGCCACTGCCGCGCGGGTGCCGGGGCGTCGCGCGGCGCGGCCCGGCCGCCGCCCTCGGGGCGTGCGGTGTCCCGCGTGAACAGCGGGAAGCGACGGGTCACCCGGCGCGGCTTCCCCTCGGCGTCGGGGGCGCTGACGGCGTCCCGCACCTCGATGTCGTCGAGGTCGTCGAAGTCGCCCTTACCGCCGCTGCCGCCGCTCCCGTCACCGCCGTCACCACGTTCTACGGCGTTGACGGCTCGGCCGGCTCCGATGTCGTCGCCGTCCTCGGTGGTCTCGGTTGTCTCGCCACTCTCGGCGCTCCGGGCCTGCGCGACCCGCTCACCACGCTCGGCATGCCCGGCCCGCCCGGCCCGCTCAACAGGCTCGGCGCGTTCGGCCGTGTCGACGGTCTCCGTGTCCTCGGCCTTGCCGGAGGTGCTCTCAGCCGGCACTGCGCTCCGCCGCCTCGACCACGTTGACGAGCAGCTGGGCCCGGGTCATCGGGCCGACGCCGCCCGGGTTCGGGGAGATCCAGGCGGCCACCTCGGCGACGTCCGGGTGGACGTCTCCGACGATCTTGCCCTCGGCGTTGCGCGAGACACCGACGTCCAGGACGGCGGCGCCCGGCTTCACGTCTTCGGCGCGGACGAGGTGGGCTGAACCGGCCGCGGCGACGATGATGTCCGCGCGCTTGAGGTGGGAGGAGAGGTCACGGGTGCCGGTGTGGCACTGGGTCACCGTGGCGTTCTCGCTGCGGCGGGTGAGCAGCAGCGGCATCGGGCGGCCGATGGTCACGCCGCGGCCGACGACCACCACCTCGGCGCCCTTGATCTCGACGCCGTGGCTGCGCAGCAGCGTCAGCACGCCGTTCGGGGTGCAGGGCAGTGGGGCGGGCTCGTTCAGGACGAGGCGGCCGAGGTTCATCGGGTGCAGGCCGTCGGCGTCCTTGTCCGGGTCCATCAGCTCCAGGATCCGGTTCTCGTCGATGCCCTTGGGGAGCGGCAGCTGGACGATGTAGCCGGTGCAGTCCGGGTCCTCGTTCAGTTCGCGGACGACCGCCTCGATCTCCTGCTGGGTGGCCGTGGCGGGAAGGTGGCGCTGGATGGAGGCGATACCGACCTGGGCGCAGTCGCGGTGCTTGCCGGCGACGTACTTCTGGCTGCCGGGGTCCTCCCCGACGAGGATGGTGCCGAGGCCGGGCGTGACGCCCTTCTCCTTCAGCGCCGCCACGCGGACGGTCAGATCGGACTTGATCGCGGCTGCGGTGGCCTTGCCATCGAGAATCTGGGCGGTCATGGCCCCATCCTCGCGGATGACCCGGCCCGGGTTCCAATCCGGGTTCCGATCGGGGTTCCGATCCCCCGCCCGGCCGGTGCTCCGTTCCCCGATCCGATCCGGGTTCCGATCCGGTTCCGGCCAAGATCGGCGAGGTTGCACTTGCACAACACATCCAGAATGCGGCTGGACAACAACTCACCTCTCCTAGAACGATGTGGGGCGCAGTATCGCGGTTGGTGTTCGGGGGGCAAACCGCTCAGATCAGGATGTTCCTCCGCGCAGCCCGCATTGTCCCCAGCTTGGTCAACGGAGGAATCCCGCCATGAGTTTCGGCTCGCCCAACAACCCGTACGAACAGCCGCAGAACCCCCAGCAGCCGCCGCAGCAGCCCGGCCAGCAGCCTGGTTACGGCTACCCGCAGCAGCCCGGCCAGCAGCAGCCGTACGGCTACCCGCAGCAGGCCCCGCAGGGTGTTCCGCCGCAGCAGGGCTACGGCTACCCGCAGGCGCCGCAGGCCCCGGCCGGTTACGGCTACCCGCAGCAGGCGGGTTACGGCATGCCGCCGTCGTACGCGAACTGGGGCCAGCGGTTCCTCGGCACCCTCGTGGACGGCCTCGTCTTCCTGGTCCCGTACATCCTCGTGATCATCGACGCCAGCGCCCAGACCGGCTTCCTGTCGGTCATCGGCGGGCTCGGCATCCTCGGCCTGGCGATCTGGCAGCTGATCAAGGAAGGCCGCACCGGCCAGACGGTCGGCAAGAAGGCCCTCGGCATCCGTCTGGTGCGGGAGAGCGACGGCCAGCCCCTCGGCGTCGGCATGGCCTTCGTCCGCCGCCTCGCCCACTTCCTGGACAGCCTGGCGTGCTACCTCGGCTGGCTGTGGCCGGCCTGGGACGCCAAGCGTCAGACGTTCGCCGACAAGGTCTGCTCGTCCATCGTGATCCGCTCGAATTGAGCACTGTTTCACCACATCTGACGGCGGATCGCAACGACGCCTTCCCGCCATCCTTTCCCCGGGGCCGTGTCACGTCGTGACACGGCCCCGGGGCGTCGCCCACTCTGGCCCGTAGACACGCGGGGACGGGGAGACGGACCGTGTACAGCATCATCGTGGTACCTCCGCCGACCACGGAGGGCGAGCCGGACCGTGCCCAGCTGCGGCTCGCACCCGGCGAACGGCTGGCCTTCGGCCGCGCCGCACAGCACAACGACCTGATCGTCCCGCACGACGGCGTGTCCCGCAGAGCGGGCGCGATCACCGCGCAGAGCACCTTCTGGACCCTGAGCAACCTCAGCGCCGGGCAGACGTACGTCGTGGAGAACCCGGAGGGCGCGGGCGAGCACGTCAAGATCGGTCCGGGCCGCCTGGACGCGCCCGTGCCGTTCGAGTTCTCGCGGATCGTGCTGCCCGCGGCCGGCGACCTGCTGGCGATCGAGGTGTGGGCCCCGCGCCACGACCATCTGCGGGTCGGGTCCGGACTCGACGGCGACACCACCTCGCCCGCGTTCTCCGTCGACCGCACCAAGCGCTACTTTGCGGTCCTCACCGCCCTGTGCGAGCCGCGCCTGCGCGGCGAGCCGCACGCCCCACTGCCCACCGTCGACCAGGTCGTCGACCGGCTGCGCCCCGCCTGGCCGGCCGCGTCCCGCACATCCGTGCAGTGGAACATCGACTACCTGGCCGTGAAGCTTCGCCTCAAGCCCGGTCCGGAGACGGCCGAGACCGGCCCACGTCTCAACGGCAAGAAGGAGTCACTGGTGTCCCTGGCCCTCCGCTTCGACCTGGTACGGGAGGACGACCTCGCCGTCCTGGCGACACCGTCCGCCCGGGGCACGCGGTGACCGAGCCGTACGCCGTGCAGGTCCCCCGCGGCTACCGGCTCGGCGTCTGGGAGGTCCGCGAGCCCATCGCCACGGGTGCGTTCGGCAGCGTGTACGAGGCACGGCGCGCGGACGAGGCGCCGGGCACCGAAGGCCCCGCGGGCGCCAAGGGCACGGAGGGAGCGGAGGCGGAGGAGGCACCGCGCACGGTCGCCCTGAAGTTCCTGCCCACCGGCACGGGCACGCCCCGCCAGTTGACCCACCTGCGCGAGCTCATCGAGCGCGAGATCGACCTGCACCGCAGACTCAGACGGCCGCGGCTGATCCGGATGTACGACACCCTCGTCGTCGACGACCCGGACCGTCCGCAGCTCGACGGCGCCACCGTCCTCGTCCTGGAGAAGGCGGAGCGCTCCCTGTCCGCCCTGCTCGCCGCCTCGCCCCGGCCGGCCGCGGCTCCGGCGCTGCTCGCGCAGATCTGCGAGGGGCTGGCCCAGTTGCATCGGGCGGGCTGGGTGCACGGGGATCTCAAACCGGCCAACGTCCTGCTGATGAAGGACGGTTCGGCCCGGCTCGCCGACTTCAACATGGCCGCGGAACTGGAGGGCACCCACGCCTACACGCCGGCCTTCTCCACCCCGGACTACACCCCGCCGGAACTCCTCTGGTCGGAGATCGGGGAGCGTGGCCGGCGGATCCGTCCGTCCGCCGACGTCTGGGCCTTCGGTGTCCTGGCGCACCTGCTGCTGACCGACTCCTTCCCGTTGCCCGGCGGCACCCCGACGGCCCGCCGCGACGCGGCCGCCGCCTTCGCCCGCGGCACCGACGAACTGCGGCTGTCCCCCGAACTGCCGGACGTCTGGCGGGAGATCGTGCGGGAGTGTCTGACCCGCACGCACGCGGACCGTATCGGTACGGAGGCGCTGCTGCGGCGGGTGGAGGCCGCGGCCGGCACGGCCCGGCCGACCCGGCTGCCCCGGCTGCCCCGGCTGTTCACGCGGCGCCCCGGCCCGGCCTCCCAGGGCTTCGCCCGACCGTTCGCACAACGGAACCGGCGTGCGCGCGCCCTGTTGGCCCTCGCCGTGTCGGTGGCCGCCGTCGCCGCGTCGGCGCTCGGGTACGGCATCAGCACCTGGGCGGCGGGCGACGGCCCGTCCGGCGGCGGGAGCGGTGACGGCGCCGGCGGCGGGGCCACGAACATCTCCACCTCGGCCGCCGCGTACGGCGCGGTGGACCTGCGCACCGACCGGGGCATCCCGCCCGCGTACCGGCTGCTGATCGTCGAGTCCGCGCACGACTGCGACAAGGACGATGTCACGCCCTCCCTGATCGCCGCCATGCTGAAGGTCGAGAGCAACTTCGATCCCTTGCTCTCCGACCCCGCCAACAACGAGTACGGCATCGCCCGTTGGACCCCGAAGGTGCTGCGCTGGTGGATGCACGAGGACGGCACCCCCGGCGAGACCGTCCCCGAGCCGCCCTTCCCGCCCGCCGAGTCCATCCCCGCGATGGCCCGCTACCTGTGCTGGATCACCCCGCGCCTGGACGACGAACTCCCCGGCGACCGCCGGGTCCTGATCGCCGCCGCGTACCGGACCTCGTACGACACGGTGAACGACGCGGCCGGAGTTCCCCCGAAGAACCGCTCGTACGCCGCCCGCGTCGCCCACTACCTCAAGGAGTACACGCCTCCCGGGAAGAAGTGACCCTGAGAGTTCCGAGGTACCGGTCGGCGGGCGCCACCGGCATGGTGGGGCCCGCCCTCCGCCGTCATGGCGGAAACGACGGCCTTTATCGCACAGCCCCTGCGCATTCGTTCACGACACGCCGATTTTGCGTGCTCTTGGGGGACCTGTGCGCTTCCTTCCTACCCTGAGGCCAGTTCCTTGCCGGGGGAGGGAAGCAGTCATGCACAGCATCATTGTCGTGCCCATGCACAGCACGTGCCCTGACGATCACATCCACCTGGAGCCGGGCGATTCCCTGTCGTTCGGCCGTACGGCCCGATCGCGCGGCCCACATCTGACCATCCCGCACGAGGGCGTCTCCCGTGAGGCCGGGGAGATCACGACCGCGGGCGCCTACTGGCGGCTCAGCAACCTGAGCAGCGCGCAGACCTACGTGGTCGAGAACCCGGAGGGCGCGGGCGAGCACATCAAGGTCGCGCCGGGGCGGCTCGACGCCCCGGTGCCCTTCGAGTTCACCCGCGTGGTCCTGCCCGCCGGAAGCGAACTGCTGAGTTTCGACGTCTGGGCGCCGCGCCACGACTTCCTGGACCGCACCGGCCCGAGAGACGGCGCGCCCACCTCGTGCGCCTTCCCGCTCGACCGCGGCAAACGGTACTTCCAGGTCCTGGTCGCCCTGTGCGCCGCGCGTCTGCGCGGCGAGCCGCACGCCCCGCCACCCACCGCCGAGGAGCTGATCGAGCAACTGCGCCCGCAGTGGCCGACGGTCACCCGTGCGTCGGTGGCGTGGAACATCGACTACCTCGCGGTGAAGCTGCGCCTCAAACCGGCTCCGGACACGGTGCCGGGCGGCGGCCCCCGCTTCAACGGCAAGAAGGAGCGCCTGGTCTCCCTGGCGCTGCGCTTCGATCTCGTACGGGAGACCGACCTGGCCGTGCTGAGCGGGAACGGGGGCGCCGCCCGATGAGCGTCCAGCCGTCCTCGCACGCCGTGCAGGTCCCCCGGGGGTACCGCGTCGGCGCCTGGGAGGTGCGCGACCCCATCGCGTCCGGGGCCTTCGGCAGTGTGTACGCCGCCCGGTGCGCCGAGCCCGCCGAGGGCCTGCCGGCCGAGGCCGCGCTGAAGTTCCTGCCCACGGGCACCCAGACTCCACGCCAACTGCGCCACCTGCGGGAACTCGCCGAGCGGGAGACCGAGTTGCTGCGCAGGCTGCGGCGCCCGCGTCTCGTCCGCATGTACGAGGCGCTGACCGTGGACGACCCCGCCCGCCCCACCCTCGACGGCGCCACCGTCCTCGTACTGGAACGCGCCGAGGGCTCCCTGGACCACCTGCTCGACCAGCTGCCGACGCGGTTGCCGACCCGGTCGCGGGGCCGAGGGAACGACCCGGCCTACCGTGCCGTCGCCGTCCCCGGCGGGCCCTCCCTGGTCGCCCAGATCTGTGAGGGGGTGGCCCATCTGCACCACGCGGGCTGGGTCCACGGCGACCTCAAGCCCGCCAACGTGCTGCTGATGGCGGACGGTTCGGTCCGGCTCGCGGACTTCAACCTGGCCGCCGAGCTGCACGGCACCCACGCCTACTCCCCCGCGTTCACGACCGCCGACTACACCCCGCCCGAACTCCTGTGGGCCGAGGTGGGCGAGCGCGGCCACGTCACCCGCCCCACGGCCGATATCTGGGCCTTCGGCATCATCACCCACCTGGTACTGACCGGCTGTCTGCCGTTCCCCGGAGCGAATCCGGGCGCCCGCCGGGAAGCGGTCCAGCGCTATGCCAAGGGCCGTGACGAACTCCGCCTCTCACCGGAACTCCCGGACGCCTGGCGGCAGATCGTCACCGACTGCCTCGCCCCCACCCACGCCGAACGGGCCCCGCACTCCGCGCAGTCGCTGCTCCGCCGGGTCGAGGCCGTGGCCGGGGCCGCCCGTTCCCCGCGGCTGCCCCGGCTGAAGCCGAGGCGTGGGCCGCATCCGGCCGTCCTCGGCTCGCTCGCGGCGGTGACCGCGGTGTCGCTGGCCGGCGCCGGCCTCCTCGCCCTGCGCGAGCCGGCGCCCCAGGGGTACGAGCGCTGCGACCAGGGCGACGTCTGCTTCTTCACGAAACCGGACGGACAGGGCGAGATGTGCGCCTGGTACGAGTACGACGACGACTGGATCGGCGGCATCGTCGTCTGCGACTGGGCGAAGACCACCAGGCCGAGGTCGGCCTTCAACAACGGCTACACCGGGGACCCGCACGCCGATGTCGAGCTCTTCCGCGAGGCCGACCGGAAGAAGCCGTTCGGCTGCCTCCAGGAACTCCAGAAGATCAATTTCCCCGACCCCGGTGGCCTGGTGATCCGCTCCCACGAGTGGGTGGCGAGCTGCTGAACCCTGCAACGTTCGAGGTACCGCGTTCGCGGCCGGCACCGGATGCTCGACATGCCCTCGCCGAACGACGGACGAGCGGCGGAAGAACCGCAACGGGGAGACACAGATGCAGACAACAGACATGGCCCGACGCCGCACCGCGGCCGTGGCCCTCGCGGCCGGCGCCCTCGCGCTCTCGTTCGGCCTGGGATCCGCCGGTACGGCCACGGCGACACCGGCCCAGGCTCCGGCGGCCGACGTGGTCGCGGCGGCGGCCAAGCCCAAGTTCCAGATGCCGTTCGCCTGCAACACGCACTGGCGGCTCGACGCCTACGGCAGCGGTCACAACCCGGCCCTGGACATCGTGGTGAAGGGCAACACGGGGTCGTCGGGCAAGGCGGTGTATCCCGGCTACAAGGGCACGGTGGCCCGCACTTTCTGGGACCGCGGCGCCGGCAACGTCATCATCGTCAAGCACGGCGGCGGCTGGTACACGGCCTACTACCACCTCAAGGACAAGCACGACAAGTACGTCCAGAAGGGCGACAACGTCACCGCGAAGACGAAGATCGGCCGCGTCGGCGCCACCGGCAGCAACAGCGGCAACTGGGCGCACCTGCACTACGAGCAGCGCTACAAGGCGAGCGGCATCCCGACCGAGGCCCACCGCAAGCCCGTCCACTTCAACGGCAAGAAGTACACCGGGACGGGCAACACCTGGAAGGACGTCACCAGCAAGAACTGCTAGGACGCCCGGAGCAGGTCGAGAAGGAGGGCCCGGCCCTGGTGGGGGACACCAGGGCCGGGCCCTCGGCGTTCTCCGCATGCCCACGCCCCTCCTACGGCCCGCCGGTCTTCCGGCGGGCCGTTCGTCCCGTGGGCCGTTCGTCCGGTGGTGACGGGTGCGGTGGCCGGCCGGCACACCGGGGGGCACCCGCCGCGGGACGGTAGCCTCTCGTCAACTGGCGGGACACAAGCGCGCGTTGTGACAGAGCAGCACATCGGGGGACCCATGTCAGACCACCGGCCGGCGCCGCACTCTCCGGCGTCCGAAGGCGCCGCGTTGAAGCAGGCCGGCGCGAGTCCGCTCCGGCCCACGGACCCGGTGCCGATCGGCCCTTACACGCCCCTCGGGCTGCTCGGCAGCGGCGGCATGGGCCGGGTCTACCTCGCCCGCCCCGCCGACGACGCTCCGGGACTCGCCGCCGTCAAGGTGATCCGGCCCGAGTACGCCGAGGACCCGGACTTCCGGCGCCGGTTCCAGCGGGAGGCCGCCGTTCACGCGCGCGTCGTCACTCCGCACGCGCCGCGCCTGCTCGGCACCGGGTTCGAGGACGAACTGCTGTGGATGGCCACCCAGTACCTGCCCGGCCTCAGCCTCGCCGACGCCGTCCGCGCGGGCGGCCCCCTGGAACCGGCCGGGGTGTGGCGGCTGGTGGCTGAGCTGGGGAAGGCACTGTCGGCGCTGGCCGCCGCCGGCGTCGTACACCGCGATCTCAAGCCGTCCAACGTCATCCTGTCGCTGTCGAGCGCTCACGTCATCGACTTCGGCATCTCGCGGGCCGCGGACAGCAGCGCGATCACCACGACCGGCAACCGGGTCGGCACGCCCGCCTACATGTCCCCCGAGTACCTGCGCGAGGGCCGCTGCGACACCGCCTCCGACGTCTTCTCCCTCGCGTGCGCGATCGTCTACGCCGCCACCGGACACGCCCCGTTCGGCGACGGCACGGGCGTGGATGTCATGCACCGGGTCGCCTTCGAGGAGCCCAAGCACGAGCTCATGGCCGAACTGACGGCCGCCGACCCCCCGTTGGCCGCCCTGCTGTCCTCCTGCCTCGCCAAGGACCCCGTCGGACGGCCGACACCGAAGCAGCTGATCGACGCGGCCACGGACGCCGGTCACGACCACACCTCGTCCTGGCACGAACCGCTGACCACAGCCCTGCTCGCCCGCCAGCAGGGCTGTGAGCTGCTGGAAGGGGACTCCGCCGAGGAGAGCGGCCACTTCCGTCCGCCGACGTGGCAGGTGGCGGCTCCCGAGTTCGGCCCGGCACCCGGTCCCACGACACCGCCGCAGGCGTACGGGGCGCCGACGCCACCGATGCCGTCGGCGCGGCACGGCGGTCCCGGGACGCCCGTGCCATTCGACCCCGCCACCACCCACTCCTCCGGCGCGCACCCGCCCACCGTGCACCCGTCCGGTGAGCACGGCGAGCGCCGCGGGCGGAAGGCGCGCTTCCTCGCCCTCGCGGCCGGTATCGCCGTGGCCGCCGTGGCCGCGGGCGCCTTCTTCCTCACCCGCCCCGGCCTCGACGCGACCGCCTCCGCCTCCCCCACCGCCTCCTCCGCGTCGCCCTCCGGCGTCGAAGCGGCCCCGGCACGTCCCGGTCCCTCCGGCTCGCCTTCCGCCACCGGGGCGAAGGAGACCGCCGACGAGGAGGAGGAGCAGCAGAACGTGACGGACGAGGAGTCGGAGAACGCCGACAGCGCCCCGCCCGGATCCACCGGCGCAGCACAAGCCACCCCCGACGACGACCCGACCGCCCCCTCCGGCGGCGGCAGCACCCCGACCCCCACCGCCACCAGGACCGCGACCGAACCCGTCACCCCGCCCTGGATCTCCCAGTGCACCTACTACTCCGGCACCGAACTCACCAACCAGGGCGACAAGGGCCAACGTGTCGTCCAGGTGCAGTGCATGCTCACCCAGCGCGGCTACAGCGTCGGCGGCGCGGGCGTGGACGGCCGGTTCGGCCGGGACACCACGTCCGCGGTCAAGCTGTTCCAGAGCGACAAGGGGTTGGACGTCGACGGCGACGTGGGCCCCAAGACCTGGGCGGCGCTGCGGAGTTCCAGCTAGCGGAGAGGGCCCGCCGGTCACGACCGGCGGGCCCTCGTAGTTCACAGCGGCGACGGCGTCAGTGGAAGAAGTGCCGCGTCCCCGTGAAGTACATCGTCACGCCCGCCTTCTTCGCCGCCTCGACGACCTGCTCGTCACGGACCGAACCGCCGGGCTGGACAACCGCCTTGACGCCGGCCCCGGTGAGGATCTCCAGGCCGTCGGGGAAGGGGAAGAACGCGTCCGAGGCGGCGTAGGAGCCGGTGGCACGGTCGGTGCCCGCGCGTTCCACCGCCAGCTTCGCGGAGTCGACGCGGTTGACCTGGCCCATGCCGACGCCGACCGAGGCGCCGTCCTTGGCGAGGAGGATCGCGTTGGACTTGACGGCCCGGCACGCCCTCCAGGCGAAGGAGAGCTGAGCGAGCTCGTCGGCGCTCAGCGCCTCGCCCGTCGCCAGCGTCCAGTGCGCCGGGTCGTCGCCCTCGGCCTGGAGACGGTCGGTGACCTGGAGCAGGGCGCCGCCGTCGATCGGCTTCACATCGACGGGGTGGCCGGGGCCGTCCGGGACGCGCAGCACGCGGATGTTCTTCTTCTTGGTGAGGGCCTCCAGCGCGCCGTCCTCGTAGCCGGGCGCGACGATGACCTCGGTGAAGATCTCGGCGACCTGCTCGGCCAGCTCCTTGGACACCGGACGGTTGACCGCGATCACACCGCCGAACGCGGACAGCGGGTCACAGGCGTGCGCCTTGCGGTGCGCCTCGGCGACGTCCGCGCCGATCGCGATACCGCACGGGTTGGCGTGCTTGATGATCGCGACGGCCGGCTCGGTGTGGTCGTACGCGGCACGGCGGGCGGCGTCCGTGTCCGTGAAGTTGTTGAACGACATCTCCTTGCCGTGCAACTGTTCGGCCTCCGCGAGGCCGCCGGTGCCCGCGGTGTAGAGGGCGGCGGGCTGGTGCGGGTTCTCGCCGTAGCGCAGGGTGTGCGAGCGCTCCAGGCTGGTGGCGAGGAAGGAGGGGAACGCGGAGTCGTCGGCCGGCGCGTAGGCGGAGGCGAACCAGGAGGAGACCGCGATGTCGTACTCGGCGGTGTGCCGGAAGGCCTCCGCGGCCAGCCGCTTGCGGGTGGCGAGGTCGAAGCCGCCGTCCTTCACCGCGGCCAGGACGTCGGGGTAGCGGGCCGGGCTGGTGACGACCGCGACCGAGGGGTGGTTCTTGGCGGCGGCGCGGACCATCGACGGGCCGCCGATGTCGATCTGCTCCACGCACTCGTCGGGGGTGGCGCCGGAGGCGACCGTCTCGCGGAACGGGTAGAGGTTGACCACGACCAGGTCGAACGGCTCGACGCCGAGCTCGGCGAGCTGGTTCCGGTGGTCCTCCAGGCGCAGGTCCGCGAGGATGCCCGCGTGGACCTTCGGGTGCAGCGTCTTGACGCGGCCGTCCAGGCACTCGGGGAAGCCGGTGAGCTCCTCGACCTTGGTGACGGGGACGCCCGCGGCGGCGATGCGGGAGGCGGTGGACCCGGTGGAGACGAGCTCCACGCCCGCCTCGTGCAGGCCGCGCGCGAGGTCTTCGAGGCCCGTCTTGTCGTAGACGCTGACGAGCGCCCGTCGGATGGCCCGCTTGTTGCTCTCGGCGGTCACTGGATAACTACCTTTCGTCCCTCGATGCGATAGCCGTTGCGGGCGAGCCGCCCCACGACATCGACGAGCAGCTTTCGCTCGACTTCCTTGATGCGCTCGTGCAGAGCGGCACCCTCGTCCTCGTAGTCCGCCTCCCGGACCTCCACCACGCCCTGAGCGATGATCGGTCCGGTGTCGACGCCGTCGTCGACGAAGTGGACGGTGCAGCCGGTGACCCGGGCGCCGTACGCGAGCGCGTCGCGGACGCCGTGGGCGCCGGGAAAACTGGGGAGGAGGGCGGGGTGCGTGTTCACGACCCGTCCTCCGAAGCGGGCCAGGAACTCCTTGCCCACGATCTTCATGAACCCGGCGGACACCACGAGGTCGGGCTCGTACGCGGCGACGGCCCCGGCGAGGGCCGCGTCCCACTCCTCGCGGGTGCCGTGGTCCTTCACCCGGCACACGAAGGCGGGGATCCCGGCGCGCTCGGCGCGGGCCAGTCCCTCGACGCCCGTGCGGTCCGCGCCGACGGCCACGATCTCCGCGCCGTAGGCCTCGGGGCCGGCGGTCTCGATGGCGTCGAGCAGCGCCTGCAGGTTCGTACCGGAACCGGAGACCAGCACGACGAGGCGCTTGGCCACGGGCTTGGCGGCCACGGTGAGGCCCTTTCTCGGGGGTGCGTTTGTACGGTCGTACGAATGCATCGCGCCCCGGGATACGGGGAAGTCTACGAAGCGGCCGACCGTCAGCAACGATACCGGCACACCGGGCGGCCCCCACGGGACGGGGGCGTGGCCGGAAGGTAGCGTCTGGGGCGAGTGGACTCGGGAACGCGGTCGTTGTGCGGTGCGTTCTCCTCATGACAGCTCAGAACAGCCAGCCGTATCACCTAGGGGAAGACGCTCACTTGATGCCGGACCGCAGTCTGCGACTCCTTTCGCTCCCCCCGCAGTCATCGCAGGGAGGGGAGCGCGGCGGCGTGCTGCTGCGGGAGCGCCCCGCCTCACCGCCCGACGCGCCCTCGGACCAGCAGAGCGGCACCTCGAAACCCACGTCCGCCCCCGCTCCGGGCTCCTCCGACGACAATCCGTTCGCTCCGCCTCCCGAGGGCACCCCGGACCAGCCGTGGCAGCCGCGCCACCCGGCGAACGGCGAGGACGGGCAGGACGGGCGGAGCGCTCAGGGCGGCCCGGGATCCGACGGCTCCCAGGGCGACACCGGCGACGGTCCCGGCGGCGGTCGTTGGGGCAGTCAGTGGAGCGACCGGCAGCCCGGCCGCTCCCCCGGGGGCTTCGGCGAACGCCCCGGTGCCGGCCCCGAAGGACCGAGCGGCGGCGGCCAGGGCCCGGGCCCGGGGATGCGCTGGGATCCGACGGACCCGAGCCAGCGCCGCGCGCGGTACGCCCTGCTGTGCGGCATGTGGGCCTTCTTCTTCGCCCTGTTCAGCTGGCCCTACGTGGCGCTGATGCTCGGTGCGCTGGCCCTGTACTGGGCCATCAGCGCGCTGCGCGCCCAGCCCGGCGCGAGCCCCGACCCGAACACCCAGGCACCCGTGCAGAGCGGTCGCCCGCAGCGGACCGCCGCGGTGAGCGGCCTGGTCACCGCGTCCCTGGCCATCGCCCTGGTCGCCGCGGGCTTCACCGTGAAGCTGGTCTACAGCGACTACTACACCTGCACGAACGACGCCCTCACCAACTCGGCCAAGCAGTCCTGCGCGGACCTCCTGCCGGAGAAGCTGCGGGGAGTGCTGGAAACCAGCAGCTGACGACCGCCCTCCGCTAGGGAGTGGCCGGGGGCTGCTGGGGTTCCACCGACTCCGCCACCGTTTCCGACGCCGATTCCGAGGCTGATTCCGTCACCGAATGCGTCGCCGACGCCACCGGCGACTCCTCCGCCACGGACTCCGCCGAGGCCGCCGACGCCTGCTTCAGCGCCGCCCAGCGTGCCTCGCGCGCCGCGTCCCCGACGTGCCAGAGCGGCTGCGCGGGCCCGGTCGACTCCGCAGGCTTCATGGGCCTCATCGGCTCTGCGGACCGCATCGGCTCCGTGGGCAGGAAGTCGTACGCCTCGAAGGTGCTGTCGTCGGCCGTCACCACGTCCTTCGGCACGTCCTTCGGGATCTCCGCCCGCGGCTTCCCGATCGTCGCGCCACGTTCCCCGGACTCGCCGGCCGCCTCCCGCACCGGTCGCTTCCGGCACCGCCACGCGCGCAGCCCCAGTGCCGTGGGAACCCCCAGCACCGAGGTCCACAGCAGAGCCGCCGCTCCCGTCTGCCACCACACCGGCCCGAAGCGGGCCAGCGCGCCGTCGCCCAGCGGGCCACCGGCGAGCGCCGCGAGGACGGCGACCAGGGCCGCGCACAGGACGGCCGCCAGCCCGGCGGTCTTCGCGGTCCGCCCGTTCGACCAGGCGGCGACCACCGGCCCGCGCTCCACGTCCCCGTCGGCAGCCACTCCGTCGCCGCCTCCCCCGCCCGCCGCCCGCCCCACGAACCACCCCACCGTCACCCCGACCAGCACCGGCACCGCGCCCGCCGCCCAGTGCAGCGGGGTACCGGCGCCGGTCTCCGGCACCGCCGCCAGCAGCGGAAACGGCGGGAGCAGCGGCGCGGGAGCGGACGCGATCGGCGTCACGGCCTGGCCGACACCGAGGGTGAACCCGGGGCCGAGGGCGTAGGCCCCGGCCCACACCACCGCGTTCGGGACCAGGGCGAGGCAGAGCAGCAGAACCGCGAACCGGCCCGACCAGCTCTCCGTGAGCTGAAGGAACGACGCCCGCGCCGCCCCGCCGTGCCACACCAGTGAGGTGGCCAGCAGGACCGCCCCGCCTCCGACGAGCACCGCCGTCCCGGCGCCCGCGGCCCGCGCCGCCGTACCGAGACGGGTCCGGGCGTCGGGGCCGAGGACGAGCCGGCGCGGGCCCGCCGGCAGCAGGATCAGCACGCTGTCGAACACCGCGGGCGGGCGGCCGTACGCCGCCCACACCCCCGTGCCCGCCGCCACCGTCACGACCAGCGGCACGCACACGCTCGTCCAGGCCCACGCCGGCCGCAGGTCGCCGCCCGTGGCGTAGAGCGCGGCGGCGGTGCCGACGGCGAGATAGCCGAGCACGACACCGGACCAGGCCGTCAGCCCCGAGACGGCGGTCCGCGCGGGGACCGCGGTCCGGCTTCCGGGGACGGCGGTCCGCCCCGCGAGGTCGGCGGTCCGGCCCGCGAGGCCTTGGAAGCCTTGGATGCCTTGGCGTCCCGTCGGCCGCTCTTCCTCCTCGCCTCCGTCCGTCGCGTCCCGGGCCGCCCGGTGCGCCAGCCACAGCGGCAGCGCGAGCAGGAGCAGCGGGGTGACGCCGACGGGCGCGGGGACGCCGGAGAGCGTGTCGGTGCGGACGAGTTCGGTGCCGTGGGCCAGCAGCCACAGGGCCGCGGCGACGTGCAGCGCGCCGCCGGGACCGCTGTCGGGGTAGGGCGAGCTGATCCACAGCACCATCACCAGGACGGCGAACGAGCCGAGCCCGAGCCCGGCCGCGACCGCGCCGGCCAGGAGGCCGGCGGCCAGTCCGGGCGATCGGTCGCGCACCCGGGTGAGCAGGGACGACAACAACGGTCGACGTACGGTCATCTGGATCACGACCGTCATGCTCCCAACGACACGCGCTTTCTCGTCGTAACAGGCGAACCTCCGAAGTGTCGCCCAATATACGTTTATGTACTTTTTCGCACGAAAGGGCGGCCGGTGACGCAGAGCTCCGCAACCCCGCTCCCACCGCCGAAGGAGCGCCGACGCCTGCGCGAGGCCGGGGCCCTGACGCAGGATCAGGTCGCGACCCGGGTGGGCGTCACCCGCGAGACGGTACGTGCGTGGGAGACCGGCCGTACGACACCGCGCGGCCGGAAGCGGGAGGCGTACGTGCACCTGCTGGCCGAACTGGTGACCGCCGCCGCCGAGAACCCCGTACCGGCGGAGGACCCCCCGGCACCCGAGCCCGCCCCCGCCCGGAACCCCACTCCCGATGCCCCCTCCCTCACCCGGCCCCTGACGCCCGCTCAGGCCTTCGACGCGCTGTACGCGTTCTGCGCGCCGACCCTGGTGCGGCAGGCCTATCTGCTCACCGGGCGGCGCGAACTCGCGCGCGAGTCGGTCGAGCGGGCCTTCCAACTCGCCTGGCAGCGCTGGCCGGAGGTGGCGGTCGACCGGGATCCGGCGGGCTGGGTGCGGGCGACGGCGTACGAGTACGCGCTCTCCCCCTGGCACCGCTTCCGCCCGCGCTGCCGGCACCCCGAGGCGCCACCCGCGGACGCGTCCGACCGCGTACTGATGAACGTCCTGCTGAAGCTCCCGCCCCCGCAGCGCCGCACCCTCCTGCTGTACGACGGTGTCGGCCTCGACCTGCCGGACACGGCCGCGGAGACGGAGGCGAGCACCCCGGCCGCCGCGAACCGGCTGCTGCGCGCGCGGCACGCGGTCGCCGCGCGGCTGCCGGAACTGTCCGAGCCGACGGAGCTCAACCGGCGACTGGCCGAACTCGCCTCCACGGAACGGCTGCGGGCCGCCAAGCCGCCGACGGTACGGACGGGCAGTGAGCGGCGGGCCCGGTTCTGGACGCGGGCGGCCATCGCCTTCACGGTCGCCCTGATCGGGACGACGGCACTGACGGTACGGACGGCTCCCACCCACTACGAGCCTCCGGTCGCTCCGGGTGCGGAGGTTCAGGGGGTGCCGCCGCGGGTGGCGCCGGGTTCCCTGTCGGAAGCGGAACTCGCCCTGCGGGAGCGGTTGCGCGAGGAGACGGCGAGCGGACCGGAGCGGCTGGTACCGCTGAGCCATTGAGGCGTTGCGGCGTTGAGGCTGCTGAGCTGATGCGTCGTCGGCCGCGGGTCGGTGGGGGCTGGTCGCGCAGTTCCCCGCGCCCCTGAAAAAGCAGGCCCTCCCGGACGCGCCCAGCTTCAAGGGGCGCGGGGAACTGCGCGACCGGCCACGACGTACCCGCCAGCCGCCCGACAACCCGACCCGGCACCTCCGTAACGCGCCGGTGGGCCCGCCCCGGTCTACGGAGCGAGCCCACCAGTGTTCAAGCCGGGTGCTGTTCAGCCGGCCGGGCTGTGCTTAGTTGCCAAGAATGGCGCGGGCCAGCTGCGCCGTCTCGGTCGGCGTCTTGCCGACCTTGACGCCGGCGGCCTCAAGGGCCTCCTTCTTCGCGGCGGCCGTGCCGGAGGAGCCGGAGACGATGGCGCCGGCGTGGCCCATGGTCTTGCCCTCGGGCGCGGTGAAGCCCGCGACGTAACCGACGACCGGCTTCGTCACGTTCTTCGCGATGAAGTCCGCCGCACGCTCCTCGGCGTCGCCGCCGATCTCGCCGATCATGACGATCAGGTCGGTGTCGGGGTCGGCCTCGAAGGCGGCCAGAGCGTCGATGTGCGTGGTGCCGATGACGGGGTCGCCACCGATGCCCACCGCCGACGAGAAGCCGATGTCACGCAGCTCGTACATCATCTGGTACGTCAGCGTGCCGGACTTCGAGACCAGGCCGATACGGCCCGGCTTGGTGATGTCGCCCGGGATGATGCCGGCGTTCGACTGGCCCGGCGTGATGAGACCGGGGCAGTTCGGGCCGATGATCCGGGTCTTGTTGCCCTTCGACACCGCGTACGCGTAGAACGCGGCGGAGTCGTGGACCGCGATGCCCTCGGTGATGACGACCGCGAGGGGGATCTCGGCGTCGATCGCCTCGACCACGGCGGCCTTGGAGAAGGCCGGCGGTACGAAGAGGACGGACACGTTCGCGCCCGTCTTCTCGATCGCCTCGGCGACCGTGCCGAAGACCGGGATCTCGGTGCCGTCGACGTCGACCGTCGTGCCCGCCTTGCGCGGGTTCACTCCACCGACGATGTTGGTGCCGTCGGCGAGCATGAGCTTGGTGTGCTTCATGCCCGTGGAGCCGGTCATGCCCTGGACGATGACCTTGCTGTCCTTGGTGAGGAAGATAGCCATGGCTGTGTCTGTCCCTCTTCCCTTACTTCGCAGCCGCGAGCTCGGCGGCCTTGTCGGCCGCGCCGTCCATGGTGTCCACGCGCTGGACCAGCGGGTGGTTGGCGTCGGAGAGGATCTTGCGACCCAGCTCGGCGTTGTTGCCGTCGAGGCGGACGACGAGGGGCTTGGTGACCGCCTCGCCCTTGTCCGCGAGCAGCTGCAGCGCCTGGACGATGCCGTTGGCGACCTCGTCGCAGGCGGTGATGCCGCCGAAGACGTTGACGAAGACGGACTTGACGTCCGGGTCGCCGAGGATGATCTCCAGGCCGTTCGCCATGACGGCGGCGGAGGCGCCACCGCCGATGTCGAGGAAGTTGGCGGGCTTGACCCCACCGTGCGCCTCACCGGCGTACGCGACGACGTCGAGGGTGCTCATGACGAGACCCGCGCCGTTGCCGATGATGCCGACCTCGCCGTCGAGCTTGACGTAGTTGAGGTTCTTGGCCTTGGCCGCGGCCTCCAGCGGGTTGGCCGCGTCCTTGTCCTCGAGCGCGGCGTGGTCCGGCTGGCGGAACTCCGCGTTCTCGTCCAGGGAGACCTTGCCGTCGAGGGCGATGACCTTGCCGGAGGCGACCTTGGCGAGGGGGTTGACCTCGACGAGGAGGGCGTCCTCCTTGATGAAGGTGTCCCACAGCGTCACGAGGATCTCGGCGACCTGCTCGGCGACCTCGGCCGGGAACTTGGCCTGGGCGACGATCTCGCGGGCCTTCTCGATCGAGACGCCCTCGTTGGCGTCGACCGGGACCTTCGCGAGGGCCTCGGGGTTCTCCTCCGCGACGACCTCGATCTCCACGCCGCCCTGGACGGACGCCATGGCGAGGAAGGTGCGGTTGGTGCGGTCGAGGAGGTACGAGACGTAGTACTCCTCGACGATCTCGGGCGCGGTCTCGGCGATCATCACCTTGTGGACCGTGTGGCCCTTGATGTCCATGCCGAGGATGTCCGTCGCGCGGGCGACGGCCTCGTCCGGGGTGGCGGCGAGCTTCACGCCACCGGCCTTGCCACGGCCGCCGACCTTCACCTGGGCCTTGACGACGGACTTGCCACCGAGACGCTCAGTGGCTGCGCGGGCCGCCTCAGGCGTGTCGATGACTTCACCGGCCAGCACCGGTACATCGTGCTTGGCGAAGAGGTCCCTCGCCTGGTACTCGAACAGGTCCACGCGCTTCCGTCCCTATCAGTGATCTCGCGGTTCGTTGGATGCGTGGGCGTGCCGCGAAGGGCAACGTGACGTCCGCTAGTCACAGGGGATGCGCACACGGTGTCCGAGCACGCGGCATGTCCGTCTCGCAGGTTATCTCTGCTTGCAGGAGGCCCCTAAATCGAGGGTCACACCTGAGCGGTGATACCTGTCACATGATGCCGAGATCACTGGCACCGAGTGCCGGATGTGAGGACGCGCGAGGGCCTGCGCGGACCCGTTGTGGACCCGGGCGGGACAAGGGGAAGGGCCTCACCGGGTTGGGGTTGACCCGGTGAGGCCCCTTGAGCAGCCCCTGAGGGGCGCGAGGCGGACGGTCCCCACCCCAATGGGAACCACCCGGCCTCATCCATGAGGTTCCGGCCGGACAGTCCGACGGCTTTCGGCCGTCCGGGGCCCATGTCCTCATGGAGTCCGGTGGTGGCCGCCGTACCGCCGCCTCGCCGGATGACGTCGTACGACGTCGGTGGCGACGGCGGCGCCGGCGGCCGGGATCAGACGCGGTGGGCGCTGCCGGGGCGCGGGGTCCGGTGCGCCGCGAAGAGCGCGGCGGCATCCGGCACGGAGGGGGAGAGGGAGGGCCCGGGCAGTTCGTCGGCGTCGGCGGCCAGGACGAGGGAACGGCGGGTGGTCGTGGTCATGGGTACGTCAGATCCTTGGGCAGGCTGAGGGACGGTTCCGGAAGCGGAGAAGGGATTCCGGGGGCCGTCGTCCGGAGTCCGGACTCCGGAGACTGAAGACCGGGGAGATCGGAACGGTGTCCGGACGGTCGGGCGGACAGACCTGTTCCACCCCCGCGCGGCAGGTCTACAGCGGGGGAAGTGCCGGCCCTAGCCGGGGAATACGGGAATGTCCCGGTGCTCGTCCCGGGTGCCGTCCGCCGCGGCGGACGCGGCGACGCCGACCACGAGCCGCGGCGCGGCCCGGTTGTCGCCGGTGACGGCATGTGCGTCACCGTGCCGTGGCGTGCCGCTGTCGGCCGCCGACTTGCCGTTCAGCCCACCACCCGGACCAGCGGGGGGCGCGTGACGCACGGGCGCCTGCCCGGCCCTCACGACGTGATGCGCGGGCGTGGCCGCCACCCGATCGGCCGCTACGGCGCCGGCGACGCCCCTCGGTCCATACGTCACACGCGTCGCCGCGGCGGAACGCGCCTGCGGGTGCGGTTCCTTCGTGTCGTTCGTCGCCGTCGGTGTGGTGGTCGATGGTGCCGTCGTCGGTGTCGTCGGTGCCGTCGCGCCCGGCTGGGGCGTGGAGGTGACCGGCGCGGGCAACGTCTGTCCCGGAAGCGCGGGCATTCCGGGTACGGCCGGCCCACTGGGCAGAGACGGCAGTTCGGAGAAACCCGGCAGGTCCGAGAGCTCCGGCAACTCGGAGAGACCGGGCAGGTCCGAGAGCTCCGGCAGGCTCGGTAACACGGGGGATTCAGGCAGCGACGGCAGCTTCGTCTCCGCCTCCGCCAGTCCCGTGACCACGCTGTCCACCGTGTCGACGGCGTGCACGGCGTCCACGGTGCCCACGAGTCGGCCGACCGGCCGTACGTCCTTCGCCCCTTCGACCGGGGCCGACGTCCCCGATGCCGTCGATGCCGTCGATGCCGTCGATGCCACCAATGCCGTCGACGTCACGGAGGGCACACCGTCCGCCGCCTGCGCCTGCTCCCCGCAGAGAAACCCGAGTGCAAACAACCCGCCCACCAGCAGCGCCAGTTGCAGCGCATGCCGCCCGGCCACCGTGCGCATCACGCGCAGAGCGGCACCGGAGAGAGCGGCGGGCGAGGTCAAGAGGGGGAAGGTCCTCCCGTGCGGAACAAGCGACGCGCGACGCGCCGCTGACGGGCGCGACGATCCTGCACGGGACTCCCGAAGTCGCGCAAGCCCCGCGTTACCGATGCGCACTCATGTCCGGTTTGCCACCGAGGCGCAGTCGACAATGCAGGTCAGCGGGTCGACAAATCACCGGTGTACCGCCGGGGTGGGGCAGGGGGACCGCCGGGCCGCACGCCCTTCAACTCCCGCTCACGCACGGTCCGGTATCGGCAGCGGCCGCTTCTCGATCGCCGCCGCCATCACCTCAGGAAACAGATCGGGCGTACAGGCGAAGGCGGGCGCCCCCAGCCCGGCGAGTGCGGCGGCGTGCTCCCGGTCGTAGGCGGGCGTCCCTTCGTCCGACAGCGCCAGCAGCGTCACGAACTGCACCCCCGACGCCTTCATCGCCGCGACCCGCTTGAGCATCTCGTTGCGTATGCCCCCTTCGTAGAGGTCGCTGATCAGCACGACCACCGTCTCCGCGGGCCGGGTAATCTGCGACTGGCAGTACGCCAGCGCCCGGTTGATGTCGGTGCCGCCGCCGAGCTGGGTGCCGAACAGGACGTCGACCGGGTCGTCGAGCTGGTCGGTGAGGTCGACGACCGCCGTGTCGAAGACCACGAGCCGCGTGTTGATCGACCGCATGGACGCCAGCACCGCCCCGAACACGGACGCGTAGACGACGGACGCCGCCATCGACCCCGACTGGTCGATACAGAGGACGACTTCCTTCTTCACGGACTGGGACGCCCGCCCGTACCCGATGAGCCGCTCCGGCACGATCGTCCGCTGCTCCGGCAGGTAGTGCTTGAGGTTGGCCGCGATCGTGCGGTTCCAGTCGATGTCGTGGTGGCGGGGCCGGTTGACCCGCGCGCTGCGGTCCAGGGCCCCGGTGAGGGTGGCCCGGGTCCGGCCGGCGAGCCGCTTCTCCAGATCCTCGACGACCTTGCGCACCACCGCGCGTGCCGTCTCCTTCGTGGTCTCCGGCATCGCCTTGTTGAGGGAGAGCAGCGTGCCGACGAGGTGCACGTCGGCCTCCACCGCCTCCAGCATCTCCGGTTCCAGCAGCAGCGTGGACAGCCCGAGCCGGTCGATGGCGTCGCGCTGCATGACCTGGACGACGGAGGACGGGAAGTACGTCCGGATGTCGCCGAGCCAGCGCGCCACGGCCGGTGCCGACGCCCCGAGCCCCGCCGAACGCTCCCGCCCCGCCTGCCCCTTGTCCCCTTTTCCGTAGAGCGCGGCCAGCGTCCCGTCCATCGCCGCGTCCTGTCCGGACAGCGCGCATCCGGTGCCGTCGGCCGCGTCGCCCCCGAGGACGAGCCGCCAGCGCCGCAGCCGCTCCGTCGCCGGGTCGGTGAGCTCCGTCGTCATCGTGTCGCTCCCCGTCCGCCGCCTGCTTCCCCGTGCCGCTCCCAGAGCGGCACCACCATCGCGGTCGTCGTGACAGCGCTCGTCACCGTCGTCGGGCCGTCCTCCGCCCTGCGGGCCGCTTCCCCCGCCTCGCTCAGCCGGTCCGTCGTCATGATCGTCATGGCTGTCATCCCGCCACCCCCACAAGGTCGTTGTCGCCCGTGTTCCCCGCCGCGCCGCCGTCCAGTCCCAGCAGCAGTCGCACCACCGGCAGCACCGCGTCCGCGCGCCCGCTGTCGAGGTCGGACGCGAAGCCGGGTGTTCCGGCTCCGGCCGCCGCTCCGCTCCCGCGCTGTCCCGGCCCGCGCCGGACCAGCTCGCCCAGGGTTCGGCGTACCCCCGGTTCGTACGCCGAGAACGTCCGCCGCAGCAGGGGCAGTACGTCCGTGAAGGCCTCCGTGGGCACGCCCGTCAGCCATACGTCGACCAGCGCGAGCAGCCGCTCGTCGTGCACGAGCAGCATCCCGCCGCCGGAGCCCCCGCCGACGAAGCCCTCGATCCACGCGGCCGCGTCCCCCGGTGGTGTTCCGGGCGACAGCACGAGCCCCATCAGCCGTGCCGCCTCGTCCTGCGCCAACTCCCCTTCGTCCAGCAGTAGTCGCACGGTCCGCCCGCGGACGACGCCGGGCACGGTGTCCCGCGCGGACAGCACCCGCAGCACTCCGTACCAGCGCGCGCGCAGGTCGCCGTGGGCCGCCTCGGCGGCGACCGCCTCGCCGAGCAGTCCCACCGCGCCGTGCACCGCGTCGACATGGCGCCGCATCTGCTCGGCCGCGTCGGCGTCGAGCGCGGCGCAGGCCGGGGGCAGGCCGACGAATATCCGTTGGGCGAGGCCCGCGGCGACCTCGGTCAGCGCGCCGGTGTCGGTGCCGCGTACGTCGCCGTAGCGGAGGGAGCGGACCAGGGCCGGCAGGGCCTGGGCAAGGTGGCCGACGTCCGCGTCGAGCGCCGCGCGGTCGGCGAGGACCTGCATCACCACGGGCAACGCCTGGGGCAGTTCGGCCAGCAGGCAGCGTTCGGCGAGGGCGGTGACGTCGGCGAGGGCCGGTGCGGAGACGGCGTCCGTCTCGGCCTTGGCGGTCGCGGCGGCGAGTACGGTCGTGCCCCACACCCCGGCTTCGGCGACCCGCACGGCCAGCTCCGGTTCCCACCGCAGCCGCCACGTCTCCCGGAACGTGCCCGTGCTCCCGCGCGACGCCGACGGCTCGCCCCATCCCACGCCCAGCAGGCGCAGCCGGTGCAGCAGCCTGCTGCGCTCCGCGTCGTTGTCCTTGCGCAGGTCGAGCTCCAACTCCCGCTCCAGGGCCTCCGGCTTGAGCCGCAGTCTGCGCTGGAGCCGGTCGAGGTCCCGCTGCAACGGCACCGCGGGCGCGGTCCGCGGCACCTCCCCCAGCACGTCCCCCACGACCAGCCGGTCGTGCACCAGGCTCAGCGGCACGTCCGAGCCCTCGCACATCACCGCCCGCACGGCGTCGGTCGTCTCGCTCAGTCCGGGCAGCGGGCGCCCGCGCATCGCGGCGAGGGTCTCCGCGAGCCGTACCGCCTCGATGACGTGCGCCGAGGACACGAGCCGGTCCTCGTCCCGCAGCAGGCCCGCCACCTTGGTGAGCCACCGCTCGACGGGCCGGTCCGGCACGCCGAACAGATGGCCGTACCAGCCCGGCGAGTCGATGCCCGCGCCGTATCCGCTGTGGCGCGACAGCCTGCGGTACGTCCAGGGCACCCAGGTCATGTCGACCTTGACCTTGGGCAGCCCCTTCACCAGCGCCCGGTCGGCGGCGACGGCGCCCTTCGGCCGCAGCGCGGGCACGTGCCAGGCCCCGCACACCACGGCCACGCTCTCCCCGAACTCCCGCTGTGCCGCCCGCAGCTGGAGCCGCATGTAGGCCTCCCGCACGAGGTCCCGGTCGCGTCCCCCGCTCCCGTACGTCTCCCGCAGCGCCCCCATGGCCTCTTCGAGCGCGAAGAACGGCGCGAACGCGTCCCCGGCTCCGGCTCCCCGGTGCTCGACGACGTCCTCCCACCAGCGCTCCGGGTCGTCATAGCCGGCCGCCTCGGCCAGCACCCCGAGCGGATCGACCCGAACGTCGTCGACGGGCTCCGCGTCCGCCCCGCCCTTGCCGGCCTCGTCCTCCCCGTCCTCTCCGTCCTCACCATCCCTCCCCCACGCCAGCGTGTGGGTGGCCGGCAGGTCGACGAAGCGGGCCGGGACGTCGTGTTCCAGCGCCCAGCGGATCGCGACCCATTCCGGGGAGAACTCGGCCAGCGGCCAGAACGCCGAGCGGCCGGGCTCGTCCACGGCGTGGGCGAGGAGCGCGACCGGTGGCCGCATGTCCTCCTCCGCGGCGAGCGGGATCAACGCGTCGGCCTCGGGCGGCCCTTCGATCAGCACGACCCGCGGCCGGGCCGCCGCCAGCGCCGCCCGCACGGCCCGCGCGGAACCTGGCCCGTGGTGCCGCACCCCCAGCAGCAACGGCCCCGCCACGGGCCACCCGCTCCCCGCTCCCTCGGCACCCACTCCGACGCCCGCCCCCGCACCCACCTCAGCCCCCGTCACACCGTCCCCCTCCCTTCCGATCCCTTCCCAGTCCCAGTCCCAGTCAGGGTCCGAGTGCGGGTCCACCGCGAGTCGTCGTCGGCCGGTCCCGCCTCCCCCGCGCGCCTCGCGATGCTCACGCGCTCACCTCCCGGCAGGCCCGGTAGAAGTCCTTCCAGCCGTCGCGCTCCCGGACGACCGCCTCCAGGTACTCCTGCCAGATGACCCGGTCGGCCGCGGGATCGCGGACGACGGCGCCGAGGATGCCTGCGGCGACGTCCCCGGCCCGCAGCACGCCGTCGCCGAAGTGGGCTGCCAGGGCAAGGCCGTTGGTGACGACGGAGATCGCCTCGGCCGTCGAGAGGGTGCCGCTCGGCGACTTCAGTTTGGTACGGCCGTCGGCCGTGACGCCGTCGCGCAGTTCGCGGAAGACGGTCACCACCCGGCGGATCTCGTCGATGCCGTCGGGCGCGGCCGGCAGGTCGAGGGAGCGGCCCATCTGGTCGACGCGGCGCGACACGATGTCGACCTCGGCCTCGACGCTCTCCGGCAGCGGCAGCACGACCGTGTTGAAGCGGCGGCGCAGGGCGCTGGAGAGGTCGTTGACCCCGCGGTCGCGGTCGTTGGCGGTCGCGATCAGGTTGAAACCGCGGACCGCCTGCACCTCCTGGCCCAGTTCCGGTATCGGCAGCGTCTTCTCCGACAGGATCGTGATGAGCGTGTCCTGTACGTCGGCCGGGATCCGGGTCAGTTCCTCGACCCGGGCGGTCATTCCCTCCGCCATGGCCCGCATGACCGGGCTGGGCACGAGGGCGTCGCGGCTCGGACCGTGCGCGAGCAACTGCGCGTAGTTCCAGCCGTACCGGATCGCCTCCTCCGGCGTACCGGCCGTGCCCTGCACCAGGAGCGTCGAGTCGCCGCTGACCGCGGCGGCCAGGTGCTCGGACACCCAGGTCTTGGCGGTACCGGGCACGCCGAGCAGGAGCAGGGCGCGGTCGGTGGCGAGCGTGGTGACGGCGACCTCGACGAGCCGGCGCGGGCCCACGTACTTCGGTGTGATCACCGTGCCGTCCGGCAGTGTGCCGCCGAGCAGATAGGTGGCCACGGCCCACGGCGAGAGTTTCCAGCGCTCGGGGCGCGGTCGGTCGTCCTGTGCGGCGAGCGCGGCGAGTTCGTCCGCGAAGGCGTCCTCGGCATGCGCCCGCAACGCCACCGGCGGCTTCTCGTCCGGTACTTCCACAGACATCGGTTCCACGGACACAGTCATGGCTGAGGCCCCCTCCAGCTCGGCCGGTTCGGATCTGGTACCACCGTGCACCACGCCACTGACAATGCGTTGTGACCTGCGAAAACGCAGTCGCCCGTCCGCCGCCCGGCCCGATTGTCAGTGCTGGGATCTACCTTCGATGTCATGACTCAGCAGGGGGTGCGCTGGAGCGCGGATCAGGTGCTGGCACTGGCGCCTGACGCCGCATCACGCAAAGCGGGAAGCAAACTCGGCGCGGCCGGGCCGTGGTCCGGGGCGGGGAGTGCCGACGAGGGGACGGTGTGGGGGCAGTGCAAAGGCAGTGGCAGCAGGCCGTATCAGACGGTCGTCGACATCGCGGACGCGTCCGGTCCGGCGTACAAGTGCAGTTGTCCGAGCCGGAAGTTCCCGTGCAAGCACGCGCTCGGGCTGCTGCTGCTCTGGGCGGGCGCGGACGACGCGGTGCCGTCCGCGCAGCCGCCGGACTGGGCCGGGGAGTGGATAGCGGGAAGAAAGAGTCGCGCGACGGAGAAACGGTCGGCGGGCGCGGCCGGTTCCCCGTCCGGCTCCGCTGATCCGGAGGCGGCGCGCCGCAGGGCGGAGCGCCGGGCCGAGCGCGTCACCGCGGGGGCGACGGAGCTGGAGCAGCGGCTGACGGATCTGCTGCGCGGCGGCCTCGCGGGCGCGGAACAGGCGGGGTACGGGCTGTGGGAGGAGACGGCGGCCCGTATGGTGGACGCCCAGGCCTCCGGACTGGCCGCGCGGGTGCGGGAGTTGGGGGCGATCCCGGCGTCCGGTCCCGGCTGGCCGGTGCGGCTGCTGGAGGAGTGTGCTCTCCTCCACCTCCTCGACCAGGGCTGGCTGCGCCGGGAGCGGCTGCCCGACGGCCTCGCGGCGACGGTCCGTTCGCGGATCGGCCTGCCCGCCTCGGCCGACGGCCCGCCGGTGCGGGACCGCTGGCTGGTCCTCGCGCAGTACGACACGGCGGACACACGTCTGACGACCCGCCGGATATGGCTGTACGGCGCCCAGTCGGGCCGTTCGGCGCTGCTCCTCTCCTACGGCGCCGCCGGCCGCGCACCCGACCTGGCGCTGCCGGTGGGGCTGAGCCTGGACGCGGAGGTGTCCGCCTACCCGGGTACCGGGCAGCTGCGGGCGGCCCTGGGTGAGCAGTTCAGCCCGCCGGCTCCCGCGGCGATCCGGCCGCCGGGAGTGACACCGGCCCGGGCGGCCGACCGTTACGGCGAGGCGTTGCGGGACGATCCCTGGCTGGACTCCGTCCCGGTGACGCTGGACCGGGTCGTCCCGGTGCCGGACGGTGACTCCGTGCAACTGGCGTCCGCCGACGAGGACGAGGCGCTGCCGCTCACCCCGGCCGCCCGCGCCCGACCGGGCCTGTGGCGCCTGGTCGCCCTCTCGGGCGGGGCCCCCGTCAAGGTCTTCGGCGAGTGCGGCCACCGGGGCTTCACTCCGCTGACCGCCTGGCCGGAGGGGCCCGGCGAGGCGGTCTCCCTGTGCTGAACCGAAGGGCTTCCCACCAAGGGGACTTCCGCCCAAGGGGCTTCTCCCGAAGGAGCCTCCACCGAATCCGCTTCCGCCGAGCGGTCTTCCAGAAGCGCACCGCACGCCTCACCGGCACCCCATGCCCCGCACACGTCACACCCGTCGTATCCGGCGCACACCTCGTACGTCTCACCCGCCTCGCACGGAAGGGAACCGCATGAACAGGACCTCCGCTGCCCCGGACTCGCCCTCGGACTCGACCACGTCGTCCCCCTCAGCCACCCCCACACCCACGCCGGCTCCCGGCAACTGGGAGGAGCTCGTCACGGCGGCGCTCCTAGGCACCGAGCGGCGCACCCCTCCGGGTTCCGCGCCGGGCCGGGAGGCGCCGGTGGCGCTGCTGGACGCGGCGGCCGTCGAGACCGTACGGCGGCGGGCGGGCCTGCGGCCGGGGCGGGTGGCCCGGCGGCCGGAACCGGCGGCCAAGGATCCGCGCCCGGCGCTGCCCCCGGCGGCGGCCCGCAGGCTGGCGATGCTCCTGGCCGACCGCCCCGGCACGGGCGGCGGTGGCCGCCGGGGTACGGCACCGGATCTGATGGAGCTGCTGCCGCAGTGGCTGGCGGCGGCGAACGCCCGTGGTTTCGCGGCACCCCCCGAGATGCTGCCGGCCGTCCTGGACGCGGCCCGGGGCCGTACGGACCTGCGTCCCGCGGCACTGGCCTTCGCGGGGCCGCGGGCCATGTGGCTGGCCCGGCTGAACCCGGACTGGCGGTTCGCGCTGCGGGCGACACCGGGCGGGGGCGCGGCGCTGCCGTCCTCCGAGGACACCGAGTCGATCCACCGCTTGTGGCAGGAGGGGCTGTTCGCGGAGCGGGTCGCGCTGCTCTCCGCGATCCGCGCTCGCGACCCCGCCGCCGCCCGTGAGCTGCTGACGACGACCTGGGCGACGGAACGGGCCGAGGACCGGCTGATGTTCCTCGACTCGCTGCGCTCGGGCCTGGCCGCGGCGGACGAGCCGTTCCTCGAACAGGCGTTGGCGGACCGGAGCCGCAATGTGCGGGCCACAGCGGCCGAGTTGCTGTCGGCCCTGCCGGGTTCGGCACTCGCGGCGCGGATGGCGGTCCGGGCCGGCTCGTGCGTGGCCGTCGACCACACGGGGGATGCGCCGGCCCTCGCCGTCGAGGCGCCGCACGAGTGCGACGCGGGAATGGAGCGTGACGGGGTCGTCCTCAAGCCACCGGCGGGTCGGGGTGAGCGATCGTGGTGGCTGGGTCAGTTGGTGGAGGCGACACCGCTCGCCTCCTGGTCGGCGCGGCTCGGTGGCCGTACTCCCGGGGAGATCGTGGCTCTGCCGGTCGCGGACGACTGGCAGGGCGAACTGCATGCCGCGTGGTGCCGGGCGGCGGTGCGGCAGCGGGACGCCGCGTGGGCGCGGGCACTGCTCGGGGCGCCCCAGGCACCCGAGGCCGGTGGCCCCGGTGCCGTGTCACTGGCCGAGCGTTCCAAGCTGCTCGGCACGCTGGGCTCCGCCGAACGGGCCGAGTGGGTGGCCGGATTCATCTCCACCCACGGCCTGTCCGAGGCGTTCCAGCTGCTCGGGGTGTGCGCGGTGCCGTGGACGACGCCTCTGGGGCGGGCCGTCGTGGACGCGCTCGACATCGCGCGGGACGCGGGGAGTTACCCATGGAGCTTCAGCGGAGTGATGGGGCTGGCCGAGCGGTGCCTGGACCCCTACGAGGCGAGCCGCCTCGACGGCCTGCAGGCGGTGCCGGACGAGACGGAGGACGCGTCGCCGGGAGCCGGAGGCTACTGGGCGGAGGCCTTCCAACGTCTGGTGACCACACTGCGGTTGCGGGCGGCGATGACCGAGGAACTGACCGCACCGCACACCGCGATACCCCCGGTTCCCGTCCACACCCAAACCCAGCCCCAAGCCCCGGCATAGCTTCGAGCCCAGACCCCTGCCCCAGCCGAGATCCGTGCCCACGCCCCGTCCCGTGCCCAGTCCCAGGTCTAGGCCCCGGCAGGGTGCCGCACGTTCGCGCGGACCCAGTCCACGATCGACTGGGTCGTCGCCCCCGGCGTGAAGATCTCCGCGACCCCCTTCTCCTTCAGGGGTGCGATGTCCGCCTCGGGGATGATCCCGCCGCCGAAGACGAGGATGTCCTCCGCCTCACGCTCCTTGAGCAGGGCGATCACCGCCGCGAAGAGGGTGTTGTGCGCCCCGGAGAGGATCGAGAGACCGATCGCGTCGGCGTCCTCCTGGATCGCGGTGTCGACGACCTGCTCCGGGGTCTGGTGGAGCCCGGTGTAGATCACCTCCATGCCGGCGTCCCGCAGGGCCCGCGCGATCACCTTGGC
Organism: Streptomyces sp. NPDC032822; assembly: GCF_055578825.1. Classification (NCBI taxonomy): domain Bacteria; kingdom Bacillati; phylum Actinomycetota; class Actinomycetes; order Kitasatosporales; family Streptomycetaceae; genus Streptomyces; species Streptomyces sp. NPDC032822. The sequence goes on along the minus strand of NZ_JBVIOL010000010.1, from coordinate 314,260 downwards.
TCCGCGATCGTGGCCGTCGAGCCCCGGTTTGGCGACCACCACGCGGATCGGACCGGCTGCCACACCCATCACTGCCTCCATGAAGCGACTGCATCCATCCGTACCGCATCCGTACGTACCTACCGAATCCACACGCGCCGAATTCAGACGTACCGAACTGCGTCCCTCCGTACCGACCGGTACCGCATCGACCGGGAAGTGAACGAACGTTATCGCCAGCATCCCGCAACCGGCAGTTTCGCGGTGGATACCGAGGGGGAAATCACACGATGGGACACGTTCGGGAGCCGCAACGAGGTCGTCGCACCGCCGCGCCACAGGCCGCACGGCGTGGCGGTGGGACGCTTCGGCAAGGGCACGAAGAGCACGCAGGGCGAGTAGGGCACGACAGCGGGAGCCTCGTCGCACCACCCTCACCCCCCATGCTCCACTCGTTCTCTGTCGGAGACCTCCGCCGCGTCTCCCCATGAGGGCACACGGGGGACAGAGTTGTCCTTCCGCGTGCCGACAGGAGGTCGGCCATGAAGGTCACCGGGGCAGGCTTGCCCTTTCTCCCCATCTGCCGACGCGTCCTCCAGGGCGTGGTCCCGGACGGCATCCCGGACAGAATCGCGGAAGGCATCGCGAACAGCGTCCCGGAGAAGCTGGCGGGCATGTCCCTGGCACTCCTGAAGGCGACGGCCCTGGAGATCGCGATCCTCGCGGGCCATCTGCTCCTCTACCCCTCCGGTATCACCCAGGAGCGCCGCCCCTCCGTGTCCCCGCTTCCGGCACCGGACGACGCCGACACGCCACAGCTGCCGACGGAGTCGAAGCCCCCGGTCGTCCTGCTGCACGGCTTCATCGACAACCGCTCGATCTTCGTCCTGCTGCGCCGCAGCCTCGCCGGGCACGGCAGGCAGCAGATCGAGTCGCTCAACTACTCGCCGCTGACCTGCGACGTCCGTACCGCGGCGGAGCTGCTCGGCCGGCACATAGAGGAGATCTGCGAGCGCACGGGCAGCAGCCAGGTCGACGTCGTCGGGCACAGTCTCGGCGGGCTGATCGCGCGGTACTACGTCCAGCGGCTCGGCGGCGACCTGCGCGTGCGGACGCTGGTGACCCTCGGCACGCCGCACTCCGGCACCCGGGTGGTGCCGCTGGCGAACGCGCACCCGATCGTGCGCCAGATGCGCCCCGGTTCGGAGTTGCTGGAGGAGCTGACCCGGCCCGCGCCGGGCTGCCGTACGCACTTCGTCAGTTTCTGGAGCGACCTCGACCACCTGATGGACCCGCTGGAGACCGCCTGTATCGACCACCCCGACCTGACCGTGCAGAACGTGCGGGTGAGCGGTGTCGGGCATCTCGCCCTGCCGGTGCACCCCGCCGTCGCGACGGGAATACGGCAGGCGCTCGACACGCCACGGACAGCGACGCATTCCGACTCGCACGTCGGCTCCCACACCGGCGGCCTGACGGTGGCATGACGGCGGTGCGACGGCGGTGCGACCATCGGCGGACTTCCCTCGAAGCAGCGTCTGAGTACCGCCGGAGTACCGCCGGAGCACCGACCAATGTCGAACACTCTTCGAACACAGGGCCAAACCCTCGCCCGCAGTCCCCCGAAACACAGCCGAATGCCCGTTTCCTTCGGACGCGAAACCCGACGAAGATTGTCGTGCCCGCATACCGCCGGGTACAGTCACCGCACTGCTCTGGCAGCCCCTGTTGTCGAGGCGAAAGAGAAGTTGGTGAACGATCGTCACCCGTCGGGGACCATGACCACCCCGGCTTCGGCTTCCGACGCCGCTTCGTCGCCCCATGCGTCGTACGGCACCCAGGAAGCCCAGTACGGCGACTTCACCACGTACGGCGCCTATGACGCCACCGGTTTCGACGGCACGTCGGGCAGCGGTTTCGACACCGCGGGCCACGCTCCCCAGTCCTTCGAGGCCGACCCTCTCTTCGGCAACCTTCCCGGCGACGGCACGGGCTCGTACGACGCCTCGACCTGGTCGACGGGCAGTCACCAGACCCTGAACTACGACGGGTACGCGGCCCAGCACCACGCCGCCTACGACACCGGCGCGTACGACAGCACCGCCTGGACCGGCGAGCACCAGCAGCTCTCCGCGATCCCGCCGCAGGCCACCGGCACCGACACCAGCGGCCAGTGGGACGCGAGCGCCTGGCTCCAGCCCGACGCGCCGGGCTGCCCGGCCGACCAGACCCAGCACTGGGAATGGGGCACGCAGACCTTCGACACGGGCGCCTACGACGCCACGCAGTGGAACTCCGACGGCGGCGGCACCCCGTCCGCGACGGGCCACGAGGAGTACGAGCAGCACCCGACGGCCGCCTTCGAGCAGTCGGCGTACGACGGCACGTACGACGAGGGCGCCGCGCACACCGGAACCTACGACGAAGGCGCCACGCACGACGGCGAGTTGGCCGCCACGGGCGTCATGTCCACCGTGACCGACGGGCTTCTCCTCGACGACCAGGAAGAGGTCACCCCGGCGCCCGCCCCCGAACCGGCCGCGGCCTCCGCCCCGTCCTCGCGTGCCGCCGCCCGCGGCGCCTCCCGCTCCCGCCGCCGTCCGCCGCCCAGGCGTTCCGCCCTGCTGACGGTGGCCGTGCCCTCGGCCTGTGTCATGGGGGTCGCGGGAATCGCCGCCGCGTCCGTCGGCACGCTGAGCGACGACACCGCGGACGCGAGGACGACGTCCGCGTCGGACGCGACCGCCGTCAAGCCGTCCGCCGCGAACAACAAGTTGGACACCCAGCTGGAGAGCCTCTCCGCCGGAGCCGACGACTTCGCCGACCGGGCCAGCCGTACGCAGGAACGTATCGACCTCAAGGCTCAGCAGCTCGCGGAGAAGAAGAGGGCCGCCGCGGAGGCCGCGCGCAAGGAGCGGCTGCGCCCCAAGTACGCGATGCCGGTCGCGCAGCACGGCCTCAGCGCCTACTTCGGCCAGGGCGGCGTCAACTGGATGTCCGTGCACACCGGCATCGACTTCCCGGTCTCCTACGGCACGACCGTGATGGCCGCGACCGACGGCACCGTGCGGACGCAGTGGAACAGCGCCTACGGCAACATGATGATCGTGACCGCGAAGGACGGCACGGAGACGTGGTACTGCCACCTCTCCAGCTACCGCGTCGCCTCCGGTACGACCGTCAAGGCCGGTGACCCGATCGCGTACTCCGGGAACTCCGGCAACTCGACCGGCCCGCACCTGCACTTCGAGGTACGGCCCGGTGGCGGCTCGGCCATCGACCCGCTCCCGTGGCTGCGCAGCCACAGCATCGACCCGACGTAGGTCGCAGACCTCAGGAAGCAGGGCTCAGAGGCTTTACCCAAGCCCCTGAGCCCCGGACCCCGAAGTCCGTGCCCGTGAAGCCCCCGCCCGACTCCTGAGCCCTCGGGCCCCTTCCCGGGGTCGCCTCCTACAGCTTCTCCACCGGTGCGTACCGCAGCAGCAGCCGCTTCGGCTTGGTGTCGCCGAAGTCGACGGTCGCCTCGGCGTTGCCGCCCGTGCCCCCCACGCCCACGACCGTGCCGAGCCCGAACTGGTCGTGCGTCACCCGGTCCCCGACCGCCAGCGAGACGACCGGCTTCTCCGAGGTCCGGCGGGTGGCGAAGCCGGCCGCGCCCGACGCGGCGGAGCGGGAGCGGGACGAGGACAGCGAGGCGGCCACCCCGGACGCCGGACCGGAGGGCATCGGCGCGGTGGCACCGGTCCGCTTCCAGTCGACGTGCTGGGCCGGGATCTCCTCCAGGAACCGCGAGGGCGGGTTGTACGACGGCTGCCCCCACGCGCTGCGCATCGAGGACCGCGTCAGATACAGCCGCTCCCGCGCGCGCGTGATGCCGACGTACGCCAGGCGCCGCTCCTCCTCCAGTTCCTTGGTCTGGCCGAGGGCGCGCATGTGCGGGAAGACGCCGTCCTCCATGCCGGTCAGGAAGACGACGGGGAACTCCAGGCCCTTGGCGGTGTGCAGGGTCATCAGGGTGATGACGCCCGAACCGTCGTCCTCCTCGTCGGGGATCTGGTCGGAGTCGGCGACGAGCGCGACCCGCTCCAGGAAGGCGGCCAGCCCTGCCGGTGTCTCGGTCTCGGCCGCTTCACGGCTCTCCTGCTCGAACTCCAGGGCCACCGCGGCGAGTTCCTGGAGGTTCTCGATCCGGGTCTCGTCCTGCGGGTCGGTGGAGGCCTGCAACTCGGCGAGGTAGCCGGTGCGTTCGAGGACCGCTTCCAGGACGGTCGCCGGGCCCGCGCCGGACTCGACGATCGTACGGAGGTCCTCCATCAGCGTGTTGAACTTCTTGACGGCGTTGGTCGAACGCGACGCCATGCCGTACGCCTCGTCCACGCGCCGCAGCGCCTGCGGGAAGCTGATCTTCTCCCGCTGGGACAGGGCGTCGATCATCGCCTCGGCGCGCTCCCCGATGCCCCGCTTGGGGACGTTCAGGATCCGCCGCATCGGGACGGAGTCCTCCGGGTTGGCCAGCACCCGCAGGTAGGCCAGGACGTCCCGGACCTCCTTGCGCTCGTAGAAGCGGACACCGCCGACGACCTTGTAGGGCAGGCCTACGCGGATGAAGATCTCCTCGAAGACACGGGACTGGGCGTTCGTGCGGTAGAAGACGGCGACGTCGCCGGCCTTCGCGTCGCCCGCGTCGGTCAGTCGGTCTATCTCCTCGGCGACGAACTGTGCCTCGTCGTGCTCGGTGTCGGCGACATAGCCGGTGATGCGCGCGCCCGCGCCCGCGTTGGTCCACAGGTTCTTGGGGCGGCGGGACTCGTTGCGCTCGATGACCGCGTTGGCGGCGGTCAGGATGGTCTGCGTGGAGCGGTAGTTCTGCTCCAGGAGGATCGTCGTCGCGTCCGGGTAGTCCTCCTCGAACTGGAGGATGTTGCGGATGGTCGCGCCGCGGAAGGCGTAGATCGACTGGTCGGCGTCGCCCACGACGCAGAGTTCGGCGGGCGGCAGGTCGTGCTCGCTCGGCGGTACGTCCACCGGGTGCTCGGAGGTGCCCACGAGCTCCTTGACCAGCGCGTACTGGGCGTGGTTGGTGTCCTGGTACTCGTCGACCATGACGTGCCGGAAGCGGCGGCGGTAGTGCTGGGCGACCTCCGGGAAGGCGCGCAGCAGGTTGACCGTCGTCATGATCAGGTCGTCGAAGTCGAGGGCGTTGGCCTCGCGGAGACGGGACTGGTACATGGCGTAGGCCTGGGCGAGGGTCTTCTCGAAGCCGTCGGCGGCCTGGGCGGCGAAGTCCTCCTCGTCGATCAGCTCGTTCTTCAGGTTGCTGATCTTGGCGCTGAAGGACTTGGGCGGGAAGCGCTTGGGGTCGAGGTCCAGGTCGCGGCAGACCAGGGCCATGAGGCGCTTGGAGTCGGCGCCGTCGTAGATCGAGAACGACGAGGTGAAGCCGAGCTGCTTGGACTCCCGCCGCAGGATGCGCACGCACGCGCTGTGGAAGGTCATCACCCACATCGCGTTCGCGCGCGGGCCGACGAGCTGCTCGACGCGCTCCTTCATCTCGCCCGCGGCCTTGTTGGTGAAGGTGATCGCGAGGATCTGTCCCGGATGCACGTTCCGCGCGCCCAGCAGGTGGGCGATGCGGTGGGTGAGCACCCGGGTCTTGCCGGAGCCGGCGCCGGCCACGATGAGCAGCGGGGTGCCGTGGTGCACGACCGCGGCCCTCTGGTTCTCGTTCAGCCCGTCCAGGAGCGCGGCCGGGTCGATCGCCGGGCGTGGGGCGCCGTCGCGGTAGTAGGCGTCCCGGTCCGGGGGCACGTCGAACTTCCCGCCGAACAGATCGTCCGGAACCGGCTCCGGAACGTGATCGTCCTCGGGCGGTGGCGGGTGTTCTTCCTCGTGCTCACCGGAGTGGGTCCGAGGGGCCTGGAGGTTCGCCAGGAAGCTGTCGTCAAAGAGGCTGCTCATCGCTCTCCGAGTCTAGGGCTCCCCACTGACACCCCACCCCCGCCCCGGGAAAACCGTCCGCCCGACGCACCCCTCACCCTTCGGAACGCGCCCCTCACGTTCGGCGACCGACCAGGGCGGACGGGTCGCGACACCCGGCGACCTGACCGAAGGTCACGAAAATGTATCGGGCATATCGAACATCATCCTTCACAGGGACCACACCCGTTGGCTACCGTTCGAGGCAGGCCGTACGACCCCTCCCGGCGAACGTCGCCGGGCCGCACGGCCTCCGCCGAGTCCGACGCGCCGCCGTGCGCCCGGAGCCGGGGACCCACCGAACTTGGGGTGAATCGGCCCGACTTCCCTTCAGGGAACGGCCGTAGGGCACACCTTCCCGACCAATCCGCCCGAACCCGACAGCTAACTCGGTAGGCGGAACGTGGAAGGAGTCGCCTCCCTTGGCGTCGCACCGCAAGTCGCGTCCTTCGGGTACGCGCGTAGCAGGCATACGGACCCCGGCCCTCGCCACGGCCGCCCTCACCTCCGTTGCCCTGCTGTCCCAGACGGCCAACGCCGCCCCGGCCGCCGATGACAAACCGAGCCTCGAAGAGGTCGAGAAGAAGGTCGGCGACCTGTACCGCCAGGCGGAGTCGGCGACCGACAAGTACAACGCGGCCCAGGAGAAGACCGCGAAGCAGCGCAAGCGCGTCGACACCCTCCTCGACGACGTCGCCGAACGCACCCAGGGTCTCAACGAGGCGCGTGAGGAACTCGGTTCGTTCGCCGCGGCCCAGTACCGCAACGGTGCCTCCACCCCCGACACGGCGACCTTCCTGCTCGCGGACTCCCCTCAGGACTACTTCGACCAGACCCAGCTGATGGGCCGGCTGACCAATCGTCAGAAGGGCGCGGTCGACGACTACGTCACCGAGCGGTCCGCGACGATGGAGAAGCGCCGGGAGGCCACGGAGAGCCTGGAGACGCTCACCAAGGCGCAGGGCGACCTGAAGACCTCCAAGGCCACCGTCCAGAAGAAGCTCGCCGACGCCCGCGCGCTGCTGTCTCAGCTGACCGCCGAGGAGAAGGCCCGGCTCGCGGCGATCGAGCAGGAGAAGCAGCGGGAGGCCACGCGCAAGGCGGCCGAGCTGGCGCGGCAGCAGGCGGCGGACCAGAAGGCCCGGGAGCAGGCGGCCACCGCCCGGCAGGACACCGGTACCGGCTCGTCGAGCTCGTCGTCCGACACGGTCCCGGACGCCTCGTACGCCGCCAAGGCCGCGAAGACGCTCGCCTACGCCCGCGCCCAGATCGGCAAGCCGTACGTCTGGGGCGCCACCGGCCCCGGCTCGTACGACTGCTCCGGCCTCACCCAGGCCGCCTGGAAGGCCGCCGGCGTCACCCTCCCCCGCACCACCTACGACCAGGTCGACGCCGGCACCACGGTCTCCCTCTCCGCCGCCCGGCCCGGCGACCTCGTCTTCTTCTACGACGACATCAGCCATGTCGGCATCTACATCGGCAACGGCATGATGATCCACGCCCCGAAGCCGGGCACGTACGTCCGCGAGGAGTCGGTCTACTACGACGGGGAGTCCTCGATCTACCGGGTGGTACGGCCGGCCTGAGGCGGGGCCGGGGACGCGAGGCGCGCGCGTAGGCACGCAAGACGCAGCCACGCGCGCGTAGGGACGAAAAAGCCGGCACGCGCGCGTGCGCGTCCTCCTCGGGGGACGCACGGCGCTCCCTGGCATCGCCCCATGAGCGTGCGAGGGCGGTCACCCTGCTCGTGCTCGACCTGGCCTGGCCTGGGCGGTCGCCGCGGCCGGGGTCAGGTCCACAGCACGGCGATGAAGATGTTCGCCGTGGTCAGCAGACCCACCAGGCCGAACAGGCCCTTGTCCACTTTCTCGTCGTCCCGCTTCACGTAGACGAGCCCGAGGACCACGATCAGCAGGGCCAGCTTCACGCCGATCTTGATGTTGTCGACGGGCTGGTCGTCGGCCTGGTTGAGGCCGACCAGGATCGCGCCGGTGACCAGCATCGTCAGCGCGCCGTGCAGCATCGCCGGGACGAAGCGGGCGGTGCCGCGGCCCATCGCCTTCATCTGGGTGAGGAATCCGCCGAGCAGCGAGGCGATGCCGACGATGTGCAGGCCGACGAAGAGATGGATGAGTACGTCCATGAGGCCGGAGCCTAGTCAGACGGGCCCGCCCCCCTGACACCGACCCACTCCACCGCGCCCCACCCTTGCTCGCTCCACCCGCTTCCCCCGCTCGCTCGGATCTTGCATATATGCGGCCCCTAGCACCCCACTGCCCCCAGGGGTGAGGATTCGGCACATCGGTCATCCCCCTGCACGAAGCCGACGGCTCCGGCGACGGATCACGATCACATGCGGTCACGCGGTGGCCAGCTGGAGGAACTTCCGCACATCGCGTTACCGCACCGTCACCGTCAGGTTTAGCGTCCTCGTCAGGTGACCGGCTCCCCACCGCCGCCCGGGCCAGGGGCGGCAGTCGGCCACCACCGCCGAAAAGATCCGGCGGCGGTCCGCTCCCCTGTGCGGGCCGCCGCCGGACGTGTGACCGCCTCCGGGCGGCCGTACGCCCGCTCCCCGACTTGGCGTTCGTACGGACACGACGAGCATGACGGACATGCCGAACACGGCGGTCGTACGAAAGGACGTGCAGTCCACGTGGCAGCGCACCGCAAACCCCGGCTACGCCCGGTCGTCGGTACCAGGGCCCGCACGGCGGCGACGATCGCCCTCGCGGGCGCGGCGACCGCGACCGGCTTCGACGGGATCGGACACGCCGAGCCGCAGCTCACCCCGGCCCAGGTCAAGGCCAAGGTGGACAAGCTCTACCAGGAGGCGGAGGTCGCCACCGAGCGGTACAACGGCGCGAAGGAGAAGGCGGAGGGGGCCGAGACCCGGCTCGCGACCCTGCGGGACCAGGCGGCACGCAAGACGGAGAACCTCAACTCGGCGCGGGACGCGCTGGGTTCGATGGCGGCGGCGCAGTACCGTGACGGCGGTCTCGACCCCGCGCTGCACCTCGCCCTCTCCCAGGACCCCGACCGGTACCTGGACGGTGCCGAGTTCGCCGAACGGGCCGGCAACCGCCAGGCCTCGTCGGTCGCCCGGGTCCGTAAAGAGCTGCGGGAGATCGAGCAGTTGCGCGGCGCCGCACACATCGAGCTGGCCTCCCTGAAGTCCCACCAGGCGGAGCTGAAGCGCCACAAGAAGACGATCAACGGCAAACTGGACGCGGCCCGCCGACTGCTGACCCGGCTGCCGGCGGAGGACCAGTCGCGACTCGGGGCGACCGGCGACCCGTACCGCGCCTCACGCTCGTCGACGGCGGACCGGGACGGCCTCGCACCCTCCGGCTCCGGCGCCTCCCAGGCCCTCAACTCCCGTGCCGGGGCGGCCGTCTCCTACGCGTACGCCAAACTCGGCAGCCCCTACGTCTGGGGCGCGACCGGCCCGAACGCCTTCGACTGCTCGGGCCTCATGCAGGCCGCGTACCGCTCCGCGGGCGTCTCCCTCCCCCGCACCACCTACGCCCAGATCGACACCGGCAGACGCGTCTCCCGCTCCGAACTCGCCCCCGGTGACCTGGTCTTCTTCTACTCCGCGATCAGCCACGTCGGCCTGTACATCGGCAATGGCCAGATGATCCACGCCCCGAACCCGTCGGCGCCGGTACGGATCGCGCCGATCAGCGAGATGCCGTTCGCGGGGGCCGCGCGGGTGGTGTGAGAAGTACACCCCCACTCCTGTCGGCCGCCTGTACCTTGTTCTGCACCGTGTGAGGAGCGAGGTACGCAGGGTGAAGGTCTATCTGTCGTCCACGGTGTCCGACCTGGAGGCATACAGGACGGCGGTGCTCGCCGCACTGCGCCGGCTCCCGCTGGACGTGGTCGCCATGGAGGACTACGCCGCCTTCGACGAACGCCCGTTGGAGAAGTGCCTGGCCGATGTGGAGAGTTGCGACCTCTACATCGGGCTCTTCGCCTTCCGCTACGGCTTCGTGCCGGAGCGGGGGCCGTTGAACCCGGAGGGGCGGTCGATCACCGAGCTGGAGTACCGCAGGGCGGGTGCGGCGGACCGTAAGCGGCTGATCTTCCTCGTCAAGGACGGCGCTCCCTGGTCGACCGATCACATCGATGCCCTGACCGGCTCCGGCGAGCACCCCGGTGACAGCATCAGGCAACTGCGTGCGGAACTGGCGAAGGACCACGGCGTCGGCTGGTTCAGCAACCCCGACCAGCTCGCGGCAGCGGTGGTGGCGGCCGTGGCGGCCCACCCGCGGCTTCCCGTGGGTGGTGCCGATCCGCCCCGACCCGTCGCGGAACCACCGCACCCCCGACGGCTGACCGGTGACCTGCATCTGCTGCACGCCCCCAAGGACCGGGCCGCCGCCGACCAGTTGGCCGGCGCGCTCCGAGGCCTGTGGAACATCACCACCTCGACCACGGACCTGTTGGCGTCCACCCCCGAGGAGATACTGGCGCTGGACCGTGCGGTGACGTCGGCCCGCACGTTCGGCCTGCTGCTGTCCCCCGCACTGCTCACCCTCCTAGGCGAGAACCCCGGACGCTCCGGCCGGATCCTGGACATGGCCCGAGCGCGCACTCCGGGCCCCCTGTTCGCCGTCACCGCACCGGGCTACGACGACTGGGAGCCACCCGACTTCGCACCCTCGGCGCCGGTCGAGGTCATCGCCGGCTCACCGGCACACCCCTTGCAGAACCACTTGCACGCGGCGCTCTCCAAAGCCGTCGGCCTCTCCCGTCCGGAACCCGAGATCGGCCTTCCCGTCGTCGTGGTGGCCATGACCGACACGGAGGCGGACGGCCTGATCGGTACGCCGGCCGGGCCGGTGGCGGACATCGTGCGGGGCTTCGGCATGTCCCCGCGGTCGGCCCGTGCCCGGTACGGCACGTCCCGGGCGGACTGGAGACCCTTCGGCGAGCAGGGCCGGACCATCGGGCAGGTCCTGGAGAACGCGGTGACCGGGGTGAACGATCCCGACCTGCTCCTGCGCGGCCGGAAGATCAGGCTCCAGCCCTACCTCTTCGATGACCTGCTCTCCTACGACCCGGCCCACTCCCTCGTCTTCAGGGACATAGCCCGCAACGGCTGCCTGGTCGTCGCCGACGAACTCTCCCTCCTCCACCAGGACTTGGAGTCCGCCTTCCTCGCGTCCCCGCTCTACCAGGGCGCCCAGGTCTCCCTGATCACCCTCTCCCCGGGCGACCCGGCCGCCGGCACCCCGCACGAACTGATCCGGCGCGAACTGGCCGGCCGTCTCCGCCACACCGACCACCGCTTCGGCCACCAACTCGACCCGCTCTGCGAGATGAACGTCGCCAGCAGACCCCACCTCGACCGGTGGCTGCGCGCCAGCCTGCCCCAGACCCTGGACGCCTACCGCAACGCCCGCCCCAGCGCCGACAAGGCCCGGCTCCTCGAAGCCGAACTGGGCACCCGCCCCAGCGTTTCGATGGCCCGCCTCATCACGGAAGGCGGAGCGACATGATCGTCACCTTCTACTCCTACAAGGGCGGTGTCGGCCGTTCCATGGCACTCGCCAACATCGCCGACCAACTCGCCCGGAGCGGAATGCGGGTGCTGATGGTCGACTTCGACCTCGAAGCACCCGGCCTGGAGCACTTCTTCCCCATCGACCACGCACGGGTACGCGGCCGGGAAGGCCTGCTCGACCTGCTGCTCGCCTTCAAGTACGCGATGTCCGTGGCCGCTTCGGACGCCGTCGAGGCCGAGGACGACGCCTTCCGCGACCTCGACCGCTACCTCTCCACCATCTACCCGCGGCGCTCCGACGGCGGCTGCCTCGACCTGCTCCCGGCGGGCCGACGCCTGACGGACGAACAGATCAGCCGCTACGGAGCCGAGTTGCGGCGCTTCGACTGGCAGGACTTCTACTACGTCTGGTCGGGCGAGCTGTTCTTCGAATGGTTCCGCCGCACCTGCGCCGAACGGTACGACGTCGTCCTCGTCGACAGCCGTACCGGCGTCACCGAGCTGGGCGGCGTCTGCGCCTACCAACTGGCCGACGTGATCGTCGCGTTGTCCGCGCCCAACCTCCAGAACATCGAGGGCACGGCGATGATGGTCCGGCACTTCCTCTCCCCCCAGGTCCGCGCCGTACGCGGCGACCGCCCCCTGGAAGCCCTGGTCGTCCCCGCCCGCGTCGACCAGAACGACGCCGCCCCCCTCAACACCTTCGCCGAGCGCTTCCGTACCGCCTTCGACCCCTTCACCCCCGCCGCTGTCGCACGAGCGGGCCTGGCGTTCTGGGAACTCCAGGTGCCGTACGTACCGGCGTACGCCTTCGACGAACAGGTCATCACGGACCCGGGCCGTTCGGAGGAACGCCGGGAACTGGCGGACGCCTACGCCAGTTTGCGCAAGGCCATCGCCTTGCTGGCCCCGGCCGACAACCCTCTGGCGGCGCTACGGCCCGTCCCCGCGCCTGCGGCCGCGTCCATGCAAGAGACCAGTGGCTCGTGGAGACAGGTCCCGGTCGAGACGCGCTACGACCCCACCACGCGGTTCGCCTCGGCGGACGTGCTGCTGTCGTACCGCAGCACCGACAGGGAAACAGCGGAGCAGATCCGAGAGTTGCTGACCGTGCGCGGCAGCTTCCAGGTCGCCGAGACACTGCAGGGCCAACGGCTCAAAGAGGCCCTCCGGGCCAAGGTCAGCCTGGTGCTTGTCAGCCCACCGGGCCTGAGCCTTCACCAACGGCACGAACTCGACACCATGGCCGCCCGGCAGGACTCCCGCCTGCTGCCCGTGCTGCTGCCCGACGTCGACGAGGTACCGGAGGAGCTGCGCAGATACACGTATCTCGATTTCCGGGAGGGGCTGGACGAGCAGGGGCTGTTGGACACCGTTCGGGCGGCTCTGAGGCCGCCGGTCCCCCCCGACCCCGAGCCGGCTGGGTCTGAGCGTTGTCCCTATCCGGGGTCGGCGCCCTTCTCCGAGGCCGACGCGGACCTGTTCTTCGGGCGGCGTGAGCTGGTCCGGCAGGTCCTGTACTCCGTGGAGGAGCGCCGGATGTGCACGATCATCGGTGACGCGGGCGTCGGCAAGACGAGCTTCGTCAACGCGGGGGTACTGCCGGCGTTGCGCACGGGCATGCTGCCCGGCAGCCATCTCTGGCCGACCGTCAAGATCCACGGGTCCGGCGGTGCCGCGCAACTGCTGGAGGGGCTGCGTACGCTGCTGGACCGCCCGGCGGACGGCGGACAGATCGGGCCGGAGGACGGCGGACAGATCAGCCCGGAGCACCTGAACCAGGCACTCGGGGAGCGCTTCCGTCGCGTGGTCGTCGTGATCGACCATGTCGAGGAGCTGTTCACGGTGGCCGACGCCCCCGAGCGCGATGCCTTTGCCACCCTGCTGCGGACACTGGTCAGCACGCAGGATTCGGTGGTCGTCGCCATCGCCGTCCTGCGCGCCGATTTCTATGTCCAGGCCCTCGAATACATGCCCTTCCTGATGGAACACCCCACCCATGTCCCACCCATGTCCGAGGCGGGCCTGCGGGAATCGGTGGAGAGGCCGGCTCGGGCCGTCGGACTCCAACTGGAGCCCGGTCTCACCGACCGGCTGATGCGGGACCTGGCCGAAGCGCCGGGCGCTCTTCCCCTCCTGCAACACGCCCTCCAAGAGGCATGGCGTCTACGGGAGGACGGCTACCTCACCCACCAGGCATACGCGTCGAGCGGGGCAATTCAGCTCAGCCTGGCGTACACCGCCGACAGGTTGCTCGCCTCCCTGTCACCGGACGAACGTCGCCAGGCTCGTCAGCTCCTTCTGAGTCTGGTCTCGGTCGACTCCGATGGTCAGCACACGGGACAGGCGATTTCCCTGGCGACCATCGCCGCGATAGGAGCCGGGGACGTGTGTGAGCTCCTGGTCAACGGCCGCCTGCTCGTCATCACCACCGATCCCGTGAGCGAGCCATCCGTGCGGCTCGCTCACCACGCGCTCATGGATTCATGGCCGACGTTCCAGAACTGGATCACGGAGGCCAGAACCGAACTCGAACTCCGCCAACGGCTGTCCGTGGCCGCCGAGGACTGGCACCGCTCCGGCCGGGAACGGGAGGGACTGCTCGGCGAGCGCAGCCTGAGCTTCGTCGAAGGTCGGGCATCGGACATGCAGATCGCGTTCGGGGCGCTTGAGAAGAACTACCTGGCAGCGTCGAGGGCTGATGCCAAAAGGACACGCACCACGAATTACCTGGCCTACGCCACGGCGGGCATCGTCATAGCGGGAGTCCTCTTCTCCTTTTTCGCCATGCTTCGGGGCTACTCGATGCCGACGGCAACCACTCAGGTGCTGACCGGTGTCGCCGGTGCCATGATGACCGGGGCAGGCCTGTTCCTACGCCGCCGCGAACGTCGCTCCCTGACCCCATTGCCCTGACTTCAGACACGCTGAGGCGCACGCAAGGCGGCACGCACCTGCGCCACCACGTCCCGCACCGCCACGCTCTGCGTCCCGGTCGACTCCCGGCTCGCCCTCGTCCCCCGGCTGCCACACGCCCGGCACAGCCCTCCGGGCAGGGCCTCCGGCCGCCCGGGTACGCCGCAGTCGGTGCACTCCATCAGGGCTCGGGGCGCTCGGCCCACCGGGGCGGCGGCGGGTGGCGCGGGCGGCAGCTTGTCGACGAGCCTGCGCCTGACGAACGCCCGGGGCGCGTGCACCTGGTCCGGAAGCCCGGCGGCGAGGATCCTGGACCACTGGTCCGGCGTCACACCCCGGTCCAGCCAGTCGGCGGCCAGCGGTTCGAGGGCGGTGCAGTCGGCGGAGGAGAGCGCCAGGCGCGGGTCCTGGAGGCCGAGTTGGGCGAGGACGACGTAGGCGGCGGGCGGCGCGGGCGCGTCGGCCCGGGGTTCGACGGGCTCGACGGGCACAGGTGCCGCTTCGGCGGGCGTCTCGGACGACGACGTCACGTCACCCGCGAGGACCCCGGCCCACCATTCGTCGTCACGTGCGGTACGGGACCAGTACGTTTGACATCCTCCCCCTCTTAAAAGAGGGGGATTCCAGCCCATTCAGGCTGAGGTTCACGGACGTTCGACCGCTGTGTGGGCGGTGTCGTCCCTCCGGCACCGGCTGTTCGCCGGGGGCGGGGGATCCCGCCCTGTCCTGCCGCGACGTTGATACTGGCGTTGGTGTCCGCGTTGCAGGTGAAGCCGCAGGAGGAGCAACAGAATTCGGCTTGGTTCTTGCGCGAGTTCTTGTCGATCCATCCGCAGGCACTGCATCGCAGACTCGTGTACGGGGCGGGGACGTCTTCGACCCGGCCGGTGGCCTTGTGCTCGGTGCGCTGCCGCAGCAGGCCCCACCCTTGGGCGAGGATCGCCCGGTTCAGTCCGGCCTTGGCCGCGCGGCCGTTCTTGAGGTACTGGCCGGGCTGGTCGGGGTCGGGCTTGGCCTTTGCCCTGGCGGTCATGTTCTTGATGTTCAGCTTCTCGAACCGCACCAGGTCGTAGGTGCGGGCGACCATGGTGCTGGTCTTCTCGCACCAGTCCTTGCGCCGGTCGGCTTCGCGGGCCTTGAGGCGGGCGGCCTTGGCGTACTCGGCGGTCTTGCGGTCGCTGCCCTTGGGTGCGCGGGCGGCGCGGCGTTGGTGCTTGCGGATCTGCGCGCGCTCTTTGGTGGTGAGCTGGGGGCAGTTGAGGGTGCGGCCGTCGGAGAGGGCGGCCGTGATGGTCACGCCCCGGTCGATGCCGATGGCCTCGCCCGTGGCGGGCGCGTCGATGGGGTTGGGGATGACGGCGAACGCCGCGTGCCACTGCCCGTTGCGGAAGGTGACTCGGAACGTCTTCGCCGCAGGGAGCTTTGGGCGGGTGAGGCGGAAGCGGACCCAGCCGCAGCCGGGCACCTTGACCTGCGCCCATCGCTTGTTGAGCTTCTGTACCACGACGGAGCGGCCCATGACCTGCTTGCCGGTCTTCGCGTTCAGCTTCGGCGTGCTGTCCTCGTTGTACTCGGGTGTGCGGTCGGTGCCGATGCCCCGGAAGCCCTCGTGCCGGAACTTCCTGCGCCAGGTCGGCTCGCCGAACCCCGAGGTGAAGCGGGCGTTCTTGGCTTTGGCGAAGTCCTTCAGGGCCTGCTGCTGCACGTCGGCGTTCCCGGCGCCGAGCCATTCGTTGTCGCGTCGGGCTTCGGTGAGCTGGCGGCACTGCTCGGCGAAGCCGGGTGCGGACTTGCGCCACCTGCGCCAGTGCGAGTGCTGCTCAACGGCGAGGTTCCAGACGTACCGGGCGTGCGCGCAGTGCAAGAGCAGCTGCTCTTCCTGCTCGCGCGTCGGGTACATCCGGAAACGTGACATGCCGCCACCATAGTGGCAGGATGGCGGCATGGTCAAAGTTACCGTTCGCATCCCCGATGAGCTTCACGCCCGACTGGTCTCGCAAGCAGAGACCGACCGGCGGTCCCTCAACTCCGAGATCCTGCATCTGCTTGAGGTCGCCCTCACCGCCGTGGACGGCGACGACCCATCGCCCTGAAGGCGACTGGTCTATCCCATGCCCCGCTACGCGGGAGCGGACATTCACCCCGGCCCTGAAGGACCGGGCACCCCGCCCGGCAAGATCGGTGGAAGACCCACCGCATGCCGGTGTCACCCTGCTCCGGCCGGATACGGCGGCGTACGCGGCGCAGATGTCCGGCCCGGCCGAGTTCGTTGAGCGCGGAGCGGACGGCCTGTTGGCCATAGAGGGGTTGTGCCTTGGCGAGGGTCTTGGCGTCCATCGCCGCGTTGTCGGGGAGCCGGTCGAGGAGGCTCGCGAGATACGCCTCACGGGGAGGGAGATGGCCGAAGTCGCCCCGCCCCGGTGGCGACTGGTCCGGCGCGGAGCGTTTGCCGTAACCGGGCTTGGCCATGGGATGCGCTGCGGGTGCGGACAGGGCAGCGCTAGAGTTTTCGTAAGCCACGAGATCGTCCTGTTCGATCTTGGGGTGAGACCCCGGCGGGTGTTGGTAGCACCCGACCGGGGTTGTTTGTTGTCGCGAACGCTAGAGGGTCGCGACGGTGTGTCGCAAGCCGATCACGAAAAGTCATCTGCGCGGGTGGGCGGCGCAGTTGTGCGCGCGGGGAGGGCGGGAGGGTGGGTTCAATCTTCCCGACCATTCCTTGAAAAAAGGGGCTCGAATCCCGAACCTCGAAGCCCGAACCCCGAAGCCCGGGGCTCAGACCTCGCGGGAAGGGGAGCGGGATATGTACCCGCCGAAGGTTGCCCAGGCGTCCACGCCCGCCTCGAAGCTCGAAGCGGGGGCTCCGAGCGCCGAGCTCCGAGTCACGGACATGGGTGGCGTGTGGACGGCGGCGGCTTCGAGGCCTTCGCCGCCTTGGTCATCGCTGTAGCCGGACTTGAATTACGTCGGCTCGGAGGCCCAATGCTGGCTATGCTGCCGGTCCCCCGCGGGTGAACGTCACATGGGTGACCCCGCTGGGCGAGGCCGTGGACTCGACCTCGTAGTCCTTCTCGACACCCTCCAGCCCGTCCCAGAGACGTACGCCTCGGCCGAGCAGGATCGGGACCACCACGACGTGCAGGCGATCGATGAGCCCGGCGGCGAAGAAGTCGCGGACGACGGTGGGGCCCCCGCCGATCCGTACGTCCTGGTCGCCCGCCGCCTCGCGGGCCGTCTCCAGCGCCTTGGCGGGCGAGGTGTCGAGGAAGTGGAACGTCGTGCCGCCCTCCATCTCGATCGACGGGCGCGGGTGATGGGTGAGGATGAAGGTCGGTGTGTGGAACGGCGGGTTGGGGCCCCACCACCCCTTCCACTCCGGGTCCTCGTGCCATCCGGGCGGGCCGAACTTCCCGGCGCCCATGATCTCGGCGCCGATGCCGGGCTCGAACTGCCGCGCGAAGGCGTCGTCGAGGCCGCCGGTCCCTCCGGGCCGGCCGGTCATCTCGTGCCAGAACCGGGTGGCGAACATCCACTCGTGCAGCCTTTCGCCGGCGTGGCCGAACGGCGCGTCAAGGCTCTGGACGTCACCGGTGCCGAAGCCGTCGAGCGAGATGGAGAAGTTGTGTACGCGGGCGTGTGACATGGCTGGGGACTCCCTTCCTGATGTCATGACCTCTCATACCGATCCCCTCAGGTGTCAGACGAGCCTCCGCGCCGTCGCCCACCGAGTCAGCTCATGCCGGTTCGACAGTTGGAGCTTCCGCAGTACCGCCGACACATGGGACTCCACCGTCTTCACGGAGATGAAGAGCTGCTTGGCGATCTCTTTGTAGGCGTAGCCCCGGGCGATCAGCCGCAGCACCTCCCGCTCCCGCTGGGTGAGGCGGTCCATGTCCTCGTCCACCGGTGGTGCGTCCGTGGAGGCGAAGGCGTCCAGGACGAAACCGGCGAGCCTCGGCGAGAAGACCGCGTCGCCCTCCTGGACCCGGAAGACCGAGTTGACGAGATCCGTGCCCGTGATCGTCTTGGTGACATAGCCCCGCGCGCCACCGCGGATCACACCGATCACGTCCTCCGCCGCGTCCGACACGGACAGGGCGAGGAAGCGGACGGGCTGCTCGGCGTCGGCCATCAACGGAGCGCAGCGGCGCAGGACTTCGACGCCGCCGCCGCCCGGGAGATGGACGTCGAGGAGGACCACCTCGGGGCGGGTCGCGGTGATGACGGTGACCGCCTGGTCGACGTCCGCCGCCTCGCCGACGACCTCGACCCCGGTCTGCTCGGTCTGGCCGATCTCGGCCTGGACGCCCGTACGGAACATGCGGTGGTCGTCGACGAGGACCACGCGCACATGGCGCCCGGTCTCACCGCCGGAGGCCTCCGCCGCTCCCGCCGTGCCGGTCCCCTCGGTCGGGTCGCTCATGACGTCTTCTCCGCCCTCTCCATCTCCAGCTCGACCTCCGTGCCGCCGTCCGGCACCGCGCGCAGCCGCGCCGTGCCGCCGTAACGCTCCATGCGGCCGATGATCGATTCTCTGACGCCCATGCGGTCGGCGGGTATCGAGTCGAGGTCGAAGCCGGGGCCGCGGTCCCGGACGGACACGAACACCGTCTTTCCCTCGACTTCGGCGAAGACCTGCACCGCGCCGCCCTCGCCACCGTACTTGGCGGCGTTCACCATCGCCTCGCGTGCGGCCTGCATCTGTGCCCCGATTCTCTCGTCGAGCGGGCAGTCGCCGACGACGACCACCTCGATGGGGACGCCGTGCTTGTCCTCGACCTCCGCGGCGTTGCGCCGGACCGCGTCGGCGAGGGTGGTGGGTTCGTCGGCCTCGTCCTTGCCGGTGCCCTCGGGCTTGTAGAGCCAGGTGCGCAGGTCGCGCTCCTGGGCGCGGGCGAGGCGGCGCACCTCGTTCGCGTTCTCCGCGTTGCGCTGGATCAGGGTCAGGGTGTGCAGCACCGAGTCGTGGACATGGGCGGCGACCTCGGCGCGCTCCTGGGCACGGATGCGCATGAGGCGCTCCTCGGAGAGGTCCTGGGTCATGCGGACCAGGTAGGGACCGGCCAGCAGCGTTATCCCGACGAGGACCGCGAGGGCGGCCTGGAGGACCGAGCCGAGGTGGGCGGTGGAGCCCTGGAGGACGAAGACGCCGGAGACGCCCGCGGTGACCAGGAGGACGCCGGCCACGGCGCGCAGCAGGGTGAGCGTGCGCCGACGGCGGCCGGCCTCGACCCAGCGGGCCCGGCGGGCGTTGTCCGCCTGGCGCCAGACGAGGGCGACGCCCGCGCCGGCCAGGACCACGGGCCAGAGGTAGGCCTTCGCGCCGTTGCCGAGGTTCACATTGCCGACGAAGACCATGGCCACGACGACCATGAGCAGCAGGGCCACGATCTGGCCCTTGTCGGGCCTGCGCGCGACGAGTCTGCGGCGGCCGTCCGCGGAGGTCTCGGTGGCGACGAGGGAGGGGGGCTTCTGACCGGCGACGCCGCCGATGCCGAGCGGGACGAAGAACCAGAACGCCGCATACAGCAGGGCACCGAGGCCGTCCGCCATGAACAGGCCGACGAAGACGAGCCGCACCCAGATCACGGGCAGGCCGAGATGCCCGGCGAGCCCCCGCGCCACGCCACCGAGCCAGCGTCCGTCACTGCTGCGGTAGAGCTTGCGCGGCGGCCGCGGTTCGACGAGTGGCGCTGTTGCGGCTTCCGGCATGCCATCGATGTTCACACGGTGGCGGAGCCGGAGCATCAGGGTTGTCCCCGGAGACTCCCCTGATCTTCGGCGGGCGGGTCCGTCGAACGCTTCCCCGGCGCCGGCTCAGGGCAGATATCAGGGTCCGGCCAGGGTCGTCCCGACTGCCGCGGCGGCGGTGCGCCCGGCACCATGGAGCCATGACCGATCACGAGCATGCCGCGACGGGTCCGGGACCCGGCTCCGGCCCGCGTCCCCGACCGGGCGCCGGGCCGCAGGACGCCGTGCCCGCCACGGCTGCCGCGGACGCTGTGGACGCCGCTCACGCCTCGCGTTCCGCGGGGGCGCGGAACGAAGGAGAGGCGGCCCCGCCGGGAACAGGTGCGGCGGGAGCGGGTACGACGGGAGTAGGCGCGGCGGGAGCAGGTGCGGCCGAACCGGCTCCGGCCGACCTGCCGCAGAAGTTCCGGCGCGACCGGCGGCACAAGTTGCTCGCCGGGGTGTGCGCGGGGCTGGGGCGCCAGTGCGACATGGACCCGGTGATCTTCCGCATCACCCTCGCGGTGCTCTCCGCGACCGGCGGCATCGGTCTCCTCTTCTACGGCTTCGCCTGGCTCTTCGTCCCGTACGACGACGAGGACGAGAACGAGGTGCGCAAGCTGCTGACCGGCCGGGTGGACGGCCAGGCGCTGACCGCCGTGGTGTTCGCGCTGGTCGGCTGCGGGGTGTTCCTGACCCTGTTGAACAACGGCGGGGTGCTGACCTTCGCCGTGGTCCTCTCCCTGCTCCTCGCGGGCGCCGGGTACTGGTCGCGGCAGCGCGGCGCCCCCGACACCGACCCACTGTCCGCCCAGGCCGTCGCGGACGCCCCGCCCGAGGCCCAGGCGCCGCCCGTGCCGGCCTCCTACGCGTCCTGGTGGCGCGACCCGATCGTCAAGGACGGCACACACGAGGGCGGCACGGGCTATCTGTGGGGCCCCCAGGACTCCCGGGTCCGGGACATGGCCGCCGCCGTCAACATCGGCCCGGGCAACTCCTGGCGCAGCCGCGTGGACATCCGCGTCCCGGCCCTCCACCGGCCGCCCCGGCTGCGCGGCCCCCGCTGGATCGGCGGCTGGGTGTTCCTGACGGCCCTGCTCGTGGGCGGTCTGGCCACGCGGCTGACGTGGGACGACCACACCCTCGGCACCAGCCTGCAGATCGGCCTGGCATGCGCGCTGATCGTGCTCGGCTTGGGCATAGCGGTCAGCGCGTTCCTGGGGCGCACGGGCGCGGGGTCGATCTTCCTGGCGATCGTCACGGCGGGCCTGCTCGCCGGTGCGTCGGTCCTGCCCGCGGACATCACCACGCACTGGGAGCGCACGAGCTGGCGGCCCACGGCGGTGGCGGGCGTCAGCCAGGAGTACGAGCTCGGCACCGGCGTCGGCACCCTGGACCTGAGCCGGCTGGACCTGGCGAAGGGGCAGACCGTGGTCACGCAGGCCGACGTGGGCATGGGCCGGCTGCTGGTCATCGTGCCCGCGCACGTGGCGGTGAAGCTGAGCATCGACGTGGGGGTGGGCGACATCCAGTTGCCGGGCGACGACGAGAAGGATGTGGACGTGGCACCGGGCAAGCACAGGGAGGTGACCCTGACACCGGCCGCCGGCGGCAAGGGCACCGGCACGCTCGACCTCGATGTGAGGGTCGGCATAGGACAGGCGGAGGTGCGCCGTGCTGCGTCATGAGTTCCAGCCCGGAAAGCTGGTCGCCGGATGTTTCCTGATCCTCGCGGGCGTCATCTACGCCGGTGACGCGGGCGGCCTCTGGGAAACCCCGTGGTTCGTGATCATCCCCGTCGTCACGGGCGGCCTCTGTCTGGCGGGTGCGGTCGGGGGCCTGACCCGGTCCCTTCGCAGACGCGCACGCCGTCGAGCGGGCCGCACGGACCCGGCCGGTCCACAGCCGGTGGACCAGCACTGACGAGTACCGCGCGGCAAGCGCTTCGCCCCGCCGGTGGTCGACGGGGCGAAGTCTGCGCACCTGGTGGCTCTGTCGGTCGGAGGCCTCCGCAGCTAGCGGTACTCCCCCGTTCGCCGTCGCCGTCGTGCCCGTAGGGCGGCGTCGAGGGAGAGGACGGAGGCGCCGGCGAGGACCAGGGGGATCCAGGCCATGAGGTAGGCGAGGTCGTTGCCGTAGTAGTAGGGCTCCGCGGACCAGCTCACGGTCAGCCACAGGCTGAGTGAGATCAGCGCGCCGCCGAGCGCGGCGATGCGGGTGAGGAGACCGATGAGGGTGCCGATACCGACGGCGAGTTCACCGAAGGCGATGGCGTAGCCGAAGCCGACGGGGTTCTTCAGTGCCTGGTCGACCAGGGCCGGGATGGCGGAGGAGTCGCGCACGGTGCGCATCAGGTCGCCGACCGACCCGGAGCCGGAGTCCTTCATGAAGGCGCTGTCGGTGAGTTTGTCCAGACCGGCGTAGATGAAGGTGACGCCGAGGAAGACGCGGAGCGGGAGGAGGGCGTATCGGGTGGCGGTGTCCCGCCAGTCCGCACCACCGTTCGAATAGGGGGAGTGCGTGTCCATACGAATGCCGTGAGTCATAGCTCCTAGCCGCCTCTCGCCCGCCGTGCCGTGACCCCTCAACTGACGATACGTACGACAGGGAGGACCCGCTCAATGCCGTCGCAGCCAGTCGCGACCCTGTCCCGACCAGTTTCTCCGAGTCGAGCGGCTTCGGCCATGCCCATGACGCCGAACGGCCCCCGGGCGGAAGAGCGCGCCGGGGGACGCCCCGGCTCAGTCCGTGACGTCGATCGCGTACCGGTTCGTCTCCACGCCCGCCGCGGTCACCACCTGGACGTCCACCCGGCCGGGCTCCACGTCGGCGGGGACCGGCACGGTCAGTACCGCGTCCGCGGGGTTGCTGAAGCCTCCCGAGACCGGGATCAGGGGGACGTGGACGTTGACCGGACCGATGCGGACGACCATGCGGGACAGCCGGTCCGCGCCCTGGGCGCCCGGGGGCACGAAACCGGCGCCGCGGATCTCGATGTCGTCGCCGGTGCGGATCGGGCCGTCCAGGTCGCCGGCCTCGCGGGCCCGCACGACGGAGAGGATGACGGGCCGCCCGCCCTCGGCGTACTTCCCGGCCAGGTAGGTCGCGGCGGACACCAGGACCACCACCGCGAGCCCCCAGGGCAGGTCCGGCAGCTGGTCGGGGCGGCGGGCGAGGCGTACGGCGGCGAAGAGGAGGGCGACCGCGCTGATGACGACGTACTGGATGTCGGCGAAGGTGCCCCGGCCGGCGTCGTCGGTCAGCAGGTCGGCCGCCCTCGGCCGGTCCGCCCGTACCTTCTGCAGCCGCTGCCCGAGAACCCGCAGCCCGACCACGCGCCGGACCAGGACGGCGATGGCGCACACCACGGCGAGTACGGTCACCACGCCCGCGGCCCTGGCGAGTTCGAAGCCGGAGATCAGGGTGTCGCGCTCCGCGGGTTCGGAGGCCGCGGCGAGCCGGCCCACCAGCACCAGCACGGCGTAGGCGACGAACAGCACCCAGCCGACGGCGACCGCCCGCGAGGTGGAGAGCCGGTTGTCCTCGCCGATCAGCGGCGCCAGCGCGCCGCCGCGCGTCCGGTGGAACCACGAGGCCGCGGTCAGGGCGCCGGCCACCACCAGGGCGGCCAGCAGTCCGGCGGTGCGGGCCGCGGTCCAGCCCGTGCCGATCGCCGTGAGCGCCTGCACGAGAAGGAGCAGAACGACCAGTGCCCACACGGCCACCGCCGTACGGCGCCACAGTCGCGCCAGCCAGGCCTCGCCCTCGGCCCGGCCGCGTTCGGCGACGAGTTCCGCGGACTGGGTGAGTTCCTCCGAGACCCACTGCCGGGAGGCGGAGGCCGAGTGCGCCACCCCCGCCGGCAGCCCCTGCCCGGCCGCGAACTCGTCCCGCTTCAGCAGGAACGCGGCCACCGCCCTGCGGTGTCCCGCCCGCGCCCCGTGCGGACAGTCCCCGCAGGTGCAGCCGCCTGCGTGCGCACTCCCGTGCGCGCCCGAGTCCGCGCTCTGTCTGGCCTCCTGGACCGCCACGCCCTGTGCCTGCCTTCCCCGCTTTTGTGTGCCTTGCAACTCCCGTGCGATGACTGCGAATTGTGCCCTACGGAACACGCCCCGTGGCGGGCAGGTCCGGTCCGGGCGGGGGAAGGGCCCGTCGCCGTGTTGACCCGGCTGCGAGAATTTCTCCATGGCCGAGATCATCCAGCGCGACGGGACCTGGGCCTTCGACGGGAGCACGGTCAGGATCACGCCGGGACTCCACCGCTCGGTGCCGCTGTTCCGGCAGACGTACGGCGAGATCGCCGTGCCCCTGGAGGCCATCTCGGGTGTCGTCTTCGAGCCCGAACGCAAGCGCGGCCGGCTGCGGATGCGGCTGCGCGAGGGCGCCGACCCGCTGCTGCACGCGACCGGGGGCCGGCTGCCCGACCCCGCCGATCCGTACCGGCTGCTGGTGGAGGTGGACCGGGCGGGGGTCGCCGAGTACGTGGCGGAGGAGATCCGCCGCTCGCTGCTCCTGGACCAGATACCCGCCGAGCCCGCCAAGGCCTATCTGCTGCCCGGCCCGCCGGTCCCGGTCTCGGTCCGCTCCTCCGACGGCACGGTCTCCTTCGACGGCACCCGGGTCCGTATCGACTGGGCCGACACCTCGGACCGGGTCAAGCGGGCGACCGGCGCTCGCGTCATCGACCTCGGCGATCTCGTCCAGGTCGAGTGGCTGCCCAACTCCGGTTACACGGACGGTTTCCTGCGCTTCGTGACCCACGGGACGACGCTGTCCAAACTGCCGCCCGAGAAGGATCCGTACGCCCTGGATCTGTGGGGCAGTACCCGCCGCGACCTGCTCACCGCCCTCGTCGCCACCGCCGTGACGGCCCGGCTGCCGCACCCCTCCACCCGCACCGGCGTCGAGGACGGCGAGCGGCGACGCCCGCTGACGGCGACCGTGCCGGCCAAGACCGCCCATCACGACGTACTCCTGCGGCGGCTGCGGGAGTTGGGCGAGCTGCACCGGGACGGGGTGCTCACGGACGAGGAGTTCGCGATGACGAAGGCGGCGGTACTGCGCGGGTTCTGAAGCCCACCGCCCAGCCCGCCCCCCAGGTCACCGTTCAGCCCACCGCCCAGCCCGCCGTCTCCACCACGGGCACCGCTCACGACAGCAGGTCCGGCTCGCTCCGGCTGATGTCCTGCCACATCGGCTGGTAGTTGATCCACGCCACCAGGTCGCCGCCCAACTGCTCCCGGGTGGCCACCGCCATCCGGTGGTCGATGAGGACGGGCCGTCCGGCCGCCTTCGCGGTGAGCTGCACCTGGGAGGAGCGTTCCAGGGAGACGAACCACCAGGCCGCCGCGTCCACCGAGTCGCCGACCGTCAGCAGGCCGTGGTTGCGCAGCACGAGTGCCTTGCGGGTGCCGAGGGCGGCGGCGACGCGACGGCCCTCGTCGGCGTCGACGGCGACGCCGGTGTAGGCGTCGTACAGCGCGTGGTCCTCGTAGAAGGCGCAGCTCTCCTGGGTGATCGGGTCCAGGAGGTCGCCGAGGGTGGAGAGGGCGCGGCCGTTCAGCGAGTGGCAGTGGGCGACGGCGACGACGTCGGGGCGCGCGGCGTGCACCTGGGCGTGCACGGTGAAGGCGGCCTGGTTGACGTGGTAGCGGCCCTCGATGACCTGGCCGTCGGAGTTGGCGAGGACCAGGTCGCTCACGGTGACGTGCTTGAACGGCATCCCGAACGGATTGACCCAGAAACAGTCGCTGTACTCCGGATCACGTGCGGTGATGTGCCCCGACACCCCGTCCTCGAAGCCGAGCCGCCCGAAGATCCGCAGGGCGCCTGCGAGCCGTTCCTTGCGGTGCCGGCGTTCGTCGTCCACCGAGTCGTGCATCGGCGGCATGGCGAACCGGAGCCGGTCCGTGGGGAGCGGCTGGGGTGGAGTGGGCCCGGCTTCGGGCGTCCCGTGCATCTGTCCTCCAGCACTGGGTTGCTTACGAGGCGGAAGTTACCGTCGGTCAGCGCAAGAGAACAGCGCTGAGGTGTAAAGATGACGCACGCAATCGATACACGACAGAAGATGTCGGGTATCGGCGCGAGACTGGCACATATGAACTGGGCAGCTTTCTCCGCCGCGGAACCCGATCTCGCCAGGACCGTCGAGGCACGCTTCGGCGCCTTCACCCACCATGTCCTGGCGACCCTCCGCAGGGACGGGTCGCCGCGCACCACCGGCCTGGAGGTGCGGTTCCTCCGCGGCGAGCTGTGGTTCGGCATGATGCCCGACTCGCTCAAGGCCCTCGACCTGCGCCGGGACCCGCGCTTCGCGCTCCAGGCCAATCCGGGGAGCGGCACCGGGACGGGCGGCGGTGACGTGCGGATCGGCGGCCGGGCGATCGAGGTCGACGATCCGCAGACCCGGGCCCGATACGTCGAAGAGGTGGAACCGCCCGAGCCGTTCCACCTCTTCCGCACCGAGCTGACGGAGGTCGTGCGGACCTTCGTCGAGGACGACACCTACCTCGTCGCCCAGGTCTGGAAGCCCGGAGAGCCGGTGCGCACTCTCAAGCGGACCTGAGCCCCGGGAAGGAGGCTCACTCCCACTCGATGGTGCCCGGCGGCTTCGACGTCACGTCGAGGACGACCCGGTTGACGTCCGCGACCTCGTTGGTGATCCGCGTCGAGATCTTCGCGAGGACGTCGTACGGCAGACGCGACCAGTCGGCCGTCATGGCGTCCTCGGAGGAGACCGGGCGCAGGACGATGGGGTGGCCGTAGGTGCGGCCGTCGCCCTGGACGCCGACGCTGCGGACGTCCGCGAGCAGGACCACCGGGCACTGCCAGATGTCCCGGTCCAGGCCGGCCGCGGTGAGCTCCTCGCGGGCGATGGCGTCGGCCTCCCGGAGCAGGTCGAGCCGTTCCTTGGTCACCTCGCCGACGATGCGGATGCCCAGGCCGGGGCCGGGGAACGGCTGGCGCTGGACGATCTCGTCCGGCAGGCCCAGCTCGTGGCCGACCATCCGGACCTCGTCCTTGAACAGCTGGCGCAGCGGCTCGATCAGCTTGAATTCGAGGTCTTCCGGCAGTCCGCCCACGTTGTGGTGGGACTTGATGTTGGCGGTGCCGGTGCCGCCACCGGACTCGACGACGTCCGGGTAGAGCGTGCCCTGGACCAGGAAGGCGACCTCGGGGCCGTCGTCCGCGATGATCTCCACCTGCGCCTGCTCGAAGACCCGGATGAACTCGCGTCCGATGATCTTCCGCTTCTCCTCGGGGTCGGAGACCCCGGCCAGCGCCTTGAGGAAGCGCTCCTCCGCGTCCACGACCTTCAGCTGTACGCCGGTCGCGGCGACGAAGTCCTTCTCGACCTGCTCGGTCTCGCCCTTGCGCATCAGGCCGTGGTCGACGTACACACAGGTCAGCTGGGAGCCGATGGCCTTCTGGACGAGGGCGGCAGCCACGGCCGAGTCCACGCCACCGGACAGACCGCAGATGGCGCGCTTGTCGCCGACCTGCTCGCGGATGGCGGCGACCTGCTCCTCGATCACGTTGCCCGTGGTCCAGGAGGGGGTGATGCCGGCACCGCGGTACAGGAAGTGCTCCAGGACCTGCTGGCCGTGCGTGGAGTGCATGACCTCGGGGTGGTACTGGACGCCGTACAGCTTCTTCTCGTCGTTCTCGAAGGCGGCGACCGGGACGACGTCCGTGGACGCGGTCACCGTGAAGCCCTCGGGGGCGGCGGAGCAGGCGTCGCCGTGCGACATCCACACCGACTGCTCGCCCGGGGTGCCCTCGAAGAGGGTGGAGCCGGCCCCGGACTGCGAGACGTGCAGTTCCGTACGGCCGTACTCGCGGGCGCCGGTGTTGTCGACCGTGCCGCCGAGGGTCGTGGCCATCAGCTGGAAGCCGTAGCACATGCCGAAGACGGGGACGCCGGCGTCGAAGAGCGCGCGGTCCAGGCGCGGGGCGCCCTGCGCGTACACCGAGGACGGGCCGCCGGAGAGGATGATCGCCGCCGGGTTCTTGGCGAGCATCTCCGCGACCGGCATGGTGCTCGGCACGATCTCGCTGTAGACCCGGGCCTCACGGACGCGGCGGGCGATGAGCTGGGCGTACTGCGCGCCGAAGTCGACGACCAGGACGGTGTCGGGGGCGGCGTTGGTCGCTGATGACACGGGGTGCCTTCCGGCGGTGGGGCGGGGGTCTGTGTCGGCGATTCTACCGGGGGCGGGCGCAGGCGCCGCCGCCGTCCTGAGGGCTCCGCCCCGGACCCCCGGCCTTCGCCCACCCTCCCCCTCGCCCGGCCGCTCGCGCGCGGGGGCTCCCGTCCCGACCCGGTGCGTCCCAAGGGTCCTGTGGCATACTCGCCCCCATGCTCACGCACCCGACCTTCCTCTTTACCTATGGCACCCGGCCCGCCGGCTGCCATGGTCGAGCTGCTTGAGCTACTGACAAGCGACTTCCCAGGCGCCCCGGGCCGACAAGGTCCGGGGCGCCTGGTGTTTTCCGGATCCTGTCGCTCCGGGGCACCTCACCCATCCCGATGAGGAGCCCCCATGACCGCCATCGACGTGACCGGCGCCCGTACCACCGAGGCCGCCGACGTGATCACCGGCGCCCGTGAGCGCATCGACGCGCTCGACGACCGGATCATCGGGCTGATCCAGGAACGGATGGCCGTGTCCGCCGTGATCCAGGAGGCGCGGATCACCTCCGGCGGGCGGCGGGTGAA
The DNA here is from genome assembly GCF_055578825.1 of Streptomyces sp. NPDC032822. Classification (NCBI taxonomy): domain Bacteria; kingdom Bacillati; phylum Actinomycetota; class Actinomycetes; order Kitasatosporales; family Streptomycetaceae; genus Streptomyces; species Streptomyces sp. NPDC032822. The sequence goes on along the minus strand of NZ_JBVIOL010000010.1, from coordinate 285,428 downwards.
CCTCTCCCGCGAGATGGACGTCCTCCACCACTACAGCGAGGCGCTGGGCAGGCCCGGTACGTCGCTGGCGATGACGCTCCTCGAACTGTGCCGGGGTCGCATCTGAGTTCGGGCCCGCCCTCACCCGTACGGCGCGTGACCGCGAAGCGAAGCACCTCGTTGGTCGGGGTGTCCGTGCCAGCCAGGGGCGGGCGCGAACGAACCACGCGTGGCTCGCTGGGGCGATGAGACGTACGGATCGTGCCGTGCGTCGTGGGACCTCGCTCCAGGTAAGTGACCGGACGGCAGGGGACAGCAGCCCGGTCACCCAAGAGAACGGTCGGCTCCGGGGACGCTCGGAGCCGACCGGCGGGACGTCCAAGTCAAAATGTCCGGGTCAAAATGTCCAAGTCTGGGTCAAACGGTTGCGGTGGCGGCGTCCATCGAGCACGATGCCTGGAAAGCCCTTCCCAAGTCCCGCCGTATACAACTGCATTGACGTGCGCTGCCGTACCGACGGGTACCGGCGCACCTCTGTACCGAGGTACTGCCACAGGTCGAGACCAACCGTGCGCCCCATATGCGCCGGGGCGCCGACCCGGAACGCAAGGCAAGCGGCGCAACCCCCCGGCGCCGCTCCCCAGGCACCGACGCTGCCCTGACGTCGGTGCTGACGAAAGAAGGGCCCCGCGGCTCCGGCCGGCGGGGCCCTTCTTCTGTCCGGCGCGTCAGATCCGGGACGCCGTCCCGCAGCCTCCCGCGGCGTCGCTTCCGATCTCGCGGCTGCGGTCGTACGGATCCGCCGTCGGGCCGGTCGCCGGTTCGCCCGAGGGGGTGGACGACGGGAACTCCGGGTGGAGGTAGCCGTCGTGGATCCCGCAGGTGGAGTTGCCGACGTCCCGGCCCCACTCGACGACGTTCAGACGGTCGGCGGTGGCGTGGTAGCGGGCGGGGTCGAGGAGTTCCACGTCGAGGACGCGGCGCACGATGGTGCGGGTGACCTCGGTGGAGCCGTCGGTGCGGACGACCGGGTACACGAAGGTGTAGTCGGCGTGCACGGCGACACCGCCCTGCCCGCCCTTCGCGAACGTCATCCGGCCGCGCGTCTTGACCACGTCGCCGACCAGCCGGACGTCGTCCGGGTCGAAGCGGGTGAGCAGGACCAGCGGGTCGTTCTCCTCGCCGGGGGTGCTCAGGGACCGGTTCAGGTCGTCGAACAGTTTCGGCTGCTTCGGGTCGAGGACCGCGAGGGCGGCCCCGGGGCGTCCGCCGCGCAGGGTCTTCGGGTCCAGGTTCGCTCCGACCAGCAGCTTCTTGGTCAGCTGGAGCGTCTTCTCGACCCGGTCCTCGGGTATCCCGCCGACGGCCTTCGCGTCCGGCAGGGTGATGCCGGAGGCGCCGTCGGCCCAGCGCAGCGCGGGGGAACCGGCGAACGGCTCGTCCAGGGTGGGGGTTTCGGGGTCCCCGGCGGCGGGGGGTGCGGTCGGGGCCGCGGTCTCCTCGCCGAGGGGTGAGGCCTCGGCGGTGTCCGGGCTCCCGGTGCCGAAGGGGTCGCCCGGCAGCAGCGAGGGTTTCATCGCCACGACGACCGCGGCGGCGGCGAGCGGGATGCCGATGACGGCCCACAGGCGACGGCGCCGCGCGGCCCGCCCCTCCCTCTCCTGCCAGGTGGGTCCCGTACGCCAGCCCTCGGGCCGCTCGCCCCGGGCATCCTGCTCCCGCAGCCGCTCGGTCACCATGCGGGCCCGGGCGGACGGCTCCTTCGCGGCGGAGCCACGGATGTCCCCCTCGCTGTCCTGGAGGAACTTCTGCCACACGTCGTCGGGCAGGGAGGAGTCGCCCCCCTCACCCGAACCGGGTCTCGGTTCTTCGGACGATCTGTCGGCCACGACGCCATGCACCTTCCTGCGAGCGGGCTGGGAGGCAGTTGAGCGTACGTCAGCTCCGATCACACCGGTCAGGTGATCCAGCTCACATAAGAATCCTGTGAAGGCGAGGGCAACCATTCGCAGGGTTCGCGGATCAAACCATGCGAACCAAGGGCCACACCCGCGCCCCACTCGCGGAGGCCTCCCAAGTGTGCTGCCGCTCGCGGCGCACCGGAACTTCGAGGTCTTCATGAAGCTTCGCCGCGCCATGGCCGCAGCGGCCGCGACGGCCGTCATAGCCCCGCTCGCCCTGCTCTCCGCGCCCGCCGCGTTCGCGACCGGCGACACCCCGGACACGTCGACGAGCAGCCCGGCCGCCGAGACCACTCCCGGCACCGACACCACCAGCCCGGCCGCCGAGGACACCACTCCTCCCGCGGACGCGAGCACGCCGGCCACCGACACCAGCAGCCCCGCCGCGAACACCAGCAGCCCGGCCGCGGACGCGAGCACTCCCGCCGCCGGCACCAGCAGCCCGGCGGCCGACGAGAGTTCCCCGGCCGCCTCCCCGTCGCCGAGCGCGAGCACCCCGGAGGACCCCGAGCTCTGCGTCGACGAGGACGGCAACAGCACCGCCGAACTCAGCGACGACGTGACCAGCGGCTTGACCGGACTGCCCGAGACGATCGTCGCCGGCAGCGGCTGGACCCCGTTCTCGTTCAACGTGTCCAACCACGGGGACGACGAGATCAAGGACATCAAGCCGCTCATCGGCGTCGCCGCGATCGGCTGGGAGGACGTCGAGGACTACTCCGGCGAGATCAAGGTCCAGGTCTTCGACACGGCCACCCGCTCGTGGGACACGGTCGCGAACGCCGCGGGCGACGGCGGCACCTTCCCGTCGTTCTCGCTCGGCGCGGGCCACTCGGTGTCGTTCAAGCTGCGGCTGAGCGTCAGCGGCAAGGTGCCGGACTCGCTCGGTCTGACCGGCGGCCTCGCCCAGTACGCGGACGACGAGGGCTGCTGGGTCGCCGACGACCCGAACGGCTGGATCTACTTCTTCGACATCCTGGCCGCCGGCTCCGACGCCGGTGACCCGAACGAGGCCAAGCCGCAGGGCGGCAAGACCGACCTCGACAACGTCGACGAGGTCTCCGCCACCGGCACCCTCGCCGAGACCGGCTCCAGCTCCGCGCTGCCGGTGATCGGCCTGGTGGGCGGCGTCGCGGTGGTCGCCGGTGCGGGCGCGGTGTTCGTGGTGCGGCGCCGGAAGGCCGGCACCGCCGCATAAGGCTTACCGCAAGAAACAGAGAAGGACCTGCGCTCGGAGGGGGGCGCAGGTCCTTCTCCTCGTGTACGGCGGTCCACTCGGGGCTACTTCTTCGGCGGGACCGCCGGCATCCCCAGGAACGGCAGCTTCAGCGCGCCGAAGGCGTCCGCCGGGACCGCCGGTGAACGCGGCTCGACCGCGTCGAGGCGCTCGTACGTCTCGCCCTGGGCCGGACGCGGGTCGTCCTCGCCCTTGTTGGGCCAGTACGACATCGCCCGCTCGGCCTGCGCGGTGATGGTGAGGGAGGGGTTCACGCCGAGGTTCGCGGAGACCGCGGCTCCGTCGACGACCGAGATGCCGGGATGGCCGTAGAGCCGGTGGTAGGGGTCGATGACGCCGGTCTCGCGGGAGGCGCCGATCGGGCAGCCGCCGAGGAAGTGCGCGGTCAGGGGCATGCCCATCAGCTCGCCCACGTTGGAGCCGGCGAAGCCGTTGATCTCGGCGGCGATGGCGGACGCGCCCTCCGAGGCGGCCCTGATCTGCTTGGGGTTGGGGGCGCCGTGGCCCTGGCGGGCGGTCAGCAGGCCCTTTCCGACGCCGTCCGGTTTCAGGTACGTCGTCAGGGAGTTGTCCAGCGACTGCATCACCAGGCCGATGATGGTCCGCTCCGACCAGCGGTGGTTGGAGAGGGACCGCAGCACCTGGAGGGGGTGGCGGGCCGCGTTCCGCAGCCAGGCCAGGGCCAGCGACGAGCCCTCGGCGTACGGCACCTGGAGGATCGAGAGGCCGCCCATCGAGTTGGAGCCCCTGCCGTAGCGGACCGGCTCGATGTGGGTGTTGGCGTCCGGGTGGACGGACGAGGTGATGGCCACCCCGCGGGTGAAGTCGACCTTCGGCTCACCCGTCGCCTTGCGGTAGCGGCGGTTGTTGGTCTGCGCACCGACCAGCGCCTCGGAGTTGGTACGGGTCAGCTCGCCCAACTTCTCGGAGAGATACGGCAGTTGGCCACCGGACTTCATCCGGTGCAGCAGGGTCTGGGTGCCGTAGGTGCCGGCCGCGACGACGACCCGGCGGGCCGTAAAGGTGCGGCCGTTCGCCTGGCCGCGCCCCCTCGCCCTGCGGCTGCCCTTCGCCTTGCGGCGCTCGTCGGTGGGGAGGGTGGCTATCGCGTAGCCGCCGCGTGAGTCGTCGGTGACCGAGACGACCGTCGTCAGCGGGTGCACGACCGCGCCCGCCTGCTCGGCGAGGTACAGGTAGTTCTCGTTCAGGGTGTTCTTCGCGCCGTGCCGGCAGCCGGTCATGCACTCGCCGCACTCGTTGCACGCCTTGCGGGCCGGGCCCGCGCCGCCGAAGTAGGGGTCGTCGGCCTGCTCGCCGGGCTTGGCCTTCGTCGCACCGTCGGCGTCCTCGCCGTCCCCGAAGAACACGCCGACCGGCGCCATGTGGAAGCTGTCGCCCACGCCCATCCGCTCGGCGGCGGCCTTCAAGTGCACGTCGGAGGGGGTCATCGTCGGGTTGAGCCGGACGCCGAGCATGCGCCGGGCCTGGTCGTAGTACGGCGCCAACTCCTCCTGCCAGTCCGTGATGTCCCGCCACTGCGGGTCGTCGAAGAACGGCTTCGGCGGGATGTAGAGGGTGTTGGCGTAGTTGAGGGAGCCACCGCCCACGCCGGCCCCGGCGAGCACCATGACGTTGCCCAGCAGGTGGATGCGCTGGATGCCGTACATGCCGAGCTTCGGCGCCCAGAGGTAGTTCTTCAGGTCCCAGGAGTTCTTGGGGAGGGTGCCGGAGGTGAAACGGCGACCGGCCTCCAGGACGCCTACGCGGTAGCCCTTTTCCGTGAGGCGCAGGGCGGTGACGGAGCCGCCGAAGCCGGATCCGACGACGATGACGTCGTAGTCGTAGGTGTCCTGAGGCACGGGTTCTCCTCGTCGAGTGTCGCGTGCGAGTGGTTCGGGGCCGGTCGCGCCCGGGCGGCGGAGCCGCACATGGTCACGGCCCCGCGCCCCTGGGTCGCCTACCGGAAACGGAAGGCCTTCATGAGCCGGAGGCTGCGGCTCATGAACTGGGCGTACGCCTCGTCGGTCATGCCCAGCGACGGGGCCATCGGCAGCAGTCGCTGCTGGGCCACCGTCTGGGACTCGGTGTACTTGAGGATGCCCTCGGAGCCGTGGCGGCGGCCGAGACCGGAGTCCTTCATGCCGCCCATCGGGGACTGGACGCTGCCGTAGGCGGAGGCGTAGCCCTCGTTGACGTTCACGGTTCCCGTGCGCAACCGGGCGGCGACCGCGTGGCCACGCCGGCCGTCCTTCGTCCAGACCGACGAATTGAGGCCGTACGCCGTCGAGTTGGCCTGCTCGACCGCGTCGTCCTCGGAGGTGAAGCGGTAGATGGAGACGACCGGACCGAAGGTCTCCTCGGCGCACACGGACATCGGGGCCTCGACGCCGTCGAGGATCGTCGGCTCGAAGAAGTACGGGCCGATGTCGGGGCGGGCCACCCCGCCGGCGAGGACCTTCGCGCCCTTGGCGACGGCCTCGTCCACATGCCGGCTGACGGTCTCCAGTTGGTCTGCGCCGACCAGGGAGCCCATGTCGGCTCCGTACGCGAGGGACGTGCCGAGGCGCATCGACTTGGTGCGGGCGGCGAAGCGCTCCAGGAAGGCGTCGGCGATCGACTCGTGGACGTACAACCGCTCGATGGAGACGCAGAGTTGGCCGGCCGAGGAGAAGCAGGAGCGGACCGCGCCGGCGGCAGCCTTCTCGATGTCGGCGTCCTCCAGGACCAGCATGGCGTTCTTGCCGCCGAGTTCGAGGGAGACGCCGACCAGGCGGGCGGCGGCGCCCTGGGCGACCTCGCGGCCGGTGCGGGTGGAGCCGGTGAAGGTGACGTAGTCGGCGTGCCTGACGACCTCGGGGCCGACGACCGGGCCCTCGCCGAGGACGACCTGGAAGACGTCGGCGGGCAGACCGGCCTCGATGAGGAGGTCGCGGGCCCAGAGCGCGGTGAGGCAGGACTCCGTGTCGGGCTTCATCACGACCGCGTTGCCCGCGACGAAGGCGGGGATCGCGTCGCCGACGGAGAGTTCGAGGGGGTAGTTCCAGGGGGCGATCTGGCCCACGACTCCCCGCGCATGGCGCAGTTCGGTGACCTTGGTGAGGACCGGGACGGCGCCGGCGTGCCGCTTGGGCCGCAGATAGGAGGAGGCCTTACGGCCGTAGTGCCGGGCCACGACGGCGACGGCCTGCACCTCCTCGTGGGCGTGCAGGCGGGCCTTGCCGGTCTCCAGCTGGATCAGGTCCAGGACCTCGGCCTGGCGTTCCAGGACCAGGTCGTGGAAGCGCAGGAACACCGCGGCACGCTGCCGTACCGGCGTCCTCTCCCACACCGCCTGCGCCTTGCGGGCCGCCTCGAAGGCCTGCCGCACGTCCTCGGGGGTGGACTCGGGCAGGTCGGCCAGCTTCTCCCCGGTGAACGGGGTGTGGTTCGCGGTCCGGCCGGAGCCGACCACGCCCTTGGTGAGCTGGGCGACCAGCTCGGGCGTCACCACGTCGGCGGCGGTGCGGGCGCCCTCGGGTGCGGGGGCGAGAGGGTTCGTGCCGGTCGTTGCCGTACCGGTCTTTTCCGTGGCCTGCTCCGGGGCCTGCGCGTCCGTCATGAGCCGCAGGGTATGACGCCTGGAAGGCTTTGGGTACCCGTCGGTAATCGGGATTCACCGACCACACACATGGCGCCAGCGGTCACTGGCGGGGAATGCCCTGATCAGGGCATTGGCCGGGTGCCGGACATCGGCTGCGGACGGTGTCCCGGTTATTTTCCGATCTTGAGGCGGTCACGGGCCGCCTTGAACACCGCCGTGCCCTTCCTCTCGTCCTTCGTGCCCTTGGGCATGTCCACGCGCAGCTCGTACATCCGCCGGTCCGCGGTCAGGATGATCAACTGCATGACCCGGGTCGGACGCTCCTCCAGGTCGTACGCCGTGTCCACGAGGACGGCGTCGTCGCCGTGGAAGCTGGTGGAGGTCGTCTGCGTACGCGCGTCCCCGTGGTAGCTGTCCCAGGAGTCGTGCGCGGCCCGCGCCTGCGCCCCCGGGGAACGGGGCGCCTTGTCCCACTGGGTGAGGCGGACCTGGACGGTGTCGCCGAGGTCGTAGACGACCAGCCGGGGCGGGTCCGCGGCGGTGCCCTCCCGGGCGGCTTCCTTGTAGGTGGCGGGGAGGGTGAGGGTGGCGTTCATGGCCGGTTCGGGGTGAGGTGTCCAGCGGGTGGGACCCGGACCGGGGGTGAGTTCCGCCGCGGAGCCGGTCTCGGCGTCCGTACCGAAGGAGGAGGTACCGAGCCATATGCCTCCTATGAGGAGGGCACCGAGGAGAGCGCAGTAGCGGAGGACGCGGTGCTTGGGGGGTGGGGGCTGCGTGGGGGTGGAGGCGGAGGCGGAGGCGGGAGTTGGGCCGGTGGTGGGGTTCGGCGTGGGGACCTGCTCGGGTTCCGGTTCGGCTGCGGGTTCGGCTTCGGGTCGGGGTGCCGGTTCGGGTTCCGGATCACGTTCCGGATCACGTTCCGGTTCGGGCGGTCGTACGGCTTGTACGGCTTGTACGGCGTCCCCCAACCGCACCGTCCCGACGTCCTCCGCCAACTCCCTGAGCGCCAGAGCGTCCTGTGCCACGGCCTCGTCCTCGACATCCCCGAAGGGACCCGGCACCGGCCGGCCCTCCGCCACCGCCTCCAGTACCGCGGCGGCCTCCGACGCCTCCGGGCGCCGCTCGGGATCCTTCTCCAGCAGCCGCACGATGAGCGGCCCGAGCGGCCCGGCCTGTTTCGGCTCGGGGGTGTCGGCGGCGAGGATCGCGGCGAGGGTGGACTCCAGGGTCGTACGGCGGAAGGGCGACCAGCCTTCCACGGCCCCGTACAACAGCACCCCGAGCGACCACAGGTCGGAGGCGGGGCCCGCGGCTCCCCGGCCGGACATCCGCTCGGGTGCGATGAACTCCAGCGAGCCGACGAACTCCCCGCTGACGGTGAGGGACTCCTCGCCCTGGACGTGGGCGATACCGAAGTCGGTGAGGACGACGCGGCGATGCGGGCCCAGCAGGACGTTCGCCGGCTTCACGTCCCGGTGCACGATGCCGACGGCGTGCGCGGCACGCAGGGCGCCGAGGACGGCGAGGCCGATCCGGGCGGACTCGGCGGGTTCGACGGGGCCGCGCCGGAGGACTTCGTGCAGGGACTCGCCGCGGACGAGTTCCATCACGATCCAGGGGAGCCCGCCACTCCCCTCGGCCTGACCCTCGCCCTCTCCCTCGACGACGACGTCATGGATGGAGACGGCGGCGGGGTGATCGACCCGGGCCGCGGCACGGGCCTCGCGATAGAGCCGGTGCGCGGCCCGCTGATGACTCTCGCTCTCCGGATCCCAGGGCAACCGCGGCTGCTTGACGGCGACTTCCCGCCCGACCAGCTCGTCGACGGCCCGCCACACGGTGCCCATCCCCCCGGACCCGATCCGCTCGACCAGCCGGTAACGCCCGCCGACCGTACGGCCCTTGTCGCGTCCGGCGTCCCCGTCGGTACTCATGCACCATGAGTACCGCGCGGAACGGTTCCTTGTCGACGCGCCGATGGGGCGAGTCGACGGAGCGAGTCAATGGGGCAGTCGGCCGGGCGGCCCCGTCAAGTGGCGTGCCGCCCGGCCGGCTCGCGCGTCAGGCGATGTCGCTGCCGCCCAGTCCCAACATGGCGAGCTGCGTGCGGCTGACCACACCGGCGTACGTGTGGATCTCGTCGACCTCTCCCGCCAGGTGGTCCGTGCCGCCGTCCGCGGTGAGGGTGCGACCGACCTGGAGGGCGCCTGTCGGCGTCCAGGTATCGGCGCCCGTCACGCTCGCGGTGTCGGCGGCGTAGACATCGCCGACATAGAGCAGCAGTTGGTCGGTCCTCTCGTCGTAGACCACCGCGAGGAACTGGTCACCCGCCGGAGCGTCCTCCTCGACCGGCGCACTGACCGTCGTGGTCGGCGCGTCGGCCCGGTCCTCGTGGGCCACCACGGCCTGCCAGGTCTGCGAGGCGGCGACGTAGCGCAGGGTGAACAGGTCGGTGTGCTCGCCAGGCTGGGACAGCACCGTCATGTCACGGGTGGCGGAGTCCTCGTCGAGGCGCACATGTGCGGCCACCGAGAAACCGGCGTCGGTCGGGGTGAGGGCGGTGGGCGTGGTGGCGTAGTCGCCGTCGCCGTCGAGGAGCAGGTCGCCGTTGCCCACCAGGGGGTACTTCACCGGCGTGCAGTCCGGGTTCCAGGGGCAGTCGTCGGTGGCGGCGTAGATCGACGCGTCGCCCGCCAGGGTGAGCGGTTCGCCCCCGGCGCGGGCCGGGCTCTTGCCGTCGGTCTCCGTCTCCAGGTCCCAGTAGCCCAGGCGCCGGGCTGTGCGGGTCGCCGCGGCCGTGATCTCCCTGGGCACGAACACGCGGTCCCAGACGTTCACCTCGGTGAGCAGTCCCTGCCAGTGGCCGCCGTTCCCGTCGGCGCCGAGGCGGAGCGCTCCTCCGCCGCCCGCCGCGTCGACGTCCTCGGCCGTGCCGGTGAGCTCTCCGTCGACGTACAGCCGGGCGCTGTCGAGTTCGGCATCGTACACACCGGTGAGGTGCGCCCATTCGCCCTGTTCCGGGGCGCCGCCGGTGAGGCGGACCGTGCCACCGTCCGCGGCCGGGAGCGTGAAGGACCAGACGGGGTCGCCCGTCGAGCCGGCCACCGTGCCCAGCGAGAAGCCCGCCTGGCTCACGGCGGTCGAGCCGGCCGAGAGCGCGTCCGGCCGCACCCAGGCGTCGACCGAGAAGTTCCGCGCGGAGTCCACCGACGAGTCGAGCGTCGCGTACGCCTCCTCCGTGCCGTCGAACACGGCGGCCGAGGCGATGCCGGTGCCGGACGGACCGGAGGCACCGAGGGCGACGCCGGATCCGGTGACCGCGCCGGACTGGTCGTCCGGGTCCCAGTGGGTGACGGCCGCGCGGCCGTCCTGGACCATGACGTAATAGGTCGTTGTGGCGCTGACGTCGCCCGCGGCGTCGACCGCCTGGACCTGCAGATAGGTGGGGCCCTCCTTCTCCGGCATCCACCTCAGGGAGACCGGAGCGCCGGGCTCGGCCGCCGTGAGGGTCCGCGGCGGGCGGCCGAGCCACTCGTAGCGGTAGGTCACCACGTCGTCGGACGCCGAGTCGATCAGAAACGTGCCGTAACTTCCGACGCCGTCATGCCATTTACTGTCGTCCGGATACTCCTGCGACGTGACGACCGGAGCCGACGGCGCCTCGGCCGCGGATGCCGCACCGGTCGTCCCGGCAACACCGAGTGCCGCGACGGCGCACGCTGTCGCCACACGCGCCCCTACGTACTGTTTCAAGGTCCCCCCAAGATCTGTCACGGAAGAGGATGACCTTAATACCGGGCCTTTGCCCGTAGAAGCCCGCCGCTGCTGGTGATCGCGGCGCCGGGCCGCTTCCGTCGGGCGACACCCGGCCCGCACCGGTTCCTCGACGGCATCCGTCCGTGCCAACCGGCCGACGACAACGCCCTGTCGGCCGCCGCAGCCCTCGCCCCTGCCCCGGCCCGAATACGACCGCGCCGTGGGAACGGTCAACACAACATCAGACGTATTAACGGGAAAGGCTCATGGTATCTTCACATTCCGTCCGGCGCCTTCCCCGGAAGGGGCGGAGGCTGCGCAAGCACCACAGCGAAGCCACGCATAAACAGGGGGCGTGCCCCCTTTTTGCTCTGGAGTGCGTGACGATGGCCAGCCCCACCGTTTCGGTAATCATCGCCGCCTATAACGCGATGCCTTATCTGACGCGGTGCGTCACCTCCGTCATCGGCCAGAGCATCGGCCGGAACCAGCTGGAAGTCATCGCGATCGACGACGGCTCCACGGACGGCACGGGTGAGGAACTCGACCGGCTGGCCGACCTGCACCCGAACCTGCTGCGCGTCGTCCACCAGGAGAACTCCGGTGGGCCCGCGGCCCCCCGCAACACCGGCCTCGACCTCGCCCGCGGCACCTTCGTGTTCTTCCTGGACGCCGACGACTACCTGGGGCCCGAGGCGCTGGAGCGCATGGTGGCGATGGCCGAGGCGAACGGCACGGACATCGTCCTCGGCAAGATGGTCGGCGTCGGCGGTCGCAGTGCACCCCAGTCGATGTTCCGGCGCAACCAGCCGAAGACGGACGTCTTCTCCTCACGCGTCTACTGGACGCTCAACCCGATGAAGCTCTTCCGCAGGGAATTGCTGGGGCGACTGGAGCTGCGGTTCCCGACGGACCTCAGCATCGGCGAGGACCAACTCTTCGTCGGACTCGCGTACTTCCACGCCACCGGCATCTCCGTCCTCGCCGACTACGACTGTCTGTTCTGGGTCGAGCGCGAGGACGGCGGCAACATCACGCTGCGGGCAGGTGGCACCGAACCCCGGCTGAAGTTCCTGCCGCGCGTGGTCGACATGATCCTGAAGCACGTCCCGGCCGGCCCCGGCCGCGACCATCTCGCCCACCGCCACCTGACCATCGAGATGCAGCAACTCCTGGCCGAGCTACCGCCGGAGTCCCGCGCCACACAGGAGCAGGCCCTCGACCGGCTCTCCGAGATCATCGCCCCGTTGTGGCACGAGGGCCTGGACGACCGGCTCTCCGCCATGGCCCGGCTTCGACTGCACCTCATCCGGCACCGGATGCTGGACGCACTGCTGGAACTGATCGACTTCGAGAAGGAGTTGGAACAGAGCACGGCCGCCACCCCCGTCCTCTGCGACAACGGCCGCGCCTACGCCCGCTACCCCTTCCTCCGCGACCCCGCCGCCGCCGTCTCCGACAGCTGCTACGACGTCACCGACCAGCTGGCCATCCGCCACCACGTAACCCGCGCCACCCTCCGCGCCACCACCCTCCGCCTGGCCGGCCACGCCTACCTGCACCGCGTGGAGACCCGCGACATCGGCACCGAACTCGTCCTGCGCGAGCGCGACAGCGGCATCGAGTACCGGCTGCCCGTCACCCACACCGCGACCCCGGGGCTCGGCGCCGGTGAGGACGGGGGCCGGTTCCGGTACGACCGGGCGGGGTTCGACGCGGTCGTCGACCTGACCACCGCCGCCGACGGCGCGCCCCTCGCCGACGGCCTGTGGGACATCTCCCTCGCGGTCGGCGCCCAGGGCGTCTCGCGCGAGGTCCGCATCGGCAGCAAGCGGGCGGCCACCGTCTCCCCGGCGGCCCGGACCCGCGTCGTCGCCACACCGGACGGCCTGCGCGCGGTGACGCTCTACACCACCAAGCCGTACGGCAACTTCACCCTCGACCTCGGTGAGAAGAAGCACCGGGCGGCCCCGGGGCTGGCCTTCGACTCGTACCGCTGGTCGGCCAGTCACCCCACCGAGCTGCTGCTCACCGGCCACAGCAAGCTGGACGCGTTCCCGGACGGCGACCTCACCGTCACCCTCACCAGCGACACCGGCGGCACGGCCGTCGTCCCCGGTGTACGCACCCCGCACTGCGACCTCTTCACCGTCCGCATCGAGGTCACCGACCTGCCCGTCGGTGTCTGGAGCGGCGAACTCCGCCTCGGCGACTGGTCGGTGGCGCTCCCCGCCCTGCCGGAGAAGCTCCCCGTCGGCACGTGGCGCAGGCGGGGCACGCCTTGGTACGCGAAGCCCGTGACCGAAACGGCCGTAGCCGCCGATGGCACCGCAGCCGCGGGAACCGCCGAAGTCGCCCACAAGGAGCGGTTCGCGCTGCTCGTCGCGAAGACGGGGCTGGTGAAGGGGGCCGTCGGCAAGCGGAGGTGACGGACCGTCACAGCTTGTCGACGTCCAGGTTCGCGATCGCCGTCCTCGCCACCTCGCGCCCGCGCTCGGTGAAGTCGCCCTTGCCCGGGTAGCCGACGTAGAGCTTGTACATGTCGCCGGTGGCGGCGGACTTGTAGTAGAAGATCCGCAGCTCGCGCGGGCGGGGATTCTCCGTGTCGTCGGTGTCGTAGACGACCGTGTTCTCGGCGGCCATCTTGCCCTGGTACGTCGCGTTGTCGGGCTTGGTCTTCAACCCTTCGGCGGGCATGTCGAGTTCGTAGGCGCCGCTCTGCCTGAACTCGCCGTCGTCGTCGTACATCTCGGCCGCCGCGGACCCGGCGATCTGGCTGTTCGCGTCCTCGGCCTTCTTGTCGAGACTCAGGTGGATCCAGATGACGCCGCTGGCATCGGTGTAGGTCACCCAGTGGGTCTTGTCGGACTCCCGGTCGGGCAGGGACTTCTTGTAGTCGCCGGGCACCGCCAGGGTCGCGGCGACATCCTCGACCTTCGCCGTCCTCCAACCGTCCGGCAGCGGCCCCGCGAACGGATCCGCGAGCACCAGATACGCCGTCAGCGCCGCGACGACGACCGCCGCACCGAGGCCGATCAGGGTCTTGCGGCCGAGGCGGACGCCGCCTGCCGCGGCGGGCGTACCGGTGACCGTGACGACCTGGGTCGGGGCCGGAGCCGGCGGGTTCGCGGTGCGTTCCAGCAGGTCGCGGACGTGCGCGGCGGTCGGGCGGCGGGCCGGGTCCTTCTGGAGGAGACCGTTGATGGCCTCGGCGAGCGGACCCTGTGCCGCGGCGGGCGGCGCCGGGGTCGCGTTGAGGACGGACTGCAGGGTAGCCGGGGTGTTGCTGCGGCGGAACGGGGAGACGCCCTCCGTCGCCGCGTACAGCACCACACCGAGGGACCACAGGTCGCTCGCCGGTCCGGGACGCTGGCCCAACACCCGCTCCGGCGCGATGTATTCGGGCGAACCGACGAAGCCGCCGGTGTCGGTCAGATTGGTCTCACCCTCGATCTGGGCGATGCCGAAGTCGGTGAGGACGACCCGGTCGTGCCGGCCGAGCAGCACGTTGTCCGGCTTGACGTCCCGGTGCAGGATGCCCGCCGCGTGCGCGGCCTCCAGCGCACCCAGCACCTCCAGGCCGATTCTCGCCGCGTCCCGGGCCCCGAGGGTGCCCTCCTGCAAGGCGTCGCCCATCGAACGGCCCTGCACCAGCTCCATCACGATCCACGGCTGGCCGTCCACGACGGCCACATCGTGCACGTTCACCACGGCCGGGTGGTCCAGCCGGGCCGCGGCCCGTGCCTCGCGGCGCATGCGCTCGAAGGCGTTGACACGTTCACGTTCGGGAAGATGATCCGGTACGCGGGGCTCCTTGACGGCGACCTCACGATCCACCGTCTCGTCCTTGGCCCGCCACACCGTGCCCATGCCGCCGTGCCCGAGCTTGGCGAGCAGCCGGTACCGACCGGCGATGACACGGCCGATGCCGGGGTCCTGGGGCGGTGCTTCGTGCGCGGCCCGCTGCGGCACGACCTGTGTCGGTGCCGCGTACGGGTTGTCGGGGTGCGGCACCGCCGCATGCGGGTTCAGCGGGTGCGGGTTCGGCGGTTGCAGACCGAAACTCGTTGGCTCGTCGGCCCCGTAAGGGGCTCCCCCGTTGCTGCTCATGGGTCCATCCATATCGCGCCAAGCCTGTCCGCTTCCACCTCTGACGCTTTCCGGTCACAGACCCGTGACGCGTCTTGCCGCTTATCTCCCTTTTTATCCGAGGTGAGGGGAGAGAGACCCCGAAGGGGAGGGAGATACGGAGGGAGACAGGGAAGGAGATGCGGAGGGGGTGGCCGAGGGGCTGCGCGTGGGGGACGTACGCGAAGGCGTCGGCGGGCTCGGCGTACCGACGGACGTCCCCGGCGCCGAACTCGTCGGCACCACACCCCCGCCCCCACCCCCCTCCGTCAGCAGCGCCGCGGCCGACACGCCCGCCCCCGCCATCGCGACCACCAGCAACGCGGTGACCAGCACACTGCGCGGCGAGTACCGGTACCGCTCCTCCCCCGCACCCCACCTCTCCGCCGTACGGCCCGTGTCCAGAAAGGCCCGCAGCATCCGCTCCGCCTCCCCCGCGTCGAGGCGTCGTACGGGATCACGTTCGAGCAGCCCCCGTACGACGGGCAGGATCGGCGCGGCCTGCGCGGGCGGCCGTATCTCCGCGGAGACGACCGCGTGCAGGATGCCGCCCAACGAGTCGCGCCGGAACGGCGATTCGCCACTCAGGGCGGTGCACAGCAGCGCACCCAGCGACCACACGTCGGACGCCGGCCCGGTCGTCCCCGCCCCGGTCCCGGTCCCGGTCCCCGAGATCCGCTCGGGCGCGGTGTACTCGGGCGAGCCGACGAAGGCCCCGGACTCGGTGAGCGTGGTGGCACCGGCGACCTGGGCGACACCGAAGTCGGTGAGCACGACCCGGCCGTCCTCCAGCAGGACGTTCGCCGGCTTGATGTCACGGTGCAGGACACCCGCCGCATGGGCCGCGCGCAACGCGCCCAGCAGGGCGACGCCGATACGGGCGGCCTCCTCGACGTCGAGTGGGCCGTGCGCGGCGATACGGTCGGCGAGCGAGCCGCCGTGGATCAACTCCATGACGATGTACGGGCGTTCGTCGTCCACGACGACATCGTGGACGACGATGATGTGCGGGTGGCTCAACCGGGCGACCGCACGCGCCTCGCGCAGGGTGCGGTCACGGTGTCGGCGTGCCTCGTCCGCGGAGAGCGCATCGTCCAGCGGGAGTTCCTTGACCGCCACCTGACGGCCGAGGAGTTGGTCGCTCGCCCGCCAGACCACCCCCATGCCACCGCGTCCGAGCCGCGCTTCGAGCCGGTAACGGCCCGCGATCACACGGAGGTTGTCCCCCTCGGTCCCCATGCGCCTCATGATGCCGCACCGGACGGATCCCTTCCGGGGCGGCGACCGGCCATTCCCGTCGACGTCCGCCGACGGGCCGCGGGCGACCGCGGGCGACTTCCGACGCCTTCCGACGACCGGGGGGCCGCGCCGATCGGAGACTCCACCCAGGCCGGGGCGAGGCCTCGACCGGGGCCAGGACTCAGCCGGTCCCCGGCCGCCACCCCTGCAACACCTCGGTGAACTGCTTGCGCGCCGTCGCCCAGTCCTTCGCCGGGGACGACATGTACAGGGCGTACTCGACGCCGTCCCGGGCCAGGTACGTCTCCTCGATGGCCCGGCGCGGGCCCGCCGCCGGGGGCGCGTCCTTGGCCTGCGCGGTCCACGTGTACTCCCACAGGGAGCCTTCGCGGTCGCGGTAGATGTTCTTCTCCAGCGTGACCCGCTCGTAGTCGACCAGCCGCGTGAGCTGCTCCTCCAGATCGAGCTGGTGCGCGTGCGGGTCGTCGAAGTCCGGCGACTCGTCGACGGCGATCCGGAGGAAGTGCTCGCCGTCGTCGGGCGAGTAGTCGATCTGCTCGATGCCGCCCGCGGTGCTGTACACCGACCGCGTCCAGCCCTTGGGCAGGGAGAGGCTGAACCCCGCCGGGTCGTCGACGGGGACCCAGTTGTCCGGAACGGAGCTCCGGGGAGCGGCCGAATCGGTGCCGCCGGTGCCCGTGGGGGGCGTGGCGACCACACCGGACCCGTTCTGCCGCCCCTCGTTCCACTGCTGCAACCACACGGCCGTCCCCCCGCCGACGATCGCGGCGAAGGCGACGACCAGGGCCAGCGTGCGCAGGCGGCGACGCTTGGACGGCGCGGACGGAGCGGCCGGATTGAACTGGCCGGACGGAGCCGTCGGGGTCACCGGCGCGGTGGCAGCGGGGTGCGCCGGACCGGCGCCGAACGTCGGACCGGTGGCCGGCGGGTACGGCGTCCCGGTGACCGGCGTTCCCGCCCCACCGTGCGCCCCGACCCCCGTGTTGCCACCCGTGTGGCTGCCCGTGCCGTACCCGTACCCGGGCCCCACGTTCTGCGTCGGAACGTACATCTGCGCCGCGCTGGGCCGCCGCCCCTCCGCCGCCTCGGCGAGCATCTGCTCGGCCTCGTCCGCACCGGGCCGTACGGCGGGGTCCTTGTGCAGCAGCGCGGCGATGGCGGGCCCGAGCGCGCCGGCGTTCCGCGGCGCGGAGGGCTCCTCGTCGACGACCGCCTGCATGGTGGTCAGGGGCGTGGTGCGGCGGAAGGGCGACCTGCCCTCGACCGCCGTGTACAGCGTGGCGCCGAGCGCCCAGAGGTCGGAGGAGGCCCCCGGATCGGCCCCGCGGATCCGCTCGGGGGCAAGGTAGTCGACCGAACCGACGATCTCTCCCGTGCGGGTGATCGCGGTGTCGCCCTCCACCTGGGCGATGCCGAAGTCGGTGAGCAGGACCCGGCCGTCCCGGCCGAGGAGAACGTTGCCGGGCTTCACGTCACGGTGCAGCACCCCGGCGGAGTGCGCGGCGCGCAGCGCCCGCAGCACCCACAGGCCGATACGGGCGGCCTCCCGCGGCTCGACCCGTCCCTGTTCCTTGACGGCGTCGGCCAGCGAGTGGCCCTCGACCAGTTCCATCACGATCCACGGCCGGCCGTCGTGGTCGAGCACGTCGTGCACGGTGACGACGGCGGAGTGGTTGATCCGGGCGGCGGCGCGCGCCTCCGCCCGGGTGCGCGCGAGAAGGATGCCCTGGTCGCTCTCGGACACATAGAGCGCGGCGGTCAACTCCTTGATCGCGACGGCCCGGTGCAGCACCTCGTCGTGGGCACGCCAGACCCGGCCCATGCCGCCCTTGCCTATCGGCTCGGCGAGCCGATAGCGCCCCGCGAGGAGCTGGCCCTGCATCTGATTCACGTTGCCCCGCAATGCTCTTGACAGGGTCAGACTAGGGACCCGGCCGTGTCGAAAGAAACCAGGGGGGCGTCAAGGAGACCGCACTGTGACGGTTGTCGCTTCTGGAGACGAGAGTGAACCCAGGGGTAACCGGAAGCGTCGCGTCACCGGCGACGTCCCGGCACCGGAGACACCTTGCGGAGAGACGCGAGAGACGTCCCGACGAGCGACCCGTACGGCTGCTTCCGTTCAGCCGGTGACCTGATAGGTCTCCGCCGCCTGCTCGTACAGCCGCGTCACCTCGTCCCGCTCCGCTTCCGGCCCACGCACCTGCACCACGTGGTACTTCCCGTCGATCAGCATCGCGCGATTCCGCACGAACAGCTCGCGCCCGTCGTCCCCGGTCCAGGTGAACTGTCCCTCGGCCATGGTCCGCTCGCCCACCTGGATCGTCTTCAGCCCGGTCGCGGTGGCCCAGCTGGAGTCCCGGTAGGGCTGCAGCTCGGCCTCCTTCTCCCGCTGGTAGACCATGGGATCGCTGCCGTCCTCGGCCGCGCCGTCCCGTCCCGGTACGACGATCAGCTCGAAGTTCCCTTGCGTGTACACGACCTGCCCACGCCCGTTGACCGGCGTACGGTCCCAGCCGTTGGCGACGGCGACCTGGAAGCCCTCCGCGTCCTTGCGCAGGGTGAAGCCGTCGGCGACCTCGGGCCCGC
Source organism: Streptomyces sp. NPDC032822 (assembly GCF_055578825.1). NCBI lineage: Bacteria > Bacillati > Actinomycetota > Actinomycetes > Kitasatosporales > Streptomycetaceae > Streptomyces > Streptomyces sp. NPDC032822. The sequence continues at coordinate 266,941 of NZ_JBVIOL010000010.1, read as the reverse complement.
CGGTCTGCGTCTCGGTGGAACCGGCGGACGTCGACGGACCGCTCGGGGACGGGGACGGCCCGGGCGAGGTCTGGTCGGGCCGCGGCTCGCTGCTCGCCTCGGGCGACTGCTCGGGCGCCGAACTCACCTCGCCGGCGGCCCCGGTCCGGTCCCCGGCGCCCTGGTCGTCCGGGTCCGCCTTCGGCATGAAGTACATCGCGTACGCGATCCCCGCGGCCAGCACCAGCAGGATCAGCAGCAGCAGCGTCCGCCCGAGACTCCGCGGCGAACGGGTCTCCTCCCGCGCCCGCTTGTGCCGCCCGTGCGCACTCGTCGCGGGCAGCCCGGCCCGCCGTCTGCGCACCAGCTCGCCCCGCCGCCGTACGACGGGCAGCCGGCTGGTACCGGCGGGCGGCACGGCGACGACATGCGCCCCGGCCTCCGGCTCCGGCGCCGAGCGCACCAACGACCGCAGCCAGCCGCTCAGTTCCTCGAAGTCCAGCCGCTCGGTCGGGTCCTGACGCAGCAGCGACTCGACGACCGGCCGCAGCGGCCCGCACTCCTCGGCGAAGGCCGGCGGCTCCGCGCACACCAGCTGCACCAGCTCGGCCGTCGACTCCTCCGGATAGGGCGCATGCCCCTGCACGGCCCGGAACAGCAGCGCCCCGAGCGCCCACAGGTCGGTCCGCGGCCCGATCGGTGCCGCCAACTGCCAGTTCTCGTGCACCGGTCCGGCCTGCTCCGGCGCCCATCGCTCCGTCACCGGCCCCACCACGGCCATCCGCGCCTGCCGGGCACGCTCCGCGGCCAACGCCGTGGTCGGCCCCCGCCGTACGGGCATCTCGGCGGCCGGCTCGTCCCACCGCCCCGAGCGCGGCGCCGAACCACCGGGCAGCGCGGGAGCGGCGGTTCCGGGCAACGCGGGCGTGGCTCCGGCCGGGGCCGGAACACCGGGTACGGCGGCGCCGAGCCCTGCGGGCGGCACCTCGACACCCGGCGCGGCACCCGGCGCCGCGCCGACCGCACCGGCCCCGCCACGAGGCGCGGCCCCGTGCCACGACGTGGCGCTCACGCCATACGGGTCGTCGATCTGCCCCGGCGGAACACCACCGGCCGAGGACGGACCCTGCCCGCCGCCTGCACCGGGATACGACGACTGCGCCGCCCCGTTGGCCGCGGGGTACGGAGTCTGGGCCTGGTACGGCGGCTGCAGCGCACCGGCGTGGGTGTGTGCGGCCTGGTCTCCCTCGGACGCCGGGCGGGCCCCTGGCAGGGCGGCCCGGCCGCTCTGCTGCGCCTCCTGGACCCGGGCCGCGGCCCGGGCACCCGCGCGATACGCGGCGATCGCCCCGGCCCGCGCCGCCCTGACGTCCGAACCGGCGTCGACGTCCCGACGGACGATCGCGGCCGACGCCCCCGGCACGTTCACGTTCGTGTGCGCCGCTTCCACCCCGACGCTCGGCAGGCCGCCGGCCTCCCGCGCCTCGATGGCGGCCCGCCGAGCGGCCTCCGGATCGCCCCCGCCGAAACCGATGGGACCACTGGAGCCACCGGGGCCACTGTGCCCGCCGGGGCCACCGGAACGCCCGGCACCGGGGCCGCCCGCACCGCCGGTTCCCCGACCGGCGCCGACACTCCCCGCGCGCCCGAGCCCCTCCGGACCCCCGGGCCCACCAGAACCTCCAGGCCCGCCGGGTCCGGGCCCGTCACCGGACTCCCCGCCCCCGGCGCCCCATTCCGCGCTCTCCACGGGCACCGGGTCGTACCCGCACAGTGCCTCCTCCGCCGCGCCCACCGCGAGGCCGGTCAGCATCACGCGGCCGTCGTCGCAGACGAGCACCGTACGGGCGGTGATGTTCCGGTGCACCCAGCCGTGCGCGTGCAGCACCCGCAGCGCCATGAGGACGTCGGCGGCGACCTCGGCCGCCCGGTACGGCGTGAGCGGCTTCTCCACGAGCATCGCCGCCAGCGACCGCGCGGACACCAGCTCGCTGACTATCCACAGCGAACCACCGTCGGCGAACACGTCGAAAACCTGGTCGAGCCGAGGGTGGTCGGGAATCCGGGCAGCGGCCTGCGCGGCCTCGACGGCCCTCCGCACGGCCGGATCCGTCGGCCGCCGCGCCGAGCCACCGGCACCCGCCGGAGCGCGCCGCGCCCCACGGTCCCGGACCCCACGCGGATCCCGCGCCGTGAACCCGTCCGGCAGCCCCTCCGCGTCGAGCACCTCCGCCTCGACGACCTCGGGCAACGGCACCTGCCTGACCAGGACTTCCTGCCCGCTGTAGGTGTCGAAGGCCCGGCTCTCGGTGAGTTCGTACTCGTCGGAGGGCGGCAGCGGCAGGCGGTAGCGGTCGGCGAGTACCCGTCCCGCATAGTCGTCCACGTTGCCTCCCCCGGCCGCCCGGTTGGTCAATTCCGTTCGTACCGCGGCCCGTTCTGTTCGCATACGTGGATGCGTACGGTCCGCAAGCATTCACGATACGTGCCGGAGGCAACCCGCAATGAGGGGATGCCAGATCTCACGCCCCAAACGCGGGATCGAACACGGGGTCGCTCACCCCATGCCCGTCATGACTTCGGTTCGAACGTGTCCGCCAGCGTCTGCCACGTGCCCTCGCGCAGCTCGCTGTCCCAGTTCGCGTCCTTCGCCGTGTACATCAGCGCGTATCCGAGTTGGCCGTTGACGACGAACCCCCGGTCGATCGTCCGGTACTTCGTCCCGCTCTCCGTATAGGTGAACTCCCAGTCAGCCGCGTTCCAGCTGCGGTAGTCCACCTTCTCTATTCGGATCCTCTTGTACTGGGAGCGCGTCATGTAGTTCTCCTGGCTCTTCCAGTCCGCCACCGGGTTGCCCTTCGGCGTGGACGTCCAGGCAACCAGCAGTTTCTGCCCGTCGGGGCCGGTGAAACGGTCTCCCGCCGACCCCGTCGACTGGTACTTCCACCCCGCGGGGAGCCCGATCGAGTACCCCTGACTCCCCTTGTGCGTCGTCTCGGTCTCCTTGCCGGAACCGGACCCCGATCCCGACCCGGACCCGGACCCGGAGGAACCGTCGCCCGAGCCACCGCCGCCCGTCGCGCCGGCCTCCGCGCTCGGCGTGTTCCCTGCCCCGGCCCCTGCGGACTGGGTCGCCGAATCGTCCGAACGCGTACCGCCGCTCGCGTCCTCCTTGGTGCCGGCACTCGCGCTCGCACTGGCCGTCACCTTGCCGCCACCGGACTTGGCCCCGTCGGAGCCGCCGTCGTCACCCAGGGTGAGGGCCAGCACGGTGCCGATCACGGCGAGGACCACGACCACGGCGATGATCACCAACGTCCGCCGCGGCACCACATCGGTCAGCGGCGCCCTCGGCACGGACCGCGGCGGCAGATCCGGCGGCGTCATCACGGGCCACCCGGAACTACGCCCACCGGTCGAGGCGTTGGCACCCGCGCCACCCGAGGCCGAGCCCGCCGTACCCGCGCCCTTCGCTCCCGAGTCCCGAGGCCCAGGCACCCCACCGGACGCCAGACCAGAACCAGAACCAGAACCGGAACTCGGACTCGAACCAGCCGCCCCGCTCGACGCGCCCTTCCCCGCCGAACCGGTGGCACCAACGGCTCCGGCACCGGCCGCACGGGCACCCGAAGCCCCCGCACCACCACCGACGCCCCCGGCCCCGGAAGCAGCCGTACCGCCGCCCCCCGAACCCGAACCCGCACCCGAACTGGAGCCCGCACCCGAGCCCGTCCCAGAAGCCGACTCCAAGCCCGAACCCGAACCCGAATCCGTCGTACCGCCCCCGGACTTGGTCCTGGACGCAGCCGCTGAGGATGCCGCCGCGCCCGCCGCCCCGGCGGCCTTCCGCATGGAACGCATCGCCCCGCGGAACCGCTCGCCCGCCTCTTCGCCCCGCTTGCCGCCGGAGCCCGCCGAACCCCTCCGGGCGGTCTGCTCGTCGGGCTGCGGAGGCAGCGGCACGACCTTCGTCGCGTCCGGCGCCGGCTCGGCCTTCGGCTCGGGCGCGTGGATCACGGCGTTGAGCATCGCCCGCGCACCGGCGTCGTCGAGCCGCTGGGCCGGATCCTTGGTGAGCAGGCCGTAGATGACGTCCTTCAGAGGGCCGGCGTTCTTCGGCTCCTCCAGCGGCTCGGTCATCACCGCGGTCAGGGTCGCGATCGCCGACCCCTTGTCGTACGGGGGCGCACCCTCGACCGACGCGTACAGCAGCCCGCCCAGCGACCACAGGTCGGCCGCCGGTCCCGGCTTGTGGCCGCGGGCCCGCTCCGGGGAGATGTAGGAGGGCGCGCCGACGAGCATGCCCGTCGAGGTGATGGACGGGTCGCCCTCGACCTGGGCGATGCCGAAGTCGGTGAGCACGACCCGGCCGTCCTCGGAGATCAGCACGTTGGACGGCTTCACGTCACGGTGCAGGATCCCCTCACGGTGCGCGGACCGCAGCACGTTGAGGATCGCCAGGCCGACTTCCGCCGCCCGCACCGGCTCCAGAAGGCCGTCCTCCCGGATGGCCTCGGCGAGCGACTTGCCCTCGACGAGCTCCATCACGATCCACGGGCGGTCGTCCTCCTCGACCACGTCGAAGACCGTCACCGCGCTGTTGTTGCGGATCCGCGCAATGGCCTTGGCCTCGCGCAGTGTGCGCGTGATCAGCCGTCGCTTCTCGTCCTCGTCGATGTTGGTCGGGAACCGCAGTTCCTTGACGGCTACCGTCCGCCCCAGGGTCTCGTCCTCGGCACGCCAGACCGTGCCCATGCCGCCGCGGCCGAGCACACCTCCCAGCCGGTACCGCCCGGCGAGAAGACGCTCGCTGTTGTCCTGACGAGTGTCTTGACGGGATGTGCCCGCCCGCTCCGCCTCCGACATGCGTCCCCTCATGCAACCCGCCCTGACAGAGCCTCCATTGTCCCTCACCGAACAAGTGCCCAACGCCCAGGGTGCCTCTGACGGCACCGTGGGCCGCGACGCGGGTCCCGGTGAAGTCGCCGTTCCACCGCCCTGCATGATGGGCCGCGACAAGGGAGGACCCGCGCGATGCCACCGCTTCGGACACTGTCGGTGGTGCTGGTGTGCCTGGTGCTCCTCGCTCAGGCCCCCGCGTCCTCCTCGGCGCTGGGCACCCCGCCCACCGACTCGGTCCTTCCGCTGCTGGTCACACGGGGTGGCGCCCCGGCCGCGGCGCTGCTGGCCCGCGAGGAGACCGGCATCCGCTTCACGCGCAGCGGTCAGGGCGTTTCCCGCGCCGACCACTTCCGGGCCGGCAGCATCACGAAGACCTTCATCGCGACGGTCGTCCTGCAACTGGCCGCCGAACACCGGCTGAAACTCGCCGACAGTGTGGAGCGGTACCTGCCCGGCCTGGTGCGGGAAGCGGGCGGCGACGGCCGTGCGCCGACCCTGCGCGCCCTGCTCACCCACACCAGCGGCCTGTACGACTTCACCGCGGACACCGGCGGCGTCGTCCCCGTCACTCCTCTTCAAGCGGTACGCATCGCACTCACCCACCCCCTGGCCCACCCCGGCCGCTTCTCCTACTCGAACACCAACTACGTCCTGCTCGGCCTGGTCGTCGAGCAGGTCACCGGCCACTCGTACGCCACCGAGGCCGAGCGCCGCGTCATCGCTCCGTTGGGTCTGACGGGCACCTCCTTCCCCGGCTCCCGCACGACTCTCCCCTCCCCGCACGGCCGCGCCTACGCCACCGACGGAACCGACGTCACCGACCTAGACCCGCGGGTGGCCGGCGCCGCGGGCGAGCTGGTGACCACGCTCGCCGATCTGGACCGCTTCTACGCCGCCCTGCTCGGCGGACGGCTGCTGCCCCCGCGCTGGCTGCGCGAGATGCTCGACACCCGCACCGCACACGGCTCGTACGGCATGGGCCTGTTCCCGGTGAAGCTGCCGTGCGGCACGACGGTGTGGGGACACAACGGCCGGATCGACGGCAGCTACGTGCGCAGCGCGGCTGCGGTCGGCGGCCGTCGCGTCCTCACCTTCCGCGTGAACACGACGGCGATGGCAGATCCCGGCCTCGAACCCCGGCTGCTCGCCGCCGAGTTCTGCCCCCGCACCTCGTAGAACGGCCGGGTTCCGAACGAAGATCCCGGTTCGCGACACTCGTTCGAGTGACCTTCGGTCGCCCGGGCCGGAAGGGCCTGCCGCTCGCAAGCCCTACCGCCCGAAAGCCCTGCCGCTCGCAAGCCTTACCGCCCGGGAGACCTATCGCCCGAGTCCTCCAACGGCACGATGTCCGGCGCCCCCAGCCGGGCCGCGTCCGCCGTCAGGTCGTCCGGCTGCCGCTGCGACTCCCGTTCCGCCTCCACCCGCTTCTCGTAGTGCTCGACCTCGCGCTCGATCTGGTCCTTGTCCCAGCCGAGCACCGGCGCCATCAGTTCGGCGGCCTCGCGGGCGCTGCGGGTGCCCCGGTCGAAGGTCTCGATGGAGATGCGGGTGCGGCGGGTCAGGACGTCGTCCAGGTGCCGTGCGCCCTCGTGCGAGGCGGCGTACACGACCTCGGCGCGCAGATAGTCGTCGGCCGCCTGCAGGGGATCACCCAGTGAGCTGTCCGAGGCGATGAGTTCGAGCACCTCCTCCGCCATCGCGCCGTACCGATTCAGCAGATGCTCCACCCGCACCACGTGCAGGCCCGTCCGGGCCGCGATCCGCGCCCGCGCGTTCCACAGTGCCCGGTAGCCCTCGGCGCCGAGGAGCGGGACGTCCTCCGTCACGCACTCGGCGACCCGCATGTCGAGGCCGTGCACCGCCTCGTCCACCGCGTCCTTGGCCATGACCCGGTAGGTCGTGTACTTACCGCCGGCCACCACGACGAGCCCGGGCGCCGGGTGCGCGACGGTGTGCTCGCGCGACAGCTTGCTGGTGGCGTCCGACTCACCGGCCAGCAGGGGCCTCAGTCCGGCGTACACCCCCTGGACGTCGTCCCTGGTCAGCGGCACCGACAGGACGGAGTTGACGTGTTCCAGCAGGTAGTCGATGTCGGCGCTGGACGCGGCCGGGTGCGCCTTGTCGAGGTCCCAGTCGGTGTCGGTCGTGCCGATGATCCAGTGCCGGCCCCAGGGGATGACGAACAGGACGGACTTCTCGGTGCGCAGGATCAGGCCGGTGGAGGCGGTGATCCGGTCCTTGGGTACGACCAGATGGATGCCCTTGGACGCCCGGACGTGGAACTGTCCCCGCTCCCCCACCATCGCCTGGGTGTCGTCGGTCCACACCCCGGTCGCGTTCACGATCTGCTTGGCGCGGATCTCGTACTCCCCGCCCCCTTCGACGTCCTGCACGCGGGCGCCGACCACGCGTTCGCCCTCGCGCAGGAATCCGGTCACGCGCGCGCGGTTGGCGACCTTCGCGCCGTACGACGCCGCCGTACGGACGAGAGTCGCCACGAAGCGGGCGTCGTCCATCTGGGCGTCGTAGTACTGCAACGCCCCGACCAGCGCGTCCTTCTTCAAGGCGGGTGCGACCCGCAGGGCGTGACGGCGGCTCAGATGGCGGTGCATCGGCAGGCCCCGGCCGTGACCTCGGGCCATCGACATGGCGTCGTACAGCGCGACGCCCGATCCGGCGTACAGGCGCTCCCAGCCCTTGTGCTGGAGCGGATACAGGAACGGCACCGGCTTCACCAGGTGCGGCGCGAGCCGCTCCAGGAGCAGGCCGCGCTCCTTCAGTGCCTCACGGACGAGCGCGAAGTCGAGCATCTCCAGATAGCGCAGACCTCCGTGGATCAGCTTGCTGGACCTGCTCGACGTGCCCGACGCCCAGTCACGCGCCTCGACGAGGCCGACGGACAGGCCTCGGGTCACGGCGTCGAGGGCGGTGCCCGCGCCCACCACGCCCGCGCCCACCACCAGCACGTCCAGTTCGCGCTCGGCCATTGATGCGAGTGACTCGGCGCGTTGCGCCGGGCCCAGTGTCGCTGTCCTCACCGCTGCCTCCCGCTGTCGGTCCTACCGGTCGTGCCGGTCCCACCCGTGAAGAGTGGCCCGGTTCGTATCCCCCATGCCCAAATTCTGACCGGCTTGCCCGAGTTCAGCCACCAGTGGCCCCCAGCCTGTGGACAACTTTCACGGACACGCGGCACAACAGCCACGGACTACGACAAGACACACGCCACCAATCCCGCATATCGGTCATATTTACTCCTAGTCTGACATTGCTCTCGCCCATCCTGTCCACAGGGCTTGCGCACCTGTCCCGCTTCGGCTACTGGGAAGGACGGCCTACGACATGCCCGCAGATCTCGCCGTCATCGGACTCGGCCCCTACGGACTGCCCCTGGCCCAGGCCGCCGTCGCCGCCGGCATCTCCACACTCGGTTACCGCACCGGCCCCGAGGCCGGCTCCCTCAGCCCCGCCGAACTGCGCCGCATGCTCGCGGGGGGCTTCCGGCCGACCACCACCCCCGCCGAGCTCGGCCGGGTACGCACCGCCGTCATCTGCGCCCCCACCCCACGGGGCGTGGACGGGGGACTCGACCTCGGCCAGGTGGAGGCAGCCGCCCGCACCCTGGCGGCCCACCTGCGCCCGCACACCACGGTCATCCTGGAGTCGCCCGTCCTCCCCGGCACCACCGAGGACCTCCTGCGCCCGCTCCTCGAAAGGGGCTCGGGACTGCGCGCGGGACGCGACTTCCACCTCGCCTACTCCCCCAGCCGTGTCGATGCCGGCAACCGTGACTTCACGCCCGCCAACACCCCCAAGGTGATCGGCGGCCTCACACCCGCCTGCACCGAATCGGCCGCGGCCTTCTACTCAAGGCTCACCGACAAGGTCGTCCGCGCGCGTGGACCACGCGAAGCGGAGACCGTGCAGCTCCTGGAGACCAACTACCGGCACGTCAACATCGCCCTCGTCAACGAAATGGCCGTCCTGTGCCACGACTTGGGCGTCGACCTCTGGGACGTCATCCGCTGCGCGGAGACCAGGCCGTTCGGCTTCCAGGCCTTCCGCCCCGGCCCCGGCGTCGGCGGCCACGCCGTCCCCCAGGACCTGACCGGCCACGCCGGCCGCACCCTGCGCATGGTGGAACTCGCCCAGCAGGTCAACCACCAGATGCCGCGCTACGTCATCCAGCGCGCCGCCACCCTGCTCAACGAGCACGGCAAATCGGCGCGCGGCGCCCGCGTCCTCCTCCTCGGCGTCACCTACAAACCCGACCTCGCCGACCAGCAGGCCACCCCCGCCCAGGAGATCGCAACCCGCCTGATGGAGCTCGGTGCCTCGGTCAGCTACCACGACCCGCACATCCCGTCGTGGAACGTCCTGGACCGCCCGGTCCCCCGCGCGGACTCCCTCTACGAGGCCGCCGCCGACGCCGACCTGACGATCCTCCTCCAGAACCACCGCACGTACGACCTCCAGGGCCTCTCGGTGAAGGCACAGCTCCTGCTGGACACGCGCGGAGCCACGCCTACGGGGGCGGCGCATCGGTTGTGAGCGGGGGCGCATGGAGTGGGTGGGCGTCCCAGGCTGCGGCGGGAGGCACTCTGCGCCGGTACCTTGGAAACAGGTGGAGCCCACCGCAGCGGGTACTGCGGCAGGCTCCTGACGGGTTACGGGTGTCCGCCCCTACTGTGTATAGGGGCGGCCGCTCACCGTCCGAAAATCCGCAAGATCCACCTCCTCCGGCACTTCACCGTCCGCAGACGGCTCCGGTCCCAGCGGGTGGGCTTGCGGTCGCGACCCGTGGGTGCCCCCTTCCATGACGCCACCCATTGACCCGGTAGGCGGCACATTGGAACTCGGGCCGGGCCCCGACGGCCGGGGTCCGGAACCTTGTTCTTGGAAGGGGGCACCCCGCACAACTGGGGCGCCGACATGAACGCTACCGCCAGCGCACCCCTGACCAGCCCGAACCCGCCCCGAAGGCAACCGCGCGCCTCCACCCCGCACCACACGCCCCCGCAATCCCACCCGGACACGCAAAAGGGGCCGGTCACCTCACCCAAGTGAGACGACCGGCCCCTTCACGTACTACGGGGGACTACCGGGACCGCGCGGGCTACCGCCGATGCACCGAGTCCGCCACCGTCACCTCGACGCGCTGGAACTCCTTCAGCTCGCTGTAACCGGTGGTGGACATGGCCCGCCGCAGCGCGCCGAAGAAGTTCATCGAGCCGTCCGGGGTGTGGGACGGGCCGGTGAGGACCTCCTCGATGGTGCCGACGGTGCCGAGGTCGACCTTCTTGCCGCGCGGCAGCTCCTCGTTCACCGCCTCCATGCCCCAGTGGTGGCCCTTGCCGGGCGCGTCCGTGGCACGGGCCAGCGGGGAGCCCATCATCACGGCGTCGGCGCCGCAGGCGATCGCCTTGGCCAGGTCGCCGGACCAGCCGACACCGCCGTCGGCGATGACGTGCACGTACCGGCCGCCGGACTCGTCCATGTAGTCGCGGCGGGCAGCGGAGACGTCGGCGACCGCCGTGGCCATCGGGACCTGGATGCCCAGCACGTTGCGCGTGGTGTGCGCCGCGCCGCCGCCGAAGCCGACCAGGACGCCGGCCGCGCCGGTGCGCATCAGGTGCAGGGCCGCGGTGTACGTGGCACAGCCGCCGACGATCACCGGGACGTCGAGCTCGTAGATGAACTGCTTCAGGTTCAGCGGCTCGTGCGAACCGGAGACGTGCTCCGCCGAGACCGTCGTACCGCGGATGACGAAGATGTCCACGCCCGCGTCCACGACCGCCTTGGAGAACTGGGCGGTGCGCTGCGGGGAGAGCGCGGCGGCGGTGACCACGCCCGAGTCGCGCACCTCCTTGAGGCGCTGCCCGATCAGCTCCTCCTTGATCGGGGCGGCGTAGATCTCCTGGAGGCGGCGGGTCGCATTGTCCGCGTCCAGTTCGGCGATCTCGTCCAGCAGCGGCTGCGGGTCCTCGTGCCGCGTCCACAGGCCTTCGAGGTTCAGTACGCCGAGGCCGCCGAGCTCACCGATACGGATCGCGGTGGCCGGGGAGACGACCGAGTCCATGGGGGCGGCCAGGAAGGGCAGCTCGAAACGGTAGGCGTCGATCTGCCAGGCGATCGAGACCTCCTTCGGGTCCCGGGTACGGCGGCTGGGGACGACGGCGATGTCGTCGAAGGCGTACGCCCGGCGGCCGCGCTTGCCGCGCCCGATCTCGATCTCAGTCACGTGTGTGGCCTTTCCCTGATGCGTTTCAGCGTCTTCCAGTATCGCCGACGGGCACGACGAGGGCGGCCCCGGATGCTCCGGGGCCGCCCTCGGTACGTCTCACGACGTCTTCACGCGCGCGGGGGTCACTTGCTGCGGCTGTAGTTCGGTGCCTCGACGGTCATCTGGATGTCGTGCGGGTGGCTCTCCTTGAGACCCGCCGAGGTGATCCGGACGAAGCGGCCGTTGTCCTGGAGGTCGGGGACGGTCCGGCCGCCGACGTAGAACATCGACTGGCGCAGACCGCCGACCAGCTGGTGGACGACCGAGGAGAGGGGACCGCGATAGGGCACCTGGCCCTCGATGCCCTCGGGGACGAGCTGCTCGTCGGAGGCGACGCCCTCCTGGAAGTAGCGGTCCTTGGAGAACGACTTGCGGTCGCCGCGGGTCTGCATGGCCCCCAGGGAGCCCATGCCGCGGTACGACTTGAACTGCTTACCGTTGATGAACATCAGCTCGCCCGGCGACTCCTCGCAGCCCGCGAGGAGCGAGCCCAGCATCACCGTGTCGGCGCCCGCGACGAGGGCCTTGGCGATGTCGCCGGAGTACTGGAGGCCGCCGTCGCCGATGACCGGGATACCGGCCGCCTTGGCGGCGAGGGCCGCCTCGTAGATGGCGGTGACCTGCGGAACGCCGATGCCGGCGACGACACGGGTCGTACAGATGGAGCCGGGGCCGACGCCGACCTTGATGCCGTCCACGCCGGCGTCGATGAGGGACTGGGCGCCGTCACGGGTGGCGATGTTGCCGCCGATGACGTCGACGCCCGCCGAGTTCGACTTGATCTTGGCGACCATGTCGCCGACCAGCCGGGAATGGCCGTGCGCGGTGTCGACGACGATGAAGTCGACGCCCGCCTCGATCAGCGCCTGGGCGCGCTCGAAGGCGTCGCCCGCCACACCGACCGCGGCACCGACGAGGAGACGGCCCTCGGCGTCCTTCGCGGCGTTCGGGTACTTCTCCGCCTTGACGAAGTCCTTGACCGTGATCAGGCCCTTGAGGACGCCGTCGTCGTCGACCAGCGGAAGCTTCTCGATCTTGTGCTTGCGCAGCAGCTCCATGGCCTCGACGCCGGAGATGCCGACCTTGCCGGTGACCAGCGGCATGGGCGTCATGACCTCGCGGACCCGGCGGGCGCGGTCGGTCTCGAAGGCCATGTCGCGGTTGGTGACGATGCCGAGCAGCTTCTTGCCCGGGTCGGTCACCGGCACACCGCTGATGCGGAACTTGGCGCACAGCGCGTCGGCCTCGGCGAGCGTGGCGTCCGGGTGCACCGTGATCGGGTCGGCCACCATGCCGGACTCGGAGCGCTTCACCAGGTCGACCTGGTTGGCCTGGTCGTCGATGGAGAGGTTGCGGTGCAGAACGCCGACGCCGCCCTGGCGGGCCATCGCGATCGCCATGCGCGACTCGGTGACCTTGTCCATGGCGGCGGACAGGAGCGGGATGTTGACCCGCACGTTCTTGGACACGTACGAGGCGGTGTCGATCTCGTCCGGTGCCATGTCCGACGCGCCCGGCAGCAGCAGCACGTCGTCGTAGGTCAGCCCGAGTGTCGCGAATTTTCCGGGCACTCCGTCGACGTTCGCAGTCATGACACCTTCCCCAAATGGCCTTGATCGGTGCGGATGTCCATGCTAACGGGAAGCAGGGGCCCCGAATTCCAGGGTTCCCGATGACCGGGGCTTCGTATGTTCGTACGGAGTCGGCGCACCGCCCGTTCAACGCCCCGCCCGTTCGACACCGTGCGGCAAAGGGACCGCTGCGCGGGGACGGCCGCACGGGGACTACTGCTCGGCCAGCGCCCGCAGCCTGCTCAGCGCGCGGTGCTGGGCCACCCGGACCGCTCCGGGTGACATTCCCAACATCTGGCCGGTCTCCTCGGCGGTGAGGCCGACGGCGATCCTCAGCAGCAACAGCTCGCGCTGGTTGTCGGGGAGGTTGGCCAGGAGTTTCTTGGCCCATTCGGCGTCACTGCTGAGCAGGGCGCGCTCCTCCGGGCCGAGTGAGTCGTCCGGCCGCTCGGGCATCTCGTCCGAGGGGACGGCCGTGGAACCCGGGTGGCGCATCGCAGCCCGCTGCAGGTCGGCGACCTTGTGCGCGGCGATGGCGAAGACGAACGCCTCGAAGGGGCGGCCGGTGTCCTTGTAGCGCGGCAGGGCCAGCAGAACCGCCACGCAGACCTCCTGCGCGAGGTCCTCGACGAAGTGCCAGGCATCGCCCGGGAGCCGGGACAGACGGGTGCGGCAGTAGCGCAACGCCAGGGGGTGGACATGGGCGAGCAGGTCGTGCGTGGCCTGCTCGTCCCCCTCCACGGCGTGGTGCACCAGTGCACCGATCGCCCCCGGGGCTGTGCCCGCCTCGTCGTCGCGCATCGGTCCATGGTGCCTTGGCGGCGTCCGATCCGTGGCATTGCGCTGGTCGTTGTGCACTGAAGCGTTATGAGCAGGTGCGCCGGCACTCATCCGCTGCACCCTCCCCTTCCGCTCGACCGACTTGTCCCCGAGGAACTCCACCCCTCAAGGATGCGGCATCCGCGGCGAAACGAGCAGCGGGCACCCGGCGGGCCGCTTTGCCACCCCCGCCCACCGTGAGGTAGGCGGGGGTTCCCGGACCCCCGCTACGACCCATGCGGCCCTGCTCAGCGAACCAGGCCCCAGCGGAAACCGAGCGCCACGGCGTGCGCGCGGTCCGAGGCACCGAGTTTCTTGAACAGCCGTCGGGCGTGGGTCTTGACCGTGTCCTCGGAGAGGAAGAGCTCGCGGCCGATCTCGGCGTTCGAGCGGCCGTGGCTCATGCCTTCGAGGACCTGGATCTCGCGCGCGGTGAGCGTCGGGGCGGCGCCCATCTCGGCGGACCGGAGCCGGCGCGGGGCCAGCCGCCAGGTCGGGTCGGCGAGGGCCTGGGTGACGGTGGCGCGCAGTTCGGCGCGCGAGGCGTCCTTGTGCAGATAGCCCCGGGCACCGGCGGCGACCGCGAGCGCCACGCCGTCGAGGTCCTCGGCGACGGTGAGCATGATGATGCGCGCACCCGGGTCGGCGGACAGCAGCCGCCGGACGGTCTCGACGCCGCCCAGACCGGGCATGCGTACGTCCATCAGAATCAGGTCCGAGCGGTCGGCGCCCCAGCGGCGGAGCACTTCCTCGCCGTTGGCCGCGGTCGTCACGCGCTCGACGCCGGGCACGGTCGCGACCGCGCGGCGGAGCGCTTCTCGGGCAAGCGGGGAGTCGTCGCAGACGAGGACGGATGTCATGGCCGTCCTCCGCAGCTGATGCACGTCACCTTGAGCCTCCAGGCTGGTACGAAATCGTCACCTGTGCGGTCGACCGTCTCGGACGCCTGCCCGAGCCCTTGTTGTTCTCAACCGCCTCCGCACTCCTAACGACGGTCACTCGAAAGAGTTACGGGGCCGTGAGCCATCTTCGGCACTCTACGTGAGGGGGCGGACACGGTGGAGACACGCGCGCGGACCCACAACCTTTCATCACAACCCGTGCCCCATTCAGACCCTTTTCTTCCCATTTCCTGGTGTCTGAGGCTAGATTCGCAATGAGTCATATTTTCATCTCCTTAGATCGTAGATGTACGGTCGTGGACACCGTATCCGCCCAGAACGGCTACAAGGGGTCACGCAATGGCAGATTTCTCCCGCCTTCCCGGACCGAACGCGGACCTGTGGGACTGGCAGCTCCTGGCTGCCTGCCGCGGGGTGGACAGCTCGCTCTTCTTTCATCCGGAGGGCGAGCGCGGCGCGGCCCGGAGCGCTCGCGAGAACTCGGCCAAGGAGGTCTGCATGAGATGCCCGGTCCGCGCGCAGTGCGCGGCGCACGCGCTGGCGGTGAGAGAGCCGTACGGCGTCTGGGGCGGACTGACCGAGGACGAGCGCGAGGAACTCATGGGGCGGGCACGCCACCGGCTGGTGTCAGCGGTGGGGCATGCCGCCTCGAACACCTGAAGGAACGTTTCTCCAATGGTGGGCACCGTGGTGGGCACGCGCATGCGTGCCCTTCCTTCTGATGCCCTTACTTCTGACGGGCCGCCCGCGTCAGCTGCTCCAGCGTCGCCGCGACGGCCGGCACCTGGGCCAGGTCGGGCAGCGTGAGCGCGACGATCTCCCGCCGGACGGCCGGTTCCAGCGCCACCGTGCGCACCCCGCGCGGCCGTACGGACTCGATAGCGAGCTGGGGCAGCACGGCGACGCCGAGACCGGCGCCCACCAGGCCGACGACCGCCGGATAGTCGTCGGTCGCGAAGTCGATGCGAGGGGTGAAGCCGGCGCCCTCGCACACCTCGACGAGCTGACCGCGGCAGCGTGGGCAGCCCGCGATCCAGGGGTCCCGGGCGAGGTCGCCGATGGCGACGGACCCGGCCTTCGCCAGCCGGTGGGCGTCGGGCACGAGGGCGACGAGCCGGTCGGTGAGCAGGGGGCGTACGACGAGGTCGTCCCACTCCTCGGCGCCCGCCGCGCCCTCGTACCGGAAGGCGAGGGCCACGTCGCAGTCGCCCTCGCGCAACAGGCCGACGGACTGCGGCGGTTCGGCCTCCTCCAGGGAGACCCGGGTGCCGGGGTGCGCGGCGCGCAGGGCGGCCAGGGCCGTCGGTACAAGGGCGGAGCTGCCGCTCGGGAAGGAGACCAGACGGACCCGTCCGGCCCGCAGGCCGGCGATGGCGGCGACCTCCTCCTCGGCCGCGGTGAGTCCGGCGAGGATTCCGGCGGCGTGCCGCACCAGCGCCTCGCCCGCCTGGGTCAGGCGCATCTCGCGCCCGGTGCGAATGAGCAGGGGCGTGCCGACGGACGCTTCCAGGGCCTTCATCTGCTGGCTGACGGCGGGCTGGGTGCAGCCCAGTTCGCGCCCCGCCGCCGAGAAGGAGCCGGTGGCGGCGACGGCGCGCAGCACGCGGAGATGACGGGCCTCGATCATCCGTCGAGCATAAGCGGGCCTTGGAGATCTCGCCCAATATTCCGTCGACACTTTGAGGCGTGGTCCCCTACCGTGCGCCCATGAAGCTTCTCTCGGTGAATGTGGGCCGCGCGCGGGCGGTGCCGTACACGAGCCAGCCGGAGGGTCTGACCGGCATCGACAAGCGGCCCGCGGACGGTCCGGTGAGGGTGTCCGCGCCCGGGCCCAAGGGGGTCGGCGGCAGCGGGCTGGCCGGCGACACGGTGTGCCACAGGCGCCACCACGGCGGCGACGACCAGGCCGTGTACGCGGTGGCGCGGGAGGACCTCGACGACTGGGAGCGCGAGCTGGGACGCCCGCTGGCCGACGGCGTCTTCGGGGAGAACCTCACCACGGAGGGCATCGACCTCTCCGGAGCGCTGATCGGCGAGCGCTGGCGCATCGGGTCGGACGTGGTCCTGGAGGTGAGCAGCGGGCGGATTCCGTGCGGCACCTTCCAGGGCCACATGGGCGAGCGGCAGTGGGTGCGGCGCTTCACCGAGAAGGGGGCGTCGGGGGCGTATCTGCGGGTGATCGAACCGGGCGAGATCCGTGCCGGGGACCCCGTCGAGATCGTCCACCGTCCCGGCCACGACGTGACGGTGGCCCTGGTGTTCCGGGCGATCACCACCGAGCGGCACTTGCAGCCGCGGCTGCTGGCGGCCGGCGAGGCACTGCACTCGGAACTGCGGGAGTCGGCGCGGGAGTACGTGGCGAAGCACGGGGCCTGACGGACGGGGCCCGGGGACCGCCCCGCGTGGGGGGACCTGCGCGGGGACCTGCGGAACGGGCCGCTGAAGTGCCCTGGTGAAGAGACCCTGTGGAGGGAGCGGGCGCGTACGGTCCGGGTCACTAACCTTGCGCCATGACAACGGCTCTCATCACGGGTTCCACCGCGGGCATCGGCGCCGCCTTCGCGCGACGGCTGGCGGCGGACGGGCACAACCTCGTTCTCGTCGCCCGCGACACCAAGCGACTGCGGGAACAGGCGACCGAACTGCACGACCGCCACGGCATCGAGGCGGAGGTCCTCACCGCCGACCTCGCCACCGACGACGGCATCGAGTCGGTCGCCGCCCGCCTCGCCGACCGCAAGAACCCGGTCGACCTGCTGATCAACAACGCGGGCTTCGGCAACAAGGGCCGCTATCTCGACGTGTCCATGGCCGACGAGTTGTTGATGCTCAAGGTGCACTGCGAGGCGGTGCTCCGACTGACGTCGGCGGGCGCGGAGGCCATGCGCGAGCGCGGGCGGGGCGGTGTCGTCAACGTCGCGTCCGTCGCCGCCTTCGTACCGCGCGGAACGTACGGCGCGTCCAAGGCGTGGGTCGTGCAGTTCACCCAGGGCGCGGCGAAGGACCTGGCCGGCAGCGGCGTACGCCTGATGGCCCTGTGCCCCGGATTCGTCCGCACGGAGTTCCACCAGCGGGCCGGGATGGGCACCGACAACATCCCGAACTGGATGTGGCTCGACGCGGACAAGCTGGTGGCGGCGGCCCTCAACGACCTCGCGCGGGGGAAGACGCTGTCGATCCCGGATCCGCGGTACAAGGCGTTGATGGGTGCGGTGAAGGTGGTGCCCCGGGGGTTGCTCGGGGGGATCACGTCGAAGACGGGGCGGAAGTACGGGCCGCAGTAGGCGGGGGCCGGAAGGCGTCCACGAGGTGCGGGACGGCTGCGGGTCCGAGGTGCGGCACCGCGGGGAGGGGCTCGATCCGCTCCCCCGGCGCGGCACTCGGACCACGAGGGCGCGGCCATTCGCCGGAGCGGCCAGGGGGACGAGGGCCGACGCGCAGGACGTCCTGATGCCGGACGGACGGGAGGCATCGGAGCGTGCCGGTGGGAGAATGGTGGTGTTCAGCCGTGCCCAGAGGGCCGGAGGCGACGTCATGACGTTCGTACGGCTCATCGGCTGCGGGACCAGCCGGTTCGACGAGATGGACCGGCTGCTGGACCCGGGGTCGAGCGGACCCGGGGGAAGCGGACCGCGACACATGCGGGACGACCTGGCACCGGTTCCGCGGTGGCGGCATCCGCGGGGATGGTGGCGGTACGACCGGGCCGGGCTGAGGGAACGACTGGGAGTACCCGGTCAGTGACCCGCGAAGGGGAAAGCCCCCGCTCCCTGAACGGAGCGGGGGCTTCTTCGTGGATGCCGGGCCCGGCGCCCAGGGCGTCGACCGGTGCGGGAACCTCTCCGGGAACCGTTCCGCCCTACTTCTCGAATCTGCCGTCCCCGACGACGACATGCGGCCGGCTGTTGATCGCGTCCGACGACCATTCCAGGATGGAGACCTCGATCGTGATCAGGCCGGCGCCGGTCACCTTCTCGGACACGTTGTGCACGTCTCCGGATCGGAGCGTGAGGCTGCGGACGGTCGACCCGTCTCGGCGTTTGAAGACGACCTGTGCCACATAGTCGGGCAGTGTGTCCCCGTCGAGTCCGACCGTCGCCTTGAATTCGGTCATGCCGGTCGGAATGGTGAAGGAAAGCGGCTTCACCTCCTTCGCGAAGGCCCCCGGCGAGAACACGATGCTCTTGGTGAGAGGAGCATCGCCGAGTTCGGTGGCCTCGTCTCTTTCGTTGTTCCCGTATCCGCCGATGGGCCCGATCTCGGTCAGATAGCGCACCCGCATGTCCGACCGGGATTCGGCCGCGGTCTCCTCGGAGTCCCCCGAATCGGACTGGTCGGGGGATTCGCCGCTGCCGTCACCGTCACCGCTCGTGACGTCCGGAACGGAATCGTCGGAATCCGCCTGTGCCAGGGGTGAATCGCTCGCGGATTCCGGCGTCCCGGACGGGTCCGAACCGCCCGAACCGTCCGCACACTCGGCACCGTCCACGCACAGCTTGCCGTCCCGTCCGGCGTGCTGGCTGTAGTTGTTGGTCTCACCGCAGGCGGCCGTCACGGACACCAGCAGACACACGAGAGCGGAACCACGGACCGCTCTTCTCCAGATACGCATTTCCCCTGCCTCGATCACCCCGGGCCGCATGAGTGCCGCCATCGCCTAGCACTTCGCATTGACGCAGACAGTGCCGTCCCTGCCGGTCTTCTGGTCCACGCTGGTGCCGTCCGACGCCATCCAGCCGGTGATGAGCGCCGCGGCGATCACGGCCAGCGCTCCGAGCACGGCGACCACGATCGCGACCTTGTGGTCGTTGGTCCAACCCGCCATTCGACCAACCTTCCTATGACAAAGGGAGGTTGATGGTGACACAGGTGTGACGGTGATCACTGGGGAATTCCGGACGTATGTGGTCCTGTGGCACGCTCGTTACAGGGCGGGGCAGGGCAGGACAGACGTCCGGACGCGGCGAGGCCCGGCGCTCCCCCTGCGGGGAGGCCGGGCCTCGGTTACGGCGTACCGACGCGGTGCGTCAGTGGGAGTGCCCGTGGCCGTGACCACCGGCGGCCGGCTCCTCCTCTTCCTTCTTCTCGACGACCAGGGTCTCGGTCGTGAGGAGGAGGGAGGCGATGGAGGCGGCGTTCTCCAGGGCGGAGCGGGTGACCTTGACCGGGTCGATGACACCGGCCTTGACCAGGTCGCCGTACTCGCCGGTCGCGGCGTTGAAGCCCTGGCCCTTGTCGAGCTCGGCGACCTTGGCGGTGATGACGTAGCCCTCGAGGCCGGCGTTCTCGGCGATCCAGCGCAGCGGCTCGACGACCGCGCGACGGACGACGGCGACACCGGTGGCCTCGTCGCCGGTCTTGCCCAGACCGCCTTCGAGGACCTTCGCGGCGTGCACCAGAGCGGAGCCACCACCGGAGACGATGCCCTCCTCGACCGCGGCGCGGGTCGCGGAGATGGCGTCCTCCAGACGGTGCTTCTTCTCCTTCAGCTCCACCTCGGTGGCGGCGCCGACCTTGATCACGCACACGCCGCCGGCCAGCTTCGCGAGGCGCTCCTGGAGCTTCTCGCGGTCCCAGTCGGAGTCCGTGTTCTCGATCTCGGCCTTGATCTGGGCGACGCGGCCGACGACGTCCTCGTGGTTGCCGGAGCCGTCGACGACCGTGGTGTCGTCCTTGGTGACCGTGACGCGGCGGGCGGAGCCCAGCACCTCAAGGCCGACCTGGTCGAGCTTGAGGCCGACCTCCTCGGAGATGACCGTGGCGCCGGTGAGGACGGCCAGGTCCTGGAGCATCGCCTTGCGGCGGTCGCCGAAGCCGGGGGCCTTGACGGCGACCGCGTTGAAGGTGCCGCGGATCTTGTTCACGACCAGGGTCGACAGGGCCTCGCCCTCGACGTCCTCGGCGATGATCAGCAGCGGCTTGGAGGCGCCGGCCTGGATGACCTTCTCCAGCAGCGGCAGCAGGTCCTGGATGGAGGAGACCTTGCCCTGGTTGATGAGGATGTACGGGTCCTCCAGGATGGCCTCCATCCGCTCCTGGTCCGTCACGAAGTACGGCGACAGGTAACCCTTGTCGAAGGCCATGCCCTCGGTGAAGTCCAGCTCCAGGCCGAAGGTGTTGGACTCCTCGACGGTGATGACACCGTCCTTGCCGACCTTGTCCATCGCCTCGGCGATGAGCTCGCCGACCTGCGTGTCCTGGGCGGACAGCCCGGCCACGGCGGCGATGTCGGACTTCTCGTCGATCGGCCGGGCGGTCGCGAGGAGCTCCTCGGAGACCGCGGCGACGGCCGCGTCGATGCCCTTCTTCAGAAGGGCGGGGGAAGCGCCGGCGGCGACGTTCTTCAGGCCCTCGCGTACGAGCGCCTGGGCGAGCACGGTGGCGGTGGTGGTGCCGTCACCCGCGATGTCGTTGGTCTTGGTCGCCACCTCCTTCACCAGCTGGGCACCGAGGTTCTCGTACGGGTCGTCGAGCTCGACCTCGCGGGCGATGGTGACGCCGTCGTTGGTGATGGTGGGTGCGCCGAACTTCTTGTCGATGACGACGTTGCGGCCCTTGGGGCCGATCGTCACCTTGACCGTGTCGGCAAGCTTGTTGACGCCGCGCTCGAGGGCGCGACGGGCGTCCTCGTCGAACTTCAGGATCTTCGCCATGGGAGCGGTTCAGCCCTCTCGGAAAACGTGGGTGAAACGAACTGCGCCCCGGCCGCCCGGCTTCATATGGTCGCGGGAACCCGGGGCGCAGCTCACAAGCAGATGTGCTTGAGGTGAATTACTTCTCGATGATCGCGAGCACGTCGCGGGCCGAGAGGACGAGGTATTCCTCGCCGTTGTACTTCACTTCGGTGCCGCCGTACTTGCTGTACAGCACGATGTCGCCGACGGCGACGTCGAGCGGAAGACGGTTACCGTCCTCGAAGCGGCCCGGGCCCACGGCCAGGACGACGCCCTCCTGGGGCTTCTCCTTGGCCGTGTCCGGAATGACCAGGCCAGAGGCCGTGGTCTGCTCGGCGTCGAGCGGCTGGACCACAATGCGGTCCTCAAGCGGCTTGATGGCAACCTTGGAGCTGGTGGTCGTCACGATCCGACCTCCCCCTTCGGAGATCTCACGGGGTTAACTGTCTGAGGTGGCGACCAGGTGGATCCGTCGTCGCGGGTGCCGGACCTGCCCGTCGCTAGTTGGCACTCTCCTAGGGGGAGTGCCAGACCCGAGACTATGACTGCGATTAGCACTCGGTCAAGCGGAGTGCCAATCCTGTGCGGCGCGGCGACCAGGTTTCCGGCAAGGACCGGAGGCGGAGGCTAGACGTAGTCCTCCAGGCGCCCCACCGTCAGTCCCCTCCGCTGGATCTCCCGCAGCAGCCGCGTCGTGCGCTCGGTGAGGGTGTCGTCGGCCGGCTCACCCGAGGGCACCGAGACGATGTCGCCCGGGCGCAGCCGGGGTTCGCCTCCGGTGAAGGTCAGGTCGCCGTTCTCCGCGGCGGCGCGCCACAGGACGACCGCGGCGAGGCCGCAGTCGCCGGCCGCGCGGCGGGTGGTGGTGTCGTAGGTGCCGTAGGGCGGGCGGAAGAGGCGGGGGCGGATGCCGAAGCGGGAGCGGAGTTTGTCCTGCTGGCCGCAGATCTCGGCGCGCTGGCCGGCGTACGGCAGTCCACGCAGCGCCGGATGGTCGAGGGTGTGGTTCTGGATGCTCGCGCCGACCGACTGGAGGCGCGCGAAGTGGCCGTACCCCGGTCCGACGACGCTGTCGGTGAGGAACATGCTGACCGGGAGCCGCAGTTCGCGGACGAGGTCGACGAACCGGGGGTCCTTCTCGGCGCCGTCGTCGTAGGTGAGGAAGACGACCGGGTCGGGGGTGCGGACGCGGTCGAGGACGGGCGGGAGTCCCCGGCCCGGAGGGCGCGTGGCGGGGGGCCGGGCGGGCGGCTTCGGGGCGACGGCCAGGGGGGCCGTGAGCCCCCAGCGGCGGTACGGCCGCTCGCCCGCGCCCTCCGAGCCGTACGACCCGGGCCGCTCGCCCGCCCCGCTCGGACCGTGCGACACCGCCCGCGCGGCCTTCTTGCCGAGCCGTTCGATGGGGTCGACGGACTGGGCGCAGCCGGCGAGGAGCGCGGTCACGAGGATCAGTTGCAGGGCCGCCGGCGTCCGCCGCCGCAGCCGTACGCACCCGGGCCCCCACCGCCTCACAGGTAGTCCTCCAGGCGGGCCACGGCGTACCCCTCCTGCGTGATCTTGTTCAGGAAGCGGCGGACCATGTCGGGCATCGTGCCCTTCCAGTCCTCCCGGCCCCGGAAGTGGCTGAGGACGATGTCACCGGGGTGGATCTTCCGGTCCCACTCGCGGTACTCCCAGTGGTCGACGAAGACCTCCTCGTTCCACAGGGGCGCGTACCGGACGCCGCAGGACTTCGCGGCGCGCAGGCTGTCCTCGTTGTAGTTGCCGAAGGGCGGGCGGAAGAGGGTGGGGCGGGTGCCGTAGCGCTTCTCGATCACGTCCTGCATGCCACAGATCTCGTGCTTCTGGCGGGCGTACGACAGTCCGGGCAGGTAGGGGTGGCGGAGGGTGTGGTTGTTGAGGGTGACCCCGCCGGCCTGCATCTTCTTGAAGTAGCCGTAGTCCTCCTTGACCAGGTAGTCGCTGAGGAAGGCGGTGTACGGGATCCGTAGCTCGCTCATCATCCGCAGGAACGCGGGGTCCTTCTCGGCACCGTCGTCGATGGTGAGGAAGACGACCTTCTGCCGGGTCGGGATCGTGGTGAAGACCGGTGGGAGGCTCTCGTGGCCGTCCACCTCGAAGCCCTTGCGGGTGGTGATCCTCGGCTTGACGGCAGGAGGGCTCGGCGGGGTGAGCGGCAGGCTCTTCAGGCCCCAGCGTTTCGCGGCCACCACCCTGGCCCTGTGTGCGGCGCGCGCCTCGGCGGCCCTGGCCTCCTTCCGGGCCGCCTCGCGGGGCTGCTGGCCGGCGGCCGGCCGCACCTCGGGGCCGCCGTCCCGCGCACAGCCGGCGAGGAGGGACACCACGGCGAGCAGGGCGACACCGGCACCGCCACACACTGCCGAAAAGGACCGCTTCTTATCTTTTTGTCCTACCGTTCGCATGGTGCCGGATCCTCGCAGGACGCCCCCGCGAACCCCGGCCGACACCGCCACCGGCGGCACACCGTCCACCGACTGGCCCACAATGAGCCGGTGAACGACCTCGCTCCGCTCCTCACCCCCGAAGGCCGCGCCCTCCTCGACGCCGTGCGTGCCACCGCCCCCGCCGACGAACTCGCCGTCGCCACCCGGCTGCGCCGCGAGCATCCCGCCGCCCTGGTCTCCGCGGCGCTCGGGCAGGCCCGGCTGCGGCAGCGGGCGGCGGCGAAGTTCGACGCTCAGGACGCCGGGCGGATGTTCTTCACGCCGAACGGGGTCGAGCAGTCGACGCGGGCGAGCGTGGCGACGTACCGGGCCGGGTGCTTCGCGGCACTGGGGGTGCGGTCCGTCGCCGACCTGTGCTGCGGGATCGGCGGGGACGCCATCGCGCTGGCGCGGGCGGGGATCCGGGTGCTCGCGGTGGACCGGGATCCGGCGACGGTCGCGGTGGCGCGGGCCAACGCCGAGGCGTTGGGGCTCGGCGAGCTGATCGAGGTGCGGGAGGCGGACGTGACGGACGTGGACACCGGCGACTACGACGCCGTGTTCGTCGATCCCGCACGACGCGGCGGACGCGGCCGGATCTTCGACCCCGAGGCGTACTCGCCCCCGCTGTCCTGGGCCGTCCGGGCCGCTCGTACGGCGTCCCGCGCCGCCGCGCTGAAGGTCGCCCCCGGCATCCCGCACGAGGCCGTCCCCGCGGAGGCCGAGGCCGAGTGGATCTCGGACGGCGGAGACGTGAAGGAAGCCGTGCTGTGGTTCGGGACCGGGAGGCCCGCCGGGGGCGTCCGGGCGACCCTGCTGCCGGGCCCGCGGACCCTCCTCGGCCGGGGCCTGCCCGACCCCCGGGTCCGCCCCGTGGGCCGGTACCTGTACGAACCCGACGGCGCCGCCATCCGCGCCCACCTGGTCGCCGAGGTCGCCGAGGAGCTCGACGGCGGGCTCGTCGACGAGACCATCGCGTACATCACGTCCGACGGACTGCGGCCGACCCCGTACGCCTCCGCCTACGAGATCACCGATCAACTCCCTTTCAACGTGAAGAAGTTGAGGGCGCTGCTGCGGGAGCGGCAGGTCGGCATCCTGACCGTGAAGAAGCGGGGGTCGGCGGTCGAGCCGGAGGAGCTGCGGCGGAAGGCGCTGCCCAGATCGAACGGGCCGCACTCGGCGACCGTGTTCCTGACCCGGGTCGCCGGGGCGCCGACCATGCTGCTGGGGCACCCGGCCTGATCAGGACTCCGCCGCGCGCCCGAGCAGCAGCTCCCGTTCCCGCGCGTTGCCCGTCAGCTCCGCCGCCCGGACGAACTCGGCCCGCGCCTCCTGCCCGCGCCCCAGCCTCAGCAGCAGGTCTCCGCGCACGCTCGGCAGCAAGTGGTAGTCGCGCAGGGCCGGTTCGGCGGCCAGGGCGTCCACGATCTCCAGCGCCGGGCCCGGACCGTCCGCCATCGACACGGCGACCGCGCGGTTGAGTTCGACGACCGGGGAGGGCGTGCGGACGGCGAGCAGGCCGTACAGGGTGGCGATGGCCCGCCAGTCGGTGTCCTCGTAGGAGTACGCCGTCGCGTGGCAGGCGGCGATGCCCGCCTGGAGGGCGTACGGGCCCGGGGCGCCGGCCGCCGTGGCGTCGGCGCGGTCGAGGGCGGTGATGCCGCGGGCGATGAGCATGCGGTTCCAGCGGCGGCGGTCCTGGTCCTTGAGGAGGACGGGCTCGCCTGCCGGGCCGGTGCGGCCGGCCGCGCGGGAGGTCTGGAACTCCAACAGGGCGGTCAGGCCGTGGACTTCGGGCTCCTTCGGCATCAGGGCGGACAGCACGCGGGCCAGCCGCAGGGCGTCCTCGCACAGTCCCGGGCGCAGCCAGTCGTCGCCGGCCGTGGCGGCGTACCCCTCGTTGTGGATCAGGTAGATGACGTCGAGGACGGAGCCGAGGCGGGCCTCGCGGTCCGGTCCGTACGGCACTTCGAAGGCGATGTTCTTCGTGGCGAGGGTCCGCTTGGCGCGGACGATGCGCTGGGCGACGGTCGCCTCCGGCACCAGGAACGCGCGGGCGATCTCGGGGGTGGTCAGGCCGCCGAGCAGGCGCAGGGTGAGGGCGGTGCGGGCCTCGGCCGACAGGACCGGGTGGCAGGTGGTGAAGACCAGGCGGAGCAGGTCGTCGTCGATGTCCTCGGGGTCGGCGGGCTCCTGGGGCGGGGCCGTGTCCGACAGGTCGCGGCCGATCTCGGCGAGCTTGCGGGCGTAGTTCTCCTTGCGGC
The DNA here is from genome assembly GCF_055578825.1 of Streptomyces sp. NPDC032822. Classification (NCBI taxonomy): domain Bacteria; kingdom Bacillati; phylum Actinomycetota; class Actinomycetes; order Kitasatosporales; family Streptomycetaceae; genus Streptomyces; species Streptomyces sp. NPDC032822. The sequence continues at coordinate 241,103 of NZ_JBVIOL010000010.1, read as the reverse complement.
GGATCAGGTCGACGGCACGGTGCCGGGCGGTGGCCGTGAGCCAGGCGCCCGGGTTGTCGGGCACCCCCTCCCGGGGCCACCGTTCCAGGGCGGCGACCAGCGCGTCCTGGGCCAGTTCCTCGGCGATGCCGACGTCCCGGACGATACGGGCGACGCCGGCGATGATGCGGGGCGCCTCGATGCGGAAGACCGTCTCGACGGCCGTGCGCGGGTCGGCGGTGGGCTGTGGGGTCACAGCCCACCATCAGACACCCGCGGGAGGCTGCCGCCAAGGAGGGATCAGCCCTCGGCGATCTCCCGCACCTCGCAGGTCACCGTCCAGTGCTCCTCGTGCACCTTCAGGAACCGCTTGGTCCACTCGACGGCCTCGGCCTGGTCCTTGGCCTGGACGATCGCGTAGCCGCCGACGACCTCCTTGGACTCGGTGAACGGCCCGTCCGTGACCGACAGTTGCCCGCCCGCCCAGTGCACCCGCGTGCCCTGCGCGGCCGGCGTCAGCCCTGCCGTGTCCAGCATGACGCCGGCCTTCGTCATCTCGTCGAGCAGCTCGCCCATCCGCCGCATCAGCTCGGGGCTGGGGCCCTCGGCGGGGGCGGTGGACTCGTCGATCCGGACCAGGGAGAGATAGCGCGGCATGGTGCCCGCCTCCTTGTGCGACGGGGCCGGGCTGTTCCCGGCCTCTCACCCCTGCGTCGATCGGGACGGGCCCGGATCGACAGCCTCGACGGAATCTCTTCGAGATTCTTTCCGCCGCCCCCGTCCGCGCCCCCGACCGGCCCCGGCCTACGTCCCGCCCCTACCGCAGCGCGCCCCCGAACCCCGCCTTCGCCCCGCTCACCCCGAGCGCCTTCCCGCCGAGCATCCGGGCCCCGCCGGTCGCCACCCCCGCGGGCCGCCCCCGCAGGACGTAGACCCGCCCGTCCCCGGCGTTCTCCCCCACCGCGGCGGCAGCCAGGTCGGCGTACCCGTCGTCGTCGGTGTCGAGGAGGCGGAGGGCGCTGCCGAAGGTGTCGCCGGACTCGGCGGTGCCGGGGACGCCCGGGGTGTCCTCGGTGAGGAGCTGGGCGCCGGTGCCGGTCGGGCCCGAGCGGCTGCCGTGCAGGACGACGACCGCGCCCGCCTCGTCCTCGTACCCGAGCTCCTTGCCGGTCGCGCCGACGGCCACGTCGTCGATGCCGTCGCCGGTGAGGTCGCCGACGGCCAGGGTCCGGCCGAAGCCGTCGTTGGTCTCGGCCGTCCCCGGCACGCCCGGGGTGTTCTGGGAGTACGACGTCCAGTCGTCCTCGGGTGTCAGTCCGGCGGCCGAGCCGGGGGCGACGGTGAGCGCCCCGGCGTCGTCGGCGGTGGAGCCGATGAGGAAGTCGTCGTACCCGTCGCCGTTCACGTCGCCGAACGCGACCGCCCCGGACTCGGCGGGGATCGTGTCGGTCGCGTCGGTGAGGCCGGCCGGGGAGCCGGTGTAGAAGCGGGTGCAGGAGCCTCCCTCGCCGCAGTAGAGGTGCAGGGCGAGTTCGTCGCGTCCGTCGCCGTTCACGTCGCCGGTGGCGCCGCCCTGGACGTCGTAGTACTTGAGGTGTGCGGGGTCCAGGGGGGTCTTGCGGGCCGGGGTGCCGGAGCGGGTGAGCGGGCCGGTCCAGACGGTGCCGGTGCTGCCGACGGGGTCGTCGCCCATGGCGCGGTCGGTGCGGAACAGGGCGAGGTCGAGTCCGCCGTCGCCGTCGAAGTCGCCTGTCTGGGTGTTGGTGGCGGGGACGGACGTGCCGCCGGTGAGGCCCTTGCGACCGCCCCAGACGATCGTCGCGTCGCCGTTGCGCCGGGCGAGCCCGACGACGAGGTCCGCGTACCCGTCGCCGTTCAGGTCGCCCTTGGAGAGCTGGGCGCCGAAGCCCTGGTCGGCCACGGGGGCGCCCGGGATGCCGGCCGTGGCGCGGCTGATGACCGTCCGCCGGCTCGCGGCGGAGAGGCCCCGCGGTCCGCCGTGCAGGACCGTCACGTACCCGGCGGCCTTCCGGCCGCCCACGGTGGCCCCGGCGGCACCGATGGCGAGGTCCGGATAGCCGTCGCCGTCGAAGTCGTCATGGACCGGGGCGGACCTGGCGTCCGCCGGGCGGTCCGGCAGCTCCGGCGGGAGCCCGCCCAGCGCGAGCAGGCCCGCGACGAGCGGCACGGTCCAGGGGGTGGACGAACGCAGCAGCACCACGGGAAAACCCCCTCACGACGGCGACGCCCTCACCGGACGAGACCCGCGAACCCCCCTGACGGTTGCCTCAGCGCAGCGATTCCCACAGTTCGCTCGCCTCCGGCTCGTCCGCCACCACCCGGTTCGGGTCCGAGGGGGCCGCCACCACCGGCATGGTCACCGTCTTCACCTGGTCCGACGACAGGCCCTTGAGGCTCTCGCCGAGGCGCGTCAGCTCGGTCAGCGAGTCGAGGCCGGTGTCGGTGGTGAGGCTGCCGGTGACCGCGTCGGCGACCCGGTAGAGCCGGGCCGGGTCGGAGAGCAGGTTCGTCGAGGCGATCTGTTCCAGCAGCGCCTTCACCAGCTTCTGCTGCAGGCCTATGCGGCCCAGGTCGCTGCCGTCGCCTATGCCGTGCCGGGTGCGGGCCAGCGCGAGGGCCTGCTCGCCGTCGAGTTCATGGGTCCCGGCGTCCAGCTTCAGGTGGCTGTCGTCGTCGTCGATGTCCTCCTCGGTGGTGACGGTGACCCCGCCGAGCGCGTCGACGAGCTGCGCGAAGCCCGCGAAGTCGATCTCGATGTAGTGGTCCATGCGGACGTCGGTGATCGCCTCGACCGTCTTGACCGCGCACACCGGCCCGCCCACCGAATAGGCGCTGTTGAACATCGAGTGGTACGACACCGCCGTCGATCCGCCGGACGACAGCGGGCAGGACGGCCGGGTGACGAGCGTGTCGCGCGGGATGCTGACCACGGTGGCCTCGGTGCGGCCGGCGTCGAGGTGCACCACCATCGCGGTGTCGGAGCGGGCGCCGGAGCTGTCGCCGCCGCCGAGGGCCTGGTTCTCCTTGCCGCTGCGCGAGTCCGAGCCGAGGACCAGGATGTTCAGTGCCCCGGTGGGCAGCGGGGAGGCCGACGCGGTACCGGACGGGGCCGGGGCCCTCACGGCCTTCGCCGGGCGGTCGTCACCGAGCGCGTTGTTGATGTCGACGCTCTTGATGTTGCTGTTGAGGTGCCAGTACGCCCAGCCGGCCGCGGCGACACCCAGGACCAGCGCGCCCGCGAGGGTGAGACCGGCGGCCTTGAGCGCTCTCGACCGCCGGTCTCTTCGTCCGCCCTCGCCGTTCTCCATGTCTCCGGTCACGCGAGGAACGTATGTGTGAATTATTAGGAGAATGTTAGGTCGGGGGACGAGAGACGCTTTTCTTCGGAAAATCTCACCTTTCTCAGGCCCCGGTCACTCGCCCCGGTCACCCCAGCGTCACCACCGGCACCGGGTTGCTCCCGCTCCACGACCCGTTGAACCCGAAGGTCACCGACCCGCCGTCCGGCACCGTCCCGTTGTAGGAGGCGTTGGAGCAGCTGACGGCCGACCCGGACTGGGCGCAGGTCGCGTTCCAGGCCTGGGTGAGCCGCTGGCCCGCGCCGTACGTCCAGCCGACCTTCCAGGACGACAGCGCGGCCCTGGAACAGGCGATCGTCACCTGCCCCGTGAAGCCGGTGTTCCACTGGCTGCTCACGCCGTAGCTGGCCGTGCAGGCGCCCGTCGGCGGGGTCGTGGTCCCGCCGAGCGCCACGGCGATGGCGTCGTACGCCGGTTTCGGCGCGAAGTTCTCGTCGTACGGGGTCGCCGCGCCCTGCCCCGGGAAGGTCGAGGGGATCCAGGAGTCGGAGTCGGTGAAGCCCCACACCGTGACGCCGACGCACCGGGCCACCGCCACACAGGCGCCGACGACCGCCTTGTAGTCGGCGGCCTGCTGGGTCAGCTTCGCGCTGTCCGAGGGCAGCTGCATCCGGATGTCCAGCTCGGTGATCGCCACGTCCACGCCGAGGTCGGCGAAGCGCTGGATGTTCTGCTGGAGGGTGGACGGCACCTGGCCGAGGATGAGGTGGGCCTGGAGCCCGACCCCGTCGATCGGGACCCCGCGCTCCTTCAGGGACCTGACCAGGTTGTACAGGGCGGTGCTCTTCGCGTTGACACCCTCGACGTTGTAGTCGTTGATGTACAGCTTGGCGGCCGGGTCGGCGGCGCGGGCGGCGGTCAGGGCCTGGGCGATGTAGTCGGCGCCGAGGCCGTTGTACCAGAGGGTCTGGCGGTAGGTGCCGTCCTCGTTGAACGGCTCGTTGACCACGTCCCAGGTGGCGAGGCGGCCCTTGTAGCGGCCGACCTCCAGCGCGATGTGGTCCTTCATCAGGCCGCTCAGCTCGGCGGCGGTCCAGGTGCCGTTCGCCAGCCAGTCCGGGTTCTGGCTGTGCCAGACCAGGGTGTGGCCGCGCACCTGCTGTGCGTTGGCCTCCGCGAAGGCGACGATCTGGTCGGCCTCGGTCCAGTCGAGACTTCCCCGGCTCGGCTCGACCGAGCCCCACTTCATGGCGTTGCCGGGGGTGAGCGCGTTGAACTCGCGAGCGGCGATCTCGCCGTAGGTGCCGGTGAGTTTGGATCCGGTGACCGCCGTGCCCATGACCTTGCCCTTGGCTTCGGCGAGGTCCCGGAGGGGTTCGTCGGCGGCGCTCGCCACCGGCGCCGCGACCAGCAGTACGAGGCCGCTCAGGAGGGAGACGAGGGACAAGCCGGTTCTCAGAGATCTCATTGCGGGTGCCTCCGAAAGTTTCGGCCGTGCAACCGATTGACTTCGGAGGAGTGTGAGGGTGCTCACCCCACCCGTCAACACCTCATCTTCCGGCCACGGCCGTACTGCTGCGCACCACCAGGCTCGTGGCCAGTTCCACCCGGGTCGCCGCCGAGGTCGCGTCCTGCCGCCCGAGGTCGAGAACCAGCTTGGCGGCGGCCTCCGCCATCTCCGTCAGGGGCTGTCGTACGGTCGTCAGCGGCGGCCCCACCCAGGGCGCGACCGGCAGATCGTCGAAGCCGACCACGCTGAGGTCCTCCGGGATCCGGAGCCCCAGTTCCCGCGCGGCCTCGTACAGTCCGAGCGCCTGGAGGTCGTTGCCGGCGAAGACGGCGGTGGGCCGGTCGGGGCGGCGCAGCAGTTCCAGGCCACGCCGGTAGCCGGCCTCGTGGTGGAAGTCGCCGGCCGTGATCAGCTCGGGGTCGACCGGCAGCCCGGCGGTCTCCAGGGCGGCCCGGTACCCGTCGACGCGGGCGCGGCTGCACATCATCCGGGACGGCCCGCTGATCGCGCCGATCCGGGTGTGGCCCAGCTCGACGAGATGCCGGGTGGCGGCGAGGCCGCCCTGCCAGTTGGTGGCACCGATCGAGGGCACGTCGGCCCCCGGGTCACCGGCCGGGTCCATCACCACGAACGGGATGGAGCGGCTGCCCAGCAGGGCCCGCTGCGACTCGTCGAGCCCGGACAGCACCAGGATCACGCCGTGCGGCCGGCGGGCGGCGACCTGGTCGGCCCAGGTCCGCCCGGGGGTGAGCCGCCCCGCGCTCTCGCTCAGCACGACACTCAGCCCGGCGTCCCGGGCCACGTTCTCCACACCCCGGATGACCTCCATCGCCCAGGCGCTCTCCAGCTCGTGGAAGACCAGGTCGATCAGGGGGGAGCGGCTCGCCTCGGCACGCCGGCGCCGGTAGCCGTGTGCGCGCAGCAGCCCCTCCACCCGGCTGCGGGTCGCCGGGGCGACATCCGCCCGTCCGTTGAGGACCTTCGAAACTGTCGGTGCCGAGACGCCGGCCTCGCGGGCGATCTCGGCGAGGGTCGCGGTCTGCGCGGACCGTCCTGCCGACGGGGATGTCGTCCGTGTTTCACCGGGCTCCGAGGGTGTCATGGCGGCGATCGTATCCCTGCGCGACCTCTTGACGAACCCCTCTCACCGCCCTAGGTTCCCAAAACATTCGAATGACATCTCGAAACATTCGCGAGAGGGCCCTCCACCCCGACAGGAGTTACATGACCACCGCCCCCTGGCGTGACCCCGCCCTGCCCGCCGCGGCCCGCGTCGACGACCTTCTCTCCCGGATGACCCTGGAGGAGAAGACCGCCCAGCTCTACGGCGTATGGGTGGGCGCCACCACGACCGACGGCGGCGAGGTCGCCCCCCTCCAACGCGAGATGACCGCCGACTTCGACTGGGACGAGCTGATCACCCACGGCCTCGGCCAGCTCACCCGTCCCTTCGGCACGGCCCCGGTGGACCCGGCGCTGGGCGCGCAGGCACTGGCCCGCGCCCAGCGCCGTATCACCGCCGCCGGCCGCTTCGGCATCCCCGCCCTCGCCCACGAGGAGTGCCTGGCCGGCTTCACCGCCTGGCGGGCCACCGCCTACCCGGTCCCCCTCGCCTGGGGCGCCACCTTCGACCCCGGCCTCGTGGAGGAGATGGCCCGCCGCATCGGCCACGACCTGCGCTCGGTCGGCGTCCACCAGGGCCTCGCCCCGGTCCTGGACGTCGTACGCGATCCCCGCTGGGGCCGGGTGGAGGAGACCATCGGCGAGGACCCGTACCTGGTCGGCACGGTCGGCGCCGCCTATGTGCGGGGCCTGGAATCGGCCGGGATCATCGCCACGCTCAAGCACTTCGCCGGGTACGCCTCCTCGGCGGGCGCCCGCAATCTGGCCCCCGTGCGGGCCGGTGTCCGCGAGTTCGCCGACGTCACGCTCCCGCCGTTCGAGATGGCCCTGCGGGAGGGCGGTGCCCGCTCGGTGATGGCCGCGTACACCGACACGGACGGTGTGCCGGCCTCGGCGGACCCCGCACTGCTGACCGAACTCCTGCGCGGGCAGTGGGAGTTCACCGGAACGGTGGTCGCCGACTACTTCGGCGTCGGCTTCCTGCAGACCCTGCACCGGGTGGCGGGAAACCCGGCCCAGGCGGCGCACGCGGCGCTGGCGGCGGGCATCGACGTGGAGCTCCCGACCCTCAAGTGCTACGGCGAACCGCTCCTGGAGGCGGTACGGGCGGGCGAGGTCCCGGAGGCCCTGATCGACCGGGCGGCCCACCGCGTCCTGCTCCAGAAGTGCGAACTGGGCCTGCTGGACGAGGACTGGACCCCGGAACCGGCCGGCCGCATCAACCTCGACTCGGTGGCGAACCGCGCACTGGCCCGCCGGCTCGCCGAGGAGTCGGTGGTCCTGCTGGACAACCCAGACGGCCTGCTCCCGCTGGCCCCGGACACCAGGATCGCGGTGGTCGGTCCGAGGGCGGCGGACTCGCTCGCGATGCTCGGCTGCTACTCCTTCCCCTCCCACGTCCTCACCCACCACCCCGAGGTGCCGACGGGCATCGACATCCCCACCCTCCTGGACTCGCTGCGCGCCGAACTCCCGGACGCCAAGGTGACGTTCGCGCAGGGCTGCGGGGTCTCGGACCCCGACACCTCCGGCTTCGAGGAGGCGGTGGCCCGCACGGCCGAGGCGGACCTCTGCGTGGCGGTGCTGGGCGACCGGGCGGGCCTCTTCGGCGGCGGCACCTCGGGCGAGGGCTGCGACGCGAGCGACCTCCGGCTCCCGGGCGTCCAGGCCGAGTTCCTCGACACGCTGGTGGCGACCGGCGTCCCGGTGGTCCTCGTGCTCCTCACCGGCCGCCCCTACGCGCTGGGCCGCTGGGCTGGCCGGCTCGCCGCCGTCGTCCAGGCGTTCTTCCCCGGGGAGGAGGGCGGCCCGGCGGTGGCGGGAGTGCTGTCGGGCCGCGTCAACCCCTCGGGCCGCCTCCCGGTGAGCGTCCCGCGCGACCCCGGCGGCCAGCCGTGGACGTACCTCCAGCCGCCGCTGGGCCTGCGGGCGGAGGTGAGCAACCTGGACCCGACCCCGCTGTACCCCTTCGGACACGGGCGCGCGTACACGGAGTTCGCGTGGGAGGAGTTCGAGGGAACGCCTTCCCGGATCACCACGGACGGCACCCACGACCTCTCGCTCACCGTCCGCAACACGGGCGACCGGGCCGGCGCGGAGGTCGTGCAGCTGTATCTGCACGACCCGGTGGCGTCCGTGACCCGGCCCGACGTCCGCCTGATCGGCTACCGGCGGCTGGCGTTGGAACCCGGCGAGGCCCGCCGCGTCACCTTCCACTTCCACACCGACCACTCGGCCTTCACCGACCGCACCGGCCGCAGGGTCGTCGAACCGGGCGCGCTGGAACTGCGGTTGGGGATGTCGAGCGCGGACATCCGCCACACGGCCCGGCTCGACCTCACCGGCCCGGTAAGGGAGTTGGGCCCGGACCGTCGCCTGCGCTGCGAGACGGAGGTGTCGGAGGTGGGGTGACCGGCACCGGGGGTGCGGAGGCACGGGCGCGCGGAGCACGAGGGGTGCGAGGGCAGGGGCAGGCGCCGCTGTGCCCGCGCGGTGTCAGTCCGCGTCCACCGACTCGAACCGCCACCGATGCACCGCGCGGGCGACCAAGTCGTCGTCCGGCTCGGGCAGTTCGGGCAGTTCGGCGTCGTAGGCCGCGTCCCACCAGGTGATGACCAGCACCCGGTCCCCCGGCGCCCGGAGGGTCTCCCGGCGCAGGGGCTCCCGGGCAAGTTCGCGCGCCCGCGCCCAGGCGAGCAGTTCCCCGCCCCGCCCCTCGACCGCCCGCGCCTCCCACATCAACGCGACCGTCACGAGTAGAGGTTCTCCTTGCCGACCTCGTGCACATGGTCGTGGCCGTGGTCGTGGGAGTGGCCCGGCACGTGCGGTTCGGTCACCGGCAGGGACGAGTCCGCGGACAGGTCCCAGCCGGACGCCGGCCGGTTCCGCGCCACCATCTCCGCGCCCAGCGCGGCCACCATCGCCCCGTTGTCGGTGCACAGCTTCGGCCGCGGTACCCGCAGCCGGATCCCGGCCGCCTCGCAACGCTCCTGGGCCAGCACCCGCAGCCGGGAGTTGGCGGCGACCCCGCCGCCGATCATCAGGTGGTCGACGCCCTCGTCCTTGCAGGCCCGGACCGCCTTGCGGGTCAGCACGTCCACGACCGCCTCCTGGAAGGAGGCCGCCACGTCACGCACCGGCACCTCCTCACCGGCCGCCCGCTTCGCCTCGATCCAGCGGGCCACGGCCGTCTTCAGACCGGAGAAGGAGAAGTCGTACGCCGCGTCGCGCGGGCCGGTCAGACCGCGCGGGAACGCGATGGCCTTCGGGTCGCCCTCCTTCGCGTACCGGTCGATGACCGGGCCGCCCGGGAAGCCCAGGTTCAGCACCCGGGCGATCTTGTCGAAGGCCTCGCCGGCCGCGTCGTCGATGGTCGCGCCCATCGGGCGGACGTCGGAGGTGATGTCGGACGACAGCAGCAGCGAGGAGTGGCCGCCGGACACCAGCAGTGCCATCGTCGGCTCCGGCAGCGCCCCGTGCTCCAGCTGGTCCACGCAGATGTGCGAGGCCAGGTGGTTGACGCCGTACAGCGGCTTGCCCAGCGCGTAGGCGTACGCCTTCGCCGCCGAGACGCCGACCAGCAGCGCGCCCGCGAGCCCCGGACCGGCGGTGACGGCGATGCCGTCCAGGTCCCGCGGGCTCACCCCCGCTTCCTTCAGCGCCCGCTCGATGGTCGGGACCATCGCCTCCAGGTGCGCCCGGGAGGCCACCTCCGGCACGACCCCGCCGAAGCGGGCGTGCTCGTCGACGCTGGACGCGATGGCGTCGGCCAGCAGGGTGGTGCCCCGGACGATGCCGACACCGGTCTCGTCGCAGGAGGTCTCGATCCCCAGGACCAGGGGTTCGTCAGCCATGGATCTCGGTTCCTTGTACGCCGGTGACGGATGGGGCGGGGTCGGTCCGGCGCATCACCAGGGCGTCCACGTTGCCCGGCTGGTAGTAGCCGCGTCGGAAACCGATGGGGACGAAGCCGTAGCGCTCGTAGAGCTTCTGGGCGGGCAGGTTGTCGACCCGGCACTCCAGCATGACCTCGGCGCATTCGAAGGCGGTGGCGGCCCGCAGCAGTTCGGTCAGCAGCCGTCCGCCGAGGCCGGTGCCCTGGCGGTCGCGGGCGACCGCGATGGTCTGGACGTCGGCCAGGTCCCCGGCGGAGGCCAGACCCGCGTATCCCACGAGCCGGTCGCCCTCCTGGGCCACGAGGTATCGCCGGGTCGCCTCCGCGCCGCGCGCGTGGGCCAGCTCGGACCAGAACATCCCGCGCGACCAGGCGTCCTCGGGAAAGAGGTCGCGCTCCAGTTCCAGCACGGGATCGATGTCCCACCAGCGCATCTCGCGCAGTCGGGGCGTCACGGTGTCGGTCGCGGTGTCGGTCACTTGGGGGTGACCACCTTGTAGTTCTTGGGGACCTGGGCATCGGGCCGGCGCAGATACAGCGGCCGGGGCGCGGGGAGTTCCTCGCCGGCGGCCAGTCTCCCGGCGGCCAGGGCCGCGAGGGCGGCGGCGGACACGTGCTCGGGTGCGTGGGCGCGCGGGAAGCTGTCCGGGTAGAGCAGCGCGCCCGCGCCGACGGCCGGCAGCCCGGCCACCCGGTCGGCGATCTCGGCGGGCCGGTCGACGGCCGGCTCGGTGAGCCGGGTGCGGGAGTCGGCGTAGGTCGCCCAGTAGACCTCCTTGCGCCGGGCGTCGGTGGCCACGACGAAGGGGCCCTGCTCGATGTCGGCCGCGTACGCGAGGCCGTCGAGCGTGCACACGCCGTACACCGGGACACCGAGCGCGAGCCCGAACGTGTCGGCGGTCATCAGCCCGACGCGCAGACCCGTGTACGGACCGGGCCCGGTCCCTACGACGATCCCGGTGACGGCGTCGATCTTCAGCCCGGCCTCGGCGAGCACGCGGTCGACGGCCGGCAGCAGCAGCTCGCCGTGCCGGCGCGCGTCCACCTGGCTCGACGAGGCGATGACGTCCGTGCCGTCGTGGAGCGCGACGGTGACGGCGGGGGTGGCGGTATCCAGAGCGAGCAAGAGCACGCAAACAGCCTACGGCTCCCACGCCCCGGGCACGGCCGTCCAGGTCAGGTGGTCGCCTGCTGCTACGGTCGCGGCAAAGCGGGACGTACCGCACGAGCTACACGAGGCATGAGGTGGACGACGGTGGCAAGCAGCAGCTCGGCAATCGTGACCGGGCTCACCGTGGCGGCCGTGGTGACGGTCGGGTTCCTCGGCTACCAGGCCTCGGCGAGCGTCCCGGCCTCGCTCGGCAGGGCGGTCGGCGGCGACTCCCCCACGGCGGCCACCTCCAAGGCACCCCGGAGCACCGTCGACCCCACCGCGCTGCCCGGCGGCTCCGGTACGGGTGAACGGGTCGTGTACTCGGTGGACGACGACCGGGTGTGGCTGGTCGGCCCCGGGAACAAGGTGAGCCGCACCTTCGAGGTCACCCCGGGCACCGTCGACCCGCCCCCGGGGACCTACGCGGTCACGTCCCGCTCGAACACGGTCATGGGCACCGACGGCACCCCCATCGAGCACGTCGTGCGCTTCACCGGCGTGGACGGCGTGGCGATCGGCTTCAGCGCGGCCGTCGGGGGCTCCGCGCCCGCCACGGCCCCGGCCGCCAGGACGGGCGGCATCCGGGAGTCCCGGGCGGACGGCGACGCGATGTGGGACTTCGCGACGATCGGCGAACGGGTCGTGGTGATCCGCTGAGACCGGCGGGACCCGCTCAGGCGGCCTTCCGCGGGCAGGTCTGCTCGGCGTGCGGAAGGCCCGTCCCCGGGTCGGGCAGGCGCGGCGGCGTGGACACGGCGTGGGCGGCGGCGCAGGACGCCAGCAGGTCACGCATCGACACTCCGGCGACGACCGGGCCAGAACGCGGCTCCGGCCTGTTCTCGGTAGCCGACATGGACGCCTCCTGAAGATCGGGGGCGGGCGTGGTTAGGTAGACCTAACCACGATCTGGGTACCATGTGACCACGGCGAAGACGCGAAACGCAATATCTTGCCGACGTCTTGTCGGAACGCGCCCGGGTGAGGTCCACGGACGTCGGTCTCCGTTCACGCCGACAGCACGCTCAGGTCCACCGCCGCCCACCGCTCGCCCAGCCCGGTCAGCGTCACGTGCCGCACCTCGTCCGTGGTGTCGCCGACGGCCCGGTGGATGACGAGCGCCAGCCGGTCCTCGGTCAGCTCCTCGACCTTGCCCTCGCCCCACTCCACGACGATCACCGAGTCGGACAGCGAGACGTCGAGGTCGAGGTCCTCCATCTCGTCGAGACCGCCGCCGAGCCGGTACGCGTCGACATGCACCAGGGGCGGCCCGTCGCCCAGCGACGGATGGACCCGGGCGATCACGAAGGTCGGGGACGTCACGGCCCCCCGGACGCCGAGCCCCTCGCCGAGCCCGCGGGTCAGCGTCGTCTTGCCCGCGCCCAGCTCACCGGTGAGCATCACGAGGTCCCCGGCGCGCAGCAGTGGGGCCAGGCGGCGGCCCACCTCGCGCATCTGCTCGGGGGAGGTGACGGTCAGCTCGGTGTCAGCCGGGTCGTGCGGCGCTGTCGGTGCTTCCATAACCGCCCACGGTAGCTCCTGCCGGTACGGCACCCGCCCTGGTGAGCAGGTCGGCGAGGCGGTCGGTGACGGCCTCCGGGTGTTCCAGCATGACCAGATGCCCGGCGTCCGGCACGAGCACCAGCTCGGCGTCCGGCAGCAGGTCGGCGATGGCCTCGCTGTGCTCGCTGGGCGTGACGAGGTCGCCGACGCCGGCCAGCACGAGCACCGGCAGTTCCCCGAAGTGGGCGAGGGCCTCGGTCTTGTCGTGGTCGTTGAACGCCGGGTAGTACTCGGCGACCACGTCGATCGGTGTGCTCTCGATCATCCGCTCGGCGAACCGGGCGACGGCGGGGTCGACGTCCCGGGACGCGAAGGAGTAGCGCTTGATGACGCCGGCGAACAGGTCGGCGGTGGCCCGGCGCCCCTTCTCCACCAGGGCGGCCTGCTGTCCCAGCGCCTTGAGCACGCCCGGCAGCACCCGCCGTACGGCGTTGACGCCCGCGACCGGGAGCCCGAAGTTGACCTCGCCGAGCCGTCCGGAGGACGTTCCGATCAGCGCGACCGCGACCACCCGTTCACCGATCAGCTCGGGGTACTGGTCGGCGAGGGCCATGACGGTCATGCCGCCCATCGAGTGCCCGACCAGCACCAGCGGGCCGTCCGGCGCGGCGGCGTCGATCACGGCCTTCAGGTCGCGGCCGAGCTGCTCGATGGTGACGGGCACGTCGTCCTGCACCTGGGACACCCCGCGCGCGGACCGGCCGTGGCTGCGCTGGTCCCAGTGCACGGTCCGGACGACACCCCGCAGCGCGGCGCGCTGGAAGTGCCAGGAGTCCTGGTTGAGGCAGTAGCCGTGACTGAAGACGACGGTGACGGGCGCGGGTGCCTTGCGGCCGAAGAGGCGCCGGCGCCGGGGGCCGAGGGAGGCGGCGGCGGTGTCCGGGTCGATGTCGTCGACCTCGTAGTACAGCTCGGTGCCGTCGTCGGCGTACGCCTTGCCGGGGGTGCCGCGCAGTGAGCCGTAGGGGCCGGTCGAGTCGAGCGCGAGCCGTGCCTTCTGCCGTATGCCGCGGCCGACGGTGAGCCGCTCGATGGCCACGCCGGCGGCCGCGCCCGCGGCGACCACCCCTATCGCGGCACCCGCGATGCCGGTCGCCCGCCGCCAGCTGCCGCCCGCCGCCGCGGCGGAGGCGACGGCCGCGACGGCCTCCGCGCTGCTCTCGCTCACGAACCGCTCCTCTCGGCTTGTTCCTCGTTCACATAGACGCGGGGAACGCGCGTTCCGATGCGGGTGACGATTTCGTACGCGATGGTTCCCGCGGCCTGTGCCCAGTCCTCGGCGGTGGGCTCGCCGCGGTCGCCGGGCCCGAAGAGCACGGCCTCGGTGCCCGGTTCGGGCTCGTCGCCCCCGAGGTCGACGACGAACTGGTCCATCGCGACCCGTCCGGCGACCGTGCGCCACTTGCCGGCGACCAGCACCGGGCCGGTGCCGGAGGCGTGGCGGGGGACGCCGTCCGCGTAGCCGACGGGGACGAGGCCGAGGGTGGTCTCGCCGGGGGTGACGTAGTGATGGCCGTAACTGACGCCGTGCCCGCCCGGCACGTGCTTGACCAGGGCGACGGACGCCGACAGCGTCATCACCGGCCGCAGTCCGAGGTCCGCGGGACCGCCGATCTCGGGGCTCGGCGAGATGCCGTAGATCGCGATCCCGGTCCGGACGAGGTCGAAGTGGGAATCGGGAAGGGTGAGCGTGGCCGGCGAGTTGGCGATGTGCCGCACCTCGGGCCGCACGCCCCGCGCCTCCGCGTCCGCCACCATCTCGCGGAAGCGGGTGAGCTGGGCGGCGATGGAGGGGTGCCCGGGCTCGTCGGCGCAGGCGAAGTGCGACCAGAGCCCGGTGACCCGGATCAGCCCGGCCCGCTCGGCGAGCAGTGCCTCGGCCACCAGCTCCGCCCAGTCCTCGCCGGGCTGGCAGCCGTTGCGCCCCAGCCCGGTGTCGGCCTTGAGCTGCACGCGCGCGGGGGCATGCGCCCCGCGGGCCGCCTCGGTGACCTCCCGCAGCGCCCACATCCCGCTGACGGCCACGTCGAGACCGGCGTCGATGGCCGCCCGCCAGGGTCCGCCGGGCGTCCAGAGCCAGCACATGATCCGGACGTGCTCCGGCAGTCCGGCGGCGCGCAGCGCGAGCGCCTCCTCCGGGGTGGCCGTGCCCAGCCAGGTCGCCCCCGCCTCGACGGCGGCCCGGGCACACGGCACCGCCCCGTGCCCGTACCCGTCGGACTTCACCACGGCCATCAGGGCCGCCCCGCCCGCACGGGCCCGCAGGCTCCGCACGTTGGCGCGCAGCGCGGCGAGGTCGATCGCGGCGCGGGCCCGCAGCGGGGCGGTAGGGGCAGGTGCTGTCTCATTCATGGCGCCCCCAGTGTCTCAGAGGGGTCGGACAGTCCACGCGGACGCCTACGTCCCCGCTCTCCGCCCCCACACGAAGACCCGGTCGCCCTTCTTCAGCACACCCCACAGCTTGCGGGCGTCGGCGAGGCGCAGGTTGACGCAGCCCATGGAGCCGACGGTGGTGAAGATGCTGCCGTACACCGCGTGAAACGCCTGCCCGCCGCTGAAGAACTGGGAGTACGGCATGGGCTGGTTGTAGAGCGTCGACACATGGTTCTTGTGCTTCCAGTAGACCTTGTGCCACCCACCCCGGGTCCGGTACCCGGCCCGCCCACTCCTCATGGACACGGGCCCGTACACCACCCGCTTCCCCTTCTGCACCCAGGTCAGCTGCCGCCCGAGATCGACACAGGCAACCCGGTACGACCGCACCGGACACTTCCCGGCGGCGTTCGGGTTCTTCCTGGCGGAGATGAGCCGTATCCGAGCCCAGGTGACGGGCCCGGCAAACCCGATGGCGGGCTTGATCCCCTCCTTCACCTGAAAGGCCCGGATGGCCTTGCAGTCCCCGGCCGACTGTTTCCCGTCGACCTTCCGCTTCAGCCACCGCTCCACCTGCCGCTGGTACGGCCCCCGCGACTTGCTGCACGCCACCCGGGCCACGGCATCGGCCAACGGCACGTACTCCACCAGGTCATACGTCCCGTTGGCGGCGTCCCGCGGCTCCTGGGCGTCCTCCGCGGCGGTCGGCTCGTACACGACCGGCGGCAACACCTGGTCCGGCGTATCGATCTGCCACGGCTGATACGGCCCCGGCGCGACCCCGGGCACCAACTCGGCCCCGGCGGCGGGCGGCACCGGCTCGGCGACGGCGGTCCCGACCGGCAGAGCGATGACACCGAC
Source organism: Streptomyces sp. NPDC032822 (assembly GCF_055578825.1). Lineage (NCBI taxonomy): Bacteria > Bacillati > Actinomycetota > Actinomycetes > Kitasatosporales > Streptomycetaceae > Streptomyces > Streptomyces sp. NPDC032822. The sequence goes on along the minus strand of NZ_JBVIOL010000010.1, from coordinate 225,330 downwards.
AAGCACCACGGCAACACACCGAAAAGCAATACGTCCACTGATCACACCATCAGAGAAACCCGCCCCCGCCCCCCACAGAAGCTGCCGCGCGGCAACGTCACCCTTATTGCCGAGCCCCTCTCACCCACCACCCAACACCGACCCACCCCTCTCCAGCCCCTCCGGCGTCCGAGGCCGAGACAGCCGTCCCAGCCCCCCACCCACCCCTCTTCAGCCGGCCCGGTGTCCGAGGCCGAGACAGCCATCCCCCTCCCCCACCCACCCCTCTTCAGCCCGTCCGGCGTTTGAGGACGAGGCCCCTTCAGGGCCGAAAGGGGGTCTGGGGCGCAGCCCCAGCGGGCTCGAAGGGGCGGAGCCCCTGGAGACGGGACGGGAAGGGGCGGCGGGGGCGAAGAAAAGCCCCCCACCTCACCCCCGCACGACATCCCGCCACGCCTCCCCCACAGCCCCCGCCACATCCTGCGCCCCCACCGGCGCCCCACCCGCCGCGAACCTCCCCGCCAGCCCATGCAGATACGCCCCCACACTCCCCGCGTCCACCGCCGAAAGCCCCGCCGCGAGCAACGACCCCGCCAGCCCCGACAACACGTCCCCACTCCCCGCAGTGGCCAGCCACGACGTCCCGGTCGGATTCACCCGCACAGCACCACCCCCACCACCCGCACCACTCCCACCACTCCCACCACTCCCAGAGTCGGCGACCAACGTCGTAGACCCCTTCAACAACACCGTCGCCCCATACCGCCCCGCCAACTCCCGCACAGCCCCGAGCCGCCCCCGCTCGACCTCCTCCCGCGCCACCCCGAGCAACGCGGCCGCCTCCCCGGCATGAGGCGTCATCAAGGTCGGCGCGGTACGCGCCCGCACAGCCGCCTCGTCCGCCAACCGCAGCCCGTCCGCGTCGATCAGCACCGGCACGTCCTCGGCGAGCACCTCCGCGACCGTCGCCGCGTCGTCACCGGCGCCCGGCCCGACGACCCACGCCTGCACGCGCCCGGCCTTGCGCGGTCCCTGGTCCGAGACGAGCGTCTCGGGAAAGCGGGCGATGACGGCGTCCGCCGCGGGCCCGACGTACCGCACGGCCCCGGCCCCGCCCCGCAGCGCGCCCGAGACGGCGAGCACGGCCGCGCCGGGATAGCGCGCGGACCCGGCGGCGATCCCGACCACGCCCCGCCGGTACTTGTCGCTCTCGGCCCCCGGCACCGGCAACAGCCGTGCCACGTCCGCGTGTTGCAGGGCCTCCAGCGCGGGCTCGCCGGGCAGGGACAGCCCGATGTCGACGAGCAGCACGGAACCGGCGTACTTCCGCCCCGGGTCGACCAGCAGCCCCGGCTTGTGGGTGCCGAAGGTGACGGTCAGGTCGGCGCGGATCGCGGCCCCACCGACCTCACCGGTGTCGGCGTCGACACCACTGGGCAGGTCGACGGCGACGACGGCGGCCCGTGCCGCGGCGGCCAGCGCGGCGAGGGGTGCCGCGTCCGGCCGCAGCGGCCCCTTGCCGCCGATCCCGACGATCCCGTCGACCACGAGGTCGGCCCGTTCGATCAGCTCGGCGGCACCGCCCGTGGGGGCGCAGACGCCACCGGCCCGCCGCAGCGCGTCGAGCCCGCCGGCATGCACCCGCTCGGGCGCGAGCAGTACGGCCGTGACCCCGGCGCCCCGCCGGGCCAGCCGGGCACCGGCGTACAGCGCGTCGCCGCCGTTGTCACCGCTGCCCACCAGCAGCACGACCCGGCTGCCGTACACCCGGCCGTGCACCCGCCCCAGCAGGTCCGCGCAGGCGGCGGCGAGTCCGGCCGCGGCCCGCTGCATCAACGCCCCCTCGGGGAGCCGTGCCATCAGCTCCCGCTCGGCGGTCCTGACCGTCTCCACGCTGTACGCAGTACGCATGCCGTCGAGTCTCCCCCGTACCGCACGAACCTCGTCCCAGGCATTGACCCTTTACCACCCCTTTGCCAAACTCGCCGCTCCCCCATCGTGAATCGATTCAGTCGAACCGATTCGACGAGAGCTCTCCACGAGCTCCGAGAGAGGACGTCTCCCCATGGGACGCAGAGCCGCACTCTTCGCCACCACCTGTGCCACAGCGCTCCTGACCACCGCCGCCACCGCGACCACCGCGCCGAAAGCCGAGGCAGTCGCGGCAGCCCCGGCAGCCGCCTGCGGCGAGGGCTCCTACCAGGCCGAGGCCGTGCTCAACGGCAGCACCTGGACCGCCCGCCGGGGCACCACGACCGTCTACACCGGCACCGATCTGCGCGCGGCGGCCCAGGCGGCGGTCAACAGCCTCACCGCCGGCCGCACCGCCAAGGAGCGGGTGGTGGTCCGCGGCTCGGGCTCGATGTCCGCGGGCGCGCGCATCTCGCTGCCCAGCTACACGACCCTCGACGTCTGCGGCACCATCAACGTCACCGGCACCGGTTCCGGCGACCAGGCCCCGGTCTACTCCCGCGGCACCCGCGACATCGAGGTCCAGCACCTCACCCTCACCGGCAGCCCGCTCTACGGCGTCTTCCTGCGCAACGTGCAGAACGTGGTCCTCGGCCAGTTGGACATGCGTCTCTCCGCGGGCCTCGGCGTCCGCATCGACAACCGCGGCGACACCACCCAGTGGACGCGCAACGTCCGGATAGACAACGCGTACGTCTCCGGCGCCTCCAGTCACGCGGTGGAGACCTACGGCGTCGACGGCCTGACCGTCGGTACGGTCACGGCCCGCAACGTCGGCGAGTCGGGCCTGCTCCTCAACCAGACCGTCAACGCGACCGTCACCAAGGTCGACGCGGACGGCGCGGGCACCGGCACGGGGTACGCGGCCTTCCGCATGGCCAACCGCAACGGCCGGATCGGCAACGCCTACCCCACCAACATCCGCGTCGGCGAAGTGATCGCGCGCGGCGGCGGACGCGGCGTCTTCTGCGTCTCGGAGAGCGGCGGCGCGGTCATCGACAGGGTGACGCTGTCCAGCACCGGCAACAACGCGGTCCTCATCGAGAACTGCTACAACGTGAACCTCGCCGCCCAGAGCGGCACGGTCACCGGCGGCGGCGAGATCCGGCTGGCGGCCCGCTCGGAGTTCCCCAACAACTCCGACATCACCGTCCAGAACCTGAGGGTGACCAACTCCGCGATCCGGGAGAGCCCCTGCGGCACGAACACCACGTTCCGCAACAACACCCTGGTGAACAGCGCCCAGTCCATCTGCTGACGCGTCAACGAGGTTGCCTCGACCTGATGTTCCTCACGAACAGGCGGACAGCTCCGAAGAGGCACAGGGTCATCACCAGGACGACCCAGCCGCCCGAATTCCCCGCCACGATGAGAAACACCGACAGGACTGTTCCGGCGACCGTGAAAAGGGAGACGCAGAGCATCCACCTCTTCACGGCCGCCCGCTGTTCGAGCGACCATCCGACGTTCGGCATGTGCGCAACCTTTCCGATCGGTCTGATCGAGGGACGCTTCCATCAGGCCGGATCGGCCTCACCCCCTAGTGCCCGTCATCGCCGCCGATGATGACTATCCGGGCCTTCGAGTTCGAGGTTCCGGTACGCCGGACGCCCGCTGTGCCGGGACCTGGCTGTCGGCACGGTCACGGCCGCCGTCGACTCCACCCTCCACCGGCGCTCCCGTGGGTGGCACCTCACCTGGCCACCGCCCCGGTTTCCCACCTGCGCGTCCGCCGTCACCCGGGGCGTGCCGCGGGTCCACGAGAGGGCCGACTCCGCGCCACCGAGGGAAGGGGAACCCTTGAGGGAGTGGGGGGCGCGGCCTGACAGGTGGCGGGCCCCGGGCCTACGTCACCCCTCCGCGATCACCACGGCCGACGCCACACCCGCGTCATGGCTGAGCGACACGTGCCAGGACCGTACGCCGAGTTCCGCGGCCCGCGCCGCCACCGTCCCGGTCACCCGCAGCTTCGGCTGCCCGCTGTCCTCGACGTAGATCTCCGCGTCGGACCAGTGCAACCCGGCCGGGGCGCCGAGCGCCTTGGCGACCGCCTCCTTGGCGGCGAAGCGCGCCGCGAGTGAGGCGATGCCCCGCCGCTCCCCGGTGGGCAGCAGCAACTCGCTCTCCAGGAACAGCCGTTGGGCCATCTGCGGCGTACGCTCCAGCGACGCGGCGAACCGGTCGATCTCGGCAACGTCGATGCCGACCCCGATGATGCTCACCCGGGAACTCTACGGGGTGATCCAGCCCAGGCCGGGAGCCGCACAAGACACATCCGGTCCGTCGCCGAACCACTCCCCCACCCACCTGGCCGTCCGCGACAACGCCCCCCACCACCGCGACCCTCACCTTCCCGGCCGCGGCCTTCACCGCCTTCCCGAGCGGCGTGAAGGGCGGCTACTCCACCGTCACCGACTTCGCCAGATTCCGAGGCTGATCCACCTCGTTGCCCCGAGCCGTGGCCAGCTCGCAGGCGAACACCTGCAACGGCACGGTCGCCACCAACGGCTGGAGCAGCGTCGGCGTGGCCGGGATCCGGATCAGGTGGTCGGCGTACGGCACGACCGCCTCGTCCCCCTCCTCCGCGATGACGATGGTCCGTGCTCCCCGCGCGCGGATCTCCTGGATGTTGGACACCATCTTGTCGTGCAGCACCGACCGCCCGCGGGGCGACGGCACGACCACCACGACCGGCAGGTCGTCCTCGATGAGGGCGATCGGCCCGTGCTTCAACTCCCCGGCCGCGAAGCCCTCGGCGTGCATGTAGGCGAGTTCCTTCAGCTTCAGTGCGCCCTCCAGGGCCACGGGATACCCCACGTGCCGCCCGAGGAAGAGCACGGTCCCCTTGTCGGCCAACGACCGTGCCAGTTCCCGCACCGGCTCCATGGTCTCCAGCACCCGGTCGACCTCGCCGGAGACCTTCGACAGGTCACGAATGACGGCGGAGACCTCGTCCCCCCACTTGGTGCCGCGCACCTGCCCCAGGTACAGCGCGACCAGATAGCAGGCGACGAGCTGCGTCAGGAACGCCTTCGTCGACGCGACGGCGACCTCCGGGCCGGCGTGCGTGTACAGCACCGCGTCCGACTCGCGCGGGATCGTCGAGCCGTTGGTGTTGCAGATCGCCAGCACCTTCGAGCCCTGTTCCCGCGCGTGCCGCAGGGCCATCAAGGTGTCCATGGTCTCCCCGGACTGCGAGATGGCGATGACCAGGGACCGCCCGTCCAGGATGGGATCCCGGTACCGGAACTCACTGGCCAGCTCCACCTCGCATGGGATCCGCGTCCAGTGCTCGATGGCGTACTTGGCGATCAGCCCGGCGTGGAAGGCCGTACCGCACGCGACGACCACGACCTTGTCGATCTCCCGCAGTTCACCCGCCGGGATCCGGACCTCGTCCAGCGTGAGCGAACCGGACGCGTCGATGCGCCCCAGCAAGGTGTCGGCGACCGCCTTCGGCTGCTCGGCGATCTCCTTGAGCATGAAGTAGTCGTAGCCGCCCTTCTCGGCGGCCGAGACGTCCCAGTCGACGTGGTACGAACGGACCTCGGCCGGAGCGCCGTCGAAGCCCGTCACCGTCACCCCGTCGCGGCGCAGCTCGACGACCTGGTCCTGCCCCAGCTCGATCGCGGAGCGGGTGTGGGCGATGAACGCGGCGACGTCCGAGGCGAGAAAGGCCTCGCCCTCGCCGACGCCCACCACGAGCGGCGAGTTCCGCCGCGCCCCCACCACCACGTCCGGCTCGTCGGCGTGCACCGCGACCAGCGTGAACGCACCGTCGAGCCGCCGGCACACCAGCCGCATCGACTCGGCGAGGTCGGCGCAGGAGGAGAACTCCTCGGCGAGCAGATGGGCCACGACCTCGGTGTCCGTCTCGGAGCCCAGCGCGTGCCCGCGCTCCTCCAACTCGGCTCTCAGGAGGGCGAAGTTCTCGATGATCCCGTTGTGGACGACGGCGACCCGGCCCGCGTTGTCCGTATGAGGGTGCGCGTTCGCGTCCGTCGGCCCGCCGTGCGTGGCCCAACGGGTGTGCCCGATACCCGTGGGACCGGTCGGCAGCGGCCGGTCGACGAGATCCTTCTCCAGATTGACCAGCTTCCCGGCCTTCTTCGCCGCGGCCAGCCCGCCGTCCGCGAGCACGGCGACGCCCGCCGAGTCGTATCCCCGGTACTCCAGTCGCTTCAGTCCGGCCATCACTACATCGAGCGCCGGCTGCGACCCCACGTATCCCACGATTCCGCACATGGGCCGCAGCCTACGCACGAACCCCGGCCCGAAACCGCTCCCGTGTGCCCGATTTCGGAAATTCCCACGGCCATACGAGGCCTCCCGCAGCCCCCGACAGCCCCCGACAGCCCCCGACAGCCCCCGCGTGACGGACCCCACCCACCATCCCGTTCAAACTCCGTTAACAATGGACTGTGATCTCTCAGGTCTCCCCGATGCCCCGGAGCGCCCACCGGCACAGGCCGGAGGCGACTCCCTACGTCGACCTCACCCGCGCCGAGTGGAGCGCGCTGCGCGAGAAGACGCCCCTGCCCCTCACCGCCGAGGAGGTCGAGAAGCTGCGCGGTCTCGGCGATGTCATCGACCTCGACGAGGTGCGGGACATCTACCTCCCGCTGTCCCGCCTCCTGAACCTCTACGTCGGCGCCACGGACGGACTCAGAAGCGCCCTGAACACGTTCCTCGGCGAACAGGGCTCCCAGTCCGGCACCCCCTTCGTCATAGGGGTCGCCGGGTCGGTCGCGGTCGGCAAGTCCACCGTCGCCCGCCTCCTCCAGGCCCTGCTCTCCCGCTGGCCCGAGCACCCGCGCGTCGAACTCGTCACCACCGACGGCTTCCTGCTCCCCACCAAGGAGCTCCAGACCCGCGGCCTGATGTCGAGGAAGGGTTTCCCCGAGTCGTACGACCGCCGCGCGCTCACCCGCTTCGTGGCCGACATCAAGGCGGGAAAGGACGAGGTCACCGCACCCGTCTACTCCCACCTCATCTACGACATCGTCCCCGACCAGCGGCTCACCGTCCGGCGGCCCGACATCCTGATCGTCGAGGGCCTGAACGTCCTCCAGCCCGCCCTGCCCGGCAAGGACGGCCGCACCCGGGTCGGCCTCGCCGACTACTTCGACTTCAGCGTGTACGTCGACGCCCGCGCCGAGGACATCGAGCGCTGGTACCTCAACCGCTTCAAGAAGCTGCGCGCGACCGCCTTCCAGAACCCGTCCTCGTACTTCCGCAAGTACACACAGGTGTCCGAGGAGGAGGCCCTCGACTACGCGGGCACCACCTGGCGGACCATCAACCGGGTCAACCTCATCGAGAACGTGGCCCCCACCCGTGGCCGCGCCGCCCTCATCATCCGCAAGGGCCCCGACCACAAGGTCCAGCGGCTGAGCCTGCGCAAGCTGTGAACGGGTGACCGGCGCCTGTTAGAAAGACGTCATGCTGCACCTGCGCCTCATCACACCCGCCGACCGGACCGACGACGTGGTCCGCCTGATCGAGCGGACGGTCGGCACCACCCACCTCGTCGTCCTGCCGAACGCCGCCCGCGACCCGGCCGGAGACGTGGTGATGTGCGATGTCGCCCGCGAGGCCGGCGACGAACTCCTCACCGGACTCCAGGAGTTGGGCCTCGACACCACCGGCTCCATCGCCGTCGAGAACATCGACCTGTCGCTGTCCGAGCGCGCCGACAAGGCCGAGAAGGACGCCCCCGGCGAGGGCGCCGACGCGGTCCTGTGGGAACACCTGACGGAGGCCACCCACGAGGAGTCGACCCTCTCCGTCACCTACCTCGCGTTCCTCACCCTCGCCACGATGATCGCGGCCTGCGGTGTGGTCCTCGACAACGCGATCCTGATCGTCGGCGCGATGGCGGTCGGCCCGGAGTTCGGCCCCCTGGCCGGTATCTGCACGGCCGTGGTGCAACGCGCCCCGCGCCTGGCCCTGCGCTCACTGATCGCCCTGCTCGTGGGCTTCGCCGTGGCGATGGCGGTGACGGTGGGCTTCACCTGGATGATGGACGGCCTGGGCCTGTTCACCCGGGAACAACTGGAGGCCGACCGCCCCAACACCGGCTTCGTCTACGCCCCCGACGCCTTCTCCTTCGTGGTGGCGGTCCTCGCCGGCATCGCCGGCACCCTCTCCCTGACCTCGGCCAAGTCGGGCGCCCTGGTGGGCGTCGCCATCTCGGTGACGACGGTCCCGGCGGCGGCCAACGCGGCCATCGCCCTCAGCTACGGCGACACCGGCCAGACCACCGGCTCGACCAACCAACTCCTGCTGAACCTGCTGGGCATCGTCCTGGCGGGCACCGCCACGATGCTGCTCCAGAAGTGGCTCTGGTCAACCCAGAGAAAGCGAACGGCGACGTAGAAACGCCGGGTCGGCGTACCTCCAGGGGCGCGGGGCCCTGTCCACATGCGGCTCCGCCGCGTGGGCGCGACAAGCCACCACGAACCCGCGGCCCGCCCACCACGGCGCCCCCACCCCCGACCCGGCAAACCCCTTACCCCAGCGCCGACTTCACCGCATCGGCAAGCCGCCCGGCAACAGACCGGGCCTGATCGATATCCGCCGCCTCGACCATCACCCGAACCAACGGCTCGGTCCCGGACGGCCGCAACAGCACCCGCCCCGTCGCGCCCAACTCCCGCTCCGCGTCGGCGACGGCCGCCGCCAGCTCCGCGGACGTACCGACCCGCGAGCGATCCACGTCCGGCACGTTGATCAGCACCTGCGGCAACCGCTCCATCACCGCCGCCAGTTCCCGCAGCGACCGCCCGGTCTCCGCGACCCGCGCGGCGAGGAGCAGCCCGGTCAGCGTGCCGTCACCGGTGGTCGCGTGATCGAGGATGATCACGTGCCCGGACTGCTCGCCGCCCAGCGCGTACCCGTGCTCCTTCATCTCCTCCAGCACATAGCGGTCGCCGACCGCGGTCTGGATGAGCGTCAGGCCCTCGCGTTCCATCGCCAGTTTGAACCCGAGGTTCGACATGACCGTCGCGACAACGGTGCCGGAGCGCAGTGCGGAACGCTCCCGCATCGCCAGCGCGAGTACGGCCATGATCTGGTCGCCGTCCACCTCCTCACCGGTGTGGTCGACGGCGAGGCAGCGGTCCGCGTCACCGTCGTGCGCGATGCCGAAGTGCGCCCCGTGCTCGATGACCGCGGCCTTGAGCAGACCGAGGTGGGTGGAGCCGCAGCCCTCGTTGATGTTGAGGCCGTTCGGCTCGGCGCCGATGGTGACGAGGTCGGCGCCGGCCCGCTTGAAGACCTCGGGCGAGACCCCGGCGGCGGCGCCGTGCGCCTCGTCGAGGACGATCTTCAGCCCGTCGAGCCGGTTCGGGAGGACGGAGAGGAGGTGGGCGACGTACTGCTCGAAGCCCTCCTCGTGCGCGCGCACGCGGCCCACGCCCGAGCCGGTCGGCCGGTCCCAGGGGGCGCCGGTGCGGTGCTCCTCGTAGACGGCCTCGATCCGCTCCTCCAGCTCGTCGTCGAGCTTGTGCCCGCCGCGGGCGAGGAACTTGATGCCGTTGTCGGGCATGGCGTTGTGGCTCGCGGAGAGCATGACACCGAGGTCGGCTTCGAGGTCGGCGGTGAGGAACGCCACCGCGGGGGTCGGCAGCACACCCACCGTGAGGACGTCGACGCCGGCGCTGGCCAGGCCGGCGACCACGGCGGCCTGCAGGAACTCCCCGGACGCGCGCGGGTCCCGGCCGACCACAGCGGTCGGCCGGTGGCCGGCGAAGGTGCCCGCCTCGGCCAGCACGTGTGCCGCGGCGACGGAGAGGCCGAGCGCCATCTCGGCCGTCAGATCCGCGTTGGCGACACCGCGCACGCCGTCCGTGCCGAAGAGTCGTCCCACTTGTCCTCCTGATGAAGCTTCAGATTCGGAAATCATCCGATCACACGAGCCTTTGAGCACCTTGTGCCGTTATACGCCTAAGGCCGTGATAAACGAACGCCCCGGTGGCACTGTGGCGTGCCGCCGGGGCGTTCGGACGTACTGCGTGTACTGCGGGTAGTACTGCGCGTACGAGCAGGCAGCGAAGCTTAACGCTTGCTGTACTGCGGGGCCTTGCGGGCCTTCTTGAGACCGGCCTTCTTGCGCTCGACCGCACGGTCGTCGCGCTTGAGGTAGCCGGCCTTCTTGAGGGCGCCGCGGTTGTTGTCCACGTCGGCCTCGTTCAGCGCGCGGGCCACGCCGAGGCGCAGGGCGCCGGCCTGACCGGAGACGCCGCCACCCGAGATGCGGGCGATGACGTCGTAGCGGCCGTCGAGCTCCAGCACCTTGAAGGGCTCGTTAACTTCCTGCTGGTGCACCTTGTTCGGGAAGTAGTCCTCAAGCGTGCGCCCGTTGACCTTCCACTTGCCGGTGCCCGGGACGATCCGGACGCGCGCGATGGCGTTCTTGCGACGGCCCAGGCCGGCGGCCGGCTGCGGGTCGCCGAAGCGGCCGGCGAGCGACTCCGAGGTGTACTCGCCCTCGACGGGCACCTCGGACTCGGTGGTGTAGCTCTCGATGTCGACGTGCTCGGTCTCGGTCTCTTCGACCGGCTGCTCAACAGTGGTCTCGGCCACGATGCTCCTCAGATTCTTTTCTGTCTTAGGGGGTGTGGCCGGAACTACTGCGCGACCTGGGTGATCTCGAACGGCACCGGCTGCTGCGCAGCGTGCGGGTGCTGGTCGCCCGAGTAGACCTTCAGCTTGCCGAGCATCTGACGGCCCAGGGTGTTCTTGGGGATCATGCCCTTGATGGCCTTCTCGACGGCCTTCTCGGGGTTCTTCGCCAGCAGCTCGTCGTAGCGGACGGAGCGCAGACCACCCGGGTAGCCGGAGTGGCGGTACGCCATCTTCTGGGTCCGCTTGTTGCCGGACAGGTGCACCTTGTCGGCGTTGATGATGATGACGAAGTCGCCCATGTCCATGTGCGGGGCATAGGTCGGCTTGTGCTTGCCCCGGAGGAGGGACGCGGCGGTGGTGGCGAGACGGCCCAGGACGACGTCCTGAGCGTCAATGACGTGCCACTGGCGCGTCACATCGCCGGGCTTGGGGCTGTACGTACGCACGGTTCGTAGCCTTCGCTTCGAGTGAATGGTCCTAAACAAGGTCACCGAAGACGATCGACAGCCCTGACCGCACTGCGGTGACGCATACCGCGCGCTGGTCGCTGATCATCGGCCCGGTGGACCGGTGTAAGGGCCCGTCCCGTGAGAGTGAGCAAGCCAATACACAACGAAGAAGCAGGATACCTGCGCTCCCCCGGACGGGTCAAAACGAGGCGACTGGCGCAGTCCGATCCGATTCTACGCGCACCGCACACCCCTGTGACCTCGCACGACGCGCGACCGTGAACACAGGCGCACACAGCGTAACGGCTCGCGCCGCCCGCCCCTAGCCCGGGGCCGGCCCTGCCGTACGCGTCGGCGTGACCCTCGGCACAGCCGCCGGACCCCCCGGAGACACCCGCCCACCCTTCGCACCAAGCACCCGAAGATGTCGCTTTTGCGCACGCCCACCGGCCGAACGTCAGGGGTTCCAGCGCTCCTTGGGACTGACCGGTACACCGCTTCCCCCGTCTAAGATGCGGGCCATGAGCTATGGGCAGCAGGGGGGACCCCAGTCCCAGTGGGATCCCTGGAAACCGCAATCCCAGCAGCCGTGGGACGGCGCCGGCACCGACGAGACTCCGGACTGGGCCGCTCTCGCCGAGGCGTCGGAAACGCGCAACAAACGACGCCGGCTGCTGTTCATCGGCGGCGGGGCACTCGCCACGGTCGCGATCGGTACGGCCGTGGCCATGGCCGTGGTGTCGGCGAACGGCAACGACGAGGGGGCGGACCGCCCCTCCGGCCTGCCGGTGAGCGCGGACATCCCGAGCGGCACCGACACCGCGGACCCGTCGTTCGCGCCGACCAGCGCCCCACCGCCGCTGGACCCGAAGGACTTCGTCTCCAGCAAGAACAAGGACGTCACCCCGGTCAGCCCGAACATCCTCTTCCCGGGCACCCAGCTGACCATGGGCTCGACCGTCTACAAGAAGGGCCCGACGGCCGACAGCAAGAACTGCGCCGCGACCGACACCGTGCAGGCCAGCCTCGGCAAGATCCTCAACGCCAACGACTGCACCCGCGTCATGCGGGTCTCCTACACCAGGGACAACGTCGCGGTGACGGTCGGTGTGGCCCTCTTCGACACCGAGGCCCAGGCGACCAAGGTCAAGGGGCAGGTCGACACCAAGAAGGACTTCGTCAAGTCGCTCTCCGGGGACGGCGTCAAGGCCTTCTGCAACGCCGCCGTCTGCCGGTCGACCACCAACTCCTACGGCCGCTACGTCTTCATGACGGTCGCCGGCTTCACCAACGGCAAGGACGCGACGGAGAAGTCCACCACCGTCTTCAGCGCCGGCGACGACCTGGCCGAGTTCACGTTCCGCCAGATCCGCCGCCGCGGCGAGGCCCAGGCATCGGCCGCGGCGAACGAATGAGAGACCGTCGGGGCCGGCGTCAGCAGCAGCCGGCCCCGGGCAACGTCCGCTTGTTGCGGGCCTCCTTGTTGCGCGCGGCCAGCAACTCGTCGGCGGGATAACCGACTTCTTCGAGCGTCAGCCCGTGCGGCCGTACGACGTGCACCGCCGAGTCCCGCACCCCGGCCGCCAGCACCTTCCCGGGCCAGTCGGCGGTGCGGTGCCCGTCCCCCACGAACAGCAGCGCCCCGATGAGCGAGCGCACCATGTTGTGGCAGAAGGCGTCGGCCCGCACCGTCGCCGTGACGATCCCGTCGTCCCCGCGGACCAGGCTCAGCCCCTGGAGCGTACGGATGGTGGTCGCACCCTCGCGCCGCTTGCAGTAGGCGGCGAAGTCGTGCTCGCCCAGCAGTTCTTGCGCGGCCTCGTTCATCGCGTCGACGTCGAGCGGCCAGTCGTGCCACAGCACATGGTTGCGCAGCAACGGGTCGACCCCGCCGACGTTGTCGGTGACGCGGTAGGCGTAACGCCGCCAGATCGCCGAGAAACGGGCGTTGAAGCCCGCTGGGGCCTCGGCGGCGCTCCAGACCCGTACGTCCTTCGAGAGCCGCCCCGCGAGCCGCTTGAGCAGCTTCTCCCGGTGCTCCGCCCACAGCTCCTCGGGCAGATCGACGTGCGCCACCTGTCCGCGCGCGTGCACCCCGGCGTCGGTCCGCCCGGCCACGGTCAGCTCGTACGTCGTCTCCCCCGACCGCGTCACGGTCCGCAGCGCGTCCTCGATCTCGCCCTGCACGGTCCGCCGCCCCCCGGCCTGCTTGGCCCACCCGGAGAACGCCGTCCCGTCGTACGACAGGTCGAGGCGAACACGAACATGCCCGGCCGCTGCTTCATCACTCACCCAGAGATCCTCTCAGGAACACCGAAGCGGGCCCGCTCCTGAGAAGGAACGGGCCCGCGAACGCCCTTCAGGGGCGCGGGGAACTGCGCGAGCAACCACGACGAAGCCGCGGCCGCCGACGAACAGCGCCCGGCAGACGCTTACGCGTCCTTGGACTCCTCGGCCGGAGCCGCGTCCTCGACCTCGTCGGCCTTGGTCGTGTCGACCTTGGCCTCCTCGGCGGCCGGAGCCTCGGCGTCCTTGGCGGAACGCTTGGTGGCGGCCTCGGCCTCGCCGGTCGCCTCCTGCGCGACCGTCAGCGCCTCGACCAGCTCGATGACAGCCATGGGCGCGTTGTCGCCACGGCGGTTACCGATCTTGGTGATACGGGTGTAGCCACCGGGGCGGTTCTCGTAGCGCGGGCCGATCTCGGTGAAGAGCGTGTGCACGATGCTCTTGTCCGTGATCACCTGGAGCACCTGACGGCGGTTGTGAAGGTCACCCTTCTTCGCCTTGGTGACCAGACGCTCGGCGTACGGGCGCAGCTTGCGCGCCTTCGCCTCGGTGGTGGTGATACGGCCGTGCTCGAACAGCGACTTCGCGAGGTTCGCGATGAGCAGCTTCTCGTGCGCGGCGCTGCCGCCCAGACGGGCACCCTTGGTGGGCTTCGGCATGGTGTTTCTCCTAGGTGTCTGCCCCGGCCGTATCAGGTACCGAGGTCAGTATCCGAGCGGGCGGCTGCCCGTCGAAGATCCGGCCGCCTCTTTCGAGGCCCCGGAGACCCGCGCCCCGTGAGGGGCGCGGGGAACTGCGCGACCAGCCACAACGGCCCCGCAGCCAGGAACCGGCAGTCGGTCCCGAGCTCAGTACTGCTCGGTCTCGACGAAGCCGGCGTCCGCGTCGTCGTCCGCACCGAAGGCGTCGGCGGCGGCGGTCGGGTCGAATCCGGGCGGGGAGTCCTTGAGCGCGAGGCCCATCCCGGCCAGCTTCGCCTTGACCTCGTCGATCGACTTCGCACCGAAGTTGCGGATGTCGAGCAGGTCCGCCTCGGACCGCGCCACGAGCTCACCCACGGAGTGGATGCCCTCGCGCTTGAGGCAGTTGTACGACCGAACGGTGAGCTCGAGCTCCTCGATCGGCAGGGCGAGATCGGCGGCGAGGGCGGCGTCCGTCGGGGACGGGCCCATGTCGATGCCCTCGGCGTCGATGTTGAGCTCGCGCGCCAGACCGAACAGCTCGACCAGGGTCTTACCGGCCGACGCCATGGCGTCACGGGGACGCATGGCCTGCTTGGTCTCGACGTCGACGATCAGCTTGTCGAAGTCGGTGCGCTGCTCGACACGGGTCGCCTCGACCTTGTACGTGACCTTGAGCACCGGCGAGTAGATCGAGTCGACCGGGATGCGCCCGATCTCCTGACCGACCTGCTTGTTCTGCACGGCGGAGACATAACCACGGCCACGCTCGACCGTGAGTTCCATCTCCAGCTTGCCCTTGCCGTTGAGCGTGGCGAGGACGAGGTCGGGGTTGTGCACCTCGACACCGGCCGGGGGCGCGATGTCGGCGGCGGTGACCAGACCCGGGCCCTGCTTGCGCAGGTACATCACGACCGGCTCGTCGTGCTCCGAGGAGACGACCAGCTGCTTGATGTTGAGGATCAGGTCGGTGACGTCCTCCTTGACGCCCGGCACGGTGGTGAACTCGTGCAGCACGCCGTCGATCCGGATGCTGGTGACAGCGGCACCGGGGATCGAGGAGAGGAGGGTCCGGCGGAGGGAGTTGCCGAGGGTGTAACCGAAGCCCGGCTCCAGCGGCTCGATCACGAACCGGGAGCGGAACTCGTCGACGACCTCTTCGGTCAGCGACGGGCGCTGAGCAATAAGCATGGTGCGATCCTGTCAGTCATGGACGCCCGCTATTTGACGTCCTACTGGTACTGCAAGGGTACGGGCGGCACGTCTCCGAAGAGCCGTACCGCCCGAACGCCGGGAAAGCTAAGACAACCGTGCGTCAGACGCGGCGGCGCTTGGGCGGACGGCAGCCGTTGTGCGGCGTGGGCGTCACGTCCTGGATGGAGCCGACCTCAAGACCGGTCGCCTGGAGCGAACGGATGGCCGTCTCGCGACCCGAACCCGGGCCCTTGACGAAGACGTCGACCTTGCGCATGCCGTGCTCCTGCGCGCGACGGGCGGCCGACTCGGCAGCCATCTGCGCGGCGAACGGCGTCGACTTGCGCGAGCCCTTGAAGCCGACGTGGCCGGCGGAGGCCCAGGAGATCACGTTGCCCGAGGGGTCCGTGATCGAGACGATGGTGTTGTTGAACGTGCTCTTGATGTGCGCGTGGCCGTGAGCGACGTTCTTCTTTTCCTTGCGGCGCACCTTCTTGGCAGCGCCCTGACGACCCTTGGGGGGCATCTATAACTCCTACGGGAGGTGGTCGGTCCTACAGCGAAGACCGCTGATGAAGCGTTGTCCGCTGAGGACTACTTCTTGCCCGGCTTCTTCTTACCGGCGATGGCGCGACGCGGGCCCTTGCGGGTGCGGGCGTTCGTGCTGGTGCGCTGACCGCGGACGGGCAGACCGCGACGGTGACGGAGGCCCTGGTAGCAACCGATCTCCACCTTGCGGCGGATGTCGGCCTGAACCTCGCGACGGAGGTCACCCTCGGTCTTGATGTTGTTGTCGACGTACTCACGAATCGCGACGAGCTGCTCCTCGGAGAGGTCGCGAACGCGGGTGTTCGGGTCGATGCCGGTCTCGGCCAGCGTCAGCTGGGAAAGGGTCCGGCCGATGCCGAACACATAGGTCAGGGCGACCTCCACACGCTTTTCGCGCGGGATGTCAACACCGGAAACGCGTGCCATTCAATGGCTCCAGTTGATCTTCGGAGGTCTTCCACAGAACCGCGTCCCGACCGCCGGCCTCTTCTGTCTCGAAGATTTGGTACGGCAGGGTCCCCGGCCTCCGAACCGGGGGTGTCAGAGCGGCGCGCACGCCGTCTGGGCTCTGCGTATGAACATGTTCAGCTCGCGTCGCGCGAAGTTCTGCGAAGGTGCAGAGGGTGGGTCGTGCGTCAGCCCTGGCGCTGCTTGTGGCGCGGGTTCTCGCAGATGACCATGACCCGGCCGTGACGGCGGATCACCCTGCACTTGTCGCAGATCTTCTTGACGCTCGGCTTGACCTTCATGGGGTGAGGTTCTCCGGGTCAGTGCCACCACCCCGCCGGAACGGGGCAAAGGCAAGATCTACTTGTACCGGTAGACGATCCGGCCACGCGTCAGGTCGTACGGAGACAGCTCCACCACGACCCGGTCGTCAGGGAGGATACGGATGTAGTGCATCCGCATCTTGCCGCTGATGTGTGCCAGGACCTGGTGGCCGTTCTGGAGCTCAACCTTGAACATGGCGTTCGGAAGAGACTCGACGACAGTGCCCTCGATCTCGATGGCACCTTGCTTCTTGGCCACGCTTCGCCCTTCGAATCGACTACCTTGATCGACTCTCTTTGCGTCCCTTACGGGCGCATGCGGACATGCGGGTGCACGAGAGCCGACGAGTCAGTCTACGACAGCGCACCCGGAAAGACGAATCGAGGAAGGATGCCCCAGGAGGAAGATCATTAAGCGCGCCGGGGACCGCGGCGCCCCATAAGGGGCATGCGGCCGGATCGATCCACGGCCCCGCCACGGGGCGCGACAGGTCCCCACACACCCACGGACGGCGGACGGCTCACGCCGACGGATCCGGAGCCGCGACGACCCCGTGCTCCGCCAGCTTCGCCCGGCCGCCGTCCGGAGACGTCAGGACCAGCGGCCCCTCCTCCGTCAGCGCGACCGAGTGCTCCCAGTGGGAGGACCAGGTGCCGTCGGTGGTGATGACCGTCCAGTCGTCCTGGAGGACCTCGGTCTTCGGGGTGCCGAGGGAGACCATCGGCTCGATGGCGAGGCAGAAGCCGGGGATCAGCTTGGGGCCCTTGCCGCGGCGCCGGTCGACGTAGTTCAGCAGATGCGGGTCCATGTGCATCTCGGTGCCGATGCCGTGGCCGCCGTAGTCCTCGATGATGCCGTAGCGCCCGCCGCCGGGCTTCGGCTGGCGGCGGATGTACGTCTCGACGGCCCGGGAGATGTCGACCAGCCGACCGCCCTGCTTCATGGCCGCGATACCGGCCCACATCGACTCCTCCGTCACCCGGGAGAGCTCGATGAGCTCCGGGGCGTGACCGGAGCCCACGAAGGCCGTGTAGGCCGCGTCGCCGTGCCAGCCGTCGATGATCGCGCCGCAGTCGATGGAGATGATGTCGCCGTCCTTGAGGACGACCTCGTCGGACGGGATGCCGTGCACGACGACCTCGTTCACCGAGGTGCAGATGGTCGCGGGGAAACCGCCGTACCCGAGGAAGTTCGGCTTCGCCTGGTGCTCCGCGAGGACCTTGCGCGCGACCTGGTCCAGGTCCTTCGTCGTGGCCCCGGGCACCGCGGCCTCGCGCGTCGCCGCGTGAATGGCCGCAACGACCAGCCCCGCCTCACGCATCTTGGCGATCTGCTCGGGGGTCTTGATCTGCACCATGCGGACGGGGGCCTTTCTCTGACCGGGGTAGGACGGGTGCCGTCAACGATACGTGCACCCACACAGCAGCCGCGGCCCCCTCGGAAGGGAACCGCGGCTACGGCGGTGTACGGAGAGGAACTACTGGGCGGCGGGCTCGTCCTCGCGGTTCAGCGCCTCCATGGCCCGCGCGGTGACGTCCTCCACCTTGCCGAGCGCCGAGATCGTGACCACCAGGCCCTGGGCCTTGTAGTAGTCGATGATCGGCTCGGTCTGCGTGTGGTAGACCTCCAGCCGCTTGCGGACCGTCTCCTCGGAGTCGTCGTCGCGCTGGTACAGCTCGCCGCCGCAGACGTCACAGACGCCTTCCTTCACCGGCTGCTTGTACGTCACGTGGAAGACGTGCGCCGAGTCGTTACGGCAGATGCGGCGGCCGGCGATGCGCTTGACCACCTCGTCCTCGGGGACCTCCAGGTCCAGCACCGCGTCCAGCTTCATGCTCTCGGACTGCAGCATCTCGTCCAGCGCCACGGCCTGGGACTCGTTGCGCGGGAAGCCGTCCAGAAGGAAGCCGTTCTCGGCGTCCGGCTTCTCCATGCGGTCCTTGGCCATCGCGATGGTGACCTCGTCCGGGACCAGGTTGCCCGCGTCCATGTAGGACTTCGCCAGTTTGCCCAGTTCCGTCTGCTGGCTGATGTTGGCCCGGAACAGGTCGCCCGTGGAGATGTGCGGGATCGACAGGTTGTTGGCGAGAAACGCGGCCTGCGTTCCCTTACCGGCGCCCGGCGGCCCGACGAGGACGATACGCATCAGCGGAGGAACCCTTCGTAATTGCGCTGCTGAAGCTGACTCTCGATCTGCTTCACCGTCTCAAGACCCACACCCACGATGATCAGGATGCTTGTCCCACCGAACGGGAAGTTCTGGTTTGCCCCGAAACCAGCCAACGCCATCGTCGGCACGAGAGCGATCAGCCCCAGGTACAGCGAACCCGGCCAGGTGATCCGGTTGAGTACGTAGGACAGGTACTCAGCGGTCGGTCGGCCAGCCCGGATGCCCGGGATGAAGCCACCATACTTCTTCATGTTGTCCGCGACTTCCTCGGGGTTGAACGAGATCGCCACGTAGAAGAACGCGAAGAACACGATGAGGAAGAAGTACATGATGATGTGCGGCGTGGCCGCCGTGTCCGCGAGATTGTTGGTGATCCAGCTCGCCCAGCCTGCTTTCGAACCGGAGAACTGCACGATCAACGCCGGGATGTAGAGCAGCGACGAGGCGAAGATCACGGGGATCACGCCCGCCTGGTTGACCTTCAGCGGGATGTACGTCGACGTACCGCCGTAGGAACGGCGGCCGATCATCCGCTTCGCGTACTGCACCGGAATGCGGCGCTGGGCCTGCTCGACGAAGACCACCAGGCCGACCATCACCAGGCCGACGAGGATCACGGTGCCGAACTCGATCCAGCCGCCGGCCAGCGAGCCCTGCTGCTTGATGGCCCACAGCGCGGACGGGAAGGTCGCGGCGATCGAGATGAACATCAGGATCGACATGCCGTTGCCGATACCGCGGTCGGTGATGAGCTCACCGAGCCACATGACGACGGCCGTGCCGGCGGTCATCGTGATGACCATCGTGATGGTGGAGAAGATCGAGCGGTCCGGCACGATCGACGTGGCGACCGGGCAACCTTGGAAGAGGGCGCCGCTGCGGGCGGTGGCCACCAGGCCGGTGCCCTGCAGGATGGCGAGCGCCACCGTCAGGTACCGCGTGTACTGCGTGATCTTCGAGGTACCGGCCTGTCCCTCCTTCTTGAGGGCTTCCAGGCGTGGGATGACCACGGTCAACAGCTGGAGGATGATGCTCGCCGTGATGTACGGCATGATGCCGAGCGCGAAGATCGTGATCTGCAGCAGCGCGCCACCACTGAACATGTTGACCAGACCGAACAGACCCTGGTTCGCACTGGCCTGGTCGATGCAGGTCTGGACGTTCTTGTAGTCGATACCGGGGATCGGAACATGCGTGCCGACGCGGTAGACCACGATGATGCCGAGCGTGAAGAGCAGCTTCTTGCGCAGGTCGGGCGTCCTGAACGCCCGGGCGAACGCGGTGAGCACGGAGCCTCCTGCGCCCCCCGCACGCAGAGCAGGGAGGCTAGTCGTAGACAAGGCATTGAAGCCAGAAGATGGTCGCCCAACAGTGCTGCGGGAGACAGACATCTGTCACCACTAGCTATGGATGGACCACAGGACTCTAACAGTGCGGACCCCCTTGCAAGAAGCGGACGAACCCGACGATGGCCCCCCGGGAGCGACTGTGCGCCACGGCCAGGAATCACTTCTTCCGCACACATCGCCGCATTTCACGTCAATCACCTCTACGAAAGTGGCCGAGGTGTGCGGTGACGGGCTTCAAAGGGGTGCGGTGACACGCTTCATATGAAAAAGGCCCGCCGAAATATCGGCGGGCCTTTTTCGATCGGGGATACCCACAAAAGAGGTATCCCCGATCGGGGTCATGCACGTCAGGGAGACGTCCGAGAGACTCAGACGAGCTCGGTGACGGTACCGCCGGCGGCGGTGATCTTCTCCTTGGCGGAGCCGGAGACGGCGTCGACCGTCACCTGCAGCGCCACGGTGATCTCGCCCTGGCCGAGGACCTTGACGAGGCTGTTCTTGCGCACCGCGCCGTTGGCGACGAGCCCCTCGACGGTGACCTCGCCACCCTCCGGGTACAGCGACGCCAGCTTGTCGAGGTTCACGACCTGGTACTCGGTCTTGAACGGGTTCCGGAAGCCCTTGAGCTTCGGGAGACGCATGTGGAGGGGCATCTGGCCACCCTCGAAGCGCTCCGGAACCTGGTAACGCGCCTTCGTGCCCTTGGTACCACGACCAGCCGTCTTACCCTTCGACGCCTCACCACGACCCACACGGGTCTTGGCGGTCTTGGCGCCCGGGGCGGGACGGAGGTTGTGGATCTTGAGCGGGTTGTTCTCCGCCATGATCAGTCGACCTCCTCGACCGTCACGAGGTGGCGGACGGTGTGCACCATGCCGCGGAACTCGGGACGATCCTCCTTGACGACCTGCGTGTTGATGCCCTTGAGACCAAGGGAACGCAGGGTGTCACGGTGGTTCTGCTTGCTACCGATGTACGACTTCGTCTGCGTGATCTTGAGCTGTGCCATTACGCAGCACCAGCCCCGGCACGCGCACGCAGCAGAGCCGCGGGAGCGACGTCCTCAAGGGGCAGGCCACGGCGGGCCGCGACCTCCTCGGGACGCTGCAGACCCTTCAGGGCCGCCACGGTCGCGTGCACGATGTTGATCGCGTTGGACGAGCCGAGCGACTTCGACAGGATGTCGTGGATACCGGCGCACTCGAGCACGGCACGCACCGGGCCACCGGCGATAACGCCGGTACCGGGGGACGCGGGCTTGAGCAGTACGACGCCGGCAGCCTTCTCACCCGTGATCGGGTGCGGGATGGTGCCCTGGATACGGGGGACCTTGAAGAAGTGCTTCTTGGCCTCTTCAACACCCTTGGCGATCGCGGCCGGCACCTCCTTGGCCTTGCCGTAACCGACACCGACGGTGCCGTCACCATCGCCCACCACGACCAGCGCGGTGAAGCTGAAGCGACGACCACCCTTCACAACCTTGGCAACGCGGTTGATCGCGACGACGCGCTCAACGTAGGCGGTCTTCTCGGCGGCAGCAGCGCCACCGTCGCGACCCTTCCGGTCCCGCCGCTCGCCGCCACCGGCACCGCCACCGCGGCGCTGGGGTCCAGCCATTGGAATTACCTCTCTCTGTTTCCGCTAGCTACGCGCCAACGATTTGTGTCGCTGACGCGACGGGCGGCCTCTAGAACTTCAGGCCGGCTTCGCGGGCGGCGTCCGCCAGGGCAGCGATGCGCCCGGCGTACTGGTTGCCACCACGGTCGAATACGACGGTCTCGACACCGGCGGCCTTGGCACGCTCGGCAACGAGCGCGCCGACCTGCTTCGCCAGCGCCGACTTGTCGCCCTCGCCACCGCGGACCGAGGCATCCAGGGTGGACGCCGACGCAAGGGTGTGCCCCTTGAGGTCGTCGATCACCTGAGCCACGATGTGACGGTTGGAGCGGGTAACGACCAGACGAGGACGCTCCGCCGTTCCGTTGATCGACTTGCGGATCCGGATGTGGCGGCGCTTGATCGCGGCGCGCTTGTAGGCGTCGCCCTTGAGGATCTTCTGTCCGTATGCCATGGCTTACTTACCCGCCTTTCCGACCTTGCGGCGGATGACTTCGCCCTCGTACTTGACACCCTTGGCCTTGTACGGGTCGGGCTTGCGCAGCTTGCGGATGTTGGCCGCAACCTCGCCGACCTTCTGCTTGTCGATGCCCTCGACCGAGAACCGCGTGGGGTTCTCCACCTTGAAGGTGATGCCTTCGGGCGCCTCGACGGTGATCGAGTGGCTGTAGCCGAGCGCGAACTCGAGGTTCGATCCCTTGGCCGCAACGCGGTAACCGACACCGCTGATCTCGAGCTTCTTCACGTAACCCTGGGTCACGCCGGTGATCATGTTCGCCACCAGCGTGCGGGACAGGCCGTGCAGGGCCTTGTTCTGACGCTCGTCGTTGGGGCGGGTGACGTTGAGAACGCCGTCCTCACCCTTGGCGATGTCGATCGGCGCGGCAACGGTGTGGCTCAGGGTCCCCTTGGGGCCCTTGACCGCGACCGTACGGCCGTCGATGGTGACGTCCACGCCGGCGGGAACCGTGATGGGGAGCTTGCCAATACGCGACATAGCTTTTTCCTCCGTTCCCTTCCGCTACCAGACGTAGGCGAGAACTTCTCCGCCTACGCCCTTCTTGCCGGCCTGCTTGTCGGTGAGGAGACCGTGCGACGTGGAGATGATCGCCACGCCGAGGCCGCCAAGCACCTTGGGCAGGGAGGTGGACTTCGCGTAAACCCGGAGACCGGGCTTGGAGATCCGCTTGATGCCCGCGATGGAGCGCTCACGGTTGGGGCCGAACTTCAGCTCCAGGACGAGGTTCTTGCCGACTTCGGCGTCCTCGACCTTCCAGCCCGTGATGAAGCCCTCCTGCTGGAGGATCTCCGCGATGTGAGACTTGATCTTCGATGCCGGCATCGTCACGGAGTCGTGGTATGCCGAGTTCGCGTTCCGCAGACGCGTAAGCATGTCTGCGATCGGATCAGTCATGGTCATGAATTGGCCTTCGGCCTCTCTCGCCGGGGTTTCCTGGTGCGCCATCCCTCTCCCCGATCCGAGACGGGGCGGGTGCGGCGCGGTGGACCTACGGCGTAGTAAGTCGTATGGGCGGCAATCAGGCGCCCAACCCCCCTAGCCTAAGCCATGAAGGGGTGGGCACCTGACCGTGCCCTTTACTTACCGAGAGCTTCGGGAATCCCTAAGTGGGGATTACCAGGAGCTCTTGGTCACGCCCGGCAGCTCGCCACGGTGAGCCATCTCACGAAGGCACACGCGGCACAGGCCGAACTTGCGGTACACGGAGTGCGGACGGCCGCAGCGCTGGCAGCGCGTGTAGCCACGCACGCCGAACTTGGGCTTGCGAGCAGCCTTCGCGATCAGAGCCTTCTTCGCCATCTCGGTCACGCCTCCTTGAAGGGGAAGCCGAGGTGACGAAGGAGCGCGCGGCCCTCAGCGTCGTTGGTCGCCGTGGTCACCACGGTGATGTCCATACCCCGGGTGCGGTCGATCTTGTCCTGGTCGATCTCGTGGAACATGACCTGCTCCGTGAGACCGAAGGTGTAGTTGCCACGGCCGTCGAACTGCTTGGGGGACAGACCACGGAAGTCGCGGATGCGCGGCAGCGCGAGCGACAGGGTGCGGTCCAGGAACTCCCACATGCGGTCGCCACGGAGCGTGACGTGGGCACCGATCGGCTGACCCTCGCGCAGCTTGAACTGCGCGATGGACTTGCGGGCCTTGGTGACGGCCGGCTTCTGACCGGTGATGGTGGTCAGGTCACGGACGGCACCGTCCATGAGCTTCGAGTCACGGGCGGCGTCGCCGACACCCATGTTGACCACGATCTTGACGAGACCGGGGATCTGCATGACGTTCTCGTAGGAGAACTCCTCACGCAGCTTGCCCGCGATCTCCTCGCGGTACTTCGTCTTGAGACGCGGAGTCGTGGTGGTAGCCATCAGATGTCCTCACCCGTCCGCTTGGCAACGCGAACCTTGTTGCCCTCGTCGTCGAAGCGGTAACCGACACGCGTGACAACCTTGTTGCCGTCCTTCTCAACGACCAGCTGGACGTTGGAGACGTGGACGGGCGCCTCGGTCGTGACGATGCCGCCGGCCTGCGAACCCTTTGCGGTCGGGCCGGCCTTGGTGTGCTTCTTGACCCGGTTGACACCCTCGACCAGGACCCGGTCCTCACGGGGGAAGGCCGCGATGACCTTGCCCTGCTTGCCCTTGTCCTTACCGGTGATGACCTGAACCAGGTCGCCCTTCTTGATCTTCATGCTTACAGCACCTCCGGCGCGAGCGAGATGATCTTCATGAACTTCTTCTCGCGCAGCTCCCGGCCGACCGGGCCGAAGATACGGGTGCCACGAGGGTCGCCGTCGTTCTTCAGAATGACAGCGGCGTTCTCGTCGAAGCGGATGTACGAGCCGTCCGGACGGCGACGCTCCTTGACGGTGCGAACGATGACGGCCTTGATGACGTCACCCTTCTTCACGTTGCCGCCGGGGATCGCGTCCTTGACGGTGGCGACGATGACGTCACCGATGCCCGCGTAGCGGCGACCGGAGCCACCGAGCACACGGATGCAAAGGATTTCCTTCGCACCAGTGTTGTCGGCGACACGCAGTCGCGACTCCTGCTGGATCACGTCTATCTCCTGATTGTCTGCCGGTTCCCCGGGAGCCGCTCAGCGAGCGGCTCCCGGAGCCTGGCGGAACTGTCCTGCGAGTTTGCCCGCAGGAGATTTACTTGGCCTTCTCGAGGATCTCGACGATGCGCCAGCGCTTCGTGGCGGACAGCGGACGCGTCTCCATGAGGAGGACACGGTCGCCGACGCCGGCAGCGTTCTGCTCGTCGTGCGCCTTGAGCTTGTTCGTACGGCGGATGACCTTGCCGTACAGCGCGTGCTTGACGCGGTCCTCGACGGCGACGACAACGGTCTTGTCCATCTTGTCGCTGACGACGAGACCCTCACGGGTCTTGCGGAAGCCGCGGGCCTCTGCAGTCTGCTCAGTCACGTTGCTCTCACTCATCAGGCGCTCTCCACCGTCTCGATGCCCAGCTCGCGCTCACGCATCAGGGTGTAGATCCGCGCGATGTCCTTACGGACGGCCTTGAGCCGACCGTGGTTCTCGAGCTGACCGGTCGCCGCCTGGAAGCGGAGGTTGAACAGCTCTTCCTTGGCTTCGCGGAGCTTCGCGAGAAGCTCCTCGTCACCCAGTTCGCGCAGCTCGGACGCCTTGGTACCGGCCGACATCACGCTTCACCTGCCTCGCGCTTGACGATCCGGCACTTCATCGGCAGCTTGTGGGCTGCGCGAGTAAGGGCCTCACGGGCGATCTTCTCGTTGGGGTAGGACAGTTCGAACATGACCCGTCCCGGGTGCACGTTCGCGATCCACCACTCCGGCGAACCCTTACCGGAACCCATGCGGGTCTCGGCAGGCTTCTTCGTGAGCGGGCGGTCCGGGTAGATGTTGATCCAGACCTTGCCGCCACGCTTGATGTGGCGGGTCATCGCGATACGGGCCGCCTCGATCTGGCGGTTGGTCACGTACGCCGGCGTGAGGGCCTGAATGCCGTACTCGCCGAACGCGACCGTCGTACCACCCTTGGCCTGACCGCGGCGCTTGGGGTGGTGCTGCTTGCGGTGCTTGACCCGTCGGGGGATCAGCATGTCGGTCAGGCCTCCGTTCCGGTGCTCTCAGCCGGAGCGGCAGCCGCCGGAGCCTCGGCCTTGGGGGCCTCGGCAGCGGGAGCCTGCTGCGGCTTACGACCGCGACCGCCGCGCTCGCCACCACGGCCACCACGGGCCGGGCGGTCGGCGCCGCCGCCGCCACGGGCCGGGCGGTTGCCGGCACGGGCTGCGGCGTTCTCGGCGCGGACCTCGGCGATGTTCTTCACATCGCCCTTGTAGATCCAGACCTTCACGCCGATGCGGCCGAAGGTCGTCTTGGCCTCGAAGAAGCCGTAGTCCACGTTCGCGCGGAGCGTGTGCAGGGGCACACGGCCCTCGCGGTAGAACTCCGAGCGGGACATCTCGGCGCCGCCGAGGCGACCGCCGCACTGGATCTTGATGCCCTTGGCGCCGGCCTTCATCGTGCCCTGCATGCTCTTACGCATGGCGCGACGGAAGGAGACGCGGGAGGAGAGCTGCTCGGCGACGGCCTGGGCAACCAGCTGAGCGTCGGTCTCGGGGCTCTTGACCTCGAGGATGTTCAGCTGGACCTGCTTGCCCGTGAGCTTCTCGAGGTCACCGCGGATGCGGTCGGCCTCGGCGCCACGGCGGCCGATGACGATGCCCGGACGAGCGGTGTGGATGTCCACACGCACACGGTCACGGGTGCGCTCGATCTCCACCTTCGAGATGCCGGCGCGCTCCATGCCGGACGTCATCATCCGACGGATGGCGACGTCTTCCTTGACGTAGTCCTTGTACAGCTTGTCGGCGTACCACCGCGACTTGAAGTCCGTGGTGATGCCGAGCCGGAACCCGTGCGGGTTTACCTTCTGGCCCATTACCGGGTTCCTTCCTTGCTGCTGACGACCACGGTGATGTGGCTGGTCCGCTTGCGGATCCGGTAGGCGCGGCCCTGGGCACGCGGACGGAACCGCTTCAGGGTCGGACCCTCGTCGACGTACGCCTCGGAGATGACGAGGCTGTCGGCGTCGGTGTGGTCGTAGTTGTGTGCGGCGTTGGCAATGGCGCTGTCCAGCACCTTGCCGACCGGCACGCTCGCGGCCTGCGGGGCGAAACGCAGGACCGCCTGAGCCTCCGTGGCGTCCATGCCACGGATAAGGTCCACCACTCGGCGGGCCTTCATGGGCGTAACGCGGATGTACCGCGCCTGGGCCCTGGCTTCCATGGTTGTCCTTCCAGTGTCTGTCATGGTCGATTCCACCCCGCGTTAGCGGCGCTTCGACTTCCGGTCGTCCTTGACGTGACCCCGGAAGGTGCGCGTCGGCGAGAACTCGCCGAGCTTGTGGCCGACCATCGACTCGGTGACAAACACCGGAATGTGGGTCTTGCCGTTGTGCACCGCGATCGTGTGGCCCAGCATGGCCGGGACGATCATCGAGCGACGGGACCAGGTCTTGATGACGTTCTTGGTACCGGCTTCGTTCTGTACGTCCACCTTCTTGATGAGGTGTCCGTCGACGAAGGGTCCCTTCTTGAGACTGCGCGGCATCTAAACCCGCTCCTAGCGCTTCTTGTTCGTCTTGCGGCGGCGGACGATGTACTTGTTCGAAGCCTTCTTCGGCGAACGAGTACGACCCTCCTTCTGACCCCACGGCGAGACCGGGTGGCGACCACCGGAAGTCTTGCCTTCACCACCACCGTGCGGGTGGTCAACCGGGTTCATCGCCACACCGCGGACGGTCGGGCGGACGCCCAGCCAGCGCTTGCGGCCGGCCTTGCCCCAGTTGATGTTGCTCTGCTCGGCGTTGCCGACCTCGCCGACCGTGGCGCGGCAGCGCTGGTCGACCAGGCGGATCTCACCGGAGGGCATACGAAGGTGGGCCATCGTGCCCTCCTTCGCCAGCAGCTGCACCGAGGCACCGGCGGAGCGGGCGAACTTGGCGCCGCCACCGGGACGGATCTCGATCGCGTGGATCGTGGTACCGACCGGGATGTTGCGGAGCGCCAGGTTGTTGCCCGGCTTGATGTCGGCCCCGGGACCGTTCTCGACGCGGTCGCCCTGCGACAGGTTGCGGGGGGCGAGGATGTAGCGCTTCTCGCCGTCCGCGTAGTGCAGCAGCGCGATGCGCGCGGTGCGGTTGGGGTCGTATTCGATGTGCGCGACCTTCGCCGGCACGCCGTCCTTGTCGTGACGACGGAAGTCGATCACTCGGTAGGCGCGCTTGTGTCCGCCACCTTGGTGGCGAACGGTCACACGACCGGCGTTGTTACGGCCGCCCTTGCTGTGCAGCGGGCGGACCAGCGACTTCTCCGGCGTGGACCGCGTGACCTCGACGAAGTCGGCGACGCTGGAGCCACGGCGGCCCGGCGTAGTCGGCTTGTACTTGCGGATTCCCATTTCTCAGTCCTCGTCCGATATCGGACGATCCGACCCGCTTACGCGGTCGGACCGCCGAAGATGTCGATACGGTCGCCCTCGGCAAGGGTCACGATCGCGCGCTTGCTGTCGGCACGCTTGCCGAAGCCCGTCTTCGTCCGCTTGCGCTTGCCCTGGCGGTTGATCGTGTTGACCCCGGTGACCTTGACCGAGAAGACCGCCTGGACGGCCTGCTTGATCTGGGTCTTGTTGGAGCCGGGCGCGACGACGAAGGTGTACTTGCCCTCGTCGAGCAGCGCGTAGCTCTTCTCCGACACGACCGGCTTCAGCAGGACGTCACGGTGGTCCGTGAACGACTTGCTGACCGGGGTGACGACGGTGTTCTTGCCCTCGGCCTCGTGGCGCTTCGCCTTGGCGACGCGGGCGACCTTCTTGGCCTTGGCGGCCTTCGAGGCGATGCTCGGGTGACGCGTAGCCATCAGGCTTCGCTCCCTTCGGTGTCGGTGGCCTGCGGGCCGGACACGAAGGACTCGAAAGCGGCCTGGGTGAAGACCACGTCGTCGGAGACGATCACGTCGTACGTGTTCAGCTGGCCCGGCTCCAGGATGTGGACCTGGGGCAGGTTGCGGGCGGAGAGCCACGCGGCCTCGTCGGCGCGGTCGATGACCAGGAGCAGGTTCTTGCGCTCCGAGATCTTGCCGAACAGCGTCTTGGCGGCCTTCGTGGAGGGGTTCTCGCCCTCGATCACGCCGGTGACGACGTGGATGCGGTTGTGGCGGGCCCGGTCGGTGAGGGCGTGGCGCAGGGCCGCGGCCTTCATCTTCTTCGGGGTCCGCTGCGAGTAGTCACGCGGCTGCGGGCCGTGGACGACGCCACCGCCGGCGAACTGCGGCGCGCGGGTCGAACCCTGGCGCGCACGGCCGGTGCCCTTCTGGCGGTACGGCTTCTTACCGCCACCACGGACTTCACCGCGACGCTTGGTCTTGTGCGTGCCCTGACGGGCAGCGGCGTTCTGCGCGACGACGACCTGGTGGATCAGCGGGATGCTGACCTTCTCCACGCCGAAGATCTCCGCGGGGAGTTCGACGCTTCCGGTCTTCTCGCCTGCAGGCGAAAGGATGTCAACAGTGCTCATCGGTTACCTCAGGCCCCCTTGGCCGCAGTGCGGACCAGGACGAGGCCGCCGTTCGGACCGGGGATGGCTCCCTTGATGAGGAGCAGTCCCTTCTCCGCGTCAACGGCGTGGACGGTCAGGTTCTGGGTGGTGACCCGCTCATTGCCCATGCGGCCCGCCATGCGCATGCCCTTGAAGACACGGCCCGGGGTGGCACAGCCACCGATGGAGCCGGGAGAGCGGTGCTTGCGCTGGGTGCCGTGACCGGCGCCGAGGCCCTTGAAGTTGTGACGCTTCATGACACCGGCGAAGCCCTTGCCCTTGCTCTTGCCGGTCACGTCCACCTTCACGCCGGCCTCGAAGACCTCGGCGGAGATCTCCTGACCCAGCGTGTACTCGGAGGCGTCCGCGGTGCGGATCTCGACGAGGTGGCGGCGGGGGGTGACGTCGGCCTTGGCGAAGTGACCCTTGAGGGGCTTGTTCACCTTGCGAGGGTCGATCTCGCCGAAGGCGATCTGGACCGACTCGTAGCCGTCGGAGTCATTCGTACGGACCTGGGTCACGACGTTCGGACCGGCCTTGACGACGGTGACGGGAACAACACGGTTGTTCTCGTCCCACACCTGCGTCATGCCGAGCTTCTCGCCCAGGATGCCCTTGATCTGCTTAGCCATTCTCAGATCACCGGCCCCTAGAGCTTGATCTCGATGTCGACACCGGCCGGGAGGTCGAGTCGCATCAGGGAGTCAACGGTCTTGGGAGTCGGGTCGAGAATGTCGATCAGGCGCTTGTGCGTGCGCATCTCGAAGTGCTCGCGCGAGTCCTTGTACTTGTGCGGCGACTTGATGACGCAGTACACGTTCTTCTCAGTGGGCAGCGGCACCGGGCCCGCGACCGACGCACCAGTACGCGTCACCGTCTCGACGATCTTCTTCGCCGAGGAATCGATGACCTCGTGGTCGTAGGCCTTGAGCCGGATGCGGATCTTCTGTCCCGCCATGGCTACTAGTAGTCCTGTCTCTCGAAACGCTCTGGAACCCGGTGTTCCGAACACTTGCCTCCGACCCACGCGGTCGGGTGTGTCGCGCTCTCACTGACACAGATGTCCCATCTCTGGAACATCCCGTCGGGGAAGCACGGCCCTTCCGGAACCGCAAGCCGAAGGTGCGGCGTCAAACGTGCTGACGCGCGGCCCACCGGGTGCCTGGTCGGTGCTGCACTGTCACTTCCCGAAAGATTCCCGTACGTCCGCCCCAGCGCTGCCCTGGGGCAGTTGGGGCGACGAGTACTGTGGGACTCGCTTTCGGTCCTCCCGGCGGGAGGCGCGCAGCATCAACACTCGACCGAGCAACTCCGACAGTCTGCCATATGGGGCAGGGGGCTGGCCAATCGGGCCGGAGACCATACCCCGGGAGTGACGTAGGTCAAACCGACCGCCGCGCCGCACCGGGTGTTCCGGACAGGCGATTCCCCGCGATCCCCCCGCACGGACGGGCCGGTGACCTGCTCGGAGTCGGCGAAACCGACCCCGAACCCGACCCGGCTCCGACGCCCCGACCGAGGATGTCCGACGGGCTCCCGCCGCCCCTGAGCGCTATGCCCCCGCGTTCCGCATACGCGCGAACGACGTGTCCAGCCCCCGCTTCAGCGCCGCCGCCACCGGCCGCTCCACCGCCCGATGCACCACCCAGCTCAGCACCATGAACCCGGCGATCACGACCGCCACCAGCAACCGCGCGTCCATCGTGTCCCGCAGCCGATGGATGGCGGTCGTGCCGGCCGCGTAGTGGATCAGGTAGAGCGGATACGTCAACGCCCCCGCCGTCACCAGCCACTTGCCGCGCACACGGTCCGTGGCGCCCAGTGCGATCGCCACCATGGCCAGCAGGAACACCGTGAAGATCAGCACGCTCCCCCGCCAGCCCGACACCCGTTCGACCTCGTCGATCCGGTGCCCGAGTTCCAGCTGGCCCATCAGCCAGGCCATCCCGAGGATGCCCCAGAGCAGCAGGTCCTGGCCGAAGCGGTGCATGAGGTACAGCGCCAGGCCCGCGATGAAGTACCAGGCGCCCTCGGGGTTGGCGGCCAGCTCCAGCAGAGGGAGACCGGACACCGGTGCGAGCATCGCCGCCGCCCCCCACACACAGCAGAACACGACGACCTTCCGGTACGTCAGCCCGGTGGCGACGACGACCAGGAACAGCAGGTAGAAGCGGAGCTCGGACCAGAGCGTCCAGTAGACCCCGTCGACGTTGGCCACGCCCGAACCGGACTGCAGCATCGTGAGGTTGAGCAGGACCTCGCGCAGGCGCAGCCGCTCCCACACCCCCGGGAGCGCCGCCAGCACGCCCGTGGTGAAGAGGACCGCGAACCAGTACGCCGGGTACAGCCGGATCACCCGCGAGACGAAGAACTGCCGCGGGGTCCGCCCCCAGCAGGACATGCAGATCACGAAGCCACTGATCACGAAGAAGATCTCGACGCCGATCCAGCCGTAGGAGGCGAGGCGGAACACCGTCGGCATGATCTCGGACACCGGCCGGCCCCAGATCGCGTTGCCCGGCTGGTCGACGCGTCGGGTGCCGGCGTAGTGGTGCACGGCGACCATCAGGGCGGCCAGGAGGCGGATGCCGTCGATGGCGTAGAGCCGACGGCCCACCCGTTCCCGTACGGCGGTGTGGCGGCCGCTCACCGCGTCGGGCCGCGGTGGCCGCCTCGCGGGCGGGGCGGGCGGGGGCAGCCTGCCGCCCGGGCCCGTCACCCGCGTCGGGATCGTCGCACTGCCGTCCGGACCACGCATCGGCACCTGTCAGTCCATCCTCGCGAGGGGATCCCGGGCCGGGCGGCCCCCGACCGCCGGACACGCTACGACCGCCACAACCACCCCACAGGGAGCAGACAGGATCATTTACCCCTGCCCCGGCACGGAATTGGCGGAACCCTCGCGCACCCGTCCACCAGCGTTCCCCAACACTTCACCTGCTGCCCGGGGACAACCGCCCTGCCCACGAACGGCGTTCGACACCCACCGGGCACGGCAAAGGGGCCCGTACGACCGAAGTCGTACGGGCCCCTCCAGGTGCTCGCGGTGGAGCTACCAGGTCAGACCGACAAGAACTACTTGTTGATCTTGGTGACCTGGCCGGCGCCCACGGTCCGGCCACCCTCACGGATGGCGAACTTCAGGCCCTCTTCCATGGCGACGGGCTGGATGAGCTCCACCTTCATCTCGGTGTTGTCACCCGGCATGACCATCTCGGTGCCCTCGGGGAGGGTCACGACGCCGGTCACGTCCGTCGTACGGAAGTAGAACTGCGGACGGTAGTTGTTGAAGAACGGCGTGTGACGGCCACCCTCGTCCTTGGACAGGATGTACGCCTGGGCCTCGAACTCCGTGTGCGGGGTGACCGAGCCGGGCTTGATGATGACCTGGCCGCGCTCGACGTCCTCGCGCTTGATGCCACGAAGCAGCAGACCGACGTTCTCACCGGCCTGGCCCTCGTCGAGCAGCTTGCGGAACATCTCGATGCCGGTGACCGTGGTGGTGGTCTTCTCCTGCTTGATGCCGATGATGTCAACGGTCTCGTTGACCTTCAGGACACCACGCTCGATACGGCCGGTGACGACCGTACCGCGACCGGTGATCGTGAAGACGTCCTCGACGGGCATGAGGAACGGCTTGTCGACGTCACGCTCGGGGGTCGGGATCGCCTCGTCGACGGCGGCCATCAGGTCCAGGACCGACTGGCCCCACTCCTTGTCGCCCTCGAGCGCCTTGAGCGCCGAGACCTTGACGACCGGCAGGTCGTCGCCCGGGAACTCGTACTCGGAGAGGAGCTCACGAACCTCGAGCTCGACGAGCTCCAGGATCTCCTCGTCGTCCACCATGTCGGCCTTGTTCAGGGCGACGACGATGTACGGAACGCCGACCTGGCGGGCCAGGAGCACGTGCTCCTTGGTCTGCGGCATCGGGCCGTCGGTGGCGGCGACCACGAGGATCGCGCCGTCCATCTGCGCGGCACCCGTGATCATGTTCTTGATGTAGTCCGCGTGACCGGGGCAGTCGACGTGGGCGTAGTGACGCGTCTCCGTCTGGTACTCGACGTGCGCGATCGAGATCGTGATACCGCGCTGGCGCTCCTCAGGAGCCTTGTCGATCTGGTCGAAGGCCGAGGCCTCGTTCAGGTCCGGGTACGCGTCGTGCAGCACCTTGGTAATGGCGGCCGTGAGGGTCGTCTTACCGTGGTCGATGTGACCGATGGTGCCGATGTTGACGTGCGGCTTAGTCCGCTCGAACTTTGCCTTCGCCACTGGGGTCCTCCTGCGGAGTGGTTCTGGTACGCCTTACTCATCGGCGCCAGGTGATCTTTGCTGGGATGCCGCCCGCCGGGGTTTACCCTCCCGGGTCTGCCCCGGCGGTCGGTGTCAAGCCTAAAGCGTGTAACAGGGGTGTGTTACTCGCCCTTGGCCTTCGCGATGATCTCCTCGGCGACGTTCCGGGGAACCTCGGCGTAGGAGTCGAACTGCATCGAGTAGCTTGCGCGACCCGAGGTCTTGCTGCGGAGGTCGCCGACGTAGCCGAACATCTCCGAGAGGGGCACGAGGCCCTTCACGACGCGGGCACCGGCACGCTCCTCCATGGCCTGGATCTGGCCACGGCGGGAGTTGATGTCACCGATGACGTCACCCATGTAGTCCTCGGGCGTGGTGACCTCTACGGCCATCATCGGCTCCAGGAGCACAGGGCTCGCCTTGCGCGCGGCCTCCTTGAAGGCCTGCGAGCCGGCGATCTTGAACGCCAGTTCGGAGGAGTCGACCTCGTGGTAGGCACCGTCGAGAAGCGTGACGCGGACGCCCGTCATCTCGTAGCCGGCGAGGATGCCGAACTGCATGGCCTCCTGCGCACCGGCGTCCACCGAGGGGATGTACTCCCGCGGGATACGGCCACCGGTGACCTTGTTCACGAACTCGTACGAGGCGTCGCCGTCCGTGATCGGCTCGATCGCGATCTGCACCTTCGCGAACTGACCGGTACCACCGGTCTGCTTCTTGTGGGTGTAGTCCACGCGCTCGACGGCCTTGCGGATCGTCTCACGGTATGCGACCTGCGGCTTACCGACGTTGGCCTCGACCCGGAACTCGCGCTTCATACGGTCGACCAGCACCTCGAGGTGCAGCTCGCCCATACCGCCGAGGATGGTCTGGCCCGTCTCCTCGTCCGAGTGAACGTGGAAGGAGGGGTCCTCCTCCGCGAGACGCTGGATGGCGACACCCAGCTTCTCCTGGTCACCCTTGGACTTGGGCTCGATGGCGACCTGGATGACCGGCGCCGGGAAGTCCATGGACTCCAGGATCACCGGGTTCTTGTCATCGCAGAGCGTCTCGCCGGTCGTGGTCTGCTTCAGACCCATGACCGCGACGATGTCGCCGGCGCCCACCGCCTCGATCTCCTCACGCTTGTTCGCGTGCATGCGGTAGATCTTGCCGATGCGCTCCTTCTTGCCCTTGACGGAGTTCAGCACCGCGGTGCCGGTCTCCAGGCGGCCCGAGTACACCCGGACGAAGGTGAGCTTGCCCAGGTGCGGGTCGCTCATGATCTTGAAGGCGAGCGCGGACAGCGGCTCTTCCACGGACGGCTTGCGCTTGACGACGACCTCGGGGTCCTTGACGTCGTGGCCCTCGATGGCCTCGACGTCGAGCGGGGTCGGCAGGTAGCGCACGACCGCGTCGAGCAGGGGCTGGACGCCCTTGTTCTTGAACGCGGTACCGCAGAACACGGGGGTGACCGTGACGCCGTCGGACTTGCCGGAGGCGATGGTGACACGACGGATCGCGGCGTACAGCTGCTCCTCGGTGGGCTCCTGGCCCTCCAGGAACAGCTCCATGATCTCGTCGTCGTTCTCCGCGACGGTCTCGACCAGCCGGCCGCGGTACTCCTCGGCCGCCTCGGCGTGCGTGGCGGGGATGTCGACGACGTCGTACATCTCGCCCTTCGCCGCCTCGGCGGACCACACGAGCGCCTTCATGCGGACCAGGTCCACAACGCCCTTGAAGTCCATCTCGGCGCCGATCGGCAGCTGCATGATGATCGGCACGGCACCGAGCCGGTCCTTGATCATGTCCACGCAGCGGTGGAACTCGGCGCCGGTACGGTCCAGCTTGTTCACGAAGCAGATGCGCGGCACGCCGTAACGGTCGGCCTGACGCCATACCGTCTCGGACTGCGGCTCGACACCGGCGACACCGTCGAACACGGTGACGGCACCGTCGAGGACGCGCAGCGAGCGCTCCACCTCGACCGTGAAGTCGACGTGCCCCGGGGTGTCGATGATGTTGATCGTGTAGTCGTTGTCCTCAAGCGGCCAGTGACAGGTGGTGGCAGCAGAGGTGATCGTGATGCCACGCTCCTGCTCCTGCTCCATCCAGTCCATGGTGGCAGCGCCGTCGTGGACTTCACCGATCTTGTAGCTGACGCCGGTGTAGAAGAGGATCCGCTCGGTGGTGGTCGTCTTGCCCGCGTCGATGTGGGCCATGATCCCGATGTTGCGGACCTTGGCCAGGTCAAGTGAAGTGGTAGCCATAAGGCTTCGGTCTTCTCTCGGTCTCGTCGTGGGTAGCGACTACCAGCGGTAGTGCGCGAAGGCCTTGTTGGACTCGGCCATCTTGTGGGTGTCCTCGCGCTTCTTCACAGCGGCACCAAGGCCGTTGGAGGCGTCGAGAAGCTCGTTGAGCAGACGCTCGGTCATGGTCTTCTCGCGACGGGCGCGGGAGTAACCGACCAGCCAGCGCAGCGCGAGCGTGTTGGCGCGACCGGGCTTGACCTCGATCGGAACCTGGTACGTCGCACCGCCGACACGGCGGGACTTGACCTCAAGGGTCGGCTTGATGTTCTCCAGCGCGCGCTTCAGCGTGATGACCGGGTCATTGCTGGTCTTCTCGCGCAGGCCCTCCATGGCGCCGTACACGATGCGCTCGGCGGTGGAGCGCTTGCCGTTCAGCAGCACCTTGTTGATGAGGGAGGTCACCAGAGGAGAACCGTAGACCGGGTCGATGATGACCGGGCGCTTCGGGGCGGGGCCCTTACGAGGCATTTCTACTTCTCCTTCTTGGCGCCGTAGCGGCTGCGGGCCTGCTTGCGGTTCTTGACACCCTGGGTGTCGAGCGAACCGCGGATGATCTTGTAACGAACACCGGGCAGGTCCTTCACACGGCCGCCACGCACGAGCACGATGGAGTGCTCCTGCAGGTTGTGTCCCTCACCCGGAATGTAAGCAGTGACCTCGATCCCGCTGGTCAGACGCACACGCGCGACCTTACGCAGGGCCGAGTTCGGCTTCTTCGGGGTGGTCGTGAACACGCGCGTGCAGACGCCCCGACGCTGAGGGGAACCCTCGAGTGCGGGCGTCTTGTTCTTCTCGACCTTGTCCTGCCGGCCCTTCCGGACCAGCTGCTGGATCGTAGGCACTACTTCTCCGGTTTCTGTGTGCCGAATGGTGAAGCTAACCTGAAACATCGCCGACCCACGCGGTCGGGTGTGTCGAATCCGGCGTACTTCCGCCGCGAGGCGGGAAGAGGCGCGGATCGCGGTGGCCGCTGACGGCTCCCGAGTGCGGTTGAAGGCACGCACAGGAGCCAGGGCACACCCCAGGCACAAGGTCTGAGCGTACCTAGCTCATTCGCTGCGGTCAAAACAAATGCGATCCCACCGCATACCCAAGCGGTGCACGTCATATCCGTGCAGCGTCCGTGATCTTCGCCGCCCGTCCTCTCAGCCGGAAGCGAGCCCCACCGCGAACAGCAGGATCAGGATGAAGACCCAGGCCGCGGTGGACAACCAGCCGAGCACCAGACCGGTCAGCGCGAGCGCGTCCCCGCCCTCGCCCGTGCGCTGGATCTCCGTACGTGCCGTGTGCCCGAGAAACACCGCCGGGATGCCGGTGAGCCCGAACGTGGGCAGACAGAGCACCCCGCACAGCGCCGCACCGACCGCTTTCCCGTTCACCCTCTGCCTCGGGTCCGGCAGAAAGGTCTGGGGAACGGCCACAACGGCCACAGGCTGCGGCACAGGCCCCTGAGGCAGGTCGGCGACCAGGAGCGCCAGCTCCCCCACCGTTCGCGCCCCGTAGGCCCGCTCAACCCGCTTGTCGAACTCCGCCTTCTCCAGCCGCCCCTCGCCGTACCCCGCTCTCAGCACATCCACCGCGCGCTCACGGTCGGCGTGCGAGGCGAGCATGGCCGGAGCACCGGGACCCTGCCAGGGCCGCGGGCTGTGCTGGCCGTACTGGCCCTGGGACGGATGCCAGGGCTGCCAGGGCGACGGTTGCGACACGGAGACCCCTCCCCGGGACGACTGTGCCTACATCATCCCCCAACGCGGTATTTCCGGCACGGGTTCCCGCACAGTGCCCTCGACCCGTTTCCGGCACGCCGAAGGGCGGCCACCCGAAGGTGACCGCCCCTCAACTCAAGCGACCCGCTTACTGGTTGTACGGACCGTAGTCGTAGTCCTCCAGCGGAACGGCCTGGCCGGAGCCCGTGCCGAACGGCGAGTAGTCGATGTCGTCGTAGCCGACGGCCGAGTACATCGCGGCCTTGGCCTCCTCGGTCGGCTCGACCCGGATGTTGCGGTAGCGGGACAGACCCGTACCGGCCGGGATGAGCTTACCGATGATGACGTTCTCCTTGAGGCCGATCAGGGAGTCGGACTTGGCGTTGATCGCCGCGTCCGTCAGAACCCTGGTCGTCTCCTGGAAGGACGCCGCCGACAGCCACGACTCGGTGGCGAGCGAGGCCTTGGTGATACCCATCAGCTGCGGACGACCGGAGGCCGGGTGACCGCCCTCCTGGACCACACGACGGTTCTCGGTCTCGAACTTCGACCGCTCGACCAGCTCGCCGGGCAGCAGCTCGGCGTCGCCGGACTCGATGATCGTCACACGGCGCAGCATCTGCCGGATGATGATCTCGATGTGCTTGTCGTGGATCGACACGCCCTGCGAGTTGTAGACCTTCTGGACCTCGCCGACCAGGTGGACCTGGACGGCACGCTGACCCAGGATGCGCAGCACGTCGTGCGGGTTGGTGGCACCCACGGTGAGCTTCTGGCCCACCTCGACGTGCTCGCCCTCGCTGACCAGGAGTCGGGCACGCTTCGAGATCGGGAACGCCGTCTCGTCGCTGCCGTCGTCCGGGGTGACGACGATCTTCTTGGTCTTCTCGGTCTCCTCGATCCGCACGCGGCCCTGGGCCTCGGAGATCGGGGCGACACCCTTGGGCGTACGAGCCTCGAAGAGCTCGACGACACGGGGCAGACCCTGGGTGATGTCGTCACCGGCCACACCACCGGTGTGGAAGGTACGCATCGTCAGCTGGGTACCGGGCTCACCGATGGACTGGGCGGCGATGATGCCGACCGCCTCACCGATGTCGACCAGCTTGCCGGTGGCCAGCGAACGGCCGTAGCACATGGCGCAGGTGCCGACGTGCGACTCGCAGGTCAGGATCGAACGGGTCTTGACCTCCTCGACGCCGTGGTGCACCAGCTGGTCGATGAGGACATCGCCGAGGTCGACGTTGGCCGGCGCGATCACCTTGCCGTCGATGACGACGTCCTCGGCGAGCATGCGGGCGTAGACGCTGGTCTCGACGTCCTCCGTCTTGCGCAGCACGCCGTCGGCGCCGCGCGTGGCGATCTTCAGCTTCAGACCGCGCTCGGTGCCGCAGTCCTCCTCGCGGATGATGACGTCCTGCGAGACGTCCACCAGACGACGGGTCAGGTAACCCGAGTCGGCGGTACGCAGGGCGGTGTCCGCCAGACCCTTACGGGCACCGTGCGTGGAGATGAAGTACTCCAGCACCGACAGGCCCTCACGGAACGAGGCCTTGATCGGACGCGGGATGGTCTCGTTCTTCGCGTTCGACACCAGACCACGCATACCGGCGATCTGACGCATCTGCATCATGTTTCCTCGGGCACCCGAGTCAACCATCATGAAGATGGGGTTCGTCTTGGGGAAGTTCGCGTTCATCGCCTCGGCGACCTCGTTGGTCGCCTTGGTCCAGATCGCGATGAGCTCCTGCGTGCGCTCTTCCTTGGTGATCAGACCGCGCTCGTACTGCTTCTGGACCTTCTCGTCCAGCGCCTCGAAGCCCTTGACGATCTCCTTCTTCGCCTCGGGAACGACGATGTCGGAGATGGCCACGGTGACGCCGGAGCGGGTGGCCCAGAAGAAGCCGGCCGCCTTCAGGTTGTCGAGCGTCGCCGCCACGATGACCTTGGGGTAGCGCTCGGCCAGGTCGTTGACGATCTCGGAGAGCTGCTTCTTGCCCACCGAGTAGTCGACGAACGGGTAGTCCTCGGGCAGCAGCTCGTTGAAGAGCGCACGGCCCAGGGTCGTCCGCAGGCGGAAGGTGTCACCCTGCTGCCACTCCGGCTCGCCCTCCTCGCGCGCCGGCGGGGTCCAGCCACGCGGCGGGATGGTGCCCACCGGGAAGCGGACGTCGATCGCCGACTGCAGCGCGAGCTCGCCGGCGTCGAACGCCATGATCGCCTCGGCCGTGGAGCCGAAGGACCGGCCCTCGCCCTTGACGTCACGCAGTTCGCCGTCGGTGGTGAGGAAGAACAGACCGAGGACCATGTCCTGGGTCGGCATCGTCACCGGACGGCCGTCGGCGGGCTTGAGGATGTTGTTCGAGGACAGCATCAGGATGCGGGCCTCGGCCTGCGCCTCCGCGGAGAGCGGAAGGTGCACGGCCATCTGGTCACCGTCGAAGTCCGCGTTGAACGCGGTGCAGACGAGCGGGTGGATCTGGATGGCCTTGCCCTCGACCAGCTGCGGCTCGAAGGCCTGGATGCCGAGGCGGTGCAGGGTGGGAGCACGGTTCAGCAGCACCGGGTGCTCGGCGATGACCTCTTCGAGGACGTCGTACACGACCGTGCGGCCGCGCTCCACCATGCGCTTGGCGCTCTTGATGTTCTGCGCGTGGTTCAGGTCGACCAGGCGCTTCATCACGAACGGCTTGAACAGCTCCAGCGCCATCGCCTTCGGCAGACCGCACTGGTGCAGCTTCAGCTGCGGACCGACGACGATCACGGAACGCGCGGAGTAGTCCACACGCTTGCCGAGCAGGTTCTGACGGAAACGACCCTGCTTGCCCTTGAGCATGTCGCTCAGGGACTTCAGCGGGCGGTTGCCGGGACCGGTGACCGGGCGACCACGACGACCGTTGTCGAAGAGGGCGTCCACGGCCTCCTGGAGCATGCGCTTCTCGTTGTTCACGATGATCTCGGGCGCGCCGAGGTCGAGAAGCCGCTTCAGGCGGTTGTTGCGGTTGATCACACGGCGGTACAGGTCGTTGAGGTCGGAGGTCGCGAAGCGGCCACCGTCCAGCTGCACCATCGGGCGAAGGTCCGGCGGGATGACCGGGACGCAGTCGAGGACCATGCCCTTGGGGCTGTTGGAGGTCTGCAGGAAGGCAGACACGACCTTCAGCCGCTTCAGCGCACGGGTCTTCTTCTGGCCC
The DNA here is from genome assembly GCF_055578825.1 of Streptomyces sp. NPDC032822. Lineage (NCBI taxonomy): Bacteria > Bacillati > Actinomycetota > Actinomycetes > Kitasatosporales > Streptomycetaceae > Streptomyces > Streptomyces sp. NPDC032822. Next base: position 184,605 of record NZ_JBVIOL010000010.1, on the reverse strand, counting down.
TTGCCGGTACGGATGATCTCGCGAAGCCGCTCGGCCTCTTCGTCCAGGTCGAAGGACTCCAGGCGCTTCTGCAGCGCCGCGGCACCCATCGAACCGTCGAAGTACGTGCCGAAGCGGTCACGCAGCTCGCGGTAGAGGAGCTCGTCGCCCTCCAGGTCCTGGACCTTGAGGTTCTTGAACCGGGTCCACACCTCGTCGAGACGGTCGATCTCGCGCTGCGAACGGTCCCGCAGCTGCTTCATCTCGCGCTCGGCACCTTCGCGCACCTTGCGGCGCACGTCGGCCTTGGCGCCCTCGGCCTCCAGCTCGGCCAGGTCGGTCTCGAGCTTCTTGGCGCGGGCCTCCAGGTCGGAGTCACGACGGTTCTCGACCTGCTGCCGCTCGACGGAGACGTGCGCCTCCAGGGAGGGCAGGTCGCGGGTGCGGCGCTCCTCGTCGACGAACGTGATCATGTACGCCGCGAAGTAGATGACCTTTTCCAGGTCCTTCGGGGCGAGGTCGAGCAGGTAACCGAGGCGCGACGGGACGCCCTTGAAGTACCAGATGTGCGTGACGGGCGCGGCAAGCTCGATGTGGCCCATCCGCTCACGACGCACCTTGGCGCGCGTGACCTCGACGCCACAGCGCTCACAGATGATGCCCTTGAAGCGGACACGCTTGTACTTGCCGCAGTAGCACTCCCAGTCCCGGGTCGGACCGAAGATCTTCTCGCAGAAGAGTCCGTCCTTCTCGGGCTTGAGCGTGCGGTAGTTGATCGTCTCGGGCTTCTTGACCTCGCCGTGGCTCCACTGACGGATGTCGTCAGCGGTGGCCAGACCGATCCGGAGCTCGTCGAAGAAGTTGACGTCGAGCACTATGCGTCAATCCCTCTCAGGGTTGTAAGTCATGGGGTCTGATACGGGGGTCCTGGGGCCGGAGGCCTTCATGGCGAAGGCCTCCGAACTCCCGTCAGACCTCTTCGACGCTGCTCGGCTCTCGCCGGGACAGGTCGATGCCAAGCTCCTCCGCCGCGCGGAAGACGTCCTCGTCGGTGTCGCGCATCTCGATGGACATGCCGTCCGAGGACAGCACCTCCACGTTGAGGCACAGGGACTGCATCTCCTTGATGAGCACCTTGAAGGACTCGGGGATGCCGGGCTCGGGAATGTTCTCGCCCTTGACGATGGCCTCGTAGACCTTCACGCGGCCGGTCACGTCGTCGGACTTGATGGTCAGCAGCTCCTGGAGGGCGTACGCGGCGCCGTATGCCTCCAGCGCCCACACCTCCATCTCGCCGAAGCGCTGGCCACCGAACTGGGCCTTACCACCCAGCGGCTGCTGGGTGATCATCGAGTACGGACCGGTCGAACGGGCGTGCAGCTTGTCGTCGACCAGGTGGTGGAGCTTGAGGATGTACATGTAGCCGACCGAGATCGGCTCCGGGAACGGCTCGCCGGAGCGGCCGTCGAACATCCTCGCCTTACCGGTCGGCTGCACCATGCGCTCGCCGTCGCGGTTCGGGATGGTGTGGTTCAGCAGACCCGCGAGCTCGTCCTCACGCGCACCGTCGAAGACGGGGGTCGCGACGTTCGTGCCCGGGTCGACCTGGTCGGCGCCGATGACCTGCAGGCGCTTCGCCCAGTCCTCCCCGAGGCCGGAGACGTCCCAGCCGCGGCTGGCGAGCCAGCCGAGGTGGATCTCCAGAACCTGTCCCGGGTTCATTCGGGACGGGACACCCAGCGGGTTGAGGATGATGTCGACCGGCGTGCCGTCCTCAAGGAAGGGCATGTCCTCGATCGGAAGGATCTTGGAGATGACACCCTTGTTGCCGTGTCGGCCGGCGAGCTTGTCACCGTCCGTGATCTTGCGCTTCTGCGCCACGTAGACACGAACCAGCTGGTTCACGCCCGGCGGCAGCTCGTCGCCCTCTTCACGGTCGAAGACGCGGACGCCGATGACCTTGCCGATCTCGCCGTGCGGCACCTTCAGCGAGGTGTCGCGCACCTCGCGCGCCTTCTCACCGAAGATCGCGCGCAGCAGGCGCTCCTCCGGGGTCAGCTCGGTCTCACCCTTGGGCGTGACCTTGCCGACCAGGATGTCGCCGGCGACGACCTCGGCACCGATACGGATGATGCCGCGCTCGTCGAGGTCGGCGAGGACCTCCTCGGAGACGTTCGGGATGTCCCGGGTGATCTCCTCGGGGCCGAGCTTGGTGTCACGGGCGTCGACCTCGTGCTCCTCGATGTGGATCGAGGAGAGGACGTCGTCCTGCACGAGGCGCTGCGACAGGATGATCGCGTCCTCGTAGTTGTGACCCTCCCACGGCATGAACGCCACGAGCAGGTTCTTGCCCAGCGCCATCTCGCCGTTCTCGGTGGCCGGACCGTCGGCCAGGACCTGGCCGTCGATGATCCGGTCGCCCTCGTTGACGATGACCTTCTGGTTGACCGAGGTGCCCTGGTTGGAACGGGCGAACTTGGCCAGGCGGTACGTGATGTACGTGCCGTCGTCGTTGGCGGTGGTGATGTAGTCCGCGGAGACCTCCTGGACCACACCCGCCTTCTCGGCCTTGACCACGTCGCCGGCGTCGACCGCGGAGCGGTACTCCATGCCGGTGCCGACGAGCGGGGACTCGGACTTGATGAGCGGCACGGCCTGACGCATCATGTTCGCGCCCATGAGGGCACGGTTGGCGTCGTCGTGCTCAAGGAACGGGATCATGGCCGTCGCGACCGACACCATCTGGCGCGGCGAGACGTCCATGTAGTCCACGTCGTCACCGGGGACGTAGTCGACCTCGCCGCCACGACGGCGGACCAGGACGCGGTTCTCGGTGAAACGCATGTCGTCGTCGAGCGTGGCGTTGGCCTGCGCGATGACGAATCGGTCCTCTTCGTCGGCCGTCAGGTAGTCGACCTCGTCGGTGACGACGTCGCCGGCGACCTTGCGGTACGGCGTCTCCACGAAACCGAACGCGTTGACGCGGCCGTAGGAGGCGAGCGAGCCGATCAGGCCGATGTTCGGGCCTTCAGGGGTCTCGATCGGACACATGCGGCCGTAGTGCGAGGGGTGCACGTCACGGACCTCGAAGCCGGCCCGCTCACGCGAGAGACCACCCGGGCCGAGCGCCGACAGACGGCGCTTGTGGGTGAGACCCGACAGCGGGTTGTTCTGGTCCATGAACTGCGACAGCTGGCTGGTGCCGAAGAACTCCTTGATGGAGGCGACGACCGGCCGGATGTTGATCAGGGTCTGCGGCGTGATCGCCTCGACGTCCTGGGTCGTCATGCGCTCACGCACGACGCGCTCCATACGAGCCAGACCCGTGCGGACCTGGTTCTGGATGAGCTCGCCGACGCTGCGCAGACGACGGTTGCCGAAGTGGTCGATGTCGTCGGTCTCGACGACGATCGTCGTGCCGTTGTCGGCGGCCGTCTCGGTCTCGCCGGCGTGCAGCTTGACCAGGTACTTGATCGTCGAGATGACGTCCTCGACGGTCAGGACGCCCGCGTTGAGCGGAGCCTCCCCACCCAGCTTCTTGTTGACCTTGTAACGGCCGACCTTGGCGAGGTCGTAGCGCTTGGGGTTGAAGTAGAGGTTCTCGAGCAGGGTCTGCGCGGCCTCACGCGTCGGGGGTTCGCCCGGACGCAGCTTGCGGTAGATGTCGAGCAGCGCGTCGTCCTGGCCCTGGGTGTGGTCCTTCTCCAGGGTGGCGCGCATCGACTCGTACTCGCCGAACTCCTCAAGGATCTGCTCGGTGGTCCAGCCGAGAGCCTTGAGCAGGACGGTGACGGACTGCTTGCGCTTGCGGTCGATGCGCACACCGACCATGTCGCGCTTGTCGATCTCCATCTCCAGCCAGGCACCCCGGGACGGGATGATCTTGGCGGAGAAGATGTCCTTGTCGGACGTCTTGTCGATGGAGGAGTCGAAGTAGACGCCGGGTGAGCGGACCAGCTGCGACACCACGACACGCTCGGTGCCGTTGATGACGAAGGTGCCCTTGTTGGTCATGAGCGGGAAGTCGCCCATGAAGACCGTCTGGGACTTGATCTCGCCGGTCTCGTTGTTGGTGAACTCGGCCGTCACGAAGAGCGGTGCCGCGAACGTGAAGTCGCGGTCCTTGCACTCGTCGATGCTGTTCTTCGGCGGCTCGAAACGGTGGTCGCGGAACGTCAGCGACATCGACCCGGAGAAATCCTCGATCGGAGAGATCTCCTCGAAGATCTCCTCCAGACCGGACTTGGTGGGGACATCCTGACCGGACTCAAGTGCCGCCTCGACGCGAGCCTTCCACGCGTCGTTGCCGAGCAGCCAGTCAAAGCTCTCGGTTTGCAGCGCGAGAAGGTTCGGAACCTCGAGGGGCTCCTTGATCTTTGCAAAGGAGATGCGCAGCGGGGCAGTGCTGGCGGCGTTGTTCGTATTCGCGATCGAGGCGTTGCGCGAGGCGGCCAAGAGGGGGTCCTTCCGAGGGCTCGGACTCACTACGCGCGTACCGGTCCCCCTCAGGGGCACAGAGACAGCCGTTTCCTTCGCCGGCCGGAAAGGCCAGGTCGGATGCGGTCTGATCGTCGGTGCTCAAGTGAGGGCATGCCCCTGGTGACGGGCAGGGGACAGCTAACAGGCAGCGCAAAGGGTCAGTGTAGCCACTTGGCACACTGATGTCCAGTGCGGGTTTTTGAGACCCTCGTTGTTCTCAACACCTTCGGCAAGCCCACGCCCTCAACGCACGTTGATACTGCCCTCTTCGTCGCCGATCCATGCCTCGGATTCGGATCCTTGTGACGACGCGTCCTGAGAATTGCGCGCTGCGTGCGGTTCGTCAAGGCCCTCCTTGCCCGAACCGGGTGCTGCGCTCGTCACGTGCAGCCTGCACCGGGGGCGCCCGGAGACACGACGAAGATCACCATACTCCGCACGAACCTCGGTGCAAGGCAGTCGCCGCCCGGCTCCCCGGAACGCCGAAGAGCGACCACCCGGATGGATGATCGCTCTTCGGTGCATCAGCGTTACAGCCCTCTCAGAGGAACTGCGTCAGCCTGCGAAGGAGCCCTGTCGGACTCCCAGGGTCACTTGACCTCGACGGAGGCGCCGGCGCCCTTGAGGGCCTCGGCGGCCTTCTCCGCGGCTTCCTTGGCGACCTTCTCGACGACGGGCTTCGGGGCGCCGTCCACGAGGTCCTTGGCCTCCTTGAGACCCAGCGAGGTCAGCTCACGCACGACCTTGATGACCTGGATCTTCTTCTCGCCGGCGCCGGTGAGGATGACGTCGAACTCGTCCTGCTCCTCAGCGACCTCGGCGGCGGCGGCCGGGCCGGCCGGGGCAGCGGCAACCGCGGCGGCGGCGGTGACGTCGAACTTCTCCTCGAACGCCTTCACGAACTCGGAGAGCTCGATGAGGGTGAGGGTCTCGAACTGCGCGAGCAGCTCTTCCTGGGACAGCTTCGTCGCCATGTTGGGCGATCCTTCCACTTAATTCGGCAGGTGCCGGATGTACATGTCGGCGGGCGTACGTTCGGCCCGCGTCGACCACCGCGTCAGACGGTGGTCAGTGTGCGAGCCGAATTACTCGGCACCGCCCTGCTCGTCCTGCTTGGCGCGAAGAGCGTCCACCGTACGGACGAACTTCGACGGGAGCGCCTGGAAGAGCTGAGCAGCCTGAGTCTGCTTGCCCTTGAAGGCACCCGCCAGCTTGGAGAGCAGAACCTCGCGGGACTCGAGGTCCGCAAGCTTCTTGATCTCGTCGGCGGACAGCGCCTTGCCGTCAAGGACACCGCCCTTGATGACGAGGTTCGGGTTGTCCTTGGCGAAGTCACGAAGACCCTTCGCCGACTCCACCGGGTCACCGGTGACGAAGGCGACCGCCGTCGGACCGTTGAACAGGTCGTCGAGCGTCGAGATCCCGGCCTCGTTGGCCGCAATCTTGGTCAGCGTGTTCTTCACCACGGCGTACTGGGCGTTCTCACCGAGCGAACGACGCAGCGTCTTGAGCTGCGCCACGGTGAGACCCCGGTACTCGGTCAGCACGGCGGCGTTCGAGCTGCGGAACTGCTCCGCGAGCTCGGCTACCGCGGCAGCCTTGTCGGGCCTTGCCATGAGCGTCGGCCTCCTTCCGGGTGATGACGACCGCTCAAAAGGAGGCTGGGAAAACGAAACGCCCCGGCGCAGGCGCACGGGGCGTAGCTCCACCGGGCATTCACAGCGTGAGCAGCGAACTCCGGGAGCACATCCACATTCACCTGCGCGGGTCGTCCGCAGTTCAGCGGATCCTTCGGCCACCGCGCCCTCTTACGAGCACACGGCAACGACCAGCGGTCTTTGGCTTCTCCTGGAGAATACGCGACCGGATCGCCGTCGGGCAAATCCGGTGGTACGGGCCTCGACTCCCCTCGTTCTCCGGCTTCCTTCGGAGTGCGAAAGGCCAGGGCTCAACGGGTCGGGCTGCCGGTCTGCTTCTCCAGCAGGTCCTTGAAGTTCTTGGTGTCGGCGGCCGGAGGCTTCTGGACGGAGACCGGCACACCGTAGTCGCTGTAGTACGCGGTCTGGGTCAGCTCGCCGGTGGCCATCTCGCCCTTCTCGGCCTTCTTGACCAGCAGGTTCCGGTCGTCGATCCATATGTCGACGCGCTGTTCGGTGACGCCGGCCTGTTCGAGCTGCTTCCGCAGCTTCGCGTCGTCGACATCGCTCACCTCGACCGTGCCGGAGTAGTGCCGGGTCGACTGTCCGGCCACCGTCTCGGTGCCGACCTTGTACACGTCCTCGGAGTCCAGCAGCAGCTTCACCGACTGGTTCGGCGTGGTGTTGCGCATCTGGTCCGCGAAGTTGGCGCCACCACCGCCGAGGGTCTCAAGATCCTCGTACACGTACTTGAGCCAGTGCTTGCCGTCGGCCTTCTCGGCGAACGCGTCGCCCATCCGCGCGTAGTAGGCGTCGGACAGATAGCGGGCCTCCATCGACGTGACGCCCAGGTCGCGCATCGCCTCGGCCGTCGTACCGCCGGTGTACGTGATCCTCAGGTTGCCGGTGAGAGCGCCGGACCAGTCGAGGGCGCCGTCGGCCTTGAGGGAGAGCTGGGCGCCCATGACCGTCGTGGAGCGCACCCTGGCCGACTCGGCCCGGTCGGTGGACCGCTCGGCCGAGCGCAGGGCGGGCAGGAAGTCCGAGGGGACTCCGCGGTCCTTCTCCGGCTTCGTCGGGGATCCGGAGGAGGTACAGCCGGTCATCAGCGTCAGCGCTGCCGCCAGCACGGCCGGGAGAGCGGCGCGACGCCCCGTCGTGCACTTCATGCGTCCCCCTGTGCCGTTGCCGTGTCCGCACGCTAACCCAGGACACCGCCGCCAGACAGAGAAACGGGCCCCGCACCGTGAAGGTGCGGGGCCCGTCGCCGACTGGGCGAGCCGTCAGGCTCAGACCGCCGCCGGGTCCTCCTCGACGAGGAGGTTGCGGGTGCGGTTCGAGTCGAGCGGGATACCGGGGCCGATCGTGGTGCTGAGAGAGGCCTTGCGGATGTACCGGCCCTTGGCGGCGGACGGCTTCAGACGGAGGATCTCCTCCAGGGCCGCGCCGTAGTTCTCCACCAGCTTGGTGTCGTCGAACGACGTCTTGCCGATGATGAAGTGCAGGTTCGAGTGCTTGTCGACGCGGAACTCGATCTTGCCGCCCTTGATGTCGTTGACAGCCTTGGTGACATCGGGGGTGACGGTGCCGGTCTTCGGGTTCGGCATGAGACCACGGGGACCGAGCACGCGGCCGAGACGGCCGACCTTGCCCATGAGGTCCGGGGTGGCGACGACGGCGTCGAAGTCCAGACGGCCCTTCGACACCTCGTCGATGAGCTCGTCGGCGCCGACGATGTCGGCGCCCGCGGCACGAGCGGCCTCGGCACGGTCACCGGTCGCGAAGACCAGGACCCGGGCGGTCTTACCGGTGCCGTGCGGGAGGTTCACGGTGCCACGGACCATCTGGTCGGCCTTGCGCGGGTCGACACCCAGACGGAAGGCGACCTCGACAGTGCCGTCGAACTTGGACGTGGAGGTCTCCTTGGCGAGACGGACGGCCTCGAGCGGGGCGTAGAACTTCTCCCGGTCGATCTTGGCGTCCGCAGCGCGGAGAGACTTGCTGCGCTTGCTCACTACTGCTCCTGATGTGTTCTGAGGAGTCGTGGTGTGGGCCGAGCAGGCCCTGCCACTTCTGCTGCTGGGAGGTTGGGGCTCAGCCCTCGACCGTGACGCCCATGGAACGCGCGGTACCGGCGATGATCTTCGCGGCGGCGTCCAGGTCGTTGGCGTTGAGGTCGGGGAGCTTGGTCGTGGCGATCTCGCGGACCTGCGCCTGGGTGATCTTGGCGACCTTGGTCTTGTGCGGCTCGCCGGAGCCCTTCTCGATGCCCGCGGCCTTGAGGATCATCCTGGCGGCCGGCGGCGTCTTGGTGATGAAGGTGAAGGAGCGGTCCTCGTAGACCGTGATCTCCACCGGGATCACCCAGCCACGCTGCGACTCGGTCGCGGCGTTGTACGCCTTGCAGAACTCCATGATGTTGACGCCGTGCTGACCCAGCGCGGGGCCGACCGGCGGAGCCGGGTTGGCGGCACCGGCCTGGATCTGGAGCTTGATGAGCCCCGTGACCTTCTTCTTCTTGGGAGGCATTGCTCTCCGGGTCCTTTCGATTCGGGTCTACCCCCACCCGGGTCGCGTCCCAGGTGAAGGCATACCGCACAACGATAACGGGTATAGATGCGCGGCCAAAAACCGAGCAGGTCAGACGGGCTTTTGAGAGCCCCTCTGACCTGCTCGGACGTGATGGGTTCAGACAGAACCGGTCAGGAACTAGTTCTTCTGAATCTGGTCGAAGCTCAGCTCGACCGGCGTCTCGCGGCCGAAGATCTCGACGAGACCCTTGACCTTCTTCGAGTCGGGGTTGATCTCGTTGATGGTCGCCTGCAGCGTGGCGAACGGGCCGTCGGTGACGGTGACCGAGTCGCCGACCTCGAAGTCCAGCACCTGGACCTCGACCTTGCGCTGCGGAGCCGGCTTGCCCTCGGCCTCGGCTGCCTCACGGGCGGCCTTCTCCTCGGCCTCCGGGGCGAGCATCTTGACGATCTCGTCCAGGGTCAGCGGGTACGGGTCGTAGGCGTTGCCCACGAAGCCGGTGACGCCGGGGGTGTTGCGGACGACGCCCCAGGACTCGTTCGTCAGGTCCATGCGCACCAGGACGTAGCCCGGGAGCTTGTTCTGACGGATGGTCTTGCGCTCGCCGTTCTTGATCTGCGCGACCTCTTCCTGCGGCACCTCGGCCTGGAAGATGAAGTCCTCGACGTTCAGCGAGACGGCACGCTGTTCGAGGTTGGTCTTCACGCGGTTCTCGTAACCGGCGTAGGTGTGGATGACGTACCACTCGCCGGGGAGGGTGCGCAGTTCCTCGCGCAGGGCGACGACGGGGTCGACCGGCTCGGCCGGCTCCTCCTCGACGTCTTCTTCCGCTTCCACTTCCTCGACAGCCTCGACGTCCCCGCCGGACTCGGTCTCGACATCTCCGCCGGACTCCGTCTCGGCCTCGACGTCCTCACCGGACTCGTCCTCGACGTGGAGGGCGGCTTCCTCGGCGGGCTCTCCCAGTTCGGCTTCCGCAGCCTCGAACTCGTCTACCTCGTCTGCGCCCTCGACGATGTCGAGTTCGTCTTCCACGGACTCGTCCGGTTCGACGGCCTCGTTCAGGTTCGGGTCAGACACGGTGGCTGCTTCTTCCTGGATACATGGGGGTGGAACATGCGAAAGGGGCGCCGGTGACGGCGCCCTTCGCTCTTGGCTCAGCCAAAGACGTACTTGGCGGCGTGGTCTAGCCCATAGTCAATCACGGTGACCAGGCCGATCATGATGACGACGAAGACGATCACTACGGTCGTGTACGTCGTCAGCTGGCTGCGCGTCGGCCAGACGACCTTGCGCAGCTCGGCGACAATCTGACGGTAGAAGAGAGCGAGACGCTTCAGCGGGCCCTTCTTGGCACGCTTTCCGCCCTTACGAGTCTTCTTCTTGGACTCCGGCGCCTCGTCCTCGGCATCAGGCATGTCGATGGAGCCCACGGCGTCCGTCACTCGTCCTCACCTGATTCCGGGTCGTGGCCGTGCCGCGCCCGGTCTGAGCCGCACGGCGGTGCATTGCTGTACGTACATGCGCACACATCCTGGCGAAGGAGTGTGTAGCAGGGCCGGAGGGACTTGAACCCCCAACCGCTGGTTTTGGAGACCAGTGCTCTACCAATTGAGCTACGACCCTTTGTGCTTTCCCCAACGTACCGCATCCGACCGAGTGCTCGGTGTGCACCGGTTGAGCGCAGCCTGCTGGAGGCCAACGAGGTGAGAGTGTACGTGTTCCGTGGCCCCTCGTCGAACAGAAAGCGCCCGTAGGGGCCTTGTGGACGGAAGAACGGCGGAAGATCGACTGAGATCGCCCTGGCCGTGGCGGAGTTCCGGACGGGTGTTCAGGGGTTTGCCCGCACATGTTCAGTCTGTGAAACCCGCGTGCCGGGGTCGTTTCCGGTCTGAAACGATGGGCCCCATGAGCCCTGCAACCCCTCCCACCGAGCGCCGGGTCTCCGCCCGAGTCGGCGCGATCTCCGAGTCCGCCACTCTCGCCGTGGACGCCAAGGCCAAGGCACTCAAGGCCGCCGGGCGTCCGGTGATCGGTTTCGGCGCCGGTGAACCCGACTTCCCGACCCCGGACTACATCGTCGACGCGGCCGTCGAGGCCTGCAAGAACCCGAAGTACCACCGCTACACGCCGGCCGGTGGTCTGCCCGAGCTGAAGGCCGCGATCGCCGCGAAGACGCTGCGTGACTCGAACTACGAGGTCGACCCCGCGCAGATCCTCGTCACCAACGGCGGCAAGCAGGCCATCTACGAGGCCTTCGCCGCGATCCTCGACCCGGGCGACGAGGTCATCGTCCCGGCGCCGTACTGGACGACGTACCCGGAGTCGATCCGGCTGGCCGGCGGTGTCCCGGTGGACGTCGTCGCGGACGAGACGACCGGCTACCGCGTGAGCGTGGAGCAGCTGGAGGCGGCCCGCACCGAGAACACGAAGGTCGTCCTCTTCGTCTCCCCCTCGAACCCGACCGGCGCGGTCTACAGCGCCGAGGACGCCGAGGCGATCGGCCGCTGGGCCGTCGAGCACGGCCTGTGGGTGATGACGGACGAGATCTACGAGCACCTCGTCTACGGCGACGCGACGTTCACGTCCCTGCCGGCGATCCTCCCCGAGCTGCGGGACAAGTGCATCGTGGTCAACGGTGTCGCGAAGACATACGCCATGACGGGCTGGCGGGTCGGCTGGATCATCGGCCCGAAGGACGTCGTGAAGGCGGCGACGAACCTCCAGTCGCACGCCACGTCGAACGTGTCGAACGTGGCCCAGGTCGCGGCGCTGGCCGCGGTGTCGGGTGACCTGGACGCCGTCGCGACGATGCGTGAGGCCTTCGACCGTCGCCGCAAGACCATCGTGCGGATGCTCAACGAGATCGACGGAGTGGTCTGCCCCGAGCCCGAGGGCGCCTTCTACGCGTACCCCTCGGTGAAGGGGCTGCTCGGCAAGGAGATCCGCGGCAAGCGCCCGCAGGACTCGGTCGAGCTGGCCGCGCTGATCCTGGAGGAGGCCGAGGTCGCGGTCGTCCCGGGCGAGGCCTTCGGTACGCCCGGCTATCTGCGGCTGTCGTACGCCCTGGGCGACGAGGACCTCGTCGAGGGGGTCTCCCGGATCCAGAAGCTGCTCGCGGAGGCGCGCGACTGACGTTCCCCCTCAGGGCGCTCACCTCCGCAATTTCGGAAGTGAGCGCCCTGTTTGTTTGTGCGAGCAAGGCCACTAAAGGGGAAAGCGCTACCGGGACGGGTGGGACGTACGGCAGGATCCTGGAATGGAGCGTGTACGTGATGTCTCTGAGCTGCCTAAAGCCCATCTGCACCTGCACTTCACCGGTTCGATGCGGCCCGGCACCGTGCTGGAACTGGCCGACAAGTACGGCGTGCGTCTGCCCGAGGCGCTCACCGAAGCACTGACCAGCGGGGAACCGCCGAAGTTGCGGGCGACCGACGAGCGGGGCTGGTTCCGCTTCCAGCGGCTGTACGACGCGGCCCGCTCGTGCCTCAGAGAGCCCGAGGACATCCGGCGCCTCGTGCAGGAGGCCGCCGAAGAGGACGTGAAGGACGGCTCGGGCTGGCTGGAGATCCAGGTGGACCCCACGTCGTACGCACCCAGGCTGGGGGGTCTGATCCCGGCGCTCGAAGTCATCCTCGACGCGGTGGAGACGACGTCCCGCGAGACCGGCCTCGGCATGCGCGTCCTGGTCGCCGCCAACCGCATGAAACACCCCCTCGACGCCCGTACGCTGGCCCGCCTCGCTGTGCGGTACGCGGACCGGGGCGTGGTGGGCTTCGGGCTGTCCAACGACGAGCGCCGGGGCATGGCCCGTGACTTCGACCGGGCCTTCGCCATCGCCCGGGAGGGCGGGCTGCTCTCCGCGCCGCACGGGGGCGAGCTGACGGGACCGTACTCGGTACGGGACTGTCTCGACGACTTGCACGCGAACCGGCTCGGTCACGGGGTCCGGGCGGCGGAGGACCCCCGGCTGATGAAGCGGCTGGCCGACCGGGGCGTGACGTGTGAGGTGTGCCCGGCGTCGAATGTCGCCCTGGGCGTGTACGAGAAGCCGGAGGACGTGCCCCTGAGGACGCTCTTCGAGGCGGGCGTCCCGATGGCCCTCGGCGCGGACGACCCGCTGCTGTTCGGCTCCCGGCTGGCCGCCCAGTACGAGATCGCCCGGCAGCACCACGCCTTCACGGACCAGGAACTGGCGGAACTGGCCCGCCAGTCCGTGCGGGGGTCGGCGGCGCCGGAGGAGACGAAGGCGAAGCTGCTGGCGGGGGTGGACGACTGGCTGACGGCGTAGGGCCCTTACGGGTCCTACAGGCTGACGCCGATCGTCACCGGCTCGTTGACCAGCGTGACGCCGAAGGCGTCGCGGACGCCGGTGACGACCTCGCGGGCCAGGGTGAGCAGGTCCTCGGTGGTTGCCTCGCCGCGGTTGGTGAGGGCGAGGGTGTGCTTGGTGGAGATACGGGCGGGGCCGGTGCCGTACCCCTTGGTGAAGCCCGCCTTGTCGATCAGCCAGGCGGCGGAGGTCTTGGTGCGGCCCTCCCCCGCCGGGTACGCGGGCGGCTCCACGTCGTCGCCCAGGCGGTCCCGCACGCGCGCGTGGAAGGCCGTGAACTCCTCCTCCGTGAGGATGGGGTTCGTGAAGAACGATCCGGCGGACCAGGTGTCGTGGTCCTCGGGGTCCAGGACCATGCCCTTGCCGGAGCGCAGCTTCAGGACCGTCTCGCGGGCGGCGGCGAGCGGCACGCGGTCGCCGGGTTCCACGCCGAGCGCACGGGCGGTCTCGGCGTACTTGACCGGGCCGGAGAGCCCGCCCGCGTCCTCCAGCGCGAAGCGGACGCGCAGGACGACGTAACGCTCGGGGTGTTCCTTGAAGTGGCTGTGGCGGTACGAGAAGGCGCAGTCGGTGCTCGGGAGGGTGACCGTCTCGCGGGTGGTCCTGTCGTAGGCGACCACCTCGGTGATCGTCGAGGAGACCTCCTGGCCGTACGCCCCCACGTTCTGGATGGGGGTCGCGCCGGCGGAACCGGGGATGCCGGCCAGGCACTCGATGCCGGCGAGTCCGGCCTCCACCGTGCGGGCTACGGCGTCGGCCCACACCTCGCCGGCGGCCAGTTCGAGCGTCGTGCCGTCGAGGGCGAAGCCCTTCGTGGCGATGACGAGCGCGGTGCCCGCGAAGCCCTTGTCGCCGATGACCAGGTTCGATCCACCGCCGATGAGCAACAACGGCGTCCCGCTGTCGTCGGCCTCGCGGACGGCCGCGATCACCTCGGCGTCGGTCACCGCGGTGACCAGCCGGGCCGCGGGGCCTCCCAGCCGGAAGGTGGTCAGGGGGGCGAGGGGGGCGTCGTGGAGTTCCTGCACGCGCCCAAGACTACGAGACGGGTCTGACAGGTCCGGTTGTGGTGGGGTCGGGGACGTGTCGGGGGGTGTCCGTCCTCGGAACGGCGCGGAGACTGTCACTCGAAGAGGTACCGGCGTTGACCGCGCAGTCCACTGCGGGCGAACACCCCCCGACACGTCCCCTTGCCGCCGTACGACGGGACTGCCGGCGTGTGTGCCGTGCTGCGCCGGTGGCGGCCGAGGCGACGCCCACCTCGTGACCGACCGAGTCGACACCCCCCGACACGTCCCCTTGCCGCCGTACGACGGGACTGCGGGCGTGTGTGTGGGTGGGCACGTGCGCCTTGTTGCGCCGGTGGCGGTCGAGGCGACGCCCACCTCTTGGCCTACCGAGTCGGGTGGTGGGTGGGCATAGGTTTCGGGGGTCTGGGGGCGGAGCCCCCAGGGGCGGTCACCTCTTGGCCTACCGAGTCGGGTGGGGCGGGTGGGCAAAGGCTCGGGGGCTGGGGCGGAGCACATCGGTGCCGGGGCTTGGGGAGGGGGCTAGGCCCCGTTTCCGCCGCGCCCCGGCACCTCGTGTGGATCAGGAGTTCGTCGTCTCCAGTACCGGTGCCGGGACCTCGTCCTCCGAGACCGGCGCCCCCGCGAACCGCCTCCGCCCCGGAATCAGCAGCGCGGCAACCCCGGCGACACCTATGACCGCCGCACCGGTAACCAGCGCCGGCCGCAGCCCGTCCACGAAGGCCTGCCCGCTCTCGTAGCCGCCCTGGGCGGAGAATATCGACGCCATGACGGCGATGCCGAGCGCTCCGCCGACCTCACGCAGGGCGTTGTTCGCCCCGGAGGCGATGCCCTGTTCGTGGGCAGGGACGCTGGACATGACCAGGTTGGAGGCGGGAGCGAAGAACAGGGCCATGCCGATGCCGCTGATGATGAGGCCGGGCAGCTGGGCCCCGTAGGACGCGTCGGCGGTGACCACGTAGGCCATGTAAGCGAGGCCCGCGGCCTGGAGGAAGAGCCCGGCGGCTACGACCGGACGGCCGCCGATGCGGTCGGAGAGGATGCCCGCGATGGGCGCGACGAGCATCGGCATACCGGTCCAGGGCAGCATGCGCAGACCGGCCTCCGTGGGCGAGTAGCCGAGCACACCCTGCATGTACTGGCTGAGCAGGAAGATCGACCCGAACATCCCGAGGAACATCAGCAGGCTCGCGGCGTTGATCCCGGAGAAGGCCCGGGAGCGGAACAGTCGCATCGGAAGCATGGGGTTCTTGGCGCGGGTGCTGTAGAGGACGAACCCGGTGAGCAGCGTGGCCCCGGTGAACAGGCCCGTCAGGACGAGGGGGCTGGTCCAGCCGTCGACAGGGCTGCGGACCAGGCCGTAGACGATCCCGAAGAGCCCGCCGCTGGCGAGCAGGGTGCCGGGGAAGTCGAGCGGGGCGCCGGTGCCGCGGGACTCGGCGAGGCGGAGGCGGGCGAGCGGCAGGAGGGCGATGCCCAGGGGGACGTTCAGCCAGAAGATCCACTGCCAGGAGATGTGCTCGGTCAGGCTGCCGCCGATGAGCGGCCCGGAGGCCACGGCGAGTCCGTTGACGGCGCCCCAGATGCCGTACGCCATTCCGCGCTTGGCGGCGGGGACAGCGGCCGTGAGGAGGGTGAGCGTCAGAGGCATCATGATCGCCGCGCCCACTCCCTGGACCGCGCGGGCAACGATGAGGGAGTCGATGCCGGGTGCCAGGGCCGCGGCGGCGGACGCGCCGGTGAAGACGGCGGTGCCGATGATGAAGAGCCGGCGGCGGCCGAAGCGGTCACCGAGGGCGGCGCCGAACATCAGGAAGACGGCGAAGGTGAGGGTGTAGGCGCTCACCGTCCATTCCAGGTCGTGGAGCGCTCCGCCGAGGTCCTCGCGGATGGAGGGCAGGGCGGTGGTGACGACGAGGTTGTCGAGGGCCGCCATGAATCCGGCGACGCTGGTGATGACGAGGGCCCAGACGGCTCCCCCGCGACGTGCGGTCTGGATCTGCTGTGACATCGCTCCCCCAGAGAGTGATCATCGATGTTGATTAGTTATTGATAACTAACTTTCGCGGTCATGGAGAGAGGCCTGAACCATCCCTCCCGCGCTCTAGTGCTCCAGCCGGCCCTTGGCGCGCGCCGAGGGGTAGAGCCCCTCCCACACCCGGTGCTCGGGCGGGAAACCCATGCCCACCAGGCAGTTGACGAGCATTCCGTACGCCAGGAAGGTCGTCGTCTCGTTGACGTCGGCACCGAGCGGCACATGCACGGTGTCCCACAGCCGCATCCACCCGGCCCGCACCGACTCACCGAACTCGTGCTCGCCCGCGTCCTCGGCGGCGGCCACGGCGACGTACATCTGCATCTGCATCATCAGCCGCTCGGGCCGCTCCGCGATGACCTTGGTGTACGCGTTCGCCATGGCGTGCAGGGCCTCTTCGCCCTCAAGTCCCTCGGCAGCCTCCTCGAAGGTGCGAATCGTGTCCTCCACGCACCGCTCGGCCGCCGCGAGAAAGATCGCCTTCTTGCCCGGGAAGAGCCGGAAGAGGTACGGCTGCGAGACGCCGACGCGTTTGGCGATCGCCTCGGTCGAGGTGCCGTAGTAACCACCACGGGCGAACTCGGCCGTCGCCGCACGGATGACGCTCTCGCGCCGCTCTTCTGCGCTCATCCTGACCATGCGAGTAAGTTAGTGCTCAATCACTAACTTGGTCAAGGCGGCCGGGGGCACGAACTCCGGGGGGAGGTAGGTAGGGGTGTATGTATGGATGTGGATGCGTAAGGGGCGCTCTCCATGGGAGAGCGCCCCTTACTTCAGCTCGGGTCTCAGGCCAGTCGTACGACTGCCCGCGACATCCCCAGCACCTTCAGCCCGGCACTGGTCGCGGTGAGGTCCACCCGGACCGTGTTGTCGTCGAGCTTGGCCGCGACCTTGCCGCTGACCTCGATGGTGGCGCCCTCGTCGTCATTGGGGACGATGACGGGCTTGGTGAAGCGGACGCCGTACTCGACGACCGACCCGGGGTCGCCCACCCAGTCGGTGACCACACGGACCGCCTCGGCCATGGTGAACATGCCGTGCGCGATGACGTCCGGCAGTCCGACGCCCTTGGCGAACTTCTCGTTCCAGTGGATCGGGTTGAAGTCCCCGGAGGCACCGGCGTACTGGACGAGGGTGGCGCGGGTCACGGTGAAGGTCTGGGCGGGCAGCTCGGTGCCGACCTCGACGTCGGCGTACGCGATCATGGCGGTCATCTGCTCACGCCTCCTCGGCGGCACGGACCACGAGCTTGGTCCAGGCGGTCACGACGTGCTCGCCGGCCTCGTCGTGGACTTCACCGCGAATGTCCAGGATGTCGTTTCCGGCCATGGACTTGATGGCCTCGATGATCGAGGTGACCCTGAGTCGGTCGCCGGCGCGCACGGGACGGGCGTAGGCGAACTTCTGGTCGCCGTGCACCATCCGGCTGTAGTCCAGGCCGAGCTGCGGGTCCTTCACGGCCTGTCCCGCCGCCTTGAAGGTGAGGGAGAAGACGAAGGTCGGCGGGGCGATCACATCGGGGTGGCCGAGCGCCTTGGCGGCCTCCGGGTCCGTGTACGCGGGGTTGGTGTCACCCACCGCCTCCGCGAACTCACGGATCTTCTCCCGGCCCACCTCGTAGGCGTCGGTGGGCGGGTAGCTCCGCCCCACGAAGGACTGGTCGAGCGCCATGGCTCGGCACCTCCTGATGTAAACGACGTGAGGCCGCCCCCCAAATGCGGGGGCGGCCTCACGTACGAGCCTGAAATTATCGCGTTTCGCGGTGCGCGGTGTGCGCGTTGCAACGCGGGCAGTGCTTCTTCATCTCCAGTCGGTCCGGGTTGTTACGCCGGTTCTTCTTGGTGATGTAGTTCCGCTCCTTGCACTCCACGCAGGCCAGCGTGATCTTCGGGCGGACGTCGGTGGCAGCCACAGGAGTGCTCCTTGACGAACGGATGGGACGATTAACGCATAGAAGAGTAACCGATCGAAGGACCGACCCCGCAATCGGCTACTGTCAGTAGCGGTGACCGGACTTGAACCGGTGACACAGCGATTATGAGCCGCTTGCTCTACCGACTGAGCTACACCGCTGTGATGCGATCGGTCCCGCCTTGCGACGGGAACCTCTCACACCAGAGCCCCAATACGGAATCGAACCGTAGACCTTCTCCTTACCATGGAGACGCTCTACCGACTGAGCTATTGGGGCGAGCGATGAAGACATTACACGCTCGGTCGCCGTTCACCCAAATCCGTTTCGCGGCCCCCGTCCCACCCTGATCCACGGCCCTCCCAGAGGCCTCGGAGGCCTCTCCCGTACGGCGGACCACACCGGTACGACTATTGCGCTCCTCCCCGTCGTGAGCGTGTCGCCGCCCTAGGCTCGACTCACTCTGCGTGATCTTGCGCCCCCTTCGTGCGGCCCTGAACGCGCAGGCCCCGAGCCCCGCAGCCCCCGAGCCCCCGAGTCCCTGGAGCGCGATGCCCGACAGCCAGCCGCAGCCGCCCCACTCCTCCTCCGGTTCCTCGTCGGGTGCGTCATCGGGTTCGTCATCGGGTGCGTGGTCAGGTTCGTCGTCGGGTTCTTCGTCGTTCGGGCCTCCCGAGGGGGCGTCGCTTCTGTTGTGCGGGGCGCGTCTCACCGACGGCCGGACCGTGGACGTACGGCTGGGCGGTGGGCGCATCGAGGCGGTCGGTACGGCCGGGAGTCTCACGACGGGCGAGGCACGCGCGCGTGGTGCGCGCGTGGACCTCGGCGGCTATCTGCTCCTGCCGGCCCCGGTCGAGCCGCACGCCCACGCCGACACCGCGTTGTCGGCCGACGGCGAGGGGCCCGTCCCGTACGACGCCCAGGACGTCCAGCGGAGGGCCACTGAGGCCGCTCTGCTGCAACTCGGGCACGGGGCGACCGCGTTGCGGGCACACGTGCGTGTGGGGGACGTCCAGGGGCTCGGCGCGCTGGGGGCCGTACTCCAGGCGCGGCGTGCGCTGCGCGGGCTCACCGAGCTGACGACCGTGGCGATGCCGCGGGTGCTGACGGGGGTGGCCGGGGCCGACGGGCTCGCGATGCTGCGGGACGCGGTGAAGATGGGCGCCTCGGTGGTGGGCGGTTGTCCGGATCTGGACCCTGATCCGACCGGTTATGTGCAGGCGGTCCTGGACGTGGCCTCCGAGCACGGCTGCCCCGTCGACCTGCACACCGACGCAGCCGACCCGGCCCGTCTGTCCCGGCTCGCGGCCATGGCCGGCGGTCTGCGCCCCGGAGTGGCCCTCTCGCCGTGCGGCGGCCTGGAGCGGCTTCCCCCCGAGGTGGCCTCCCGGACCGCCGACCAACTCGCGGCGGCCGGTGTGGCGGTGGTCTGCCTGCCGCAGGGCGGCTGCGGGGGTATCGAGCGGCGGGGGGCGGCACCGGTGGCTCCAGTGGCCCCTGTACGGCTGCTGCGGGCGGCCGGGGTACGGGTCGCCGCGGGCAGTGGCGCCTTGCGCGACATGTCGAACCCGGTGGGGCGCGGGGACCCGCTGGAGGCGGCCTACCTGCTGGCCTCCCGCTACGGCCTGCGCCCCGAGGAGGCGTACGACGCGGTGAGTGGGTCGGCCCGGGCGGTGCTGGGCTTGCCCGAGGTGCGCGTGGAGGCCGGATTCCCGGCCGAGTTGCTCGCGGTGCGCGGTGACCGGCTGGCGGGGGCGCTCTCGCTCGCGTACAGCCGGATCGTGGTGCATCGGGGGCGTGTGGTGACGCGGACCAGCGCGGTACGGGAGTACTGCGACACGGCCACGACGGCGGAGCTGGGACTGCCCCGTCAGGGGCGTGGCGAGGTCTCGTAGGGGCGAGGAGAGGGTGGCTCTGGGGGCGGTGCAGCGCCTTGTGTGCGCCCCCTGAAGTGTGGCCGGGGTCGTGCGGCGGATGCGGCTGTGCGGGCGTACGGTCGGAGGCATGCGCATTGTCATCGCTGGTGGTCATGGTCAGATCGCGCTGCGGCTGGAGCGGTTGCTCGCCGCGCGTGGGGACGAGGTCGCGGGACTCATCCGCAAGGCCGAACAGGGCGACGACCTGCGGGAGGCCGGTGCCGAACCGGTCCTGCTGGATCTGGAGTCGGCCTCGGTGGAGGAGGCCGCGGCATATCTGCAGGGCGCGGACGTGGCGGTCTTCGCGGCGGGTGCGGGCCCGGGCAGCGGGGTGGACCGCAAGGACTCGGTGGACAAGGGCGCGGCCGTCCTGTTCGCCGACGCGGCGGTCCGGGCGGGCGTACGGCGTTTTCTGGTCGTGTCGTCCATGGGTGCGGATCCGGCGCACGAGGGTGACGAGGTCTTCGACATCTACCTGCGCGCCAAGGGCGAGGCGGACGCGTACGTGAGTGGCCTGGACGCGCTGGACTGGACGATCCTGCGCCCGGGTTCGCTGACGAACGACGTCGGCACCGGCCTCGTACGTCTGCAGGCCCATACCGGTCCGGGCAAGGTGTCGCGCGACGACGTGGCCGCCACGCTGGCGGAGTTGGTGGACACTCCGGCGACCGCGGGGCTGACCCTGGAACTGATCGGCGGGTCGCTGCCGGTGTCGGTGGCGGTGAAGTCGGTGGCGGGGAACTGAGCGGGACCGCTCAGAACAGGGGCATCTGGCCGGGGAAGACGGGCACGCTGTAGCCGTCCAACGTCGGCTGTGCCGCTCCGAGTTCCGCCTGCCGCCGCGAGCCGGGGCACGAGATGAGTTCGCCGCTCTCACGGGCGCCGGGCGGGTCGTGCCGGGCGAAGCGTCCGGCGACTACGGCGATCTCGCGACGGCATTCGGGGCAGTGTCTACGGCGGCTGGACATGGAGTCAGTGTGCCCCGGTCGGGGTTCCCCGTATCGGAGGCCGGTTTCCGTCGTCTCGGAGGCCGGTCTCGGCCACGCCGAGGGCCCTCTCGGCCGCTTTCCGGCACAGGTACACGACCAAGGGCCCGTGACCTGCTGAGACAGCAGGTCACGGGCCCTTGATTTCCCGTGTGGCGGCGCCAGGATTCGAACCTGGGAAGGCTAAGCCGGCAGATTTACAGTCTGCTCCCTTTGGCCGCTCGGGCACACCGCCAGGGGTTGCTGCCTCTCGAACCGCTTTTCGGCGGTGCTCCGTGGCAACGACGTAAACAATACCCGATAGGGAGGGGTGCTTCGCCACCCGATTGATCTGCGCCCGGAGGCCGGTGGGTGGCTACGCTTGTCCGGATGCGGCCCGGGACCACACCGGGCTCGGCGCCCGCCCCCACGTACGCCGATACGCATGTACGCACCCCGATACGCACCCTGATACAAGGAGCCACAGGACATGGCCGACTCCAGTTTCGACATCGTCTCGAAGGTCGAGCGGCAGGAGGTCGACAACGCCCTCAACCAGACCGCCAAGGAGATCTCGCAGCGCTACGACTTCAAGGGCGTGGGTGCCTCGATCTCGTGGTCCGGCGAAAAGATCCTGCTGGAGGCGAACTCCGAGGACCGGGTCAACGCCGTCCTCGACGTCTTCCAGTCCAAGCTGATCAAGCGCGGGATCTCGCTGAAGGCGCTGGACGCGGGCGAGCCCCAGCTCTCCGGCAAGGAATACAAGATCTTCGCGTCGATCGAGGAGGGCATCTCCCAGGAGAACGCGAAGAAGGTGGCGAAGATCATCCGCGACGAGGGGCCCAAGGGCGCGAAGGCTCAGGTGCAGGGTGACGAGCTGCGGGTCAGCTCGAAGAGCCGTGACGACCTGCAGGCCATTATCGCGCTTCTGAAGGGCAAGGACTTCGAATTCGCGCTGCAGTTCGTGAACTACCGGTAAGCCGCTGACGGGGCTACACAGACTGCCCGGACTGCGTGCACGAGGAAGGGTGGGTCCCGGCGGTAATCCGTCGGGACCCACCCTTCTCGCCTGCTGGCTGCGGTCCGGGGTGTTTCCTGCGCTCAGTCGCGCGAGTTGCCGAACAGGAGGCGGTAGGCGACCAGGAGGACGAGTGAGCCGCCGATCGCCGCCGCCCAGGTGGTGCCGTCGTAGAACTCCTTGGTGATCGGGTGGTCCAGCCAGCGGGCCGAGATCCAGCCCCCGATGAACGCGCCCGCGATACCGATGAGTGTCGTGCCGATGAAGCCGCCCGGGTCGCGGCCCGGCAGCAGGAACTTGGCGATGGCTCCGGCCAACAGGCCGAGAATGATCCAGCTGATGATGCCCATGCCCTGAACCTGCCCTTCCGTTCTGTGCCCGCACTGTCCTCGGCCTGTGATTTCCGTCGCGGCCGGCTGTGTCGCGGGCCGAGCGCGTGCTGCTCGTCGCGCGACCGTTCATGCGGTTGTTCATACGGTTGTTCGTGCTGTGTTGTCGGAGAAGACGTCACCGCTGCACTCGGCGGTTGCAGCGATCACTAGGGTGCGGTTCATGACACGTTCCGACGCCGGGCTGCAGCGCACCCTGGGGGTGGGTGACGCGGTGCTCATCGGGCTGGGCTCGATGATCGGCGCCGGGATCTTCGCCGCCCTGGGGCCGGCGGCGCGTGCAGCCGGGTCGGGGCTGCTGCTCGGGCTGGCGGTCGCCGCTGTGGTCGCCTACTGCAATGCCGCCTCCTCGGCGCGGTTGGCGGCCCGGTATCCGGTCTCCGGCGGTACGTATGTGTACGGGCGGGAGCGGCTCGGGCCGTTCTGGGGTTATCTCGCGGGCTGGTCGTTCGTGGTCGGGAAGACGGCTTCCTGTGCGGCGATGGCTCTCACCGTGGGGACGTACGTCTGGCCGGGGCAGGCGCACGCCGTGGCGGTGGCGGCCGTGGTGGTGCTGACAGTGGTGAACTACGGCGGGGTCCAGAAGTCGGCCTGGCTGACCCGGGTGATCGTGGCGGTGGTCCTGGCTGTCCTCGCCGCCGTGGTGGTCGTGTGTCTGGGGTCGGGAGTGTCCGATGCCGGGCGGCTGGGTGCCGGAGCGTCGGGCGGTGTGAGCGGCGTGCTTCAGGCGGCCGGTCTGTTGTTCTTCGCGTTCGCCGGGTACGCGCGAATCGCGACCCTCGGCGAGGAGGTGCGGGATCCGGCGCGCACGATCCCCCGCGCGATCCCGCTGGCCCTGGGCATCACGTTGGTGGTGTACGCGGGTGTGGCGGTGGCTGTCCTTTCCGTGCTGGGGGCGGGTGTTCTGGGGCGCGCGGACGCTCCGCTGGTGGACGCGGTGCGTGCGGCCGGGGTACCGGGGTTGGTGCCGGTGGTGCGGCTGGGGGCTGGCGTGGCGGCGCTGGGTTCGCTGCTCGCCCTCATCCTGGGCGTCTCACGGACCACGCTGGCCATGGCGCGGGACCGGCATCTGCCCGGCGCGCTGGCCGCCGTGCATCCGCGTTTCCGGGTGCCTCACCGGGCCGAGCTGGCCGTGGGCGCGGCGGTCGCCGTCCTGGCCGCCACGGTGGACGTGCGAGGTGCGATCGGGTTCTCCTCCTTCGGTGTGTTGGCGTACTACGCGGTGGCCAACGCGTCGGCCTGGACGCTCGGTTCGGCTCCAGCAACGCGGGTGGTGCCGGCGGTCGGGCTGCTCGGGTGTGTGGTGCTGGCCTTCTCGCTGCCGGGGGTGTCGGTGATGGTGGGGGCGGGTGTGTTGGCGGTGGGCGCGGTCGCGTACGGGACGCGGCGGTGAGTGGCGGGCTGGACGGGATGGGATGGGGCGGGGCAGTGACGGGCCGAAGTGAGGGCGGGAGCGAGTAAGGCGGGAGCGGGTGACCGCACGTCCGGTCACCTGATGGGGCAATTGGACGTTTCCGGTCATGGGTTCATCATGCAAGGCCCCACCGACATTCGCTCGGGGCTGTGGATAACCGTCGGCCTGTGGAAAACCTGGCCCGGGGAGAACCTGGCCTGACGGAACGGGCTTCAGGCGAGGCGGACTTCGACGCCTCGCTCGGTCCTGCAGCTGAGCAACTCGTCGAAGGTCGGCAGGTGGTGGTCAGCGGGCGGAGTGCGGCTGTCCAGGCAGGCGCGGCGACGTGGGCGTCGTGCCAGCAGGCGAGGGTGAGGGGCGGGGCGGTGTCCCATCGGCCACGGAGGCTGTCGTCCCGGGCGCTGAGGCCCAACCGAAATACCCACCGGGTCCGTTCACCGCTTCGCTCAGCATGCAGTGGAGGTCGGGGGTGGCGCTGATGCGACGGCCGTCGAGGTGGTGGGTGGTGTCTGAGGGCTGGTCCGGGCGGCCGTACACGTGGCCCTCCCTGGCCGTGTCGGTCCGGAACCGCCGTCCGGCGGCCTCACATCGCCCACCGGTTCGGCTCCGTGGGTCGAACCGGTGAGCCCACGGTTCCTCGGCCGCCGTACCGGACTTGTCGAGGATCTCCGGGGTGAGTTCGCCGAGGGGTGCCGAGCCTTGGGCGAAATGCGTGTACGACGGCCGTGGACAGCTCGCCCTGGGGTGTGCGGCCCAACAGTTGTACAGGTCCCGCCGGGGCGCAGATCCCGCCGGGCGGAAGAGGGCAGCGAAGAGGTCGTCGGCGCCCTGGCTGGAGGGCCCGCCTACGTCTCCTCGTGGTCGTCCTCGCGCTCGACTCCGCGCTGCCGTCGTACGACAGCAGGAGGGGTTTCGGCGTCCCCACCCCCGGGTCCGCCCCTCAGCGGTTCGCGAACGGCTGGTCGGTCGGGACGATTTCGCGGCCCAGTGGGAACAGCGAGACCGGGATGAGTTTGAAGTTGGCGATGCCGAACGGGATGCCGATGATCGTGATGCACAGGGCGATGCCGGTGACGATGTGGCCGATGGCCAGCCACCAGCCGGCGAGGACCAGCCAGAGCACATTGCCGACGCAGGAGGGGGCACCGGCGTCACGGCGCTCGACCGTGGTGTAGCCGAAGGGCCAGAGGGCGTAGACGCCGATACGGAAGGCGGCCACGCCGAAGGGGATGCCGATGATGGTGATGCACAGGAGTACGCCCGCGAGCAGGTAGGCGAGGAACAACCAGAAGCCGCTCAGGACGAGCCATATGACGTTCAGGATGGTTTTCACTGAGTGCGACCTGCCATCTTCTCGAGCCGGGCGATGCGTTCTGCCATCGGCGGGTGTGTCGAGAACATCTTGGAGAGTCCCTGGCCTGGACGGAAGGGGTTCGCGATCATCATGTGGCTCGCGGTCTCGATACGGGGCTCAGGGGGCAACGGCAACTGTTTGGTGCCCAGTTCGAGCTTGCGCAGGGCGCTGGCGAGGGCGAGCGGGTCGCCGGTGAGCTGGGCGCCGGACGCGTCGGCCTCGTACTCCCGGGAGCGGCTGATGGCCAGTTGGATGAGGGTGGCCGCGAGCGGACCAAGGATCATGATCATCAGCATGCCGAGAAGGCCGGGGCCGTCGTCGTCGTTGGAGCGGCCGATCGGGATCAGCCAGGCGAAGTTGACCAGGAACATGATCACGGAGGCGAGGGCGCCGGCGACGGAGGAGATCAGGATGTCGCGGTTGTAGACATGGCTGAGTTCGTGGCCGATGACGCCGCGCAGTTCGCGCTCGTCCAGAAGGCGCAGGATGCCGTCCGTGCAGCACACCGCGGCATTGCGCGGGTTGCGTCCCGTCGCGAAGGCGTTCGGCGCCTCCGTCGGGGAGATGTACAGACGGGGCATGGGCTGGCGGGCCTGGGTGGAGAGCTCGCGGACCATGCGGTAGAGGCCGGGGGCCTCGAACTCACTGACGGGGCGGGCACGCATCGCGCGTAGAGCCAGCTTGTCGCTGTTCCAGTACGCGTACGCGTTGGTCCCCAGGGCGATCACGACCGCTACGACGAGCCCCATACGGCCGAAGAAGCTGCCGATGACGATGATGAGCGCGGACAGTCCCCCGAGGAGTACTGCGGTCCTTAGCCCGTTGTGCCGGCGGTGCACGGTACGCCCTCCAAGTCGTGCAGCAGGGGAACCCTTTGCTTGCTGATCTCGCTTGCTGATCTTGCTCGGTGACTTCGATGTCACTGGTGTCGAGGTGTCACGTCCAGTGGAACCTCCCGCTTTGGTCAACGCCAGGCGAGGGCCCCTAGTTCCCTTGTGCGTACGGCGGCGGGTATGGGCCGTCCGGGTGAGGGCGGTGTGACGTGCTAGAAGAGCCCGGTGTCCGTGAAGCGCAGGACCAGCTGGGGCGCTCCGGAGAGGGCGACGGCGAGGACGCCGGTGAGCGCGATCGCGGCGGTGAGAGGAGCCGGGACGCGGTGTCCGGCGGGCTCGCCCTCGGGGGCACGGAACAGCAGGGTCGTCCACTGGAGGTAGTAGAACAACGCGATCACCACGTTGACGGCCATGACGACGGCCAGCCAGCCGAGGCCCGCGTCGACGGCCGCGGAGAACACGGTGACCTTCGCGAAGAGACCGATGATGCCCGGCGGCAGTCCGGCCAGGCAGAGCAGGAAGAAGGCCAGGAGCAGCGCGGCGAAGGGGTGTGACGCGTACAGGCCCCGGTAGTCGGAGAGGCGGTTGAGGGACTTCGTACGGCCGACCAGGGCGGCCACCGCGAAGGCACCCAGGTTCACGGCCGCGTACATGAGGGCGTACGCGACCGTGGAGCCGATCGACCGCTCGGCGTCGTCGGAGTACGCGGCGGCGGCGATCGGGACGAGGAGGTAGCCGGCCTGGCCGACGGACGACCAGGCGAGCAGCCGTACCGCGCTGTACGCGCGCGTGGCCTGCTGGCGGAGGGCTCCGACGTTGCCGACGGTCATGGTGAGGGCGGCCAGCGCGGCGAGCGCCGGGCCCCAGACGTCGGCGTACGACGGGAGGGCGACGACCGTGAGGAGGATGAGGCCGGAGAAGCCGACCGCCTTGCCGACGACCGACAGATAGGCGGCGATCGGGAGTGGCGCTCCCACGTAGGTGTCCGGTACCCAGAAGTGGAAGGGGACGGCGGCCGTCTTGAAGGCGAAGCCGATGAGGGTCAGGACCACGCCGGTCTGGGTGAGGGTGTGGAGCTGTCCGTCGACGTTCTGGATGCGGTCGGCGATCTGGGTGAGGTAGAGGGTGCCGGTGGAGGCGTAGACGAAGCTGACGCCCATGAGGCTGACCGCGGTCGCGGTGACCGAGGACAGGAAGAACTTCAGGGCCGCTTCGGAGGACTTCCTGTCGCCGTGCCGGAGGCCGACCAGCGCGAAGGCGGGCAGGGAGGCGACTTCCAGAGCCACGATCAGGGTCGCGAGGTCGCGGGAGGCGGGCAGGAGGGCGGCGCCGGAGGCGGAGGACAGCAGCAGGAACCAGTACTCCCCTTCGGGGAGTCCCTTGTCGGCGTCCTTGAGGGCGGTGACCGACAGGAGGGCCGCGATGAGGGCGCCGCCGAGGACCAGGAGCTGGAGGACGAGGGTGAAGCGGTCGGCCGTGTAGCTGCACACCTCGGGGGCGCCGGTCAGGCAGAAGGTGCTGCGGTCGCCGTCCAGGAGGGGCAGCAGCATGAGCGTCGAGGCGGCCAGGCCCGTGACCGACAGCCAGCCGAGGAGCGGCTTGCGGGACTCCCCCACGAACAGGTCGGCGACCAGGACGACGAGTCCGAAGACCGCGGCGAGGGTGGGCGGCGCGATGGCGAGCCAGTCGACGGACTGGACGAGGTTCGCGGCCTGCGACTGGGCCAGGGCGCTCATCGGGTGCCTCCTGCGAGGAGCTGCTGCACGGCCGGGTCGGTCAGGCCGAGGAGTGCCTTCGGCCAGAGGCCGGCGGCGACGGTGAGGACGACCAGCGGGGTCCAGGCCGCGAGCTCGTACGTGCGGACGTCGACAAGCTTCGGGGCTTCCTGCCGTACCGCTCCCATGCAGACGCGGCGGACCACGATCAGCATGTACGCGGCGGTCAGCAGGGTGCCGACCGCGCCGATGGCCATGAAGGTGAGGAACGCGGGGCGGCTGAGGCCGTCGGCGGGCCGGAACGCTCCGAACAGGGCCAGCATCTCGCCCCAGAACCCGGCGAGGCCGGGCAGGCCGAGCGAGGCGACGGCGGCGAAGGCGAGCAGGCCGCCGAGGCGGGGTGCCTTGCCGTAGAGCGCGGCGCCGGTCTCCTCGGCGAGGGTGTCGAGGTCGCTGCTGCCGGTACGGTCCTTCAGCGCTCCGACCAGGAAGAAGAGCAGGCCGGTGATGAGGCCGTGGGCGATGTTGGCGAACAGCGCGCCGTTGACGCCGGTCGGGGTCATGGTCGAGATGCCGAGCAGGACGAAGCCCATGTGGCCGACGGACGAGTAGGCGATGAGCCGCTTGAGGTCGCCCTTCGCTCCTGGTCTCGCCAGGGCCAGACAGGCCAGGGAGCCGTAGATGATCCCGACCACGGCGAACGCGGCGAGGTAGGGCGCGAAGGTGCGGAAGCCGTCCGGCGTGATCGGCAGCAGGATCCGGACGAAGCCGTACGTACCCATCTTCAGCAGGACGCCGGCCAGCAGGACCGAGCCGACGGTCGGGGCGGCGGTGTGGGCGTCCGGAAGCCAGCTGTGCAGCGGCCACATCGGCGTCTTGACCGCAAGCCCGATCCCGATCGCCAGAACGGCGATGACCTGCACGGATGTGGTCATCGACCGGCCGTTGTCAGTGGCGAGTGCCACCATGTCGAATGTGCCCGCCTTGATTCCGATCAGAAGCAGGCCGAGCAGCATGACCACGGATCCGAGCAGGGTGAAGAGGATGAACTTCCAAGCCGCCCGGGTCCGTTGCTCACCGCCCCAGCGGGCGATGAGGAAGTACATCGGGATGAGGACCATCTCGAAGGCCAGGAAGAACAGGAGCAGGTCGAGGACGGCGAAGGTCGCGAGGGTGCCGGACTCCAGGACGAGCAGCAGTGCGACGAAAGCCTTCGGGGTCGGGCCCGCGGGCATCTTGAAGTAGGAGTAGAGCGCGCAGAGGAAGGTCAGCAGCGCGGTCAGGACCAGAAGGGGGAGGGAAATGCCGTCGATGCCGAGGTGGATCCGCACATCGAGTGCGGGGATCCAGCTGATGTCGGTCGTGGCCTGCATCTTCGACGGGTGGTCGTGGTCGAAGCCGAGGGTGAGGACCACCGCGGCGACGAGGATCGCGCCGGTGACCGTCACACCGTGCCGGAGCACGGCCTGCTCGGATGACTTCCCCTTCAGTCCGGGCGGAGCCGGCAGCAGAGCGGCGACGGCACCGATAAGCGGCCCGGCGACGACGAATGCCAGAAGGACCTGCATCACGGACTCGTTGATATCGATCACGCCTGCTCACGCTCCCGTGGCGACGAGGACGGCGGCGACCACCAGGACGACGGTGCCGGCGAGCAGCGCGCTCATATAGGTCTGCAGATTGCCGGTCTGGGCTCTCCGTACGGCGGCTCCCAGCAGGCGGGGCAGCGCGCCCGCGCCGCGGACGTAGGTGTCGACGACCTCGCGGTCGAGGAACCGGACGAGGGTGGCTCCGGCCTGGACGGGGCGGATGAAGAGGGTCGTGTACACGGCGTCGAGGTGGAAGCCGACGGCCGCGTGGCGGTGCAGCGGGCCGAGCAGGAGACGGCCCGGGTCCGCCGGGTCGGGGGCCGACGCCACGTCTCCGTACGCGGGTGCGTGGCTGGCGATGGCCTCGGCCTCGACGAGTCCGGCATCGCCCTCGGGGTGGGCGGCGACCGCGCCGATCGGGGTGTCCGCCGCGAGCGCGGTGGTGGTCCGCCAGGCCCCGTAGGTGACGATGCCGCCGACCAGGGCCACCCCCGTGCCGAGCACGGACGTGGTCAGGGTCGGGGTGAGGTCGCGGCCGTCGAACCAGTCGGGCAGTACGCGGTAGGCGAGCCCGCCGACGGCGAGGGAGGGCACGGCGAGCACCCACAGCACCAGCGTCATGGAGAGGGGCTGCCTGCCGTGGTCGGGGGCCTCGGTGCCGTGGCCCTGGAAGGCCAGCAGCCACAGCCGGGTCGCGTACGCGGCGGTGAGGAGGGCGGTGACCAGACCGGCGAGCAGGATCGTCCAGCCCGCGGCACCGGGAGCGTGTTCGGTGTGGCCGGTGGCCACGTGTTCGGCGGCGCCGAGCACGGACTCCTTGGAGAAGAAGCCGCTGAAGGGCGGGATCGCGGCGAGCGCGAGGAGCGCCACGGTCATCGTCCAGAACGCGTCGGGGACCCGGGCCCGCAGGTGGCTCATGCGGGACATGGCGGCCAGCGAGTTGGTGCCGGCGGCGTGGATGATCACGCCCGCAGCGAGGAACAGCAGCGCCTTGAAGGCGCCGTGCGAGAGGAGGTGGAAGACGGCGGCACCGCGGTCGCCGACGGCGAGGGCGCCGGTCATGTAGCCGAGTTGGCCGATCGTCGAGTAGGCAAGGACCCGCTTGATGTCGTCCTGGGCGAGCGCGGCGAGTGCCGAGCCGACCATCGTGACGGCGGCCATGACGGCGAGGACGACCATCGCGGCCTGGGAGGCCTCGAAGACCGGAAGGAGACGGGCGACGAAGTAGACACCGGCGGCGACCATCGTCGCGGCGTGGATCAGCGCGGAGACGGGCGTCGGGCCGGCCATCGCGTCGGGCAGCCAGGTGTGCAGCGGGAACTGCGCCGACTTGCCCGCGACGCCGGCCAGGAGCAGCAGGGCGATGAGCGTCGGGTGGTCGAGTCCGCCGTGCGCGACGGCGCCGAGGACGCGAGTGACGCGGAAGGACCCGGCGTCCGTGGCCAGCGCGAACAGGCCGATCAGGAAGGGGACGTCGCCGAGCTTGGTGACCAGGAAGGCCTTGAGGGAGGCGGCGCGGGCCTCCGGGGTCTCCCAGTAGTGGCCGACCAGGAAGTACGAGCAGATGCCCATGATCTCCCAGCCGACCAGCAGCACCATGAGGTCGCCGGAGTAGACGACGAGCAGCATGGCGGAGGTGAAGAGGGAGACGAGGGCCGCGTACGAGGGGTAGCGCGGGTCGTCGCGGAGGTAGCCCGTGGAGTAGATCTGCACGCAGGTGGCGACGAGGCCGACCAGGACGGCGACGAGGGCGGCGAAGCCGTCGATGTGCAGGGCGAGTTCGATCGGGACCGAGCCGGTCGGGGTGAGTTCGGTGGCGGCGTCGAGGGCGTGTTCGCCGCCCTGGCGCAGGGCGACCGTCGCGGCGAGCGCGAGGGCGGCGAGGGTCGGCAGGACGGCGAGCGGGCGGACGAAGCCGGGGGCGGTGCGGCCGAGGAGCAGACCGGCGACGGCACCCAGGAACGGGAGGAGGGGGACGAGGACGGCGAGGGTGGTCGTGGTCACGCGGTGGCCTCAGCCTTCCCGGCCCGGTCGGCCCGCTCGGCCGTGAGGGCGTCACTGTCGGAACCACCAGGACCGTCGGAATCGTCGGGACTGCCGGAGTCGTCGGAGCCGTCGTCCGGGTGGCTCTCGTGCCCCTCGGCGGTGTCGCGGAGCCGGTCGATGTCCGCGGTGCCGCGGTTGCGGTGGACGGCGAGGACGATCGCCAGGCCGATGCCGATCTCGGCGGCGGCGATGGCGATGGTGAACAGGGTCAGGGCCTGGCCGGAGTGCAGGGTCTCCTCGGCGGTCCGGCTGAGCCAGACGTCGAAGGCGACCAGGTTGAGGTTGACGGCGTTGAGCATCAGCTCGACCGACATCAGAACCAGGATCGCGTTGCGGCGGGCGAGGACTCCGTACAGGCCGGTGCAGAAGAGGAGGGCGGAGAGGACGGCCGGGTAGGCGAGGTGCATCAGTGGGCGCCTTCCTGATCGGCCGGGTTGTTCCTGGCGTCCGGAGCGGCGGAACCCTCCGAGGCGGAGGAGGAACTCTCCGTGACCGATTCGAAACTCTCCGTAACGGATCGGGAACTCTTGGTGGCTGCTCGGGAGTTCACAGGGGGAGAGCTCGTCTCCGTCTTCGTCTTGCGGGACAGGACGATCGCGCCGACCAGGGCCGCGAGGAGGAGGACGGAGAGGGCCTCGAAGGGGAGCACCCAGTTCTGGAAGAGGCTGGCGCCGGTGGCCTCGGTGGAGCCGGCGGCGGGGCCGTCCAGATCGATCCAGGTGGTGCGGAAGGCGTCGACGACGACCCAGACCAGGGCCGCCGCGGCGGCGACGGCCACGGTGAGGGCGGCCCAGCGGTTGCCGGAGTCCGCGTCCGGGGAGCGGCCGATGGGGGCCCTGGTGAGCATCAGACCGAACAGGAGGAGGACGACCACGGAACCGACATAGATGAGTACCTGCACCCAGGCGATGAACTCGGCGGTGAGCAGGAGGTATTCGACAGCGAGGCCGCCGAGGGCGACCACCAGCCACAGGGCGGCGTGCACCAGCTGCTTGGTGGTGACGGTGACCAGTGCGGCGCCGAAGGTGACCAGGCCGACGAGGAGGAAGGCGATCTCGACGCCGGTCGGGGAGAGGAAGCCGTGGGACTCGGCGGCGGCCGTGGTCAGCGCGGTGGAGGTGGGGCTCACGCGTCTCCCTCCAGCGGCTTCGGGGCGTCACCGGGCTCGGGGGCGGGGTCGATGGCCTGCGCGGCCTGCGCCGCGGCGAGCTTCTCCGCCGTCTTGCGGGCGGCGGCGATCTCCTTCGGCTCCTCGGCGGCGGGGTCGAGGGCGGGTGGGGCCGGGACGGTCCACATCCACTCGCGGAGCTTGTCGCGTTCGTGGGTGAGGTCGCGGATGTCGGTCTCGGCGTACTCGAACTCCGGGGACCAGAACAGGGCGTCGAAAGGACAGACCTCGATGCAGATACCGCAGTACATGCACAGGGAGAAGTCGATGGCGAAGCGGTCGAGGACGTTGCGGCTGCGTTCGCGACCGCCGGGGGCCGCCGCCGGGACCGTCTCCTTGTGGGAGTCGATGTAGATGCACCAGTCGGGGCACTCGCGGGCGCACAGCATGCAGACCGTGCAGTTCTCCTCGAACAGGCCGATCACACCGCGGGTGCGGGGCGGGAGATCGGGCTGAACGTCCGGGTACTGCTCGGTGACGGTCTTCTTCGTCATCGTGCGGAGGGTGACGGCCAGGCCTTTGGCGAGGCCAGCGCCGGGAATGGGGGCCATGGTTACTGGATCACCACCTTGACGATGCCGGTGAGGGCGATCTGGGCGAGGGAGAGGGGCACGAGAAGGGTCCAGGAGAGCTTCTGGAGCTGGTCCTCGCGCAGGCGGGGATAGGTGACGCGGAGCCAGATCACGACGAAGGCCAGCACGGCCGTCTTCAGGAGGGTCCAGACCCAGCCGAGACCGTCGGCGCCCCAGGGGCCGTGCCAGCCCCCCAGGAAGAGGACGGTCGTCAGGCCGCACAGCACGACGATCCCGGCGTACTCGGCGAGGAGGAACAGGGCGAAGCGGAGGCCGGTGTACTCGGTGTACGCGCCGAAGATGATCTCCGAGTCGGCTACGGGCATGTCGAAGGGAGGCCGTTGCAACTCGGCGAGGCCGGCCACGAAGAAGACGATCGCGCCGACGATCTGCCAGGGCAGCCACCACCACTCGAAGGCGTCGAGGATGCCGGGAAGGGAGACCGTGCCGGCCGCCATCGCCACCGAGGCGGCGGTGAGCAGCATCGGGAGTTCGTAGGCGAGGAGTTGGGCCGCGGTGCGCAGGCCGCCGAGGAGGGAGAACTTGTTGGCGGAGGCCCAGCCGGCCATGAGCGAGCCGAGGACGCCGACGCCCATGACGGCGAGCACGAAGAAGATGCCCGCGTCGACGACCTCGCCGACGGCTCCCTCGCCCGGGCCGATGGGGATGGCCAGGAGGACCAGGAGATATGGGAGGAGGGCGACGGCTGGGGCGAGTTGGAAGATACGGCGGTCCGCACCCGCGGGGACGATGTCTTCCTTCTGGGCGAACTTCACACCGTCCGCGACGAGTTGGGCCCAGCCGTGGAAGCCGCCGGCATACATGGGGCCGAGGCGGCCCTGCATATGGGCCATGACCTTGTGCTCGGTCTGGCCCACGATCAGAGGGAAGGTGAGGAAGACGACGAAGACGATCAGGAGTCGCAGGGCGACGTCGAGAGCGTCGTTCACTGCGGGCCTCCTGTGGGGTCATCGGGGGTGGGGTCGGGCTTGGGGGCCGGCTTGAGGCTCGGCCGAAGGTTCGGCTCGGGACCGGGCTCGGGGTCCGGCTCGGGGGTGGTGGCCTGGTCGGGCTTGTTGGTGGCCTGATCGGGCTCGGCATCCGGCACCGGTTCGGCTTCGGAGTCGGGGGCGGGGTCGGGGTCGACCTCGGGCTCTGCGGTTCCCTCGGGCCCGGGGTCCGGCTCGGGTTCCGGTTCTTCGAAGGCCGGGCGGGCGTGGTGCCAGGGGGCGTCCGAGCTGCGCGGGGTGGTGGGGACCTTGGCGGGTGGGCTCTCGGCTTGTGGCGGGGCCCCTGCCTCGCCGGCGTCGCCTGTGTCACCGGCCTTGGCGCTGCCGCCCGCATCGCCGACCGCGCCGCTCCCGCCGGTGTCGTCGACCTTGCCGGTGCCTTCGCCTTCAGTGCCTTCGCTTTCGGGGCTGTCGCCTTCAGTGCCGTCGGCGGACACCGCCGCACCGGGGGCGGCCTGCTGGCTCGCCGACCCGTCCGAAGCGGTGCGTGTCCGGCGCGGGGCAGCCGACGCTCCGGTGGCCGAGGCCCTGCTGCTCGGGGCGTCCAGGGCAGGCGCATCCGTGCTCTGGGGCGTCTCGGTCCGGGGCGTCCCGGCCGGAGGCACCTCGGTCTGCGACGCCTCGGTCTCGGTCGGAGGCGCCCCGGCCTGCGGAGTCTCGGTCTGAGGCGTCTCGGTCTGGCTCGTCGAACCCTCCGCCGCCGTACGAGACCGCCTCGGCGAAGCCTGCGAACCCGCAGCTCCTGCCCCTGCCCCCGGCACGGCCCCTCCGCCTGGCACAGCCGACGCACCAACAGCCCCTGCCGTCCCCGACGACCCGGCCGTCTCCGCCACGCCCGCAGCCCCCGCAGTCGCCTCCGTCGGAGTCGTCGTCTGGCTCGCGGATCCCTCGGATGCCGAGCGTGCGCGGCGTACCGGGCGATCGCCCACCGCCCGGGCCGGACGGTCGCCCGCTGGGCGAGCCGGGCGTTCGTCCGATGCCCGAACGGGGCGGTCGCCCGCAGTCCGGGCCGGGCGGTCGGCGGTGCCTGTTGTGGTGCGGCCTCGGGTGGGGCGGGTCGGGGCCGGGGGGAGTTGGCCCTTCAGTGGGCCCCATTCGTTGGGGTCGGGGACGCCGGGCGGGAGCATCTGGCGGCGCTTGGGGCCGCCGTGTTCGGACTCGCCGGGTTCCTTGGCTCCCGGCCAGGCCTTGGCGACTCGGGCCGCGAGGACGAAGTCCTTGCGGAGGGGGTGGCCTTCGAATGTCTCCGGGAGAAGGAGGTGGTCCAGGGAGGGGTGGCCCTCGAAGACGACGCCGAACATCTCGTGGGTCTCGCGCTCGTGCCAGCCGGCGCCCGCGTACACGTGGACGGCGGTCGGCAGGGCAGGCGCCTCGCGCGGGACGGTCGTACGGACGAGGAGGCGTCGTACCGGGGAGAGGGCGACGACGTGGGCCGAGACGCGGAAGCCCGTGCCGGGTTCGTCGACCGCGCTGAGCCAGTCGAAGTAGGTGCAGCCGAGGCGGTCGCGGGCGGTTTCCAGGGCCGTGATCCAGGAGGCGGGGGGCACGTCGACCGTCAGGACCTCGTACGACTCCTCCGCCGTGGCCTCCGGGCCGAACAGGTCCGCGGCGGGGGCGGGCAGCCAGCCGGCCTCGGTCATCGCGCGTCCCCCGGAGCAGCGGCAGCGGTGGAGGCCGCCGGCGGTCGTACCAGGTCGCTCTGCAGAGCCGCCGCCGACGGGCGGGCCGTTCCGTACCGCTCCGCCAGTGACTCCCGGGCGATCTTCTCCTGGAGTTTGAGGATGCCCTGGAGGAGGGCTTCGGGGCGCGGCGGGCAGCCGGGGACGTAGACGTCGACGGGGATGATCTGGTCGACGCCCTTCGTCACGGAGTACGAGTCCCAGTACGGGCCGCCGCAGTTGGAGCAGGCGCCGAAGGAGATGACGTACTTCGGTTCCGGCATCTGCTCGTAGAGCCGCTTCACCGCCGGGGCCATCTTGTCCGTGACCGTGCCCGACACCACCATCAGGTCGGCCTGGCGCGGGCCGGGGGCGAAGGGGATCACGCCGAGGCGGATGAAGTCGTGGCGGGCCATCGACGCGGCGATGAACTCGATCGCGCAGCAGGCGAGTCCGAAGTTGAAGACCCAGAGCGAGTAGCGGCGGCCCCAGTTGAGGACCACCTTCATCGGCTCGGGGGCCAGGCGGGAGAGCACGCCCAGCCGCTTCGGCTCCGGAAGGTCCACCGGAGTGGCGGGAGCGGGGGTCACGTCCATGCCAGGACGCCCTTCTTGTATGCGTACAGCAGGCCCACGGCCAGGAAGCCGAGGAAGATGAACATCTCCACGAGGGTGGTGGCGCCGTAGCCGGGGGCGGCGAAGACCGTCGCCCAGGGGAACAGGAAGATCGAGTCGACGGCGAAGATGACGTACAGGAAGGCGTAGACGTAGTAGCGGACCTGGGTGTGGGCCCAGCCCTCGCCGACGGGGTCGACGCCGCACTCGTACGTCAGGAGCTTCTCCGGGGTGGGGACCACGGGGCGCAGCAGGCGCCCGGCTCCGAAGGCGACGGCCACGAACAGCACGCCGACGGCGGCGAGCAGTCCGACGACCGAGTACGACTGGAAATATCCCGCCGCGACGACGACGGTCGGTTCCGGCACGTCGGTCCCTCGCTCTCCCTGACCCAGGACTCTGTCTGATCGACTCTGATCGGTTCTGTATCGGCTCTGAACCGACTCAGAATCGGCTCCGAGTCGACTCTGTGTCTGTTCGCGTCTGCTCGACGATCTGTACGCACGGGAGTCTAGGCCCTGTTAAAGACGGGGTAAGCAGCCCGTCACGCCTCGGTGGAAACCACGGCCCGAACCGGACGGGAGCCACGGCCGGATCCACGGCCGGATCCACGGCCGAAACCCCCGCAGGCGCCACAGGTGGCCGAGGTGGGGTTTTCCCCCGGCGCAACGCGGCGGCCCACCTCATGGCGCGGCGGCCCGCGGCGCGGCACGCTAGCCCATATGACCGAACGTCTTCCGTCCTCGATCTCCCGCGGGGAAGCGGACAGCGAGCGCCTGCCGCCCGTCCGTTTCGCCTTCGACCGGCACACCTGGAAGGAGATCGCGCACCTCCTGGCGAACCTTCCGGTGGCGCTGCTCGGATTCACCTATGTCATGACGGTGCTGGTCACCGGCTTCTGGTTGACCGTCACGGTGATCGGTTTCCCGCTGCTGGCGGCCGGGCTGCTCGGTGCCCGGCAGCTGGGCAAGCTGGAGCGGGCGCGGGCCAGGAAGCTGCTCGGGGTGCGGATCGACGAGCCGAGCCCGCTCCCTCTGCGCGGCCGCGGCAACGGCTTCTTCGCGCAGCTGTGGATGAGCGTCAAGGACCCGGTGGGCTGGCGCACGGTGCTGTACGACTTCGTCCGGCTGCCCTGGGGTGTCCTCACCTTCACCCTCACCCTGACCTCGTTGTTCGTGCTGTGGCCGGTGCTGCCGTTCATCGCGCGGGGGCTGACCAACGTGGACCGGGCGATGGTGCGCGGTCTGTTGTCGCCGTCCGACGAACTGGAGCGGCGGATCGCCGAGTTGGAGTCGGACCGGGGGGTCGTGGTGGACACGGCGGCGGCCGATCTGCGGCGGATCGAGCGGGATCTGCACGACGGGGCGCAGGCCCGGCTGGTGAATCTGGCCATGGGCCTCGGCCTGGCCAAGGAGAAGCTGCTGGAGGACCCGGACACGGCGGCGGAGATGGTCGCGGAGGCGCACGGCGAGGTCAAGCTCGCGTTGCAGGAGCTGCGGGATCTGGCCCGGGGCATCCATCCCGCCGTCCTGACGGACCGCGGTCTGGACGCGGCGCTGTCCTCGGTCGCCACGCGCTGCACGGTGCCGGTGAAGGTGACGGCCGATCTGCCCGCCCGGCCGGCCGCGGCCATCGAGGGCATCGCCTACTTCACCGTCTCGGAGCTGCTGCAGAACATCAGCAAGCACAGCGGGGCGCGGACCGCGTCCGTCGACGTGTGGCGGACCGACGACCGGCTGCTCATCCAGGTGTGGGACGACGGCCGCGGCGGTGCCCGCCTCGACGGCGGTACGGGCATGCGTGGTCTCGCCGACCGGCTGGGTGCCGTGGACGGTCTGTTCGTCATCGACTCGCCGCCGGGCGGGCCGACCGTGGTCACCGCGGAACTGCCGTGGCGGGACCGGTCGCTCGACGCCCGGGAGTCGCAGGGGGCCTGGGGCTCCGGGAGGTAGGGAAAACCCCCCTCCCAAGACGCCGACGGACTCCATGGTCCGCGGACCTGCGGCCGAGCAGTCTGGTGGTAGGACGGCACCGCTCGGGACGGGACCAGCAGGATCCGCGCCCGCCTCGGGGCGAGGGGAATCCCGCCCCAGGACGCCTCAGGACGCTTCAGGACGCTTCAGGACGCTTCAGGACGCTTCAGGACGCTTCAGGACGCTTCAGGACGAGTAGAAACGGACGACGCCGATGGCCACGGACTACGGACAGGGCTACGGGCACGACAGCGGGCTCGATCTCGCCGGCGAGCGGCGGCATCGGCTGCCCGCCGCGCTGCGGGCGCCGTTCGCGGCACGCAGCTGGGGCGAGCTGGCCTACGTACTGCTGGGCCTGCCGATCGGCATCGTGCTGTTCACGTACGCCGTCACGATGGTCTCCCTCGGTGCGGGTCTGCTGGTGACGTTCCTCGGCATTCCGGTGCTGGCGGCGGCGCTGGCCGGCTGCCGGGGGTTCGGGGCGCTGGAGCGGGGCCGGGCGCGCGGGCTGCTGGGTCTGGAGGTGGACAACCCGGAGCCGCTGCGGATGAAGAAGCCGGGCGCGGTGGCGTGGATGGGTGCCGTCCTCAAGAGCGGCACCTCGTGGCGCACCCTGCTGTACTCGCTGATCTACCTGCCGTGGTCGGTGTTCTCGTTCGTCGTCGCGGTGAACTTCTTCGCCCTCGGCTGGACGCTGATGACGTACCCGCTGTGGTTCTGGCTCTTCCCGATGTACGGCGGGCAGGACGGGCTTCAGCTGTACGGCGCCGAAGGCCACCACGTCTATCTCGACAACCCGTTCGAGATCGTCGTCACGGCGCTGGTGGGGCTGCTGTTCACGATGGCCACGCCGTGGATCGTGCGGGCGCTGACGATGGTGGACCGGGTCATGGTGCACGGGCTGCTCGGGCCGACGCGGCTGTCGGCGCGGGTGGTGGAGCTGGAGTCGGACCGGGGGATCGTCGTCGACACCGCCGCGGCGGACCTGCGGCGCATCGAGCGGGATCTGCACGACGGGGCGCAGGCCCGGCTGGTGGCGTTGGCCATGGATCTGGGGATGGCGAAGGAGAAGCTGACGGAGGACCCGGAGGCGGCGGCGCGGATGGTGGACGACGCGCACGGTGAGGTGAAGACGGCGCTGCAGGAGCTGCGGGACCTGGCGCGCGGGATCCATCCGGCGGTGCTGACGGACCGCGGGCTGGACGCGGCGCTGTCGTCGGTGGCTTCGCGGTGCACGGTGCCGGTGCAGGTGGAGGTCGAGCTGCCGGCGCGGCCGGCGGCGGCCATCGAGGGGATCGCCTACTTCACCGTGTCGGAGCTGCTGCAGAACATCAGCAAGCACGCGCGGGCCACCTGGGCCGGGGTGGATGTGTGGCGGGTGGAGAACCGGCTGATGCTCCAGGTCGTGGACAACGGGGTGGGCGGCGCGGACACCACCGCCGGGTCGGGGCTGGCCGGGCTCGCGGAGCGGCTGGACGCGGTGGACGGGATCCTGGTGGTGGACTCGCCGCCGGGCGGACCCACCCGGATCACCGCGGAACTGCCCTGGCGGACGGAGCCGTCGCTGCGGTGACCGGAACGGGCGGTGCGGGCGGCGGGGTGTCTCACCCCGCCGCCCGCACCCGTGTGTGTGCCACCTCTGATTCCCGCTGATTCCCGCTGCCCGGGCCCGCACGGGTCCCAATCCTGGAATGCTGGACTTCGTCGTCCGGTCGGGCGTGTGTTCGGGGGCTGTGGGGGGCCGAAAGTCGTGGAGGACAGAGTGCGTGTGGTCATCGCCGAGGATTCAGTGCTGCTCAGGGAGGGGCTGACCCGGCTGTTGACCGACCGCGGGCACGAGGTGGTGGCCGGCGTGGGAGACGGACAGGCACTGGTCAAGACCATCACGGAGCTGGACGCGCAGGGCGAGCTGCCGGACGTGGTCGTCGCGGACGTCCGGATGCCGCCCACGCACACCGACGAGGGGGTCCGGGCCGCCGTACAGCTGCGCAAGGCGCATCCGGGGCTCGGGGTGCTGGTGCTGTCGCAGTACGTGGAGGAGCGCTACGCCACCGAACTGCTGGCCGGTTCCAGTCACGGGGTCGGCTATCTGCTGAAGGACCGGGTAGCCGAGGTGCGTGAGTTCGTGGACGCGGTGGTGCGGGTGGCCCAGGGGGGTACGGCACTGGACCCCGAGGTCGTCGCGCAGTTGCTGGGGCGCAGCCGCAAGCAGGACGTGCTCGCGGGACTCACCCCGCGGGAGCGCGAGGTCCTGGGTCTGATGGCCGAGGGCCGGACCAACTCGGCCGTCGCGCGGCAGCTGGTCGTGAGCGACGGAGCCGTCGAGAAGCACGTCAGCAACATCTTCCTGAAACTGGGGCTGTCCCCGAGCGACGGAGACCACCGGCGCGTCCTGGCGGTGCTCACCTACCTGAACTCCTGACCGTCTGACACCCTGTCAGGCGGGACGGGACGGGCGGCGGCCCCGGTCCGCGGAGTCGGCCTCCGAGCGAGACCGAGCGAGCGAGAACCGGTGAAGGCGCGAGAGCGTCTTCAAGGAAAGCGCCGGGGGGCGGGTAAATCGTGACAAGTCAGGGTGCTTAACCGTCTCAAAAGCGTGTCCATCATGCGAATGACCCAGGGAAGGCGACCCTCACGGTCGTAGGGTTGATCCTGGGAGGGCCTGCGGGAAGGCCGCTCCCAGACAGCCGCCTCTAGGGAGGTCCAGTTCAGTGACGCAGGTCAGTAGCCCAGCGGAACAGGCCGACGGAACCATCGTGGGAGAGCAGCGCAAAGCGGCGGGCGTGAAGGACGTCCGCCGCCTGGACCGGGTGATCATTCGCTTCGCGGGCGACTCGGGTGACGGTATGCAGCTCACCGGCGACCGCTTCACCTCGGAGACAGCGTCCTTCGGCAACGACCTCTCGACCCTGCCGAACTTCCCGGCGGAGATCCGCGCCCCCGCCGGCACCCTGCCCGGCGTCTCCTCCTTCCAACTGCACTTCGCCGACCACGACATCCTCACTCCGGGCGACGCCCCGAACGTCCTGGTGGCGATGAACCCGGCGGCCCTGAAGGCGAACGTCGCCGATCTGCCGCGCGGCGCGGAGATCATCGTCAACACGGACGAGTTCACCAAACGGGCGATGCAGAAGGTCGGATACACCGGCTCGCCCCTGGAGGACGGCTCGCTCGACGGCTACCACCTCCATCCGGTGCACCTGACCACGCTGACGGTGGAAGCCCTCAAGGATTTCGACCTCACCCGCAAAGAGGCCGAGCGCAGCAAGAACATGTTCGCGCTCGGCCTCCTGTCGTGGATGTACCACCGGCCGACCGAGGGCACGGAGAAGTTCCTGACCACGAAGTTCGCCAAGAAGCCGGAGATCGCGGCGGCGAACATCGCGGCGTTCCGGGCGGGTTGGAACTTCGGCGAGACGACGGAGGACTTCGCGGTCTCCTACGAGATCGCCCCGGCGACGACGGCGTTCCCGACCGGCACCTACCGCAACATCTCCGGGAACCTGGCCCTGTCCTACGGGCTGGTCGCCGCGTCCCGACAGGCGGACCTGCCGCTGTTCCTGGGCTCGTACCCGATCACCCCGGCCTCCGACATCCTGCACGAGCTGAGCAGGCACAAGAACTTCGGCGTCCGCACCTTCCAGGCCGAGGACGAGATCGCCGGCATCGGCGCGGCACTGGGCGCGGCCTTCGGCGGCTCGCTGGCGGTGACCACGACGTCCGGTCCGGGCGTGGCCCTGAAGTCGGAGACGATCGGCCTCGCGGTGTCCCTGGAGCTGCCGCTGCTGGTGATCGACATCCAGCGCGGCGGCCCCTCGACCGGTCTGCCGACCAAGACCGAACAGGCCGACCTCCTGCAGGCGATGTTCGGCCGCAACGGCGAGGCGCCGGTGCCGATCGTGGCCCCGTGCACCCCGGCCGACTGCTTCGACGCGGCCGTGGAGGCCGCCCGCATCGCGCTGGCGTACCGCACACCGGTGATGCTGCTGTCGGACGGCTA
Organism: Streptomyces sp. NPDC032822; assembly: GCF_055578825.1. Lineage (NCBI taxonomy): Bacteria > Bacillati > Actinomycetota > Actinomycetes > Kitasatosporales > Streptomycetaceae > Streptomyces > Streptomyces sp. NPDC032822. Next base: position 142,436 of record NZ_JBVIOL010000010.1, on the reverse strand, counting down.
CCTGGCCAACGGTTCCGAGCCCTGGCGCATCCCCGACATCGACGAACTCCCAGATCTGCGGGTGCAGTTCGCCCAGGGCCCCAACCACACGCTGGACGACGGCACCGAGGTCTTCTGGCCGTACAAACGCGACCCGCAGACCCTCGCCCGCCCCTGGGCCGTCCCCGGCACGCCCGGCCTGGAGCACCGCATCGGCGGCATCGAGAAGCAGGACGGCACCGGGAACATCTCCTACGATCCCGCCAACCACGACTTCATGGTCCGCACCCGCCAGGCCAAGATCGACGGCATCGACGTGCCGGACCTGGCGGTCGACGACCCGCACGGCGCCCGCACCCTGGTCCTGGGCTGGGGTTCGACCTACGGCCCCATCACCGCGGCGGTACGCCGGCTGCGCACGGCCGGCGAGTCCATCGCGCAGGCCCATCTGCGCCATCTCAATCCCTTCCCCAGCAACTTCGGCACCGTCCTGAAGAGCTACGACAAGGTGGTGATCCCCGAGATGAACCTCGGTCAGCTCGCCACCCTCGTCCGGGCGAAGTACCTCGTCGACGCCCACTCCTACAACCAGGTCAACGGCATGCCGTTCAAGGCAGAACAGCTCGCCACGGCTCTGAAGGAGGCCATCGATGGCTGAGACGTCCACAGAAGGCACGGACACGATCGAGGCACTCTCGCTCGTGCCCAAGGCCGAGGCACGCCAGTCCATGAAGGACTTCAAGTCCGACCAGGAAGTGCGCTGGTGCCCCGGCTGCGGCGACTACGCCATCCTCGCCGCCGTCCAGGGCTTCATGCCGGAACTGGGCCTGGCCAAGGAGAACATCGTCTTCGTCTCCGGCATCGGCTGCTCCTCCCGCTTCCCGTACTACATGAACACGTACGGCATGCACTCCATCCACGGCCGCGCACCGGCCATCGCGACGGGCCTGGCGGCGTCCCGGCGCGATCTGAGCGTGTGGGTGGTGACGGGTGACGGCGACGCGCTCTCGATCGGCGGCAACCACCTCATCCACGCCCTGCGCCGCAACGTCAACCTGAAGATCCTCCTCTTCAACAACCGGATCTACGGCCTGACGAAGGGCCAGTACTCCCCCACCTCCGAGGTCGGCAAGATCACCAAGTCGACCCCGATGGGGTCCCTGGACGCCCCCTTCAACCCGGTGTCCCTGGCGATCGGCGCGGAGGCGTCCTTCGTGGCCCGCACCGTCGACTCGGACCGCAAGCACCTCACCGAGGTGTTGCGCCAGGCCGCCGCCCACCAGGGCACCGCGCTGATCGAGATCTACCAGAACTGCAACATCTTCAACGACGGCGCCTTCGAGGCGCTGAAGGACCGGCAGCAGGCCCAGGAGGCGGTGATCCGGCTGGAGCACGGCCGGCCGATCCGCTTCGGCACGGACGACTCCCGCGGTGTCGTCCGCGACCCGGCCACCGGTGACCTGAAGGTGGTCGAGGTGACCCCGGACAACGAGGCCGACATCGTGGTCCACGACGCCCACGCGACCTCCCCGACCACCGCCTTCGCCCTCTCCCGCCTGGCCGACCCGGACACCCTCCACCACACCCCGATCGGGGTACTGCGCTCGGTGGAACGCCCGGTGTACGACACACAGATGGCCGAACAGCTGGACTCGGCGGTCGAGCAGAACGGCAAGGGGGATCTGGGGGCGCTGTTGGCGGGTGGGGATACGTGGACGGTGGTGGGGTGATGGCGGGGGCCCGGAAACACTGAGTCAAGGGGCGCGCGGCGCGTGCTGCGAACGGGGGAAAAAACCCGGGAACGGTGCAACCCGGTAAGGCGGTTGGGATAATCTTCTGCCGCGCGAAGTGCCGCGCGAAAGACGGTCCACTGAAGCGCCTCTCTGGAGCGCTCTGTCCAGAGAAGGCTCCGAGTGCCCCGCGAAATCCCCGCTCTCAGTGTTCTGCGCCGTCTCGGCGATCCCCCCAAGATGCGGGGCAGTCAGACCGCCGAAACCTGCCCCGACGTCTTCGAGTTGAGCGACGGCAACTTCGCCGTCATCGGCACCGAAGCCACCGCCGCCCTGGACTCCCTGCTCCCGCCCGACGCGGCGCGGGCCGACTACGAGCGGATCGTCGTGATCGACCGCGAGACGCTCATCCGGGCCAAGCGCGACATCCCCGACGCCTGACCGACCACACGCCGGACCGCACGACGGACAGAGGGCCCTGGTCACCAGACCCGGGCCCTTTCCGCGGCCGATCGCCCCTCAGGAGCGCGGCTCCGACGTGGGGCCGACGATCCACCACTCGTCCGGGTCGTCGGCCAACTCCTCGAGCATGATGTCGACGGCCGTACCGACCCGCGACTCCGTCGAGTCCCCCGGCAGACTTCTCCGGTGTTCGACCGTGCGGTCCCAGTACTCGGCGAACGCCCCGTTGCGGCACAGCACGCGCAGGTGCCCGAGCAGTTCGTCCCAGTCGCACACCCCGACCCGGTGGGCCAGCAGCAGGTTGCCGTACTGCCGGTTGGCGAAGATCATCTGACGTCGTCTGACCTCGGACAGACCCTGCAAGGTGCTCGCGGCGTCGGCCAGGGTCGGATCGTCGACCATCCGGTCCATCTGGTCCACGGTGAGGCGGTACTGCTGGATCAGGTTCGCCCGGTGGATCTCCTCGGTCATGAGGGTGAGCTGGTGCAGGAGTTCGGCCAGGATGTCCTCCTGTCGTCGTCGACGAGGGCCACGAGCAAAGAACGCCCGCATCAGGCCGAGTCCCGCAGCAGCCGCAGAACCGATACTGCGTGCGGGCCGTTTCTGTGTGGCCATGTCAAGGCATCCCCCTGGATCCGGTGACCGTGCGCCGAAGGGTGGCATCGCGGATGGCACACGGCGGGTGCAGCACTCCGCATCCAGCGTGCCCGGCGACTTGAGGCGGCGCGGGAGGCGGAGAGGGGGCGCACGGATGGACGTGCCGCTTCAAGCGTCCGACGCCCTGACATATGTGTGCCCCCTGGCGCCGTCCGCATTCCTTCAGACGGGGGCACCGGAGAGCGTTACCCCTGCTCAGAGCGCCTCTTACGCGCGTCATATGCCTCTCGCACCTCCGTCGTCCGCCCCCGAGCGCACGGCGTACTCCGCCACCTGTTCCGTGACCTCGCGACAAGGCCCTGCCTGGGTACTTACCTGAACACCAGTACCTCACTTCAAAGTGGGTACTTTCGCAGAGTTAGCGCACCTCCTAGGGTTAGTGCCGCAGACGCCCCGCACCCCCGCAGAAGGAGTTCGCAGATCATGAGCATTGTCGTCACCGGAGCCACCGGACACCTGGGTCGCCACGTCGTGGAGCAGTTGCTGGAGAAGGTTCCGGCCGAGCAGATCACCGCGGTGGTCCGCGACGCGGAGAAGGCCTCCGGCTTCGCGGCCCGTGGGGTGAGGATCGCGCTCGCCGACTACAACGCCCCCGCCTCCTTCGACGGGCTGTTCTCGGCCGGTGACAAGGTGCTGCTCGTGTCGGGCAACGAGTTCGACAAGGGCCGTGTCGGCCAGCACAAGGTCGTCATCGACGCCGCGAAGGCGGCCGGTGTGGCGCTGCTCGCCTACACCAGCGCCCCCGGCAGCCTGACCGCCGCGCTGGCCGACGACCACCGCGGCACCGAGGAGGCCCTGCTCGCCTCCGGCGTGCCCTACGCGCTGCTGCGCAACGGCTGGTACCACGAGAACTACACCGAGAACCTCGCCCCGGTGCTGGAGCACAACGCCGTCGTCGCGGCCGCCGGCGAGGGCCGGGTCTCCTCCGCCGCGCGCGCCGACTACGCCGCCGCCGCGGTCGCCGTACTGACCGGCGAGGGCCACGAGAACCAGACGTACGAGCTGGGCGGCGACGAGTCGTGGAGCTTCGCCGAGTACGCGGCCGAGCTGAGCCGGCAGACCGGCAAGGAGATCGTGTACTCCGCCGTCCCGCCCGAGGCTCTCATCGGCATCCTGACCGGTGCCGGGCTGCCCGAGCCGTTCGCCGCGATCCTCGCCGGCGTGGACGCCTCCATCGAGAAGGGTGAGCTGGTCGTCGACAGCGGCGATCTCTCCCGGCTGGCGGGCCGTCCGACCACCCCGTTCGCCGAGACGATCGGCGCCGCGGTCAAGGGCTGACCCTCGGAGCAGGTAGCGCCTGTGCGGTGTCCGTAGTGCCGTGAAATCCGCGGTGGGAACCGGCGCCCCCGCCTGTCATGACCGTATGCCGATACGGGCATGACAGGCGGGGGCGCCCGGCGTTACCTTCTTGCAGGCGAGCAGGACGTGAGAAGGAGGGGCCCGTGAGCGGGAAGCCGAGGGGTGAGCGGCACATAGGACTGCTGAACGGCTTCGCGGCGTACGGGATGTGGGGGCTCGTCCCGCTCTTCTGGCCGCTGCTGAAGCCCGCCGGATCGGTGGAGATCCTCGCCCACCGGATGGTGTGGTCCCTGGCCTTCGTGGCCGTCGCGCTCGTCGTCATCCGGCGCTGGGCGTGGGCCGGCGAGCTGTTGCGGCAGCCGCGCAAGCTCGCACTGATCACCGTGGCCGCGGCCGTCATCACCGTGAACTGGGGCGTCTACATCTGGGCTGTGAACTCAGGTCACGTCGTCGAGGCCTCGCTCGGCTACTTCATCAACCCCCTGGTCACCATCGCGATGGGCGTCCTGCTCCTGAAGGAGCGGCTGCGGCCCGTGCAGTGGACGGCGGTCGGCGTCTGTGTCGCCGCCGTGCTGGTGCTCACCGTGGGCTACGGCCGGCCGCCGTGGATCTCCCTCACCCTCGCCTTCTCCTTCGCGACCTACGGCCTGGTGAAGAAGAAGGTCAACCTCGGCGGAGTCGAGTCGCTGGCCGCGGAGACCGCGATCCAGTTCCTGCCCGCGCTCGGCTATCTGCTGTGGCTCGGCGCCCAGGGCGACTCCACCTTCGCCACCGAGGGCGCGGACCACGCGGCCCTGCTCGCCGCGACCGGCATCGTCACCGCGATCCCCCTCGTCTGCTTCGGCGCGGCCGCGATCCGGGTGCCGCTGTCCACGCTGGGGCTGCTGCAGTACCTGGCCCCGGTCTTCCAGTTCCTGCTGGGCATCTTCTACTTCCACGAGGCCATGCCGCCCGAACGCTGGGCCGGATTCGCGCTGGTCTGGCTGGCACTGACACTGCTCACCTGGGACGCGCTGCGCACCGCCCGCCGGACCTCCCTCGCGCTGAGGGCCGAGACGAACAGGCCCAGCGTCACCATCCCGACGGGCACCAGCAGTGCCGTACGGAAGGCGGAGAGTGTGGCCTCGGGGCCCGACCCCGTGGACGCCAAGCCGTAGACGGCGGTCACCGCCGAGATGCCGATCGCCGAGCCGAACTGGGTCGCGGTGTGCAGCAGTCCGCTCGCCAGGCCCTGTTCGGCGTCGGCGACCCCGTCGGTCGCGGCGATCGTCAGCGGCCCGTACGCCAGCGCGAAGGCCGTGCCCGCGATGATCAGCGTCGGGAACATCGCGGCGTACGACCAGTCCATGCCGACCGGCAGGAACAGCGCGTAGGCGACGGCTGCCAGCGCGAAGCCGGCGACGGTCACCCGGGCGTTGCCGAAGCGGACGACCAGTCTCGGGGTGAGGGTCGGGGCGAGCACCGCGTCGCAGCCCATGATCACCAGGGCGATCGCCGTCCGGAGCGAGGACCAGCCGCGCAGCTCCTGGAGATACAGCGTCACCACGAACTGGAAGCCGAAGAAGGCCCCGACGAAGAGCAGGGCGCCGAGGTCCGCGCGCACCACCGAGCCCGTGCGCAGGATGCCGAGCCGGACCAGCGGGGCGGCCGTGCGCCGCTCGACGGCGACGAAGACGAGGGCCAGGAGCAGCGCCGCGAGGGCCGCCGCCGCGGTGAGCGACCAGCCGTCGAGGCCGTGTTCCAGGCGTACGACGGCGTAGGCGGCCAGCAGCATGGCGCCGGCGGCGGTCAGCGCGCCGGGCAGGTCGAAACCCCGGCGCCGGACGGGCGGGACCGGCTGCCGCGGCACCAGGCGTACGGCCGCCGCCAGCAGCGCGCCCGCCAGCAGCACCGGCGCGAAGAACACCCAGCGCCAGCCGAGCTCGGTGAGCAGGCCGCCGACGACGAGGCCGAGCGAGAAACCGCCGGCCGCGGTGCCGGCGAAGACCAGCAGCGCCTTGTCGCGCCGGGGGCCCTCCTCGTAGGACGTGGTGATCAGGGACAGTGCGGCCGGGGTCATGAACGCGGCGGACACCCCGGTCACGAACCGGGCGACGACCAGCATCCAGCCCTCGGTCGCGAAGCCGCCGAGGCCCGAGAAGAGCAGGAAGACGGTCAGCCAGACCAGGAACATCCGGCGACGGCCGAGGAGGTCCGCGGCCCGGCCGCCGAGCAGGGTGAACCCGGCGTACCCGAGGACGTAGGCGCTCATCACCCAGGCCGCGGTGCCGGTGGTGAGTCCCAGATCGGATCTGATCGACGGGATCGCGATGGCCATCATCGCGACGTCGATGCCCTCCAGGAAGATCGTTCCGCAGAGGACGAGTAGCAGCGCCCGCGCGCGTGTGCCCATGGCAGTGCTCCACAAGAAGAGGGGTGGTTACGGGAGTGAGGGTCGGTTCCCTCTTGTAACCGACCTCAGCGTGCGGCAGCATCGACGGACATGGAAGAAGGCACTTCAAAGTCACCGAGTAACTGCGCGGGCACCGTGGACTACGGCGATGCCGACCCCTTCCAGTGGGACACCCGGGAGGACTGCCAGGTACGGCAGATCCTCGACCGGGTGGCCGACAAGTGGTCGCTGCTGGTCATCGCCCTGCTGGAGCACCGGCGCCTCAGGTTCACCGAGCTGCGACGGGAGATCGACGGCATCAGCCAGCGGATGCTGACCGTGACCCTGCGCTCGCTGGAGCGGGACGGGCTGGTGAAGCGGACGGTGCATCCGGTGGTACCGCCGCGGGTGGACTACGAACTGACGCCGCTCGGCGGGACCCTGCACGCCACGATCCAGTCCCTGGTGAAGTGGACCGAGGCGCACCAGGAGGAGATCGCGGTGGCGCGGGCGGCGTACGACGTGCGGTCGGCGGAGGCCGGTTCGCCGGCGTAGACCGGCGTTGTCGGACGCGGACCGGTCCGGGCCCGGCACGGGTCGGACCCGGCACGGGTCGGACCCTGCGTTGTCGGACCCCGCGTTGTCAGACCCCGCGTTGTCAGACCCGGCCGCTATAACTGGTGGGCATGACGCAGACACCCGCACCCGTGCACTGGAAGCTCGTCATCGACGCCGCCGACCCGCACGCGCAGGCCGACTTCTGGGCCGGCGCGCTGCGCTACGAGACCGAGGACAACAACGCGCTCATCGAGCGCCTGCTGGAGCTCGGCGCCCTGCCGCGCGAGGCCACCGTCGAGCACGACGCCCGGCTCGCCTTCCGGGACCTGATCGCCGTACGGCATCCGGACGACCCGTACGACGAGGACAGCGGCACCGGGCTCGGACGGCGGCTGCTGTTCCAGCGGGTGCCGGAGGCGAAGACCGTCAAGAACCGGCTCCACCTCGACCTGCACCCCGGCGAGGGGCTGCGCGCGGCCGAGGTCGAGCGGCTGAGAGGGCTCGGGGCGAGCGTGTTGCGGGAGGTGAAGGAGCAGGGCGGCGAGTGGGTGGTGATGGCGGATCCGGAGGGGAACGAGTTCTGCGTGCACTGACCCGTCGCGGGCGGACGACCCGACCGCGCCACGGACCGCCCGGCCACCGATCCACCGGCCCGCCGTTCCACCAGTCCGTCGGCCCGCCGGCCCGTCGGTCCGGTATACGAACACCGCTGACCTGATTGCGCCCTTGACGGAGAGTCAAGCTCAGCTTCACGATCCAGGCACCCCATTCACTGTGGAATCCCTGTGGATACAGGATTCCCACGGAATTCGGAGCCCCCCACATGAAGCTCTCGGTTCCCGGACGCGCCACGGCCACCGCCGTCGTCGCGGCCTTCTCGCTCCTGGCCGGCGGATCCATAGCCGGCGCGGCCCCCGCGGCCGAACCCGCGGTGGCCGCCGCGCCCGACATCCCCGTGGCCAACGTCAAGGCCCATCTGACCCAGTTGCAGTCCATCGCCACCGCCAACGGCGGCAACCGGGCCCACGGCCGCGCCGGCTACAAGGCCTCCCTCGACTTCGTGAAGGCCAAGCTGGACGCCGTCGGGTACACCACGACCATCCAGCAGTTCACCTCCTCCGGTCGCGTCGGCTACAACCTCATCGCCGACTGGCCCGGCGGGAACGCGAACCAGGTCCTGATGGCCGGATCCCACCTCGACAGCGTCACCTCCGGCGCCGGCATCAACGACAACGGATCGGGTTCGGCGGCCGTCCTGGAGACCGCGCTCGCCGTGGCCCGGGCGGCCTACCAGCCCACCAAGCATCTGCGGTTCGCCTGGTGGGGCGCGGAGGAGCTGGGCCTGGTCGGCTCCCGCTACTACGTCAACCGCCTTGCCACCGGGGACCGTTCACGGATCAGCGGCTATCTGAACTTCGACATGATCGGCTCGCCGAATCCCGGCTACTTCGTCTACGACGACGACCCGGCCATCGAGAAGACCTTCAAGGACTACTTCACCGGCCTCGGCGTCCCGACCGAGATCGAGACCGAGGGCGACGGCCGCTCCGACCACGCGCCCTTCAAGAGCGCGGGCGTGCCGGTCGGCGGGCTCTTCACCGGCGCGAGCAACACCAAGTCGGCGGCGCAGGCGGCCAAGTGGGGCGGTACGGCGGGGCAGGCGTTCGACCGCTGCTACCACTCGTCGTGCGACACGACCGCCAACATCAACGACACGGCGCTGAACCGGAACAGCGACGCGCTCGCCTACGCGGTGTGGGAGCTCTCGGAGTAAGGCTCCCGGAACTCCCCGGCCGTCTCAACGGGCGTTCTGCGCGCGCTCGGTGAGGCGGCCCATCCGGGCGCGGGCCTTCTCCAACTGCTCGATGTCGTCGGCGGCGGGACCGCCCTCGGCCGTCAGCTCGGTCCACAGGGCGATCAGCGCGTGGCCCAGCTCCAGGCCCCGTGAGGGGTCGCGGACGGCACGCCAGGCGGTGAACGCGCTCTGGATGTTGCCGTACGCGGCCTCCGTGTCCCGCGCCCGGCGGCGGGCGTGGGCGAGGTCGAGGGAGAGCTGGAAGGAGCGCACCGGGTCGTCGGCCAAGTAGGCGATGTAGGAGGCCAGTTCGCGCAGGTGCAGCACCTCCGGGTGCTCCGGCCCGAGCGTTCCGGAGGCCTGCTCCAGAGTCTGGTCCGCCAGTTCCACCGCCCGGTCCGTCCGTCCCGCCTTCACGGCCTCGTTGATCCGCGCCAGCGGCTCCGCGAGCAACGGGGGCGCACCGCCCTCGCCGGACACGGCGGTCAGCGGATCGTCCCCGAGCACGGCCTCGGCGACCGCGTCGAAGCCGCGGGGCGGGGTCGGCCTGGGATCGGGGCCCGGGTCGGCGAGCAGGGAGGGGTCGGGGAAGAGGGACGAGGCGAGCGGATTGGGACGGGCAGGAGTGAGGGGCTGCGGGGGCTGTAGAGGCTGCACGGAGCCCGCGGGGTGCGGGGGCTGTCGTACGGCGTCCGCGAGGCGCGGGGGCTGTGCCGGATCCGCGGGACGCGGGGGTCGCGCGGCGTCCGCGCGGTTCGGGGGCTGGGTGGCGTCCGCCGGCCGCGAAGACTGCGCGGGTCGTGCGGGGTCGCCGGGCCATGCGGGTTCGGCGGGCCATGCCGGCTGCACGGAGTCCGCGGGTTCGGCTGGTTCGGCGGGCCACGGGGAGCGCGCCTGCTCCTCGGACTCCGCGCGCGCGGCGGGCCACACCGACTCCGAGGGCCGCACGGACTCGGCGGGCCACCCGGGCTCCGCGGGCCGCGTGGATTCCGCGTGACCTACGGCGTCCCGCGACGCGTCCATCACCGGGGGCGGGCCGAACTCGCCGGTCGGTGGGGCGACCGTACCGGGGGCGTGGTTGGGGTGTGGGTCCGGGAGGGCTCGGAGGGTGAAGGTCTGCGGGGTCTCGCCGGTCGGCGGCGGTGAGGCGGGGGGCGTGTCCTCCGCCGCCGCCCCCTCCGACCCGGTTTCCAACCCCGTTTCCGATCCCGTCTCCGGCCCCTTTTCCGATCCCGTTTCCGACACGGTCCGCATCCGGAAGGTGGGGGCCGCGTCCCGCACCGGCTCGTCGACCGGGTGCGGCAGGTGCGTGGGCAGGTCGTGCCGGGGCTCCGCGAAGACCGTGGAGGCGGCGGGAGCATCGGGGAAGGCGGAGGAGGCCGGGACGCCGGCCAGTGGTGCGGGCGGTGGTGCGGGTGGGCCCGGCACGTCGGCCGGAGCGAAGGGTGCCGACGGCCCGGGCCTGCCGGGCTCACCCTCACCCCACGCGGGTGGTGCCTCGGACGCCCCCGAGCCCGACGCCGGTGCCGACGCCTCCGGCCTCGGTACCGAGTTGGACTCCGGCTCCCCCGCTCGCCCGGGATCGGCCTCCGGCGCATGTCCCCGTTCCTCCGGCGGAGCCATCGGTACCGGGTCCGCCGTGAAGCGGCTCGCGCCGTCCGGATCGACCTGGAGGGGGACGACGTAGCCGATGCGCTCGTCGTGGATCACGGCGTGGACGGGGTGGCCGGTGCTGAAGGCCATGTGGTGGAGCTGGGTGAGGACGGCCTGCTGGACCTCCTCGCCGGGGGCCGCGACGACCCGTACGCCACCGACCGACGCGGCGCCCGCGCCGGGGCCGGACGCCGGGACGTGGACCTCGATCGGCGCCGCCACGGGGGCGGCCGGGTGCCCGGCGCGCTGCTGGCCCCGCTTCTTGTCGCGGCTGAGTCGAGCCATCGGTTCCCTCACTCGGATGCGTCGGGGAGTCGCCGGACAACACGTTCGGGTTCCATGGTGCTCCCTCCCGCGTCGGGCTTCCGCACCCTCGGCGCAAGATCCGGTCGTACACGTACTGTCGAGTCTCTCCGTTCTCGCACGGTTCTCACGTCACCGCGACGTCACAGACTCGTTCCAGGAACTCCCGCCACGTCAGGGCACCTCCCGGATGCCGTGCGCGGTGCCGGGTAGCAGGGGGGTGTCGGGGATGACGAGGGAGGACGCGGGGATGCGGACGGACGCGCGGGCGGGCATACAGAGCGGCGTACGGATGGAGAGGCCGCGAGGGCCGGAGATCTGGCTCCGCGGACCGGTACCCGCACCGGCGAACGGACCGACGGGCGGATTGACGGGCGGCTTGACGGGCGGACCAGGGGGCGGGCCGGGGGCCGGACCGGGGCGTCGTTCCTTCGTCGGCGCGCACGGCGGCGCCGGCACCTCCACCCTCGCCACGGTCTACGGCGGCCACGACTGCGGACGCGACTGGCCGGGCCCCGCCGACCCGCGGTCGGTCCTGCTGGTCGCCCGTACCCACGCGTCCGGGCTGAACGCGGCCCTGGGCGCCGTGGAACGCTTCCGGCAGGGCGGGGCCCCGTCCGGCCTCGATCTCGCCGCACTCGTCCTGGTCGCCGACGCACCCGGCCGGCTGCCCCGCCCGCTCGCCCAGCGCGTCAAGGACATCGAGGCGGCGATCGGCCTCCACCGTGTGCCCTGGGTGCCCGCCTGGCGCCTGGGCGACCTGAGCGGGGCACCGCCGAGGGAGACCGAGGCGCTGGCCCGCCTCGCCGGGGCGACGGCGGGGCGTTGACCCCCCGCACCCGCGTCACCTCCGAGTTCGCCGCGCTCTCCGCGACGGAGACCGCCGCCGCCGTACGGTCGGGTGCGGTGCGGGCCGTCGACGTGGTCGCGGCGGCGCTGGAGCGGATCGGACGGGCGGACACCGAACTGTGCGCGTTCGTCGAGGTGTGGGGCGAGGAGGCGCTGCGGCGGGCGGCCGGGGTGGACGCGCGGGTCGCGGCGGCGGACGGCCCGCTCCCCGGTGGCCCGCTGGCCGGGGTGCCGATCGGGGTGAAGGGACGGTACGGCCTGCGCGCGGCGGCTCCGCTGCTCGCGGCCGGGTGCGTGGCGGTGGGCGCGACGTCCGTGCCCGGACCCGGAACTCCCTGGCAGACCTGGGGACTTGGCGCCCATGGCCGTACCGTCAACCCCTGGCGCGCGGACCGTACGCCGGGCGGTTCCTCGGCCGGGTCGGCCGCCGCGGTGGCCGCCGGACTGGTGCCGCTCGCGACCGGCAGCGACGGGGCGGGGTCGGTGCGGATCCCGGCGGCGTGGTGCGGTGTGGTGGGCCTGAAGGTCACGAACGGTCGGTTGCCGACGGCCGACCGTACGGGGCTCACGGCGCCCGGGGTGCTCACCCGCTGCGCGTCGGACGCGGCGGCGTACTGGCGGGTCATGTCGGGGAGCCCGGACGCGGCCCCGGAAGATCCCGCCCCGACCACCGCTCCACCCCCCGTCCCCGTCCCCGCCCCACTCTCCGTCCCCGTCCCCGCCCCGCCCGCCGTACCGGCGGCCGTCTGGTCCGCCGACCTGCGTTTCGCGCACCCCGACCCGGAGCTCGTCGCGGTGGCCCGGGCGGCGGCGGTGCGGCTCGCGGACGCCGGCGCCCTACGGCTCGTACGGCCGTCCGCTCCCCTCCGTCTCGAAGACCCCGCGCGCGCCTGGCTCGCCCTCCGCTCCCCCGGCGCGGATCCGGCTTCCGTCGGGCCCGCCCGGGTGACGAACGACCGTCGCCTGGCCGCGCTCTTCGCCGGCACGGACCTGCTGCTGACGCCCGCCACCCCGCACCCGCCGCACGGCCACGAGGGCCCGGGTGAGCGCTACTCGACCGCTCTGACCTGGGCGTTCAATCTGAGCGGGCATCCTGCGGTCAGTATTCCGGCGGGGGTCGGCCCCGACGGGTGCCCGGTCGGGCTCCAACTCGTGGCGCCGCCCGGGCGGGAGGATCTGCTGCTGCGGACCATCGACGGCGTGAGGACTGACCGCGCGCCTTGACCACGTACCTTGACCGCGTGTCTTGACCGCGTGCTTTCACTGCGCTCTTTCACTACGCGCTGTGACCGTCGGCTGTGATTGTGGGCTTTGATTGCGTGTGCATATGATGCGTGCGCATGATTTCGTCGCACGCCGACCACTTGGGGGATTTCATGACCCGCCGTTTCCTGTTCGTCCTGGGCAGCAGCCGCACCGAGAGCAACACCGAGATGCTGGCCCGCCGGGCCGCCGAGCAGCTCCCCGCGGACGTCGAGCAGGAGTGGATCAGTCTCACCGAGCACCCGCTGCCGGACTTCGTGGACCTGCGGCACGACAGTGACCACGTCCGCCCGTCCGAGGGCAGTGTGGCGCGGCTGCTGGACGCGACGCTCGCGGCGACGGACATCGTGATCGTGTCCCCGCTGTACTGGTACTCGGTCTCCGCCCCGGTCAAGCGCTACCTGGACTACTGGTCGGGCTGGCTGCGCACCCCCGGCACGGACTTCCGGGCCACGCTGGCCGGGCGCACCCTGTGGGGCGTCACCGTGCTCGCGCACGAGGAGCAGGAGGTCGCCGACCCGCTGGTCGGGACGCTCCACAACTCGGCCGCGTACATGCGGATGCGCTTCGGCGGGGTGCTGCTCGGCAACGGCACCAAGCCCGGTGACGTCCTGAAGGACACCGAGGCGCTGACGCGCGCCAAGACGTTCCTCGCGGGCGAGGCACCGCTCGCGCGCTTCCCCCACGAGGCCGGACGAGAGACCGGCTGACCGACCGGACGACGTCTAGGACGCGATGTCCTTCGTCGTGAACCGCGCCCAGGCCGCCGAGCCGAACACCGCCGCGTACAGGGCCTGGAGGCCGAGGTTCTTCACCAGGTCGTCCCAGTAGACCGGTTCGCGCATCAGGTCGGCGAAGGACAGCCAGTAGTGGGAGAAGAAGTACGGCTGGATCGCGTGCAGTTGGGGGATCTGGTCGAGGATCTGGATGGTGATCAGCAGACCGACCGTGGTGGCCATCGCGGCGATCCCGCTGGTGGTGAGGGTCGAGACGAAGAGGCCGAGCGCCGCCATGCCCACCAGGGACGCGGCGACGGCCAGCGCGATCAGCAGGGCTCTGCCCAGGCCCTCCGCGAAGCTGATCCGCGTACCGGAGATGGTCGTCAGGTCGCCGAGCGGGAAGAGCAGTGCCCCGACGGTCAGCGCCGAGACCGTGACCACGAGAGTGGCCAGCACACAGAAGGCCAGCACGGTCGCGTACTTGGTGAGCAGCAGCCGGGTGCGGCCGGCGGGGGCGACCAGGAGATAGCGCAGGGTGCCCGCGTTGGCCTCGCCGGCGATCGAGTCGCCCGCGATGACGCCGATGGCCATCGGCAGGAAGAAGGGGAGTGTCGCCGCGAGCGCGGTGAACACCAGGAACAGGCCGTTGTTGGTGATCTGCGAGATGAACGCCGGGCCCCCGCCGCCTCCGCCACCGGGTGAGGAGCCGTCGCCGGTCTCCATCCGCACGGCGATGCCGACCAGGACCGGCACGGCGGCCAGCACGCCGAGCAGGGCGAGGGTGCGCCAGCGCCGGAAGGTGGTCCACAGCTCGTTGCGGAGCAGTCCGAAGGTCCACAGCACGCTCGGCGTACGGACCGCCGCCTCAGCCCGCGACATCGAAGCCCTCCCCGGTCAGCGCCACGAACGCGTCCTCCAGTGAGGCCCGTTCGACACCGAAGCCGCGGACCCGGACGCCCGCCGTCACCAACGCGGCGTTCAGTTCGGCGAGTTCACGGTCCTGGGGCGGCTCTGCGCTGACCCGCTCCTCGGCGATGACCACGTCCGTCGCGCCCTGCTCCTTCAACGTGCGGGCCGCGTCGGCCGGGTCCGGGGTCGTCACGACCAGCCGGCCGCGGGTGCCCGCCGCCAGGTCGGCGACCGGTCCCTGGGTGATCAGCCGGCCCCGGGTCATCACCGCCGCGTGGGTGCACACCTGCTCGATCTCGTCGAGGAGGTGGGAGGAGAGGAAGACGGTCGTGCCGTCCGAGGCCAACTCCCGGACCAGGGAGCGGATCTCGCGCATGCCCTGCGGGTCGAGTCCGTTGGTCGGCTCGTCCAGGACGAGCAGTCTGCGCGGCTGGAGCAGGGCGGCGGCGAGGCCTAGCCGCTGCTTCATGCCGAGCGAGTACGCCTTCGCCTTCTTGCCCGCGGCGGCTGCCAGGCCGACCCGGTCCAGGGCCGCCGCGACGCGGATGCGCCGGGTGCGCGGGTCGGCGGTCGGGTCGGCGGCGTCGTAGCGGAGCAGGTTGTCGCGGCCGGAGAGGAAGCCGTACAGGGCGGGGCCCTCGATGAGCGCGCCCACGTGCGGGAGCACCGCGCGCGCTGAGCGCGGCATGGGCCGGCCCAGGACACGGGCCGACCCTGACGTGGGCTCGATGAGGCCCATCAGCATGCGGATGGTGGTGGTCTTGCCGGAGCCGTTCGGACCGAGGAAGCCGAAGACGCTGCCCGCCGGGACGGCCAGGTCGAGACCGTCTACGGCGAGCTGTCCGCCGCGGTAGCGCTTGGTGAGGGCGCGAGTGGCGATGACGGTGTCGCCATCGGTGTCTCCCGCGCCCTCCGGTGCCGGTTCGGACTCCGGCTCCGTGGCGGACGGTTCGCCCATCGGCTCCCTCGATTCGTCGTGCGACCGGAGACCTACTTCGCCGCGTTCGCCGCCTTCACCAGGACGTCCTTGTTCACGGCGCCGACGTAGACCTTGCCGTCGTCGGTCATCAGCGCGTTCACCAGGCGGGTCGAGAAGACCGTGCCCGAGCCGAACTTGCCGGCCACATCGGTACCGAGGGAGTCGAGGAACCCGCCGAGGTCACCGCCGGCGCCGGACGGTATGCCCTCGCCGCCGGTGTCGAACGTGGCGACGGAGTTCCAGCCCTCGCCGATGACCTTCAGGCCGTCGAGGCCCTTGCCGAGGTCCTCCTCGGGCTTGGCGTCCGCCCTGTCGTGCGGCCTCTTCGCCCCTTCCGTGCCCTTCTCGCCCTTATCACCCTTCTCGATGGAATCGCCCTCGGTGACCTTCGCGCCCTTGGGCGCGCTGAAGTCGAAGGTGGACGCGGCGGGCTTGGCGAACTCGACCTGGGTGAAGCCGGCGTCGATCACGGCCGCGCCGCCGCTCGCCGGGGTCAGCGTGAACTTCAGGGGCAGTCCGGTCTTGGCGTCCACGGCCACGGTGATCTGGCCGACCGTGGAGCCGGACTCCTTGGGCTTGACGACGAGCCGGTAGGCGTCGCGGCCCGCGACCTGCGCGGTGCCGTCGACGGTCACGGACGTGGTGTCGTCGACCGCCTTCAGGGCTTCCTCGGCCATGTCCTTGGGCGTGGCCGGGACGTCGCGCTCCTTCTCGGCCTTCCCGCTGTCGGACGTGGCCGAGTGGTAGACCTCGTTGGACTCGCTGTCGTAGCCCCAGACGTCCTTGCCGTTGTGGATCACGCTGTACTCGGAGCCGCTCTCCAGCAGGGACAGCTTCTGCCGGTCGGGGCCGTCGGCCGCGACGCGCAGGGTGTGGGTGCCGGACGCGAGTTCGGTGAGCTTGCTCGACGGGTCGGCGGAGGAGCCGTCGCCCGAGTCCATCGCGCCGGAGGCCAGGCTGTTCTCCAGGCCGCCGAGGTCGGGCAGCCCCAGATCGGTGCTGATCTTCACCGTGCCGGACAGCTGCTGTACGTCCGAGGCGGCGATCTTCTCGATGAGTTCCTGGGCGCTGATCTTCGGCAGGTCGGGGTCGCCGGAGTCGGCGAGCGCCGGGACGAGCCCGATGGTCACCGCCGCCACCCCCACCACCGCGACCGGGACGACGTACCGCGCGGCCTTGCGCCGCCGTGCCGCGCGCAGGTCGTCGGCCTCCGCGGCGGTCGTGCTGTCGTCGGTTTCGAACGGTGCCATGTGTGCCTTACCTCCGTCGTCGGCGGCGGCTGGTCCAACTCCCGCGTGTCCACCCCGTAGCCGCCATTCTCACCCGAATCGGTGAGGAGTGGTGTTTTCCGTGGTGTCCATCTGACCAAATCGGCCGGGTGTATTCGTCAACCCCCGGGCGCAACTCCGCGTACACCTGGGGGATGACACACGGAGGCGATGCCGCCCCCGACCCGTAGGGGTCGGGGTGGAGACGCCGTCGACGGAGGGGGCCCGGAGGTCTCCCGCGGAGGTCACGGCAGCCGCGGGATCTCCTCGGTGCCGACGGGTGGGAGAGCGTCGCCGCGGAGCCGGTCCCCGTGCGGACGTGATCCAGGAAGGTGACCTACGTCACCCCGCCCGGTGCACCACCGCGTCGCACAGCTCCATCAGCGCGGCCTTGGCGTCGCACTCCCGCAGCGGCGCCAGCGCGGCCCGGGCGTCCTTCGCGTACCGCACGGTGTCCCGCCGGGCCTGCTCCAGCGCGGGGTGCGCGCGCAGGGCCTCCAACGCCTCGGCGTGCCGTGCGTCGTCGGTCAGGTCGGAGTCCAGCAGCTCGCACAGCGCGATGTCCTCGGCCAGCCCCAGCCGCTCGGCCCGTTCCCGCAGCCGGAGCACCGGCAGGGTCGGGATGCCCTCGCGCAGGTCCGTCCCCGGGGTCTTGCCCGACTCGTGCGAGTCGGACGCGATGTCCAGGACGTCGTCGGCCAGTTGGAAGGCGACGCCCAGCCGCTCGCCGTACTGCGTGAGCACGTCGACCACCGTCTCGTCGGCGCCCGACATCATCGCCCCGAAGCGGCAGGAGACGGCCACCAGCGAGCCGGTCTTGCCGCCGAGGACGTCCAGGTAGTGCTCGACCGGGTCGCGTCCGTCGGTCGGTCCGGCGGTCTCCAGGATCTGGCCGGTGACCAGGCGTTCGAACGCCTCGGCCTGGACCCGGACCGCCTCGGGCCCGAGGTCGGCCAGGATGTGCGAGGCGCGCGCGAACAGGAAGTCGCCGGTGAGGACGGCGACCGAGTTGCCCCAGCGGGTGTTGGCGCTGGACACCCCGCGCCGCACCTCGGCCTCGTCCATCACGTCGTCGTGGTACAGCGTCGCCAGGTGGGTCAGCTCCACGACCACGGCGGACGGCACGATCCCGGGGGCATAGGGGTCCCCGAACTGGGCAGCGAGCATCACGAGCAGCGGCCGGAACCGCTTTCCGCCCGCCCGCACCAGGTGCTGGGCGGCCTCCGTGATGAAGGGGACCTCACTCTTGGTGGCTTCGAGCAGTCCCTCCTCGACGGCCGTCAATCCGGCCTGGACATCGGCTTCCAGAGCCTGGTCCCGCACGCTCAGCCCGAACGGCCCGACGACGGTCACGAGGGATCTCCTGTCTGCTGGTGTCTGCTGGCGGTCACACGGTTTGTCGATAGGTCGCTGCCATCACTCAAGTCAGCGTATCCGGTCATGTTTCGATCACCGCTAGCGCCCGCCGGTCCAGGCCGGGCGGTATCGGATCACGACGGGTATGTTTTTGATCACTTGAAAAGAACGGATATCTATCGACTTACATGGAAGTAGTGGAGCGTGCCCCGAACCGACGTCGACACCGCGCCCGGCAGCCGACCGCCCCCCGAGGACGACACCGCCTTCTTCGGCCAGCCCAAGGGCCTGCTCACGCTCTCCGGCCTGGAGGTCTGGGAACGCTTCTCGTTCCTCGGCATGCAGGCGATCCTCGTCCTCTACTTCGCCGACACGGTGGCCCACGGCGGCCTGGGCATGTCGGCCGGCACCGCGGCCTCCGTCTCCGCCGCCTACGGCACGCTGGTCTACCTCGTCTCCGTGGCCGGCGGCTGGCTCGCCGACCGCATCCTCGGCTCCTACCGCGCGGTGCTGTGGGGCGGCGTCCTGATCGCCTGCGGGCACTACTCCATGGCCGTCCCCACGGCCACCATGACCTGGGTGGGCCTGGGCCTGATCAGCGCCGGCACGGGCCTGCTGAAGCCCAACGTGGCCACCATGGTCGGCAAGCTCTACGCCACCGACGACGACCGCCGGGACGCCGGGTTCGCCCTCTACTACATGGCGATCAACATCGGCGCCTTCGCGGGCCCGCTGATCACCGGCTGGCTCGGCGACCACCGGGGCTGGCACTGGGGTTTCTCGGCCGCCGCGATCGGCATGACCTTCGGTCTCGTCCAGTACGTGCTGGGCCGCCGTCACCTGGCCGGGCGCAGGAACGCGGCGGAGTTCGCCCTCCCGCCCGACGCCCTGCGCCGCACGGTCCGCACGATCGTCGCCGGGGTGGTGGCCGTCGCGGTGCTCGCGACCGTCCTCGCCCTCACCGGCCTGCTCACCATGGACCGCTTCGTCGACCTGCTCACCCTGGTCTCGGTGATCGCTCCGGTCGTCTACTTCACGGTGATGTTCAGGAGTCCCCGCGTGACCGCCGAGGAACGCGGCCGGCTGCGCCCGTACGTGGTGCTCTTCCTCGCCTCCACCGTCTTCAACTTCATCCTCTTCCAGGCGTACTCGACGATGATGCTGCTGGCCGCGTCGAACGCCGAGACGACCCTCCTCGGCTTCGACTTCCCGGCAAGCTGGTACGCGTCCGCGCTGGGCGCCTTCGAGGTCGGGCTCGCGCCCGTGGTCGCCGCGCTCTGGGTCCGGATGGGCCACCGCCAGCCGCACGCGTCGAACAAGATCGCGATCGGGGTCGTCCTCGGCGGCCTGTCGTTCCTGCTGATGGCCCTGCCGACGTCCGGGCACTCCTCCGACGACTACCTGATGTCCGCCTGGTGGATCGTCGGCTCGTACTTCCTGCTCGGCCTCGGCGACATCCTGCTGGAGACCTCCGGCATGTCGGCCACCACCAAGCTCGCCCCGGCCGCCTTCTCCAGCCAGACCATGTCCCTCTGGTTCCTGTCCCTCGCCCTGGCCAACGGCATCCAGGCCCAGACGGTGAAGCTCTACGACGACGTCTCCCAGCCCGCCTACTTCGGCGTCAACGGCGCGATCGCGGTGGCCGCGGGTCTGGCCGTGATGGCGGCCGCCCCCTGGCTGCGCCGCACCATGCATCCGGTCCACTGAACTCACGGGGTCACGCTCATGCACATCCGTACGTCCTTCCCCTACGAGACGGCCCACCAGGACCTCCGCATCCCGCTGTCGGACGGGACCCTGCTCTACGCACGCGTGTGGCGTCCCCTCACTGACGAACCGGTACCCGCGATCCTCGAATACCTGCCGTACCGCCTCACCGACTGGACGGCACCCCGCGACTGGCAACGCCATCCCTGGTACGCGGGCCACGGTTACGCCTCCGTACGAGTGGACGTGCGCGGACACGGCAACAGCGGGGGCATGCCGACCGACGAGTACTCGGCGACCGAGCTGGCCGACGGTGTCGAGGTCGTCGACTGGCTGGCCGCACAGCCCTGGTGCGACGGCAAGGTCGGCATGTTCGGCATCTCCTGGGGCGGCTTCAACTCCCTCCAGATCGCGGCCCTGGCACCCGAGCCGCTCAAGGCGGTCGTCACGGTCTGCTCCGCCGACGACCGCTATGACAACGACGTGCACTACATGGGAGGTTCCGTCCTCGCGGTGGACATGCACGCCTGGGCGGCCACCATGCTCGCCTTCGTCTCCCGGCCGCCGGACCCGCGGTATGCGGGCGAGGCCTGGCGGGAGATGTGGCTGGAGCGCCTGGCGGGGGTCGAACCCCTCATCCACACCTGGCTCGACCACCAGACCCGGGACCGCTACTGGCGTCACGGCAGCGTCTGCGAGGACTACGGCGCGATCCAGGCCGCCGTCCTCGCGGTGGGCGGCTGGCACGACCCGTACCGCGACACGGTCCTCCGGCTCGTCGAGCACCTGCCCTCCGACCGCGTCCGCGGCCTGATCGGCCCCTGGTCCCACCAGTACCCCGACCGCGGTCTGCCGCCGGGACCGGCGATCGGCTTCCTCCAGGAGACCCTGCGCTGGTGGGACCACTGGCTCAAGCCCGATTCGCGCGGCGCCTCGGGCACGGGTGACACCGGCGTCATGAACGAACCCCTGCTGCGCGCCTACCTCAGCGACTCCCACCCCCCGGCCACGGTCTACGACACCCTGCCCGGCCGCTGGGTCGGCGAGCCGGCCTGGCCCTCCCCCAACGTCGCGATGGTCGCGCACGCCCTGCAGGGCGCCCCCTCCCCGGTGCGCTCCCCGCAGCACACGGGCGTCGACGCCGGCCGCTTCTTCCCCTTCGGGAACGACGCCGACCTGCCGCCCGACCAGCGGGAGGAGGACGCGCGGTCGGTGAGCTTCGAGTTCGAAGTCCAGGAGGAGACCTGGGTGTTGGGGCGGCCCCGGGTGCGGCTCAGGCTGACCTCGGAGGTGACGCGCGGTCAGGTGATCGCCCGGGTCTGCGACGTGGCCCCGGACGGCTCCTCGACCCTGGTGACCCGGGGTGTGCTGAACCTGTCGGCGCGGCACGGGCGGGAGCAGGCCGTGCCGTGGGCGCCGGGCACGACGGAGGACGTCGAGTTCGAGCTGAACGGCATCGGGCACGTCTTCCCCGTCGGCCACCGCATCCGTCTCGCCGTCTCCTCCGCGTACTGGCCGTGGATCTGGCCGCAGCCCGGCTCGGCGGCGGGCTTCACCCTGGACCCGGCGGGCAGCCTGCTGGAGCTGCCCGTGCGCGGCCACGAGGTGGGGCAGGAGATCGTCTTCGAGGAGCCCGAGCAGGCCGAGCCGCTGGGGGTGACCGGCGGCGTGGCCGCTGCCGGAGGGAGCCCGGACACGCCGGACGAGCCGCGCCCCGAGCGGCTGGTCGTCCGCGACGTGGCCAAGGGCGAGTGGCGGCTGGAGGTCGATCCGCGCTACGGCGGCACCCGGGTGTACCCCGACGGCCTGGAGTTCGCCGAGGACGCGCTGGAGACGTACACGATCGACGAGCGGGACCCCCTGTCGGCCCGGACCCGCTCCGACTGGACGGTCCGGTTGCGCCGGCCGGAGCTGGGCTGGGACGCGACGGTCCGCACCCGGTCGGAGATCCGCTGTGACGAGACGGACTTCCTGACCACCAACGAGGTGGTCTGCACGGACGGCGGCGAGGTGGTCTTCCACCGGACGTGGGAGAAGCGGATCCCACGCACTGCCGGTTGACTCCGAGTTGGGAACATTGCCCGATTTGCCATGCTTGCGCATGTCCGTGAGTTGGGTCACTTCCAACCGCCTCCGCGCCCCCTTCGGCGCGTCCGCGTTCCCTTCCCGCCGGACCCCGCCCCGCCTTGCGCCGTGCGCCAGTTGAGTCTTGGCAACCGCAAAGGATCAAGCACCCCATACGCCTCAGACCAAGGTCAATAGGTGTGATGTGTGAATCCGCTACTTGTTTCGGACATGTGCTCTCGCATACGTTCCCGGCCTGTCGAGCGGACGCCTAATCCTGCCGCCGCTCGCGGACCACCCATCGACGACCATTCGCACGGCAGGAGCGGGGGACCCAGGTAAGTCGCCGCACCGGAGATCACGCCGGTACGGCTCGGGGTTAAGTCGTGCCGCCCACCCGGGCGGCACGGCCGGGCACCTCCCAGCCCGCACCCGACAGCTCACCTCGCAGGCGACGGAGAGGACATTTCGCCATGCCTGCTGCCGCTCAGCACCGTCGTTCCAGGACGACCCGCCTCACCCGCACCCTCGCCGTCGCCGTCACCGGCGCCGCCGTGCTCGCCCTCCCGGTGATCGGCGCGACCAGCGCGTCCGCCGCGACCCCGACCGTGACCACCGCCACCTCGCTGGGGTACTCCAACACCCTCGACGGCTGGATCCGGGCGTCCCTCCAGGTCATGGCGCAGAACGGCATTCCGGGCACGTACGACGGCATCTACCGCAACGTCATCCGGGAGTCCTCGGGCAACCCGTACGCCATCAACAACTGGGACTCCAACGCCGCCGCCGGCACCCCGTCCAAGGGTCTGCTCCAGACCATCGACCCCACCTTCCAGGCCTACCACGTGGCCGACACCTCGTGGGACCCGTACGACCCGGTCGCCAACATCACCGCCGCCTGCAACTACGCGGCGGCGCGGTACGGGTCGATCGACAACGTGTGGGGCGCGTACTAGAGATCCCGGGGGCCGACTCCCGGGGCGTGATCCCCGGGGCCGGTCAGAACTTCCCGTCCGGGAAGAGACGTTCGAGGACGACGGCGACGCCGTCGTCCTCGTTCGACAGGGTGACCTCGTCGGCCACGGACCGGAGTTCGGGATGGGCGTTGGCCATGGCGATGCCGTGGGCGGCCCAGTCGAACATGGGGATGTCGTTGGGCATGTCCCCGAAGGCGACGGTGTGCTGCGGGCCGAGACCGAGATGGTCGGCGGCCAGCGCCAGCCCCGTCGCCTTCGTGATGCCGCATGGCTGGAGTTCGACGGTCCCGGGCCCCGACATGGTGACCGTGGCCAGCGAGCCGATCACTCCGCGCGCCGTCGCCGCCAACTCGTCGTCGGACAGGTAGGGATGGCGCAGCAGCACCTTGCTGATGGGCTCGCGCCACAGGTCGTCGCGTCTTGCGACCCGGACCGCGGGCAGGGTCGGGTGGGGCATCAGATAGCCCGGCTCGATGAGGGTGAGCCCGTCCACGCCGTCCTGGTCGACGGCCGCGTACACCTGGCCGACCTCGGCCTCGATCTTGCCGAGCGCGGTCTCGGCCAGTTCCCTGTCCAGGGTGACCGACCAGAGCAGACGGTCCGCGCCGGCGTCGTACACCTGCGCGCCCTGCCCGCACACCGCGAGTCCCTCGCTGCCCAGGTCGTCGAGGAGTGGCCGCACTCTGGGCGCCGGGCGGCCGGTCACCACGAGATGCCGGGCACCGGCCGCCGTCACCCGCGCCAGTGCGGCGAGGGACCGGTCGGACAGCGTGTCGTCGCCTCGGAGCAGCGTTCCGTCCAGGTCGGTGGCGATGAGTGAATATGCGGTGGGTGCGGCCATGATCAGAGAATACGGATGGAACGCCCCGCCGACTCGACGCGAACCGGACGGCTACAGCATTCACATGCATTGACGTCTGCTCCGGTTGCGAACATCCGTTCCGGTCACGGCAGTCGGTGCGTTCACCGCCGTCGGTGCGTTCACGCGGACTCCCGCACCACCAGTTCCGTCGGCAGGATCACCCCGGCCGTGTCCTCGCCGGCGATCTGGGCGAGCAGCATGCGGACCATCTCGGCGCTGATGCGCTCGTAGGGCTGTCGCATGGTGGTGAGGGCCGGGGTGACGGCGGTGGCCGCGGCCGAGTCGTCGAAACCGCCGACAGCGATGTCATCGGGGACCGAACGGCCGCACTGGTGCAGGGCGTTGACGACTCCCTGGGCCATCAGGTCGGAGGCGACGAACACCGCGTCCAGGTCGGGGGCCCGGTCGAGCAGCCGGTGCGCGGCCTGTTCGCCGCCGGCACGGCGGTAGTCGCCCTCGGCGACCAGTGCCGGGTCGTAGGGCAGGCCCGCCTCGGCGAGGACCTCGCGGTAGCCGGCCAGCCGGTCGGTGCCGCCGGGGGTGTCCAGCGGGCCGGTGATCATGCCGATGCGGCGGCGGCCGGTGTCGAGGAGGTGGCGGACCATCTCCCGGGCGCCGTCACGGTCGTCGGCCGCCACGTAGCTCACCTTGGAGCCGAGCCCCATCGGCTTGCCGCAGGCCACCAACGGCATTCCGGCGGCGCGCAGTTCGGCGGCGACCGGGTCCCCGCTGTGGCTGGAGACCAGCAGCACGCCGTCGACATGGCCCGAGGTGATGTAACGGGTCAGCCGGCGCCGGTCGTCGTCGGTCGCGGCCAGCATCAGCAGCAGCGGGATGTCGTGCCGGGCGAGGTGCTCGGTGCATCCGCGCAGCAGGACGTTGAAGTTGGGGTCCTCGAAGAACTTCTCCTGCGGCTCGGTCAGGAGGAACGCCACCGAGTCCGAGCGGCCCGTACTCAGGCTGCGGGCATGCCGGTTGACCACGTATCCGGTCTTCCTGACGGCGGCCTCGACGGCCCGCCGGGCGGCCGGCGAGACGTAGTGGCCGCCGTTCAGGAAGCGGGAGACGGTACCCCGCGACACACCCGCCTCCCGGGCCACGTCGTGGATGGTGGGCGGCTTGCGGCGGCCGTTCGCGCTGGTGGTCATGTTCCTCGTTCGGGGCGGGGTTTGCTGCGGGCGGCCGACTGCTCAGGCCTTGACCGAGCCGCTCAGCAGGTCCAGGGACCAGAACCGCTGGATCACCAGGAAGAGCGCGATCAGCGGGAGGATCGCCAGCAGACATCCGGTGATGACCAGGGTGTAGAGGGCGGGCTGCGAGGCGCCCTGGGCGAGCAGCGTGTAGAGCCCGAGGGTGAGCGGGAACTTGGTGTCGTCGGCCAGCATCACGTACGGCAGCAGGAAGTTGTTCCAGATGCCGACGAACTGGAAGAGGAACACCGTGATCAGGCCCGGCATCATCATCGGTACGGCGATCCGCGAGAAGATCCGCCACTCGCTCGCCCCGTCCATGCGGGCTGCCTCCATGAGTTCGGTGGGCACCGAGGCCGCCGCGTAGATGCGGACCAGGTAGACGCCGTACGGGGAGAGGATCGACGGCAGCAGCATCGACCAGTACGAGTCGGCCATGCCCGTCTTCGACAGCAGCAGGTACTGCGGGACGGCCAGCACGATGCTCGGCACGAGGACGCCCGCGAGGATCATCTTGAAGATGGCCTCGCGTCCGCGGAACACGAACCGGCCGAGCGCGTAGCCGCCGCCGGCGGAGACCGCGGTGGACAGCAGGGCGCCGAAGCCCGCGTAGAACGCGGAGTTGGCCATCCACTGCCAGTAGATGCCGTCCCGGTAGTCGGTCAGGTCGCTCAGGTTGCCGAGGAGTCCGGTGCCGGGGGCGAAGGTGAAGGTGGAGAACAGCTCCGACCGGTCCTTGGTGGCCGCGACGACCACCCAGGCGATGGGGACCAGGCAGTACAGGGCACCGAGGATCAGCACGAGGGTGGGGATCCAGGCGGTGCGCCGCACACGGCTCGCGGCGGGGGACGTGTCGGCGGTGAGGGTGAGGGGGGTCATGCCCGGTCCTCCCGGGTGTAGCGGTCGGAGACGCGCAGCAGGCTGAAGGAGAGGAGATAGGTGGCCAGGGCCAGCACGACCGCCGTGGCGGAGGCGCCGTAGATGTCGGA
Organism: Streptomyces sp. NPDC032822; assembly: GCF_055578825.1. NCBI lineage: Bacteria > Bacillati > Actinomycetota > Actinomycetes > Kitasatosporales > Streptomycetaceae > Streptomyces > Streptomyces sp. NPDC032822. The sequence goes on along the minus strand of NZ_JBVIOL010000010.1, from coordinate 116,497 downwards.
CTGCAGGAAGGCCGTGTCGTAGATGGCCATCAACGGGCTCCAGCCGCTGGGCAGTCCGTTGGTCAGCGGCTTCAGGGCCATCGGTTCGGTGAAGACCTGGAGGGTGGCGATCACCGAGAAGAAGAAGGTGAGGACCAGCGAGGGCATCACGATCGGGATCTTGATCTTCAGGGCGATGTGCAGGTCGGAGGCGCCGTCGATGCGGGCCGCCTCGTAGATCTCCTGCGGGATCGCCTTGAGCGCGGTGTAGATGACGATCATGTTGAAGCCGGTGCCGCCCCAGACCGCGATGTTCGCGAAGGAGAGGTAGAGGTTGCCGCCCTCGAAGAGGTCCGGCTGCGGCAGGCCGAACTTGTTCAGCAGGTAGTAGAAGGGGCTGACGTCCGGCAGGTAGAGGAAGCCCCACATCAGGGCGGCGATGATGCCGGGCACCGCGTACGGCAGGAAGATCATCAGCCGGGCGAAGGGCGCGCTGCGCGCCTTCGGGGTGTCCAGCATCAGCGCGAACAGCAGCGCGAGGCCGAGCATGGTCGGGATGACGATGAGGCCGTAGCCGAACGCGCGCAGCACACTGTGGCCGAACGCGGAGTCCTGGAGGACGGCCGTGTAGTTGCCGAAGCCGTTCCAGACCTGTTCGCGGGCGCCCTTGCCGAGCCCGATGCCCTTGACCTGGACCTTGTGCAGGCTGAGCCAGATCGCGTACCCGATGGGGACGACGGTGAAGGCGGCGAATAGGGCCAGCGTCGGCGCCAGGAACCAGTACGGTGCGCTGCGGCCTTGGCGGCGGGGGCGGCTGGGGCGGACGGACGGGGCGGTGCCGATGCCGTCCGCCAAGGGCCCGACCGTGACGCGGTCGGAGCCCTTGAGCGGAGCGCTGGTCATGCCTCGGTCACCTCGAAGCCCTGCTTCTTCATGTCGGCGAAGGTCTTCGACTGCATGGCGCCGAGGGCGGAGTCGAACTGGGACTCCTTCTTCGCCTTGGTGGCCTTGCCGAAGCCGTCCATGAAGCTGGTGTAGGCGATCTGGACGTTGGGGCCCCAGGCGGAGGCGGCCGTGGTGGCGGCGATCGCGGCGGCCGTGGTGTAGAAGTCCGCCTGGTTCGAGAAGAACTCGGGCGTCTTGAGGATGTCGCCGGACTGGCCCTTCGTGGCGGCCGGGTAGACCGCGGCCTCCTTGACCAGGGCGGCCAGCGCCTCCGGGTCGGTGTTGATCCAGCGCGCGAACTTCGCGGCGGCCTCGGCGTGCTTGGAGTCGGTGGAGACACCGGTGGAGGAACCGCCCCAGCTGCCGGTGACGTCGTCGCCGGACTTCCACTGCGGGAGCGGGGCCATGCGCCACTCGCCCTTGGTGTCGGGCGCGGAGGAGACCAGCACACCGGGCGCCCAGACGGCCGAGACCCAGGCCAGGTGGGTGCCCTTGTTCAGGGCGTTGTTCCAGGCCGGGGTGTACATCGGCTGGTTGTCGATGACGCCCTCCTGCACCAGGCCGCCCCAGAACTCGGCGACCTGCCGCGTGCCGGCGTCGTCGATGCCGACGGTCCACTTGCCGCCGCCGTCGACGGTCCACCACTTGCCGCCGGCCTGCTGGGCGAGGCCCGCGAACAGACCGGGGTCGTTGGAGGAGAAGGTGGTCAGATAGGCGTCCGGGACGGCCTTCTTGGCGGCGCGCGCGGTCTCCGCGAACTCGGTCCAGGTCTTCGGCACGCTCAGGCCGTGCTTCTTGAAGAGGTCCTCGCGGTAGTAGAACATCAGCGGCGCCGAGTCCTGCGGCACCGCGTACAGGGCGTCGGTGCCGAGGGTGACCATCTTCCACAGGCCCTCGGAGAAGTCCGACTCGGCGTCACCGGCGTACTGGGAGATGTCGGCGAGGACGTCGTTGGAGACCAGGGTCGGCAGGGACTGGTACTCGACCTGGATGAGGTCGGGGGCGTTGCCGGCCTTCTTCGCGGTGATCAGCTTGGAGACGATCTCGCCGCCGCTGGCCTGCTTCGACACCGTGACCGTGATGTCCGGGTTCTTCTTGTTCCAGATCGCGGCGACCTTCTCCATGTTGGGCGCCCACGCCCAGTAGGTCAGCTTGACCGGCCCGCTGCTCTCGCCGGAGTCGTCGTCGGAACCGCCGCAGGCGGCGAGCGTGCCGGTAAGGCCGAGGGCGGCGGCCCCGGCGAGGATGTTGCGCCTGCTGATCTGGTGGCGGTGGATCGACATCTTCATCTCCCCTGACTTGGACGAGCCTGCCTCGGGACGTCCCGCGTACGCGGCAACCGCCGTGGGGGGAGGTTCTGCGGACGTGACCGAGGGGCTGTGCGCGAGGGCCGCGCGGCTCTGTGATCGTGCACAGTAGAGAATTGTTTCCGGCCCTTGTCAATGGCGAGAGCCTGGGGTTACCTACTTGTTGCTCGCAGATGGCGGCCGTCATGAGTACTGTGCACGATCACAGAAACGAGCACTATCTTTGCCGATCTCCGGGAGTCACCGCATGCCCTCCGCCGCCCCGCACGACCGCCTGCCACTCGCCTTCGGGGGCGACTACAACCCCGAGCAGTGGCCGCAGGAGGTGTGGGAGGAGGACGTCCGGCTGATGCGCGAGGCCGGGGTCACGATGGTCTCGCTCGGCATCTTCGCGTGGTCCCGGACCGAACCCCGGCCCGGCGAGTACGACTTCGCGTGGCTCGATCGGATCATCGGAATGCTCCACGACGCCGGGATCCTCGTGGACCTGGCGACCCCCACCGTCGTACCGCCGGCCTGGTTCTACCGCGCGCACCCGCAGGCGCTTCCGGTCACCCAGGAGGGGGTGCGGCTGGCGTTCGGCTCACGCGGGGCGATCTGCCACTCCGACCCGGACTACCGGGCGGCGGCGGCCGCGATCACCACCCGGCTCGGGGAACGCTACGGCCGCCACCCGGCGGTCGCGCTGTGGCACGTCCACAACGAGTACGGCGCCCCGGTCCTGAGCTGCTACTGCGACACCTGCGCCGGCGCCTTCCGGGTCTGGCTCCAGGACCGCTACACCACCCTCGACGCCCTCAACCAGGCCTGGGGCACCGCCTTCTGGGGCCAGTTCTACGGCGACTGGGAGGAGATCGGCGTGCCCCGGGCCACGCCGACCGTGGGCAACCCCGCCCACCGGCTGGACTTTCAGCGGTTCGGGGACGCCCAGGCCCGCGCCAACTTCCGTGCCGAACGGGACATCCTGCACCGCCTCTCCCCCGGCGTGCCCGTGACCACCAACTTCATGGTCGCGCCCAGCCAGTGCGCGTCCATCGACTACTGGGCCTGGGCGCGCGAGGTCGACCTCGTCACCAACGACCACTACCTGATCACCGACGGCCGCCGCACCCACGTCAACCTGGCCCTCGCCGCCGACCTCACCCGCTCGGTCGCGGGCGGCGCCCCCTGGCTGCTGCTCGAACACTCCACCTCGGGCGTCAACTGGCAGGCGCACAACCCCGCCAAGGAGCCCGGCCAGATGGCCCGCAACTCGCTGGGCCATGTCGCCCGCGGCTCCGAGGGTGCGATGTTCTTCCAGTGGCGGCAGTCCCGCAGCGGCGCGGAGAAGTTCCACTCGTCGATGCTGCCGCACGGCGGAACGGGGACACGGGTGTGGCGGGAGGTGGTGGAGCTCGGGGACCGGCTGGCCGGCCTGGCCGACCTGCGCGGCACCCGCACCCGGGCCGACGTGGCCATGGTCTGGTCGTGGGAGTCGTGGTGGGCGCAGGGCCTGGACTGGCGGCCGAGCGAGGATCTCGACGCGCGGGAGAGGCTCGACGCGTTCTACGAGGCGGTGTACGACCGCCATCTGACGGTGGACTTCTTCGCGCCGGAGGGCCTCGGTGACGTGGACCCCGCGCGGTATCCGCTGCTCGTCGTCCCGCAGTTGTACTCCGCGCCCGCCTCCGTCGCCGCGGACCTGGAGCGGTATGTCGCGCGGGGCGGCACCCTCCTCGTCTCCTTCTTCTCCGGCATCGTCGACGAGCACGACTCCGTGCACCCCGGGGCGTATCCCGGGGCGCTGCGGGATGTCCTCGGACTGACCGTGGAGGAGTTCGATCCGTTGCTGCCGGGGGAGACCGTCACCGTACGGATGGCGGCCGGGGAACCCGGTGGGGAGCCGGCCGAGGAACCGGGTGGGGAACCGGGCGGGGAGTCGTCCGGTGCGCTGTACACCGCCGACGTGTGGTCCGAGTACGTCGTCCCCGGCGAGGGCTGCGAGACGGTGGCCGTCTTCGCCGACGGGCGTACGGCGGGACACCCCGCGCTCACCCGGCGGGCGCTCGGGGACGGGGCCGCCTGGTACCTGGCCACCCGGCTCTCCGGTGCCGACCTGGCGGCGGTCGTGGACCTGGCCCTCACGGACGCGGGCATCGCCCCCGCCGATCTTCCCCAGGACGTCGAACTCGTCGTACGGGAAGGCGAGTCGGGGACGTTCCGGTTCGCCGTCAACCACACGGACGCCGAGGTGAAGGTGGTGCTGGCGGACGGGAGCCGGGCCGCCGTACCGGCCGGGGCGGTCGAGGTGTTTCGCGAGCCGCGCTCCCTCTGAGCGTTCCGGCCCGCTCAAGGCTGTTGTTCTTCTCCTGTGAGTTTCACCGTGAAGGGACCCTGACATGCGTAGACGCAGTGTTCTGACCGCTGCCGGAGCCGCCGCGCTGGCCGTTCCCGTGCTCGGCGCGGCACCCGCCGCCGCGAGCACCCCGACGGGTGGTCACCGCCGCCTGGCGATCCGCGGCGTGGACATCTCCTCGCTGCCGAAGAACGAGGACAAGGGTGCCGTATACCGGCGGGCCGACGGCCGCCGTGAGGACCCGATCCGCATCCTCGCCTCGTCCGGCGTCACGCACGCCCGGCTGAAGGTGTGGGTCGACCCGGTCGACGGCTACAACAACAAGGCCCACGTCCTCCCGCTGGCCCGGCGCCTGAAGCGGGCCGGCATCGGCATCTGGGTCGACTTCCACTACTCCGACACCTGGGCCGACCCGGCGCACCAGACCAAGCCGGCCGCCTGGGCCGACCTGGACGTGCCCGGACTGACCCGGGCCGTCCACGACCACACCGCCGACGTGCTCGGCGCGCTGAGGCGGCAGGGCACTCCGGCCGACCTGGTGCAGATCGGCAACGAGCTGAACGGCGGCATGATCTGGCCCGAGGGCGACTGGGCGCACTGGGACAACCTCGCCGCGTTCCTCAAGGCCGGGCTGAGCGCGGCCCGCGACACCACCCCGCGCGTCCGCACGATCCTGCACCTGGCCAACGGCGGCGACAACGGGCTCTACCGGTGGTGGTTCGACAACGCGGTCGCCCTCGGCGTGGACTTCGACATCATCGGGCTCTCCTACTACCCGTTCTGGCACGGGCCGGTGGCGCAGGCCGCCGCCAACATGGCCGACATCACGGCCCGTTACGGCAAGCCGTGTGTGATCGCCGAGACGGCGTACCCGTTCACGCTGGAGAGCGAGGACGACGTCAACGACATCATGAACGACCCCTCGCAGCTCACCGAGGGCTTCCCCGCCACACCCGCGGGCCAGGCGGCCTGGCTGCGCGAGGTGGCCGACCTCGCGGCCGCCGTCCCGGGCGGGCAGGGTCTTGGCTACTGCTACTGGGAAGGCGTGTGGACGTACCGCGCCGGCAGCGGCTGGGACCCGGCGGACCCGACGTCCGGCAACGCGTGGGAGAACCTCGCCCTGTTCGACTTCGAGGACCGGGCACTGCCGGGGCTTCGGACGTTGGGTCGGTATCGGGGCTGAGGTATTGGGGCCGGGGTATCAGGGCCGGGGTATCAGGGCTGAGGTGTGGGGCGCGGTGGGGCCCGCATCGGGGCTGAGGTGTGGGTCGCGGTGGGGACGGGATCCGGGCCGGGGTGTTGGTCACGGTGGGGCCGCACCGGGGCTGAGGCGCTGGTCGCGGTGAGGGCCGCATCGAGGTCGAGGCGTTGGGCTGGGTGCGGCGTCGTTGGAGCCGGGGCGTCGGTCGGGCCGGCGTCCTGAGCCCTGGGGGTGTAGCGGACTACACCGGGGATACGGGGGGACGGTCCCTCGTGGCGGCGGTCGTGCCCGCCGGCTCCTTGATGGTGGTGTTGATGCGGTTGAACATGTTGGTGACGGCGATGGTGAGGATGAGCGCCGACAGTTCCCTCTCGTCGAAGTGGTCGGCGACCTCGTCCCACAGCGCGTCCGGCACGGACGCGTGGGAACGGTCGGCGAGCCGGGTGACCGACTCGGTCAACTGCAGGGCAGCGCGCTCGGCTTCGGAGAAGCAGGGGGCCTCACGCCAAGCGGCGACGGAGGCGATGCGCTCCTCGCTCGCGCCTCCCTCGCGCAGGTTCCGCACATGGCCGTGGACGCAGGCGCTGCAGCCGTTCACCTGACTGGCACGCAGCCCGACGATCTCGGCGAGCTCCTGCGGCAACCCTCCCTCGCCGATCGCCTGGAACAGGGTGCCGATACCCTTCAGGGCGCCGGGAAGGACGTACGCCGGGTTCGTCATCCGAGCCTGCATGGTGATGCATCCTGTGTCAGTGCTTTCGGTCTCGTTCTCGGTGTCGCTGCACTGACGGAGCGGAGGCAGGGGTTGTGACAGGTCCGCCGGAGGAGTTTCCGAGCGATTTCCAGACGCATCTGCGGGAGGCGGCCGTCGGCGTCCTGGACCGTTTTCCCGAGTCCCTGCGGCCCGAGATCTACGCCCTGTCCTTCCGTGTCTGGCGCATCGACTACGACAGCCGCCGCCCGTACGTGGCCATCGGCTACAACACCGAGAGCCAGTACGCGCGGACGACGTACCCGCAGGACCCGGGCGAGGCCCGTTGGAACTACGCCTGCTGGCTCCTCGACGGCTTCGAGACGCTCGGCAACGTCCCCGAGGATCCGGCCGGCGGCCCGCTGTACGTCGAGGAGATCAAGCGGCTCGGCCTCTGGTACGACGGTGAGGACGACGAGGTGGAGGTGGGGGACGACGATGAGATCGACGCCCTGCGCGACCTGCTCCACCTGCACTTCGCCGATGCCTGCGTCGACCTCGCCCGTCATCTCCATGCCGGCGGCCGGATCGAGAAACTGTTCGGCCGCCCCCTGCCCGTCGTGGTCTTCGACATGGACTGCCCCGGCTGGGAGATCGAGGCGACCGAGGCAGCGAATCCACCCGAGCTGATCGAGGAGTTCCTGACCTGGCAGCGGGCGGGGGTGACGGAGGCGGAGGCGGAGTGACTGCCGGGTGCGGGTGGTGCGGGATGTGCGGTCTGCCCAGGACAGGCAACACGGACGTAACGTGTGGCCCGACCATGTGTGGCGCGACCACGTGTGGCCCGACCACATCGAACGCACGGTTCGTACGAGAGCGAGGCAGCACCCATGCCCCCCTTCGATGTCCCCGAGGGCGACCCCTTCGGCCCGCACAACCTGCCGTACGGCGTCTTCTCGCTCCCCGGGTCCGGCGGTGCGGCCGACCGCCGGGTCGGTGTCCGCCTCGGCGACCACGTCCTGGACGCGGGCGCGGCAGCCGCGGCTCTCGGTTCCCCGTACGTCTCCCTCCTCGCCCGGCCCTCCCTCACCCCGCTCCTCGCCGCGGGCCGCACCGCCTGGTCGGACGTGCGGCGCGCGCTGACGGCGTGGCTGTCGGTGCCGTCGCACCGCGAGACCATCGAACCGCTCTTCCACCCCCTGTCGGACGTGACCCTGCACCTCCCCTTCGAGGTGGCGGACTACGTCGACTTCTACGCCTCCGAGAACCACGCCAGGAACGTCGGCCAGATCTTCCGCCCGGACGCCGCCGACTCCCTGACCCCCAACTGGAAGCACCTGCCGATCGGTTACCACGGCCGCTCCGGCACGGTGGTGGTGTCCGGCACGGACGTCGTGCGCCCCTCCGGGCAGCGGAAGGCCCCCACCGACCCGGCCCCCGTCTTCGGCCCCTCCGTCCGCCTGGACATCGAGGCCGAGGTCGGCTTTGTGGTCGGCGTACCGTCGCAGACGGGGCAGCCGGTGGGGCTCGCCGACTTCCGTGAGCACGTCTTCGGGCTGTGCCTGCTGAACGACTGGTCCGCCCGTGACGTCCAGGCCTGGGAGTACGTCCCGCTCGGCCCGTTCCTCGGCAAGTCCTTCGCCACCTCGGTGTCGGCGTGGATCACCCCGCTGGACGCCCTGGAGCCGGCCCGGGTGGCACCCCCTGAGCGGACCCACCCGTTGCTGCCGTACCTGGACGACGCGGACGACGAACCCGGCGGCTACGACCTGCGTATCTCGGTCGCCGTCAACGGCCACGTGGTCTCCGAGCCGCCCTTCTCCACCATGTACTGGACAGCCGCCCAGCAGTTGGCCCACATGACGGTCAACGGCGCGTCCCTGCGGACCGGCGACCTGTACGGCTCGGGGACGGTGAGCGGCCCTGCCGCACACGAGCGGGGATCGCTGCTGGAGCTGACCTGGAACGGTCGCGATCCCCTGGAACTCCCCGACGGGAAGCGGACGTTCCTGGAGGACGGCGACGTGGTGACCATGTCGGCCTGGGCGCCGGGGCCGGACGGGACCCGGGTGGGACTGGGAGAGGTCACCGGCCGTGTCGTGCCGTCGCCACGCCACCCCGCCTCCCACTGAACGACCTCCGACACCTGCCGTACGCCGCCCGCTGCCGCCATACTGACGGCGGGCGGGGTGCCGTGTCGGCAGGCCGGCAGGTCGGCAGGTCGGCAGGTCGGCAGGTCGGCAGGTCGGCAGGTGAGGACGACACCTCGGCCGTGCACCCGTGGCCGTAGCCGTCCGTCCTTGTTTTCCCGCCGTCCTTGCCCGCCGTCCGCTCTCCCTTCCGTCCCGCCTTCCGTCTGTCCTTCCGATCAGGATCCGGAGCCCGTGGCATGACTGTCTGCCTGCTCCTGCTGAGCGTCGTCGCCCTGGCGGCGGCCGTGCCGGTTCCGCGCGCGCTGACCCGGGCCGCGTGGCCCGAACGCGACCCGGTGGTCGGGCTGTGGGTGTGGCAGTGCCTGGTCGCCACCGTCCTGCTGTGCTGTCTGGCGGCCCTGGTGCTGAGCACCGCGGCCGTCTTCCACACCGTCCGCGACCACGTCTTCGCCCCGGCGCCGCCCGCCGTGACCGCGGCGTACGACCTCTCCGCCGCGCCCGCCTGGGCCGTCGCGCTCACGCTGCTGCTGGCGTGCGGGGCCGCCTGGACGACCGCGATGCTCGCCCGTGAGCTGGTCGAGGCCCGCCGACGCCATGGCCAGGCCCGTGCCCGCCTGCGCGAACGTGCCCCCGACCTGCCGGCCGGGCTGCCCGAGGCCCGCGGGCCCCTGCTCGTCCTGGAGGACGAGTACCCGGACGCCTGGTGGATGCCGGGCAGCCCGCCCCAGCTGATCGTCACCACCGGCGCCCTCCACCGGCTCACCGACCACCAGCTGGACGCCGTCCTCACCCACGAACGCGGCCATGCCCGCGCCCGCCACGACTGGCTGCTCCACCTCTCCACCGCCCTCGCCACCGGCTTCCCCCGCGTCCCGCTGTTCGCCCATTTCTGCGACCAGACCCACCGCCTGGTCGAACTGTCCGCCGACGACACGGCCTCCCGCCGCTGCGGCCACCTGACCACGGCCCTCGCCCTGATCGAGCTCAACCAGCACCGGGGCGTGCTCTCCTGTTCGTCCACCCACCGCCTCCTCGGCGAACGCGTGGGCCGCCTCCTGGAACCCCAGCCCCGCCCGCGACGCCGCCACCGCGCCCTCACGACCGCCACGGCAACGCTGATCCCCCTCCTCCCTCTCCTGATCACCTTCGCCCCGGGCCTGACCGCACTGTCCTAGCCGGAGCGACAGGGGCTGAGCCGCGGCCGATCGACACCGCCCAACCTGCGGGCAGTGGTGCCGTGGTGCCGTACGCCGTGGGGCTGCAAGGTCGCAGGGCGGCACCAGCGGCAGGATGGCGCGGGCGGGCGCAGGCGGCCCTCGGCAGCGCCGGGCCCCGCCGCACCCCACCCCATCCCCTGTCCAGCCCTCACCCCGGGCGCAAGCGTGCCCCCAGGTGGCAGATCTCCCCCAAAGGGACCGGGAACCGCAGGTCAGCGCCCCACCCCGCGCCGTACTGGGTGGCGCAACAATCCCGCAACACGACTTTCCCTACCGCCTCGCTATGGTTCAGAACATGTCCCCCTCCGACCGCGTCCGAGACCACGCCGGCCAGGGCGCGACCACCGTCGCCGCCCACCGCACGCGTCGTCGGCTGCGTGCGGACCAGGCCCGTCAGCTCGCCGACCTCCTCCGTCACCAGCTCCTCACGGACGGCTTCCCGGACGGCACCCTCCCCCACGAGTCGTCCCTCGCCGTCGACTACCGCGCCTCCCGCAACACGGTCCGCCAAGCCCTGGACCTGCTGCGCGCCGAAGGCCTGGTGGAACGCCTGCCCGGGGTGGGCACGGTGGTCGTCGGCCAGAAGTACCCCCATGGCCTCGACCAGCTGATGGGCCTCGCGGAAACCCTCCGCGAGCACGGCCGGGTCACCAACGAGGTCCGCACCATGGGCCCCGCCCCCGCTCCCGTCCCGGTCGCCGAGCGCCTGCGCATCCCGCCCGGCACCGACGTCCTCTACATCGAACGCCTGCGCCGCCTGAACGGCCTCCCCCTCTCCCTCGACCTCACCTACATCCCCCTCGACATCGGCACCTCCCTGCTCGGCGCCGACCTGGAGAACACCGACGTCTTCCGCCTCCTGGAAGCCATCACCGGCGGGCGCCTCGGCCACGCCGAGATCACCCTGGAGGCGGTGAACGCGGATGCCCACTCCGCCGCCGTCCTGGAGGCCCCGCGCGGCGCGGCCGTCCTGATGCTGGAACGCCTCACGCACCTCGCTGACGGCCGCCCGGTCGACCTGGAGTTCATCCGCTTCCGCGGCGACCGCATCACGATGAGCGGCCTGCTGCACCGCTCGCGATAGGCCCCGGTCACCGGTCGGGGCCGCCCCGGCGAGCCCCACTCACTCCCCCTCCCTGCTCGCGCACACAGCGCACATTCCTGGAGACAGCCATGCCCTTGGTGCCCCAGCGGGCCGACGTGCCCGTGACCATCGACGAGTCGAAGTGCATCGACGGCTGCACGCTCTGCGTGGACATGTGCCCGCTGGACTCCCTCGCCATCGACGAGAGCAACGGCAAGGCCTATATGCACGTCGACGAGTGCTGGTACTGCGGCCCGTGCGCGGCCCGCTGCCCCACCGGAGCCGTCACGGTCAACATGCCCTATCTGCTCCGGTGAGAGGCCCAGGAACTCCCATGAAACGCACCGCAGTCGCCGCCGCCGCTGCCGTCACCCTCCTGTTGCCCCTCACCGCCTGCGGTGGCAGCGCGGAGGCCGGCGACGGCTCCACGGTCACCGTGACCGTCGGCTACCAGTCCAAGACGATCAACACCGTCACGGCCGGCACCCTGCTGCGCTCCCTCGGCTCCTTCGAGAAGCAGCTCAACTCCCTCCACGACGGCATCACCTACAAGGTCGACTGGCAGGACTACGCCACCGGTGCCCCCATCACCGCCCAGATGACCGCCGGGAAGATCGACATCGGCTCGATGGGCGACTTCCCGCTCCTCATCAACGCGGCCCGCGGCAAACAGCTCGGCAAGCCCACCCGCCTGGTCTCCGTCACCGGCTACAACCTCCGCGGCGGCCTGAACACGATCGTTACCTCCCCCGACTCGAAACTCACCTCGCTCGACGACCTCCGCGGCAAGAAGGTCTCCACGAGCATCGGCTCGGCCGCCGACGGCACCCTCGTCCGCGCCCTGCAACGCGCCGGCATCGACCCGGACAAGGGCATCGAGAAGCTCAACCAGCAGCCCGCGGTGGGTGCTTCGGCCCTCTCCGCCGGCAGCACGGACGCGCTCTCGCAGTTCGTCGCCTGGCCCGGCCTGCTGGCCTTCCAGGGCAAGGCGAAGGCGCTGTACGACGGTGCCCGACTGAACCTCCCCACCTTCCACGGCGTCACCGCCCGCGAGGACTTCGCCAAGGAGCGCCCGGCCGTCCTGGAGGCCTTCCTCAAGGCCCAGGCACAGGCCACCGACTATCTGAACGCCCACCCGGTGGCCGCCGCCGAGCAGGTCGCGAAGGCCACCGGCCTGCCCGCCGAGGTCGTCTACCTCTACAACGGCGCCCACGGCATCGCCACCTTCGACCCGGCGATCAAGCCCCAACTGGTCTCCGCCCTCAAGCAGGACGTCTCCGTCCTCAAGTCGGCGAAACTGACGGGCGACGTGGACGTGGACTCCTTCGTCGACGACCAGTACGTCAAGAAGGCCCTCGGCGCGGACTACGCGAAGCGCCTGACCACCACCCCCGCCCCGGCCGCGAGCGAGGTCTGGCCCAAGGGCGCCTCGGAGACCCGAGCCTTCACGTCCCCTGCCGAGCTGCTCGGTTACGTCGCCCGGCACAAGGACGACATCCGCGCCGCCTACGTCCCCGACACCACCACCGGCACCCTCTGGTTCGCCGACAGGGCGGTCTGGGTGGCCGACGGCGACCGGCTCCTGCCCTTCGTCGCACCGGCGACCGCCGAGGACTACGTCACCGCACACGGCGGTGCCCGCGTCATCACGTACGCCGACGCACTGGACCGGGCGTCATGACCGGGTCCGCACCCGGCGCGGGCCGGGTCGCGCCCCGGTATCCCGGGCGGGCCGGCCGGTTCGTCCTGCGGGTCGGCTCCCTCGGCGTCGCCCTCGGTCTCTGGCAGCTGCTGACCAGCCTGAACATCGACCTGTGGCTGCGCTTCTCGCAGTTCCCCACGGTCGCCGACGTGGCCCGCACCTTCGCCGACCGGGTCGCCGGCCCCGACTACTGGACCGACCTCACCGACAGCCTCACCCGCATCCTCACCGGTTTCCTCCTGGCCGCCGTCCTGGGCGTGGCCACCGGCGTGCTCGTGGCGCGCTCGCGGCTCGCCGAGGATCTGCTCGGCCCGGTGCTGGAAGTGATCCGCCCCGTCCCGGCCATCGCGCTGGTCCCCGTCGCGATCCTCCTCTTCCCGTCCAACGAACAGGGCATCGTCTTCATCACCTGTACCGCCGCCTTCTTCCCGGTGCTGGTCTCCACCCGGCACGCGGTCCGCGCCCTGACCCCGGTGTGGGAGGAGGCGGTGCTCACCATGGGCGGCGGGCGGTGGCGGATCCTCGGCTCGGTGGTCCTGCCGGGCGCGCTGCCGGGCATCTTCGGCGGTCTCTCGGTCGGCATCGGCGTCTCGTGGATCTGCGTCATCTCCGCCGAGATGATCTCCGGCCAGTACGGCGTCGGCTACCGCACCTGGCAGGACTACACGGTCGTCGACTACCCGGGCGTGTTCGTCGGCATGGCCACCATCGGTGTCCTCGGCTGGCTCACCTCCACCACCGTGGAACTCCTCGGCCGCCGCCTCACCCGCTGGCTGCCCCGCACGTCCTACGTCCCCGGCGTGCGTGTGCCCCGGGGCCGGAGCGCCTCCCCCGTGCCACCGCGTCACCAGACACAGGAAGTGGTGTCCCATGACCAGCTCGTCTGAGGCCCGCTCCGCGGAGGCGACACGGGCCGGGGCCGGGTTCGGCCTGCGTGCGGCCACGCTCGGCCGGCCGGGCGCCGTCGCGCTGGACGAGATCGACCTCGATGTGGTGCCCGGCGAGATCCTGGCCGTCGTCGGCCCCTCGGGCTGCGGCAAGTCGACGTTGCTGCGCACGCTCGCCGGACTGCTGCCGCCGCTGGCCGGCACGGTCACCCAGGACGGGATCCCGCTGACGGGTCCCGCCGCCGACCGCGCCCTGGTCTTCCAGGAGGACGCTCTCCTGCCCTGGCGCACCCTGCGCGCCAACGTCGAACTGCCGCTCGCCATCAAGGGATTGCCGCGCGGGCAGCGCAGGGAACAGGCCGACGCCTGGCTCGACCGGGTCGGACTCGCCGACCGGGCGGGGCGGTTGCCGCACCGCGTCTCGGGAGGCCAGCGCCAACGCGCGCAGCTGGCCCGCGCCTTGGCCGGGCATCCCCGCACCGTCCTCATGGACGAACCCTTCGGCGCCCTCGACGCCCAGACCCGCGCCGGCATGCAGGACCTGCTGGTGGAGGTGTTGCACGGCACGGGCGCCACCGTCGTCTTCGTCACCCATGACGTGGACGAGGCCCTGTTCCTCGGCGACCGCGTGGCCCTCCTCGGCTCCGGACGCCTCACCGCCGTACGCGACGTACCGCGCCCCCGCGACCGCACCGCGCACGACGACCCGGCGCGCGTGGCGCTGCGACGCGACGTCCTCACCTCCCTCAGTACGTGAAAGGCACCCTGGTGGACACCACCCCGGACACCCCCACGGCCGATGCCGCGACCGACGCCACCACCGGAGCCACGGACCGCCCGGCGGAAGGCCTCTTCGCGATCCCCGCCCTCGCCGACGCCGAGGAGCTGACCTGCGACGTCCTCGTCATCGGCGGCGGCACCGCGGGCACCATGGCGGCCCTGACCGCGGCCGAGCACGGCGCGAACGTGCTGCTCCTGGAGAAGGCCCACGTCCGCCACTCCGGTGCCCTCGCGATGGGTATGGACGGCGTCAACAACGCGGTCGTCCCCGGCCGCGCCGAGCCCGACGACTACGTCGCCGAGATCACCCGCGCCAACGACGGCATCGTCGACCAGTCCACCGTCCGCCAGACCGCCACCCGCGGCTTCGCCATGGTGCAGCGTCTGGAGTCGTACGGCGTGAAGTTCGAGAAGGACGAGCACAACGAGTACGCGGTCCGCCAGGTCCACCGCTCCGGCTCCTACGTGCTGCCGATGCCGGAGGGCAAGGACGTCAAGAAGGTCCTGTACCGGCAGCTGCGGCGGCGCGAGATGCGGGAGAGGATCCGCATCGAGAACCGGGTGATGCCGGTGCGGGTCCTCACCGCGGAGGGGCGGGCCGTGGGAGCGGCCTGCTTCAACACCCGCACGGGACGGTTCGTCACCGTCCGCGCGGGTGCGGTCATCCTCGCCACCGGCGCCTGCGGCCGGCTCGGCCTGCCCGCCTCCGGCTACCTGTACGGCACGTACGAGAACCCGACCAACGCGGGCGACGGCTACGCGATGGCGTACCACGCGGGCGCCGAGCTCACCGGCATCGAGTGCTTCCAGATCAACCCGCTGATCAAGGACTACAACGGCCCGGCCTGCGCCTACGTCGCCAACCCCTTCGGCGGCTACCAGGTCAACCGGCACGGCGAACGCTTCGTCGACTCCGACTACTGGTCGGGCCAGATGATGGCGGAGTTCGCGGCGGAGGTCGCCTCCGACCGGGGCCCGGTGTACCTGAAGCTGAGTCATCTCCCGGAGGAGTCGGTCTCGGCGCTGGAGTCGATCCTCCACACGACGGAGCGGCCCACGCGCGGCACCTTCCACTCCGGCCGCGGTCACGACTACCGCACCCACGACATCGAGATGCACATCTCCGAGATCGGCCTGTGCGGCGGCCACTCGGCCTCCGGCGTCCGTGTCGACGAGCACGCCCGGACGACCGTCCCGCGGCTGTACGCCGCCGGCGACCTCGCCTGCGTCCCGCACAACTACATGATCGGCGCGTTCGTCTTCGGTGACCTGGCGGGCGCGGACGCGTCCCAGTACTCCCCTTACGAGGGCGAACTTCCCGCCGACCAACTGCGCGACGCCCATGAGCTGGTCTACCGCCCGCTGCGCAACCCGGACGGTCCGCCGCAGACCCAGGTCGAGTACAAACTGCGCCGCTTCGTGAACGACTACGTGGCCCCGCCCAAGTCCGGTGCCCGGCTCTCCCTGGCCCTGGAGGCCTTCGAGCGGATGCGCACCGACATCGCCGAGATGGGTGGCACCACCCCGCACGAGCTGATGCGCTGCGCGGAGGTCACCTTCATCCGGGACTGCGCGGAGATGGCCGCGCGTGCCTCCCTGGCCCGTACGGAGTCCCGCTGGGGCCTCTATCACGACCGCACCGACCATCCACGGCGCGACGACGCGTCCTGGTTCCACCACCTCGATCTGCACAAGTCCCCCTCTGGTGCGATGGAGTTCACGGCTCGTCCCGTGGCTCCCTATCTGGTCCCGATCGAGGAGTTCACCCCGACCGGCGGTCCCTCCCGCCATATCGGCGAGGTCCACGCGGAGCAGGTGGCGACCGCCGGGGCCCGGGAGGTGGCCCCGGTGGCCACCGGTACCGAAGGAACCGGGCCCGCGGATACCGGCGTCCCCGCGGACCTGTCCTCCCGCCCTGCCTCCGAGCGGTCCTCGGCCCGTCTCCTGGAGCTGGTCGCCCTGGCCGAGGAGCAGCCCGAACTCGATGCCCTGCGGCCGTACTTGACCGACCCGGTGGCCGCGGTCCGCCGCGAGGCCGTCGCCGTCCTGACCGAGGCGCTGCCGCCGGGAACGGGACCGGCCCTCGCCGGCGCGCTCCGTGACAGCGCCGCGGAGGTGCGCGCCGCCGCGGCGGCCTCGTTGCGCGAACTCGTCGAGACGCTGCCTCCCGAACCGGCCCTGCGTGACGGCCTGGTCGCCGCCCTGACCGAGCCCGACCCGGTCGTCCGCGCCACTTCTCTGGACATGCTGCGTGCCCTGCTCCTGGGGGACGCCGCCCTGTTCGCGGGCTCCTTGGCGGACTCCGACGTCGCCGTCCGCATCGAGGCCGTGCGTGCCCTGGTATCGGTCGACGCCGCCGAGGAACTCGCCCGCGCCGCGACCGCCGACCCGTCCCGCGAGGTCCGCGTCACCCTCGCCAAGGCCCTGGCCACGGTGTCCGCGGGCCACCTGAGCCCGACCGGCACCGCGAGCCCAGTGACTACGGCAGGTCCGAACGGCACCGCGAGCCCAGTGACTACGGCAGGTCCGAACGGCACCGCGAGCCCAGTGACTACGGCAGGTCCGAACGGCACCGCGAGTCCAGCGACTACGGCAGGTCCGACGGGCCCGGCAGGCCCGGCAGGCTCGGCGAGCCCGGCAGACACCTCAGGTCGGGCCGGCACCGCCGGTCCGGCCGCCGTCGGACCAGGTCGGCAAGGCGCACCCGCTCTCGTCCAGGCCGCCCTCACCGACCTCGTCGACGACCCCGACGCCCTGGTGCGCGCGGCTGCCTACGGCGCGCTCGGCACCACCGGCTGCCCGGCGCCACTCGCCGCACGGGCCACGGTCGCGCTGGCCGATCCGGCGTGGCAGGTCCGGGCCGGCGCGGCCGGCGCACTGTCGGCCGCGGCTCCCGACGTGGCCGTCCCCGCCCTCGGCAAGGCCCTCGCCGATCCCAACGCCGATGTCCGCAAGGCGTCGGTCCTGGCGCTGACCCGGCACACGGACACCGAGGAGGCCCGCGCGGCCCTGGCCACGGCGACGACCGACTCCGACGCGGATGTCAGGGCGTACGCGGCACGAGCCCTGGAACGGAGCCCGAGCCCTGCCCTGTGACAGCACCGACGCCAATGCCGGTACCGGGGCCTGAGCCGGGGCGGTGGCCGGAGCGCTGGTCTATATCCAGTCCTCCGGCTCCGGCTCCGCGTCCATCTCGGGCCAGTAGTCCGCGCCCGGGTCCGCATCCCGCTCCGGCTTCAACTCCGGCTCTGGCTTCGGCTCCGGTTTCGGCGCGGTGCCGCCCGGCGACCCGGCGCTGCCCTGCGTCGCGTCCCCGGGCGGGCCGTCCAGACCGGCGAGTACCCCGACCACGCCCTCCCCGTACGTCACCAGCTTCTTCTCACCCACACCGCTGACCCCACCGAGCTGCGCCACCGAGGTGGGCCAGACCGTCAGGATCTCCCGCAGTGTCGCGTCGTGGAAGATGACGTACGCGGGAACGCCCTGCTCACGAGCCTGCTCGGCCCGCCAGGCCCGCAACGCCTCGAACGCGGGCACCAGTGCCTCGGGCAGCTCGGCCACCGCGGCCTTGGCCTTGCGCTCGCCCCGTCCGGAGCCGGACGATCCCGACCGTGAGGTCGCCGCCTTCTTGGGCTCCTTCCGCAGCGGCACCTCCCGCTCCCGACGCAGCACCGTCCCGCTGGCCTCGGTCAGCACCAGGGTGCCGTAGTCCCCCTCGACCGCGAGCAGCCCCTGCGCCAGCAACTGCCGCACGACGCCGCGCCATTCGCCCTCGGAGAGGTCCTCGCCGATGCCGAACACGGACAGCTGGTCGTGGTCGAACTGGATGACCTTGGCGGTGCGCTTGCCCATCAGGATGTCGACGATCTGGACCGCGCCGAACTTCTGCCCACGCTCCCGCTGCAGCCGCACCACCGTCGACAGCGCCTTCTGTGCCGCGACCGTGCCGTCCCAGGTCTCCGGCGGGGTGAGGCAGGTGTCGCAGTTGCCGCAGCCCGCCGGGTCGGGGTCCTGGCCGAAGTAGGCGAGGAGCTGCCCGCGCCGGCACTGGGCCGTCTCGCACAGCGCCAGCATCGAGTCCAGGTGGGACGCGGCCCGGCGGCGGAACGCCTCGTCGCCCTCGCCCGACTGGATCAGCTTGCGCTGCTGTATGACGTCGTTCAGGCCGTAGGCCATCCATGCCGTGGACGGCAGTCCGTCGCGGCCGGCGCGGCCGGTCTCCTGGTAATAGCCCTCGACCGACTTGGGCAGGTCGTAGTGGGCGACGAAGCGGACGTCCGGCTTGTCGATGCCCATGCCGAAGGCGATGGTCGCGACCACGACCAGGCCGTCCTCCCGCAGGAAGCGGGACTGGTGGGCGGCGCGGGTGCCCGCGTCCAGGCCCGCGTGGTACGGCACGGCCTCCACGCCGTTGCGGGACAGGAACTCGGCGGTGGCCTCCACCGACCGGCGCGAGAGGCAGTACACGATGCCGGCGTCGCCCGCGTGTTCCTCGCGCAGGAAGTTCAGCAGCTGCTTCTTGGGGTCGGCCTTGGGCACGATCCGGTACTGGATGTTGGGCCGGTCGAAGCTCGCCACGAAGTGGCGGGCCGTCGGCATGTTCAGCCGCTGGGTGATCTCCTTGTGCGTGGCGTCCGTGGCCGTCGCGGTGAGCGCGATCCTCGGGACGTCGGGCCAGCGCTCGCCGAGCAGCGACAGGGAGAGATAGTCGGGGCGGAAGTCGTGCCCCCACTGGGACACGCAGTGGGCCTCGTCGATCGCGAAGACCGCGACCTTGCCGCGCGAGAGCAGGTCCAGCGTGGAGTCGAGCCGCAGCCGCTCCGGTGCCAGGTACAGCAGGTCCAGCTCGCCGGCCAGGTACTCGGCCTCCACCACCCGCCGCTCGTCGAAGTCCTGCGTGGAGTTCATGAACCCGGCGCGCACGCCGAGCGCCCGCAGCGCGTCCACCTGGTCCTGCATCAGGGCGATGAGCGGCGAGACCACAATGCCCGTACCGGGTCTGACCAGGGACGGGATCTGGTAGCAGAGCGACTTGCC
Source organism: Streptomyces sp. NPDC032822 (assembly GCF_055578825.1). Taxonomy (NCBI): domain Bacteria; kingdom Bacillati; phylum Actinomycetota; class Actinomycetes; order Kitasatosporales; family Streptomycetaceae; genus Streptomyces; species Streptomyces sp. NPDC032822. Next base: position 97,179 of record NZ_JBVIOL010000010.1, on the reverse strand, counting down.
GCCGCCGGTCGGCATGAGGACGACGGCGTCTCCGCCGGCCACCACATGCTCGATGACCTCGCCCTGCTCGCCGCGGAAGGCCTCGTACCCGAAGACGCGGTGCAGCGTGGCCAGTGCCTCGCTCTCCGTCGCCGGCGCCTCGGTGATCCCTGGCATCTCGATGATCCCGCCCGTCCCGCCCATTGCCGTGCCCCCCGTACGTCGTCCCTCGACCACTGCCTCAACGATAGGGGTCCGGACTGACACCGTCGGAGTTATCCACAGGCTGGTTCGACAACGCTCCGCATGCGGTCCGCCACCCGGCGGTGTCGTGCCCGGATCCCCGACCGCACGCAGGTGGGCCCCGGCTCCCTCCGGGGAACCGGGGCCCACCTCGCGGACACCGAAGGTCAGCGCACGAACACTCCGGCCTGGTTGGCCAGCTCCAGGAAGTACTGCGGCGCCACACCGAGCACCAGCGTGACCGCCACGCCGATCCCGATCGCCGTCGACGTCAGCAGTGACGGCACGGCCACCGTCGGGCCGTCGGGCCTCGGCTCGCTGAAGAACATCAGCACGATGACGCGGATGTAGAAGAAGGCCGCGATGGCCGACGAGATCACACCGACCACGACCAGCGGGGCCGCTCCGCCCTCCGCCGCCGCCTTGAAGACGGCGAACTTCCCGGAGAACCCGGAGGTCAGCGGGATACCCGCGAAGGCCAGCAGGAACACCGCGAACACGGCGGCCACCAGCGGTGAACGCCGGCCGAGGCCCGCCCACTTGGACAGGTGTGTCGCCTCGCCGCCGGCGTCCCGCACCAGGGTCACCACCGCGAACGCGCCGATCGTCACGAACGAGTACGCGGCCAGGTAGAAGAGGACCGAGGACACCCCGTCCGGTGTGGTCGCGATGACACCCGCGAGGATGAATCCCGCGTGGGCGATGGACGAGTACGCGAGCAGTCGCTTGATGTCGGTCTGCGTGATCGCGACGATCGCGCCGCCGAGCATGGTGACGATCGCGACGCCCCACATGACCGGCCGCCAGTCCCAGCGCAGGCCGGGCAGGATGACGTACAGCACCCGCAGCAGCGCGCCGAAGGCCGCCACCTTGGTCGCCGCCGCCATGAAGCCGGTCACCGGGGTCGGCGCGCCCTGGTAGACGTCGGGCGTCCACATGTGGAACGGCACCGCGCCGACCTTGAACAGCAGGCCCATGATGATCATCGCGGCGCCGACGAGCAGCAGCGCGTCGTTGCCCATGGTGTCCGCGAGCGCCGGGTCGACGGTCTGGACCTGGCCGTCGACGACCTGTGCGATCGTCGCGTACGACATGGAGCCCGCGTAGCCGTACAGCAGGGCGATGCCGAACAGCGTGAACGCGGAGGCGAACGCGCCGAGCAGGAAGTACTTGACCGCGGCCTCCTGCGACAGGAGCCGCTTGCGGCGGGCCAGCGCGCACAGCAGGTACAGCGGGAGCGAGAAGACTTCCAGGGCCACGAAGAGTGTCAGCAGGTCGTTGGCCGCGGGGAAGACCAGCATCCCGGCCACCGCGAACAGCAGCAGCGGGAACACCTCGGTGGTGGTGAACCCGGCCTTCACGGCGGCCTTTTCGCTGTCGCTGCCCGGCACGGAGGCGGCCTGCGCGACGAAGGAGTCGACACGGTTGCCGTGTGTCTCCGGGTCGAGCCGCCGCTCGGCGAAGGTGAACAGACCGACCAGGGCGGCCAGCAGGATCGTGCCCTGGAGGAACAGGGCGGGCCCGTCGACGGCGATCGCGCCCATCGCCGCGATCCGCGCCTTGGTCGTGCCGTATCCGTCGGCGGCGAGCGCCACGACCGCGGCGAAGGCGGCGACGAGCGCCACGGCGGACACGAACGTCTGGACGTAGTAACGGGACTTGCGGGGGACGAACGCCTCGATCAGCACCCCGACGATCGCCGCGCCGACGACGATCAGGGTGGGCGACAGTTGTGCGTACTCGATCTTCGGCGCGTCGATCTTCGTGATCGGTTCCGCCGCGGTTGTCCACAGGCTGTGGACGGCTGCTGCGCTCACTTGGCCGCCTCCACGTCGGGCTGGGGGTCCTTCTTCTGGACGTCGGACATGGTCTGCTTGACGGCCGGGTCGATGATGTCCGTGACCGGCTTCGGATAGACGCCCAGGAAGATCAGCAGGACGACCAGCGGGGCGACGACCACCAGTTCCCGCAGTCTGAGGTCGGGCATCGTCGCGACCTCGGGCTTCACCGGGCCCGTCATCGTCTTCTGGTAGAGGACGAGGACGTAGAGCGCGGCGAGCACGATGCCGAAGGTGGCGATGATCCCGATCACCGGGTAGCGCTCGAACGTGCCGACCAGGACGAGGAACTCACTCACGAAGGGCGCGAGCCCCGGCAGCGAGAGGGTCGCCAGACCGCCGATCAGGAAGGTGCCGGCGAGTACCGGAGCGACCTTCTGCACCCCGCCGTAGTCGGCGATGAGCCGCGAGCCGCGCCGGGAGATCAGGAACCCGGCCACCAGCATCAGAGCGGCGGTCGAGATGCCGTGGTTGACCATGTAGAGCGTGGCGCCCGACTGGCCCTGGCTGGTCATCGCGAAGATGCCCATGATGATGAACCCGAAGTGCGAGATCGACGCGTACGCCACCAGCCGCTTGATGTCCCGCTGGCCGACGGCGAGCAGCGCCCCGTAGACGATGCTGATGAGCGCCAGGACGAGGATCGCGGGTGTCGCCCACTTCGACGCCTCCGGGAACAGCTGGAGGCAGAAGCGGAGCATCGCGAAGGTGCCCACCTTGTCGACGACCGCGGTGATGAGGACGGCGACCGGTGTGGTGGCCTCCCCCATCGCGTTGGGCAGCCAGGTGTGCAGCGGCCACAGGGGCGCCTTCACCGCGAAGGCGAAGAAGAAGCCGAGGAACAGCCAGCGTTCGGTGTTGGTCGCCATGTCCAGCGTGCCGTTGGCGCGCGCTTCGGCGATCGACTGGAGCGAGAAGTTCCCGGCCACCACGTAGAGGCCGATCACCGCGGCCAGCATGATCAGACCGCCGACCAGGTTGTAGAGGAGGAACTTCACCGCCGCGTACGACCGTTGGGTCGACGCGACCTCCTCTCCGTGCTCGTGGGCACGGTCCCCGAAGCCGCCGATGAGGAAGTACATCGGGATCAGCATGGCTTCGAAGAAGATGTAGAAGAGGAAGACGTCGGTGGCCTCGAAGGAGATGATCACCATCGCCTCGACGGCCAGGATCAGGGCGAAGAAGCCCTGGGTCGGCCGCCAGCGACCCGCGGCGAAGCTGCCGAGGGATTCCGCGCCGGTCTCCATCGGGTCGGCGTCGTGCCAGCCCGCGAGGATGATGAACGGGATCAGCAGCGCGGTCAGCGCGATGAGCGCCACCCCGATGCCGTCCACGCCCAGTTCGTACCTGACCCCGAAGTCGGCGATCCAGGCGTGGGACTCGGTGAGTTGGTAGCGGTCGCCGTCCGGGTCGAAACGGACCAGGACGACGATCGCGAGGGCGAGCGTGGCGAGCGAGACGAGCAGCGCCAGCCACTTGGCGGCGGTGCGCCGCGCGGCCGGTACGGCGGCCGTGGCGATGGCCCCGAGGGCCGGGAGCGCTGCCGTGGCTGTCAGCAGGGGAAGGGACATCGGGATCAGACCGCCCTCATCAGCAGGGTCGCGGCGACGAGGACCGCCGCGCCGCCGAACATCGAGACCGCGTACGACCGCGCGAAGCCGTTCTGCAGCTTGCGCATCCGTCCGGAGAGGCCGCCGACCGAGGCCGCCGTGCCGTTGACGACGCCGTCGACCAGGGTGTGGTCGACGTACACCAGGGACCGGGTGAGGTGCTCGCCGCCGCGGACCAGGACCACGTGGTTGAAGTCGTCCTGGAGCAGGTCGCGCCGGGCGGCCCGGGTGAGCAGGGACCCGCGCGGGGCGACGACCGGGACCGGACGGCGCCCGTACTGCGCGTAGGCGACGCCGACGCCGATGACGAGTACCACCATGGTGGCGAGCGTGACCGTCAGGGCGCTGATCGGGGCGTGCCCGTGGTCATGCCCGGTGATGGGCTCCAGCCAGTGCAGGAAGCGGTCGCCGACGCTGAACAGGCCGCCCGCGAAGACCGATCCGAAGGCCAGCACGATCATCGGGATCGTCATGGACTTCGGGGACTCGTGCGGGTGCGGTTCATGGCCTTCGGCGTCCGGCTGCCAGCGCTTCTCTCCGAAGAACGTCATCAGCATCACGCGCGTCATGTAGTACGCGGTGATGGCCGCGCCCAGCAGGGCGCACCCGCCGAGGATCCAGCCCTCGGTGCCGCCCTTGGCGAAGGCCGCCTCGATGATCTTGTCCTTGGAGAAGAAGCCGGACAGGCCCGGGAAGCCGATGATGGCGAGGTAGCCGAGGCCGAAGGTGATGAAGGTGACCGGCATGTGCTTCCTCAGGCCGCCGTACTTCCTCATGTCGACCTCGTCGTTCATGCCGTGCATGACCGAACCGGCGCCGAGGAACAGCCCGGCCTTGAAGAAGCCGTGCGTCACCAGGTGCATGATCGCGAAGACGTAGCCGATGGGGCCGAGGCCGGCCGCGAGGACCATGTAGCCGATCTGCGACATGGTCGAGCCGGCCAGCGCCTTCTTGATGTCGTCCTTCGCGCAACCGACGATCGCACCGAACAGCAGCGTGACGGCGCCGACGATGGTGACCACCAACTGCGCGTCGGGCGCGGCGTTGAAGATGGCCCCGGAGCGGACGATCAGGTAGACGCCCGCCGTCACCATGGTCGCGGCGTGGATGAGGGCCGAGACCGGGGTCGGGCCCTCCATCGCGTCCCCGAGCCAGGACTGCAGCGGCACCTGGGCGGACTTGCCGCAGGCGGCCAGCAGCAGCATCAGGGCGATACCGGTGAGCGTGGCCTCGCTCGCGCCGGGGACGAGTCCCGGCTCCTCGTGGGTGCCGAGCACCGGGCCGAAGGCGAAGGTGCCGAACGTCGTGAACATCAGCATGATCGCGATCGACAGGCCCACGTCGCCGACGCGGTTGACCAGGAAGGCCTTCTTCGCGGCGGTGGCGGCGCTGGGCTTGTGCTGCCAGAAGCCGATCAGCAGGTAGGAGGCGAGACCGACGCCCTCCCAGCCGACGTACAGCAGCAGGTAGTTGTCGGCGAGGACGAGCAGCAGCATGGCCGCGAGGAACAGGTTCAGATAGCCGAAGAAGCGGCGGCGGCGCTCGTCGTGCTCCATGTACCCGACCGAGTACAGGTGGATCAGTGAGCCGACGCCGGTGATGAGCAGTACGAACGTCATCGACAGCTGGTCGACGCGGAAGGCCACGTCGGCCTGGAAGCCCTCGACCGGGACCCAGCTGAACAGGTGCTGAGTCAGCGTCCGGTGCTCGGCGTCCTTGCCGAGCAGGTCGGCGAAGAGGACGACGCCGAACACGAAGGACACGGCGGCGAGCGCGGTGCCGATCCAGTGGCCGACGGCGTCGAGACGCCGGCCGCCGCACAGCAGGACCGCGGCTCCGAGCAGAGGCGCCGCCACCAGCAGCGCAATCAGGTTCTCCACGATTCAGCCCCTTACAGCTTCATCAGGCTGGCGTCGTCGACCGAGGCCGAGTGGCGGGAACGGAACAGGGACACGATGATCGCGAGCCCGACCACGACCTCCGCGGCGGCGACGACCATCGTGAAGAAGGCGATGACCTGGCCGTCGAGATTGCCGTGCATCCGGGAGAAGGCGACGAACGCGAGGTTGCAGGCGTTGAGCATCAGCTCGACGCACATGAAGACGACGATCGCGTTGCGCCTGATCAGCACGCCGGTGGCGCCGATCGTGAACAACAGGGCCGCGAGATACAGGTAGTTGACGGGGTTCACTTCGACGCCTCCTCGGCCCGGTCGCGGTTCGACGGCTCGACCGCGGTGCGCTCCAGGCGCTCCTCGGCGCGCTGCTCCAGGGCCCGCAGGTCGTTCAGCGCCTCCTGCGAGACGTCACGGACCTGGCCTCGGTCCCTCAGCGTCTTGCTGACGGTGAGGTCGGAGGGGGTGCCGTCGGGCAGCAGGCCCGCGATGTCCACGGCGTTGTGCCGGGCGTACACGCCGGGGGCCGGCAGCGGCGGCAGGTGCTTGTTCTCGCGCACCCGCTCCTCGGCCAGCTCGCGCTGGGTCTTGGCGCGCTCGGTGCGCTCGCGGTGGGTGAGCACCATTGCGCCGACGGCGGCCGTGATCAGCAGGGCGCCGGTGATCTCGAAGGCGAAGACGTACTTCGTGAAGATGCGGGCGGCGAGGCCCTCCACGTTGCCGCCCGCGTTGGCCTGCGCGAGGCCGTTGAACTCCGTGATCGAGGCGTTGCCGATGCCCGCGAACAGCAGGACGACGAAGCCGAGCCCACAGACGAGGGCCAGCCAGCGCTGGCCCCTGATGGTCTCCTTGAGGGAGTCCGCCGCGGTGACGCCGACGAGCATCACCACGAACAGGAACAGCATCATGATCGCGCCGGTGTAGACGACGATCTGGACGACGCCCAGGAAGTAGGCGCCGTTGGCGAGGTAGAACACCGCCAGGATGATCATGGTTCCGGCGAGACAGAGCGCGCTGTGCACGGCCCTCTTCATGAAGACGGTGCACAGGGCGCCGATCACGGCGACGGTACCGAGGATCCAGAACTGGAAGGCCTCGCCGGTGGAGGTGGAGTAGGCGGCGAGCTGCGCGCTCATGCCCCCACCTCCTCGTCCTTGGGCTTCTCGCCCTTGGAGAGAGCGGTCTGCTGCACCGTGCCGGGCGCCGCTTCCGTCACCAGACCCCGGTAGTAGTCCTGCTCGTCCGTCCCCGGGAAGATGGAGTGCGGGCTGTCGACCATGCCCTCTTCGAGGCCGGCGAGCAGTTGTTCCTTGGTGTAGATGAGGTTGGCGCGGCTGGAGTCGGCGAGCTCGAACTCGTTCGTCATCGTCAACGCGCGGGTGGGGCACGCCTCGATGCACAGACCGCACAGGATGCAGCGGGCGTAGTTGATCTGGTAGACGCGGCCGTACCGCTCGCCCGGCGAGTAGCGCTCCTCGTCCGTGTTGTCGGCGCCCTCCACGTAGATGGCGTCGGCAGGGCAGGCCCAGGCGCACAGTTCACAGCCGACGCACTTCTCCAGTCCGTCCGGATGGCGGTTGAGCTGGTGCCGTCCGTGGAACCGGGGGGCAGTGGTCTTCTGCTGCTCCGGGTACTGCTCGGTCAGCCGCTTCTTGAACATGGCCTTGAAGGTCACGCCGAAGCCGGCCACGGGGTTCTGGAAGCCGGGTTTTGTCTGCCCGGTCTCCTTCGGCTCCTCAGCCATCGGACGCCTCCTTTCCATCCGAAGATCCGTCACTCGCAGTATCCGGCCCACCACTGACAATCAACTCCCGCTCGCGGTGCGGGCGGCGCCGCGGCACCGGTGGGAGTTCCTGTCCCGGCAGTGGCGGCACGGGGAATCCACCCGCCATCGGGTCGAAGCCGACCGGTTCCTCGACGGCCTGTCCGGCGGCCTTCGTCTTCTCGCGGAACATGTCGACGACGAAGGAGAGCAGCAGCAGGACGAGGACGCCGCCGCCGATGTAGAGGGCGATGTCGGCGAAGTCGTAGTTCTCGTTCCGCAGGGTCCGCACGGTGGCGACGAGCATCAGCCAGACCAGCGAGACCGGGATGAGGACCTTCCAGCCGAGCTTCATCAGCTGGTCGTAGCGGACGCGGGGGAGCGTGCCGCGCAGCCAGATGAAGAAGAACAGCAGCAACTGCACCTTGATCACGAACCAGAGCAGCGGCCACCAGCCGTGGTTGGCGCCCTCCCAGAAGGTGCTGATCGGCCACGGGGCCCGCCAGCCGCCCAGGAAGAGCGTCACCGACACGGCCGAGACCGTCACCATGTTCACGTACTCGGCGAGCATGAACAGCGCGAACTTGATCGACGAGTACTCGGTGTTGAAGCCGCCCACCAGGTCGCCCTCGGACTCCGGCATGTCGAAGGGGGCGCGGTTGGTCTCACCGATCATCGTGATGATGTAGATCACGAAGGAGACCGGCAGCAGGAGCACGTACCAGCGGTCGTGCTGCTGCTCGACGATCGTCGACGTGGACATCGACCCGGAGTAGAGGAACACCGAGGCGAACGCGGCGCCCATGGCGATCTCGTACGAGATCATCTGCGCGCAGGAGCGCAGGCCGCCGAGGAGCGGGTAGGTGGAGCCGGAGCTCCAGCCGGCCAGGACGATGCCGTAGATGCCGACCGAGGCGACCGCGAGGATGTAGAGCATCGCGATCGGCAGGTCGGTGAGCTGCATCGTGGTGCGCTGCCCGAAGATCGACACCTCGTTGCCGGCCGGGCCGAAGGGGATCACGGCGATCGCCATGAAGGCCGGGATGGCCGCGATGATCGGCGCGAGGACGTACACCACCTTGTCCGCGCGCTTGACGATGACGTCTTCCTTGAGCATCAGCTTGATGCCGTCGGCGAGCGACTGGAGCATGCCCCAGGGGCCGTGCCGGTTGGGGCCGACGCGCAGCTGCATCCAGGCGACGACCTTGCGTTCCCAGACGATGGAGAACAGCACGGTCACCATCAGGAACGCGAAACAGAAGACGGCCTTGACGACGACCAGCCACCAGGGGTCGGTGCCGAACATCGAGAGGTCTTCCGCTGCGAGGTACGGGCTCATGCCTCCACCTCCTTGGGGGCGTCGGCGGCGGGCGTCGCCGGACCGATGCGGACGAGTGAGCCGGGCCGCGCCCCGGTGTCGGAGGCGACGCCCCCGCCCACGGAGTTCAGCGGAAGCCAGACCACCCGGTCGGGCATCTCGGCGGTGCGGAGCGGGAGTTCGACCGTTCCGGCGGTGCCGGTCACCGCGAGCAGGTCGCCGTCCTTCACGCCCGCCTCGGCGGCCGTGGCGGGCGACACGCGCGCGTGAGCCGCGTGCCGGGTCCCGGCGAGCGCCTCGTCACCCTGCTGGAGGACGCCCTGGTCGAGGAGCAGCCGGTGTCCGGCCAGTACGGCCTCCCCGGCGGCCGGCCGCGGCAACTGCGCGGCGCTCTCCCCGGGTTCGGTGGCCCGCGGTCCGTCCCAGGCACCGAGCCGGTCCAGCTCCGCGCGCGCGGTGCGCAGATCCGGCAGCCCCAGGTGGACGTCCATGGCGTCGGCCAGCATCTGCAGGACGCGCGCGTCGGTGGGTGCCAGGCGCCGGGTCATCTGGTCGGGCTTGAGGGCGGTCTCGAAGAAGCGCACCCGGCCCTCCCAGTTGAGGAAGGTGCCGGCCTTCTCGGCGACCGCGGCCACCGGAAGAACGACGTCCGCGAGTGCGGTGACCTCGCTGGGCCGCAGTTCCAGCGACACCAGGAAGCCGACCTCGCGCAGCGCTTCCCGCGCGCGTGCCGGGTCGGGCAGGTCGGCGACCTCGACGCCCGCGACGACCAGCGCCTGGAGTTCACCCCCGGCTGCGGCCTCGACGATCTGGCCGGTGTCGCGCCCGTAACGGTGCGGGAGTTCGGCCAGGCCCCAGGCCGTGGCGACCTCGTCCCGCGCGCGCGGGTCGGTGGCGGGACGTCCGCCCGGCAGCAGCGTGGGCAGCGCACCGGCCTCAAGGGCGCCGCGCTCCCCGGACCTGCGGGGGATCCACACCAGTTGGGCGCCGGTCGCGGAGGCGGCCCGCACGGCGGCGGTCAGCCCGCCCGCCACGGCGGCGACCCGCTCGCCGACGACGATCACCGCGCCCTCGGTGCGCAGCACCTCCGAGGCCGTCGCCCCGTCACCCTCCAGACCGACACCGCTCGCGAGCGCGTCCAGCCACTCGGTCTCGGTGCCGGGAGCGGCGGGCAGCAGGGTGCCGCCGGCCTTCTCCAGTCCGCGGGTGGCGTGCGTGGCCAGGGAGAACACCTTCTGCCCGTGCTTGCGCCAGGCCTTGCGCAGCCGCAGGAAGACGCCGGGCGCCTCCTCTTCGGCCTCGAACCCGATCAGCAGGACGGCAGGGGCCTTCTCCAGGGCGGTGTACGTGACGCCCGTACCGTCGAGGTCCCGTCCGCGTCCGGCGACCCGGGCGGCCAGGAAGTCGGCCTCTTCACCGCTGTGCACGCGCGCGCGGAAGTCGATGTCGTTGGTGTCGAGCGCCACCCGCGCGAACTTGCTGTAGGCGTAGGCGTCCTCGATGGTGAGCCGGCCTCCGGTGAGGACACCGGTCCGGCTTCGCGAGGCGAGCAGCCCCTGCGCGGCGATCTGCAGCGCCTCCGGCCAGGACGCCGGCACGAGGTCGCCCTCGGCGTTGCGCACCAGCGGGTTCTGGAGCCGGTCCCGCTGCTGCGCGTACCGGAACCCGAACCGCCCCTTGTCGCAGATCCACTCCTCGTTGACCTCGGGGTCGTCGGCCGCGAGCCGCCGCATGACCTTGCCGCGCCGGTGGTCGGTGCGGGTGGCACAGCCGCTTGAGCAGTGCTCGCACACCGAGGGCGAGGACACCAGGTCGAACGGGCGGGAGCGGAAGCGGTAGGCCGCCGAGGTCAGCGCGCCGACCGGGCAGATCTGGATGGTGTTGCCGGAGAAGTACGACTCGAACGGGTCGCCCTCGCCGGTGCCGACCTGCTGGAGCGCGCCGCGCTCGATCAGCTCGATCATCGGGTCGCCCGCGACCTGGTTGGAGAAGCGGGTGCAGCGGGCGCACAGCACGCACCGCTCACGGTCGAGCAGCACCTGTGTGGAGATCGGCACGGGCTTCTCGTAGGTCCGCTTCTTTCCCTCGAAGCGGGAGTCGGACTGGCCGTGCGACATGGCCTGGTTCTGCAGGGGGCACTCGCCGCCCTTGTCGCAGACCGGGCAGTCCAGCGGGTGGTTGATGAGGAGGAGTTCCATCACACCGTGCTGGGCCTTCTCGGCGACCGGCGAGGTGAGGTGGGTCTTCACCACCATGCCGTCCGTGCAGGTGATGGTGCAGGACGCCATGGGCTTGCGCTGGCCCTCGACATCGACGATGCACTGGCGGCAGGCGCCGGCCGGGTCGAGGAGGGGGTGGTCGCAGAACCGGGGGATCTCGATGCCGAGTTGCTCGGCGGCCCGGATGACCAGGGTGCCCTTGGGCACGCTGATGCCGACGCCGTCGATGGTCAGCGAGACGAGATCCTCCGGCGGGACCGCCGCGTCTCCCCCACCGCTGGGAGCGTTGGTGGTCACGGTCATGCGTTCACCTCCGTGCGGTCGGCCCAGGCCGTCGACTTGGCCGGGTCGAAGGGGCAGCCGCGGCCCGTGATGTGCTGCTCGTACTCCTCGCGGAAGTACTTGAGCGAGGAGAAGATCGGCGAGGCGGCACCGTCGCCGAGGGCGCAGAAGGACTTGCCGTTGATGCTGTCGGCGATGTCGTTCAGCTTGTCGAGGTCGGACATGGCGCCCTTGCCGGCCTCGATGTCGCGGAGCAACTGCACGAGCCAGTACGTCCCTTCGCGGCAGGGGGTGCACTTGCCGCAGGACTCGTGGGCGTAGAACTCGGTCCAGCGGGTCACGGCACGCACGACACAGGTCGTCTCGTCGAAGCACTGGAGGGCTTTCGTGCCGAGCATGGAACCCGCGGCGCCCACTCCTTCGTAGTCGAGAGGGACGTCGAGGTGCTCGTCGGTGAACATCGGCGTCGAGGAGCCGCCGGGTGTCCAGAACTTGAGCCGGTGCCCGGCCCTGATCCCGCCGCTCATCTCCAGCAGCTGGCGCAGGGTGATACCGAGCGGGGCCTCGAACTGGCCGGGGTTCGTGACATGGCCGCTGAGCGAGTAGAGCGTGAAGCCCGGGGACTTCTCGCTGCCCATCGACCTGAACCAGTCTTTTCCTTTTTGCAGGATGGCGGGAACCGACGCGATCGACTCGACGTTATTCACCACAGTCGGGCACGCGTAGAGGCCCGCGACGGCAGGGAAAGGGGGACGGAGCCGCGGTTGACCCCGGCGGCCTTCGAGCGAGTCGAGCAGTGCGGTCTCCTCACCGCAGATGTACGCGCCGGCGCCCGCGTGCACGGTGAGTTCGAGGTCGAGGCCACTGCCCAGCACGTTCTCGCCGAGGTAGCCGGCCTCGTAGGCCTCGCGCACGGCCTCGTGCAACCGCCGCAGCACAGGGACGACTTCACCACGCAGATAGATGAAGGCATGCGAAGACCTGATGGCATAACACGCGATGACAATGCCCTCGATGAGGCTATGCGGGTTCGCGAAGAGGAGCGGAATGTCCTTGCACGTTCCGGGCTCCGACTCGTCGGCGTTGACAACTAGATAGTGCGGCTTTCCATCCCCCTGGGGAATGAACTGCCATTTCATTCCCGTGGGGAATCCCGCACCACCGCGGCCGCGCAGACCGGAGTCCTTGACGTACGCGATCAGGTCGTCCGGCGACATGGCGAGCGCCTTGCGGAGTCCCTCGTACCCTTCGTGCCTTCGGTAGACGTCCAGCGACCAGGACTTGTCCTCGTCCCAGAAGGCCGACAGCACGGGTGCGAGCAGCTTCTCGGGGCTGGTGTCTTTGATCTCGGGTGCCAAGGTCATCACTCCCCCTCCTCGGCAGTGGGACCTGCCGGGTGGGCCGGGTCGGAGGCCGACGTGTCCTGCGGTGCGTCGTGTGAACTGAGGTGTTCCGTCGGAGACGGCTGGTGCACCGCCTTGTCCTGCGGCTGATCGTGCGGTCCGCCGTCGCGCGGATGGACCACGCGCGCGGGTGCGGCCTCTCCCCTTGCCAGGCGAAGGCCCACCAGCGACGCGGGTCCCGCTCCGCCGCTCGCCTCGACGGCCCCGGGCCGCTCGTCGGGGAAGCCGGCCAGGATGCGGGCGGTCTCCTTGAAGGTGCACAGCGGCGCCCCGCGCGTGGGCTCGACCGGTCGTCCCGCGCGCAGGTCGTCGACGAGGCCCTTGGCGCTCGCCGGGGTCTGGTTGTCGAAGAACTCCCAGTTGACCATCACGACCGGCGCGAAGTCGCAGGCCGCGTTGCACTCGATGTGCTCCAGGGTGACCTTGCCGTCCTCGGTGGTCCCGCCGTTGCCGACGCCCAGGTGCTCCTGGAGGGACTCGAAGATCGCGTCGCCGCCCATCACCGCGCACAGCGTGTTGGTGCAGACGCCGACCTGGTAGTCGCCGCTCGGCCGGCGCCGGTACATGGTGTAGAAGGTGGCGACCGCGGTGACCTCGGCCGTGGTCAGGTTCAGCACGTCCGCGCAGAACCGCATCCCGGTGCGCGTGACATGGCCCTCCTCCGACTGCACGAGATGCAGCAACGGCAGGAGCGCCGACCGGGAGTCCGGGTAGCGGGCGATGATCTCCCGCGCGTCCGTCTCCAGCCTCGCTCGAACGTCGTCCGGGTAGGCGGGCGCGGGCAGTTCGGGCATGCCCAGGCTGACGCCCCGCTCCGAAGAAGAGGTGGTCACCGGTCGACGCCTCCCATCACGGGGTCGATGGACGCCACGGCGACGATGACGTCGGCGACCTGGCCGCCTTCGCACATCGCCGCCATGGCCTGCAGGTTGGTGAAGGACGGGTCCCGGAAGTGGACCCGGTAGGGGCGGGTGCCTCCGTCGGAGACGGCGTGCACCCCGAGTTCGCCCTTGGGCGACTCGACCGCCACGTACGCCTGTCCCGGCGGTACGCGGAAGCCCTCGGTGACCAGTTTGAAGTGGTGGATCAGGGCCTCCATGGAGGTGCCCATGATCTTCTTGATGTGGTCGAGGGAGTTGCCCAGGCCGTCCGGGCCCAGGGCCAGTTGGGCGGGCCAGGCGATCTTCTTGTCGGCGAGCATGACCGGTCCGGGCTGCAGCCGGTCCAGGCACTGCTCGACGATCCTGAGGGACTGGCGCATCTCCTCCAGCCGGATCAGGAAGCGGCCGTAGGAGTCACAGGTGTCCGCGGTGGGGACCTCGAAGTCGAACGTCTCGTAGCCGCAGTAGGGCTGTGCCTTGCGCAGGTCGTGCGGCAGGCCGGTGGAGCGCAGGATCGGGCCGGTGGCACCGAGGGCCATGCAGCCGGTCAGGTCGAGATAGCCGACGTCCTGCATACGGGCCTTGAAGATGGGGTTCCCGGTGGCGAGCTTGTCGTACTCCGGGAGGTTCTTCTTCATCTTCTTCACGAACTCGCGGATGTGGTCCACCGCGCCGGGCGGCAGGTCCTGGGCGAGTCCGCCGGGGCGGATGTACGCGTGGTTCATCCGCAGGCCCGTGATGAGCTCGTAGATGTCGAGAATCATTTCACGATCACGGAATCCGTAGATCATGATCGTGGTGGCGCCGAGTTCCATGCCGCCGGTGGCGATGCACACCAGGTGCGAGGACAGCCGGTTCAGCTCCATCAGGAGCACCCGGACGAGGGTGGCGCGGTCGGGGATCTGGTCCTCGACGCCGAGGAGCTTCTCGACGGCGAGACAGTAGGCGGTCTCGTTGAAGAAGGACGTCAGGTAGTCCATGCGCGTCACGAACGTGGTGCCCTGCGTCCACGTGCGGAACTCGGTGTTCTTCTCGATGCCGGTGTGGAGGTAGCCGATGCCGCAGCGGGCCTCGGTGACCGTCTCGCCGTCGATCTCCAGGATGAGGCGGAGCACTCCGTGGGTGGAGGGGTGCTGGGGACCCATGTTGACGACGATGCGCTCGTCGTCGGCCCGGGCCGCGGACTGGACGACCTCGTCCCAGTCGCCGCCGGTGACCGTGTAGACGGTGCCTTCCGTGGTCTCCCTGGGGGAGGCGTGCGAAGTGCTCACGAGTACGACCTCCGCTGGTCCGGAGCCGGGATCTGGGCGCCCTTGTACTCGACGGGGATGCCGCCGAGGGGATAGTCCTTGCGCTGCGGGTGGCCCTGCCAGTCGTCCGGCATCATGATCCGCGTCAGGGCCGGGTGACCGTCGAAGACGATGCCGAAGAAGTCGTAGGTCTCGCGCTCGTGCCAGTCGTTGGTCGGGTACACGGCGACCAGCGACGGGATGTGCCGGTCGGTGTCCGGAGCGCTGACCTCCAGGCGGATCAGCCGGTTGTGGGTGATCGAGCGCAGGTGGTAGACGGCGTGCAGCTCGCGGCCCTTGTCGTGCGGGTAGTGGACTCCGCTGACGCCGGTGCAGAGCTCGAAGCGCAGGGCCGGATCGTCCCGCAGGGTGCGGGCGACGCGCAGCAGGTGCTCGCGCTCGATGTGGAAGGTGAGCTCGTCGCGGTCGACGATCGTCTTCTCGATCGCGTTCGCGGGGAGGAGCCCTTGTTCCTCCAGTGCGCCCTCCAGCTCGTCGGCGACCTCGTCGTACCAGCCGCCGTAGGGGCGGCTGGTGGGTCCCGGGAGGCGGACGGAGCGGACCAGACCGCCGTAGCCGGAGGTGTCGCCGCCGTTGTCGGCGCCGAACATGCCGCGCTGGACGCGGATCTCCTCGCCGCCCTCGCCGCGCTGGCCGGGGAGGTTGGAGGCGCCTGTGTCCTTTTCGGGGTTCACCCCGTTCGACGCCCCGTTGGTGCCGTTCGCGTCGCTCACCGCAGCAGCCCCTTCATCTCGATCGTCGGCAGGGCCTTGAGCGCCGCTTCCTCCGCCTCCCGGGCCGCCTCCTCGGCGTTCACGCCGAGCTTGGAGGACTGGATCTTCTGGTGAAGCTTGAGGATGGCGTCGATCAGCATCTCGGGCCGTGGCGGGCAGCCGGGCAGATAGATGTCGACCGGGACGATGTGGTCGACGCCCTGGACGATCGCGTAGTTGTTGAACATGCCGCCCGAGGAGGCGCAGACCCCCATGGAGATCACCCACTTCGGGTTCGGCATCTGGTCGTAGACCTGCCGCAGCACCGGCGCCATCTTCTGGCTGACCCGGCCGGCGACGATCATCAGGTCGGCCTGCCGCGGTGAGCCGCGGAAGACCTCCATACCGAAGCGCGCCAGGTCGTAGCGGCCGGCGCCGGTGGTCATCATCTCGATGGCACAGCAGGCGAGGCCGAAGGTGGCAGGGAAGACGGACGCCTTGCGCACCCAGCCCGCGGCCTGCTCGACGGTGGTCAGCAGGAATCCGCTCGGCAGCTTTTCTTCGAGTCCCATGTCTAAAGGCCCCTCAGTCCCATTCCAGGCCGCCGCGCCGCCATACGTACGCGTACGCGACGAAGACGGTGAGCACGAAGAGCAACATCTCCACGAGCCCGAAAACACCCAGGGCGTCGAAGGTGACGGCCCAGGGGTAGAGGAAGACGATCTCGATGTCGAAGACGATGAAGAGCATCGCCGTCAGGTAGTACTTGATGGGGAAGCGCCCGCCGCCGGCCGGCGTGGGGGTCGGCTCGATTCCGCACTCGTAGGCCTCAAGCTTGGCGCGGTTGTACCGCTTCGGACCGATCAGCGTGGCCATGACCACGGAGAAGATCGCAAAGCCTGCCCCGAGGGCTCCCAGTACGAGGATGGGCGCATACGCGTTCACCGCTCCTCGCTCCTCTCAGTCGGCACTGACTGCTGGCGATGGCACATCGGGCTCACAGCCGCCCCACTCGTTCCACAACCCCCGTACGTCTCGACGAAGATCGCGAACATGTGAAGCAGGTCACAAGCCCAACTGACCCGCATCTTATGCCTGCCGGTCTGTGATCTGCGACACGGGGTATTGCACAAGCTTTGTGATCTCCACCACCTGACGAAGGATCATGAAGTCGGATGAGCGTCGATCTTCGTACGCGAAGCGCCCGAGTGATCACCAGAGGTGACATTTTCGCTCGTCGGCGCAGGTCGAAGGCGGAGTCTCCATATCAAGAGACTTCTCTTGCATGCAAATTGGAGTTGGACGCCACCCCTTGATAGAGGATCGCGTTCACACATCAGAGGGAGTCGGTGTGCACGGTGTGGACGCGTGCACACATTCACGAGCGCGGCTCGACGGATTCCGCATACCGGACGCACCCGTACCCGTAACCGTTGCGTGACCTCCGCCACATCCGCACGAGGTGCCCGAGAAGCGGGGTTGGCCACTGGTCCCAACCGGTGGTAGGTCACGGGCAATTCGGGCGTAACAGCGAAAGCCCATGATCACAGGCATGATGGCCTGCGTCCGCAATGTCCGTTACGGCGTCAATAAAGAACGACACGCCCGGCGTTCGGGAAGTCGATTGAACAACTGTGGCGCACCACACGTTTCTTGAAGGTATGGAGGAGCCCCTGATACCGGTTGTTCTCATGTCCCACACCGCTCACATACGCAGCCACCGGAAACCCCGCCGCAGCGCGTCGAAAATCGCGATGCGGGCCGGAGTTGCCGGTGGCGTTCTCAGCACGCTGGCTGTCGCCGGTGCGTCCGGCGCGGCCAACGCCGCCGAGCCGGTGACGCAGACGCTCGAACTGCCCACCCTGACGGCCGACCTGGACTCCCAGGTCGCCGAGTCCGCCGACGCCATGCAGCAGGCCGCGGCCAACTACCAACTGCAGGCCGAGCGCGACGCCGCCGCCACAAAGGCCGCGAAGCAGGCCAAGACGGACCTCGCTGAGGCGAAGAAGACGGCCGCCGCCAAGAAGAAGGCAGCCGACGAGGCCGCTCGCAAGGCCGCTGCCGAGCGCGCGACCCGCAGCACCGAGCGGGCCACCCTGTCCGCCTCCGCGGGCGCCAGCACGTCCACCAGCACCTCGACGGCCACCGGTTCGGCCGCCGCGGTCATCGCCTTCGTCAAGGCTCAGGTCGGCGACGCCTACGTCTCCGGCGGTACCGGCCCCAACTCCTGGGACTGCTCCGGCCTCGTCCAGGCCGCCTTCAACCAGATCGGCGTCAGCCTGCCGCGGGTCTCCCAGGACCAGTCCACGGCCGGCACCCAGGTCTCGCTCAGCAACCTGCAGCCGGGCGACATCCTGTACTGGGGCAGCGCGGGCAGCGCTTACCACGTGGGGGTGTACGTCGGCGACGGCATGTTCGTCGGCGCGCAGAACCCGTCCACCGGCGTCGCCGAGAAGCCGATGTCGTACGACCCGCCGACCGGCGCGGTGCGGGTGCTCTGACCCACAGGGCACCCAGGACACACGCAGTCGTACGGAAGGGCCGCAGCCGCTCGGGGGCAGCGGCCCCTCCGTCGTACCCGCTGCCCGCCTGCCTCCCCTGTCCGGCTGCCTGGCAGCCCAGCTGTCCGAGGACGAGGGTGTGGGGCAGGCCCAGCTTGTAGCGCAGTTCGTCCACGCGCTTCCGAGGGGCTCCCTCTCCGGGGCCGGTACGGCTCCCGGACCACACAGCGCTCGGCGTCCGAACGGTCCGCGCCCAGGAGCGCGCGTTGACCGTCGGCCGCGCGGATTCGTCGCCGCCCTCCATCACGGCCAGATCCACATCGGCGCGGACGTGGTCGCCCGCCAGGATGAGGCTCAAGGGCCGCGGTTTCGCCCGGGCCCGTCACCGCCGGATCCACGAACCAGCCGAGCCGGTCGGCGTCCGTGAGGGGCGTCTTCCCGGCGTCGTTCGGACCGTCTTTCACGGCCGGGCCCGGAGTTCGGCGCGTTCATGGGCGGCCCTGAAGCCGGAGATACCGCCGCCGAACACAGCGACGCGCTTGCCGGACGCGGCGCTCGCGCGGTGGGCCGGACACCACGCGAGGGTGCCCGCCGCTCCCCCGACGCCCGCGAGGAACCGACTGCGGGTGTGGCCGGTCTGGTCCTGGGGTCGCTGTGCCTGTTCTGTTGTCATGGGCAACGGAGGGTGGGGAGGGGCTCCGGAAGGCGGAACCCGGATGTCCCTCCGCCCACAACCTCCACCCATCACCTCCGTACAGAGCAGCTGTACGGAGCAGTGGCTACGGAGCAGTTGTACAGAACAGGAGAGACAGTCATGCCGAGTGTGTTCGTACAGGGCAGGCCCGTCCCGTCGTATCCCTCGCTCGCGCCCGACGCCCGGCGTGGGTCGGTGCGGCGGATCACCGAGGTCGGCGAGGAGGTCCTGCACAAGCCGTGCCGGGACGTGACCGAGTTCGGGCCCGATCTCGCCGCGCTGATCGACGACATGTTCCTGACGATGTACCTCGCCGACGGGGCCGGCCTCGCGGCGAACCAGGTCGGCGTCGATCTGCGGCTGTTCGTCTACGACTGCCCGGACGACGACGGTGTCCGGCATGTCGGGCACATCGTCAACCCGGTGCTGGAACCGCTCGCCCCGGCCGGGCGACGACTCCTCGACGAGCACGAGGGGTGCCTGTCGGTGCCGGGCGCGACGATGGACGTACCGCGTCCGGACCGGGCCGTCGTGCACGGGCTCGACAAGGAGGGTGAGCCGCTGGTCGTCGAGGGCACGGGGTATTTCGCCCGCTGCCTCGCCCACGAGACGGACCACGTGAACGGACACGTCTATCTGGACCGGCTCTCCAAGCGGGAGCGGAAGGACGCGCTGCGGCAGGTGGCGGACCGGCGGAGCGAGGTGTTCGCACGCCGGGCCGCCAAAGCAGCCGCGTTCAGTGGCCGATCCGACAACGGCCGATCGGACAACGGCTGATCACGCCTTCGGCGCCACCTTGCTCAGGCCGTTGATGATGCGGTCCATCGCGTCGCCGCCGGTCGGATCCGTGAGGTTCGCGAGCATCTTGAGCGTGAACTTCATCAGCAGGGGGTGGGACAACCCGCGCTGGGTCGCGATCTTCATGACCTTCGGGTTGCCGATGAGCTTCACGAAGGCGCGGCCCAGCGTGTAGTAGCCGCCGTAGGTGTCCTTGAGGATGCGCGGGTAGCGCTGGAGGGCGAGTTCGCGTCCCGCGGGGGTCGAGCGGGCGTGGGCCTGGACGATGACGTCGGCGGCGATCTGGCCGGACTCCATGGCGTAGGCGATGCCTTCGCCGTTGAAGGGGTTCACCAGGCCGCCGGCGTCGCCGACCAGCAGCAGGCCCTTGGTGTAGTGGGGCTGGCGGTTGAAGGCCATGGGGAGCGCGGCGCCGCGGATCGGGCCGGTCATGTTGTCCGGGGTGTAGCCCCAGTCCTCGGGCATCGAGGCACACCAGGCCTTCAGCACCTCGCGCCAGTCCAGCTCCTTGAAGGAGTCGGAGGTGTTGAGCACACCGAGGCCGACGTTGGAGGTGCCGTCGCCCATGCCGAAGATCCAGCCGTAGCCGGGGAGCAGCCGGTCCTCGGCGCCCCTGCGGTCCCACAGCTCCAGCCAGGACTCCAGGTAGTCGTCCTCGTGGCGCGGGGAGGTGAAGTACGTGCGGACCGCGACGCCCATCGGGCGGTCCTCGCGGCGGTGCAGGCCCATCGCGAGGGAGAGGCGGGTGGAGTTGCCGTCCGCGGCGACGACCAGCGGGGCGTGGAAGGTCACTTCCCGCTTCTCGCCGGTGTCACCGAGCTTGGCGTGCACGCCGGTGATGCGCCCGGTGCGGTCGTCGATGATCGGGGCGCCCACGTTGCAGCGCTCGTACAGCCGCGCGCCGGCCTTCTGTGCCTGGTGCGCGAGTTGCTCGTCGAAGTCGTCGCGTTTGCGGACGAGGCCGTAGTCCGGGAAGGAGGCGAGATCCGGCCAGTCGAGCTGCAAGCGCATCCCCCCGCCGATGATCCTGAGGCCCTTGTTGCGCAGCCAGCCGGCCTCCTCGGAGATGTCGATGCCCATGGCGACGAGCTGCTTGGTGGCGCGCGGGGTGAGTCCGTCGCCGCAGACCTTCTCGCGCGGGAACTCGGTCTTCTCCAGGAGGAGTACGTCGAGTCCGGCCTTGGCGAGGTGGTAGGCGGTGGTGGAGCCGGCTGGCCCCGCGCCGACGACGATCACATCGGCGGTGTTTTCGGAGAGGGGCTCGGTCACGGCGGGATCTCCCCAAGTTCGGAATCTGCGTGCCGACGGGCACTGAACATGGGCAGTCTATTCAGCAGAATTGATCACCCGGCTGAAGGGCTGCCCAGTGAACCGAGCTCTCCCCGTAGTACGGCTGCGTGTTCCCACCGACGAGGACGCCGTCGCCTGGCATCGGACCTTCGCCCACCCGGACGTCATGGAGTTCCAGGGCGGCAGGGCCGCGGAGCTGTCCGTCTACGAGGAGCTCACCGCCCGCCAGCGCCGGCACGACGCCGAGCGCGGGTTCTGCCTGTGGACCGTGCTCGACGAGTCCGGGCAGGTCATCGGCTTCACCGGCGCCCAGCCGTGGGAGCGGGACTGGGGGCCGCGGGGCGAGATCGAGATCGGCTGGCGGCTCGGCCGCGAGCAGTGGGGCCGGGGGTATGTCACGGCGGCCGCGCGGATGACACTGGAACGGGTGCGGGCGGCGGGGGTGCCGAGCGTGGTCGCCATGGTCGACGCGCGCAACACCCGGTCCGTCGCGGTCACCCAGCGCCTGGGGATGCGCCTCGTCGAGGCCTTCCGGACGCCGACGTCCCAGCGCGAGGGGCACTGCTACCGGCTGGACCTCTGACCGCCGAAGATCGCCGGAGACAGCCGGGGACAGCGGGAGCCGGCCGGAGCCGGCCCGGAACCGACCGGGACCGACCGAGGCCGACCAAGATGGACCGAGACCGCCACTCCATAACAGACAGTAACCAACTGTCACAGAAAGACACTTGGCGCTTCCGGGTGATGTGCCGCCGGAGTTACCCTGCCAGTACCGCTGGGGGTGACATCTGTGCGCATAACACCCAAATCGCCCGAGGTGCGTGTGCCGAGGCTGGTCGGTCTGATGGCCGTGGACGCACGGGAGGCGGCCGATACGGGCGGCGTGCTGCTCGCCGCCCCCGACCGGCCCGACTTCCGTCGCACGGTCGTGGAGTACGTCGTACGCCAGTACCCGCCACCCGGCGCCGAGGTGCCGCGCGGGACCGTGGTGACCGTCTGGTTCGAGTTCGGCGAGGGTGAGGGCGGTGGCGGCGCGGGTGTGCACGAGCCGCGTCTGCCGCGCCCGGGCGGCGGCGGCATGCAGCGCGAACTAGACGAGCCGCGCGATCCCTTCGCCGTGGCCGGGTTCAGCTCACCCTGCTGACCACCGGGGCACCCCGCGCCGCTACCGCTCCTCGGCCTTGAAGCCCCGGTGCAGGGACACGATCCCACCCGTCAGGTTCCGCCAGGCCACCTTCGACCAGCCGGCCTTCTGGAGGCGCTCGGCCAGCGCGGGCTGGTCGGGCCAGGCGCGGATGGACTCGGCGAGGTAGACGTAGGCGTCGGGGTTGGACGACACCGCGCGCGCGACCGGCGGCAGCGCGCGCATCAGGTACTCGGTGTAGACGGTCCGGAAGGGCGCCCAGGTCGGGTGCGAGAACTCGCAGATCACGACCCGGCCGCCGGGCTTGGTCACCCGGTACAGCTCGCGCAGCGCGGTGTCCGTGTCCTGCACGTTGCGCAGCCCGAAGGAGATGGTGACGGCGTCGAAGGTGTCGTCCTTGAAGGGCAGCCTCGTCGCGTCGCCCGCGGTGAACGGCAACCAGGCGTGCTTCCGCTTGCCGACCTGGAGCATGCCGAGCGAGAAGTCGCAGGGGACGACGTAGGCACCGGTCTGCGCGAAGGGCAGCGAGGACGTGGCCGTACCGGCGGCCAGGTCCAGGATCTTCTGCGCGGGACGGGCGTCGACGGCCCTGGCGACCTCCTTGCGCCACACCCGGTCCTGGCCGAGCGAGAGCACGTCGTTCGTCAGGTCGTACCGTTCCGCCACGTCGTCGAACATCGAGGCGACTTCGTGCGGCTGCTTGTTCAGGGAGGCGCGGGTCACGGGCCCATTGTTGCAGGACGTCCCTCCGCGCCCGGTCACGGGAGGAGCCGTGGCCGCTTCTTCCCCGCCACGTCCTCGACCCACCCGCACAGCAGGATGAACACCGCGATCAGGACCCAGCCGATCCCGAACATGAACCACTGGCTCTCCAGCGGCAGCCACTTCTCGAAGGCCGGCACGTTCCAGAACCGGTCGATCAGCGGGACGGCCAGGATCAGCGCGATCTCGTGCCAGAGGTAGATCGTCACCGCGCGCGCGTTGAAGACCGTGACGATCCGGTCGAGGTGCCGGAAACGGGTCAGGCCCGCGAAGTCGATCCGGAAGTACGACTTGGCCCACATCAGCAGCATCACGTACCCGGCCGACCAGTACGTCTGCGCGAGCGGGTTCTCGTCCAGGTCGTAGGTGCCCGCCTCGGCCTGGTGCGTGAAGGCGTACCAGCCGCCGAAGCCGATCGCGGCGAGCGACAGGACGACCACCAGGAACGGCTTCAGCCGCTGCAGCACACCGTCGCGGTGGGCGAAGCCGAGGACCCAGCAGAAGAGGTACGTCGACAGGTCCCACAGCGCGTTGCCGAGCCGGTTGTCCGGTCCCGACCACACGAACTTCAGGATCACGATCGGCACGAGGGTCAGCAGCAGCACCGGAACCGGCGCCTTGCGGAAGAGCCACAGCAGGACCGGGGAGAGCAGGACGAACCAGATGTACGTCCGCAGGTACCAGAGGATCTCCCAGGCCTGGACGCCCCACTGGTTGCCCGGCGGGTCGCCGAGCGGCACGATCCAGAAGACGATCTGCCAGCCCGGCATCCAGTCGTGGACCAGCATCGCGACGACCACGAAGAAGCCCCAGAACCAGAACGGGGGCAGGAGCCGCCGGAGCCGGCTCTTCACCACCTGGTACGCGGGGCGCTCCAGGGACTTCGCCATCAGCGTGCCGGCCAGGCCGAACATGATCCCCATGGACGGGAAGACCATGCCGCACCAGGCCCAGCCGAAGGTGTGGTAGGTGACGACACGGACGAGGGCCACGGCCCGGAGCGTGTCGAAGTAGCGGTCGCGGCCGGCCGACTTCGCCGGTGGCGCAGGCTTCTCCTCCTCCGCCCCGACAGCAGCCTCGGCCCCCGGTTCCACCCCCGGCCCCGGATCCGGCCTCGGCTCCTCCATCACGAGCAGGCTCGCCGTCGCGCCGGGCGCCGGCTCCCCCTGCCCGTAGTCCACGTACTGCTGCGGGTACCGCTGCTGCGGATACGGCTCTTGCGGGTACGACGGTTGCGTGTACGGCTGTTGCGGATGGGACTGCTGCGGATAGGGCTGCGGGGCGTACGGCTGCCGTCCGTAACCCTCGTATCCGTTGCCGTATCCGTATCCGTCGCCGCCGCCCTGACCTTGGCCCTGGCCCTGGCCTTGGTCGGGCTGCTGCCCGTACCCGTCGCCGTATCCCTGAGGCTGTGCCTGGGGCTGTCTCTGCGGATACCCCTGCTGCTCCTGTCCCCAGCTCATCAGCTCGCCCCTGCCGGGGTGCCGACCTCGCCGGTCCGCTTCAGCTTCTGCCAGCGCAGTCGGCCGCCGGTGAGGGCGGTGATGCAGGAGTGGATGAGGACGAGGTACATCATCTGGCGGTAGGCCAGCTGTTGCAGCGGCATCATCAGCAGGTAGCGGTACTTCTCGCGGTCGAGCCGGAAGGCGTAGGCCGCGCAGAACAGTTGGACGCCCAGGACCGCGAGCCAGGCCAGCAGTGCCGCCCGGAAGTCGACGAAGATCATCGAGTAGACGGTGAACACGTCGATGAGCGGGGCGAAGACCGGCGTGACGATCTGGAAGATCACCACCAGCGGCATGCCTACCCGGCCGAAGCGGCCCGAAGGCCCCTTGTCCGTCAGCGACTTGCGGTGCTTCCAGAGCGCCTGCATCGTGCCGTAGGACCAGCGGTAGCGCTGCGACCACAGCTGCTTCAGCGAACCGGGCGCCTCCGTCCAGGCCTTGGCGTGCTCCTGGTAGACGACCTGCCAGCCCGCGCGGTGCATGGCGATGGTGATGTCGGTGTCCTCGGCGAGGGTGTCCTCGCTCATGCCGCCGACCTCCAGCACGGCGTCGCGGCGGAACGCGCCGATCGCGCCGGGGATGGTGGGCATGCAGCGCAGCAGGTCGTACATGCGGCGGTCGAGGTTGAAGCCCATCACGTACTCGATGTGCTGCCAGGCGCCGATGATCGTGTCGCGGTTGCCGACCTTGGCGTTGCCGGCGACCGCGCCGACCTTCGGGTCGGCGAAGGGCTGCACGAGCTGGTGCACGGCGTCCGGCTCGAAGACCGTGTCGCCGTCCATCATCACGACGATGTCGTAACTGGCGTTGCGCACCCCGTTGTTGAGGGCAGCGGGCTTGCCCGCGTTCTCCTGACGGATGACCCGGACGTTCGACATGCCGAGCGAGCGGGCCGCTTCGAGCGAGATCTCGGAGGTGCCGTCCGTCGAACCGTCGTCCACGACGATGATCTCGATCGGATGGGTGCTCTTCGCCAGCGACTTGAGGGTGTTGGCGATGCACTCCTTCTCGTTGTACGCCGGGACGATCACGCTCACCGGGCGGGTGACCGTGGGCCCCCAGGTGAACCGCCGTTTGTTGCGCTGTCTGTGGTGGCGGCGGGCGAGGACCAGCATCATGCCGAACCTGCCGATGACGGCCACGCCCACGACGATCAGCCCGACCGAGAGCGTCGGCACGGCCAGCTCGGCGACGGCGACGGCGACGATGAGCGCCTTGCCCTCGTAGAGGGTCGCGCCGGTGGCCTCGCGGTGCGCGGCCTGCAGCCGGTCGGAGGCCGAGACCTGACCGCCCGCCTGTCCGTTTGCCTGCCCGTTCGGCGCTCCCCCGGGCTGCTCACCACCGTTCGTCCCCGTCGTCCCGGTCGCCCCCGGCGCGCTCGCCGAAGCACCGGCCCCGCTCCCGGCCCCAGTCCCCGTCCCGCCCCCGCTCCCGGTCGCCTGCGTGCCCGTGCCACCGCCGCCGTTCTGCTGCTCGATGACACCGCTGATGGTGGTGAAGGTGTACCCCTTCTTCCGCATCTTCTCGATGTACGTCGGCAGCGCCTTGATGGTCTGCTCGCGGTCGCCACCGGCGTCGTGCATCAGCACCGAGGCGCCCTTGTTCTTCGACGGCGTGGCCCACTTGACGATCTTCGAGACGCCCGGCTTCTTCCAGTCGTCGCTGTCGGTGTCGACGAAGACGCTGGTGTAGCCCTCCGCGCCGAGCGCCTTGTAGACGGGCCAGCTGTAGTTGTCGATGGCGTCCGTCTCCGAGGAGTACGGCGCCCGGAACAGCGTGGTGGTGATGCCGGCCGCGCCCGCGAGCGCCAGCTGCGTCTGCTCCATCTCACGCCGGATGCGGGCGTCGCTCTGGTAGGAGAGGTCGACGTGGGTGAACGTGTGGATGCCCACCTCGTTTCCCTGGTCGACCATGTCCTTCACGATGCCCGGGTAGCGCGAGACCATGGAGCCGACCAGGAAGAACGTGGCGGGGACGTCGTACTTCTCCAGGATCTCCAGGACCCGGGGCGTGTACGTCGGGTTGGGGCCGTCGTCGAAGGTGAGCGCGATCGTCTTGTCCGGCACGGACGTCGTCGTGGCCCGTCCGCCCTGGAAGGTGATGATCGGCCCGCCGTCGAGGATCTTGTCGG
This sequence comes from Streptomyces sp. NPDC032822, assembly GCF_055578825.1. NCBI lineage: Bacteria > Bacillati > Actinomycetota > Actinomycetes > Kitasatosporales > Streptomycetaceae > Streptomyces > Streptomyces sp. NPDC032822. The sequence goes on along the minus strand of NZ_JBVIOL010000010.1, from coordinate 70,923 downwards.
GCACCTTGCTGCCGCTGGCCCCGTCGCGCACCCGCTGGTCGCCGCCGACCTCGGCGCGCAGATAGCCGTCGAGCAGCATGATGCTGGTCAGGCCGAGCAGGAGCAGCAGGGCGAGGATGACCCGGGGTTTCTGGAGCGCCGAGGCCCTGCCCGCCGCCCGTTCGATCCGGGAGGGGGCACGCCTGCGTCCGCGTGAGGGTGTCGTCGTAGTCATGGGGTGGCTGCGTTCCGGTCAGTCGGCGGCCGCGGCGGACGCGGTCGGAGCGGAGCTGGGCGGCTCGCCGGTGGCGACGCCGGTGGGCGGGGTGCCGCTGGGCTTCACGGGCGGGGTGCGGGTGGCGCCCTGCGGCTGCCCGGGGCCGGGCCCGGCCCCGGGTCCGCCGTCGGCGAAGGGCACGAGTGACGACGGGCTGATCGAGGTGCCGATGCCCATGAAGGCCATGCCCAGCACGACCGCGTACCCGAGGCACACGACGCCGAGGAGGATGCCGATGCGGCGCAGTGCCTTGGACCGGCGTCCGGAGTTGTCAACGAACACGGGACCCTCGGCGGACCCATTGCCGCGTTTGCGGCGGCGACCACGCACGGCCGGCGCGGCAGCGCGATTTTCGATGGCGGGCTCGGAATGCATTCCCCGGATATTAGGGACCCTTTATGTGGCCCAAACTCCGACTTGCTTGTGAGAGGAGCATGAGAAACAGCGAAAGCTGTCCTTTCTCTGAGAGATTCCCGGAATCCTTGCGCAACCCGGAGCGGAGAGAAAGGAGTTGAATGCCCGGATTGAGCGCCCGCTCGGCGCCCTTTGACCACATCTGCCCGCGGAGTGTCTGTGTGCTTGCTGTCCGCCCGAACCTCAGCTCCGTGTGAGACATTTCCGATGCGGAAACGGGTTTTGTTTCCGTCCTGAGACAGAAATCACGAGAGCGGGAGCGTGCTCAATGCGGAGTTTCCTCAAGCCGGCGGCCGGGCTCACCTGCCTGTTTGCCCTGGCCACCGCGGGGTGCTCCGCGGAGTCCGCGGATTCCGACGACTCCGCGGACACCTCCTCCGCCGCGCCGCGGCAGTCGAGCGCGTCCCCGACGACGGAGGCCACGTCGGCCGCGTCGACGACGTCGTACGCCCCCTATGTGAGCGCCACGGAGGCGTCCGGCAACGACTCCAAGGGCTCCCCCACGACGTACAACCTGGCCTTCGTGATCTCCGGCGGCAGCGACTGCACGCCGGAGTGGAACGGGACGACGGCCATCGGCGACTCCGCGGTGAAGTCCCGCATCGCGCGGCTCAAGGAGGACGGCGGCACGGTCCGTGTCTCCTTCGGCGGCGCCTCCGGCGACGAACTCGCGGCGACCTGTGACAGCGCGTCCGCGCTGGCGAAGGCGTACGGCAAGGCGCTGGACGCGGCCGGCTCCACCCAGGCCGACTTCGACATCGAGGGCACCGAACTCACCGACTCCGACTCGGTCGACCTGCGGTCCGAGGCCATCGCCGCCCTCCAGGAGGAGCGCTCCGAGCTCCAGGTCTCCTTCACGCTCCCGGTCATGCCGTCCGGCCTCGACGCCGACAGCCTGGCCCTCCTCGCGTCGGCCAACGAGCACGACGTACAGGTCTCCACCGTCAACATCATGACGATGAACTACGCCGAGTCGTACGACGAGGACATGGGCGACTACGCGCTCACCTCAGCGAAGGCCACGCACGCCCAGATGAAGGACATGTTCGGGCTGTCGGACGCGGCTGCCTGGCGGGGCATGGCGCTGACCTCGATGATCGGCGTCAACGACGTGGACAACGAGACGTTCACGCTCTCCGACGCGGCCCAGGTGCGGGCGTTCGCGGAGGAGAAGGAGATCGCGTGGGTGTCGATGTGGTCGACCTTCCGCGACCAGCAGTGCGAGAGCGGGACCGCCAACGACGACGCGGCGACCGACTGCAGCGGGGTGGAGCAGAGTGCGGGGGCGTTCGCGGAGGCCTTCGCCGAGTGAGCCCGACCCGCCGGGTGAACCGGGCGGGCTAACGCCGCCTGTGCACCAGGCGTCCCGCGCACACCGTCGCGATACACGCCCCGGTCCCGTCGAAGACGGCGAGGTCGGCGCGGCCGGCCTCGACGAGGGCGGCGGGGCGCGGGCGCGGGAGCACGACCAGGTCGTTGCGCTCGGCCGCCGCCCGGAGCCCGGCGGAGTCGACGTACTCCTCCAGCACCGCCACCGCACCCAGTTTCAGCACGGCGTGGACGCGTTCCCGCGGGCTGGGCGCGTCCGGGAGCGGTCCCTCGTGGACGAGGGCGGGGCCGAGTGTGCCGGGCCAGCGGCGGATCCTGGCCCCCGGGAAGCGGTCCGCCAGCTCGGCGAGCGGCCCGACCGCCGCGACCCGGGACCCCTCGACGGCGACGGCGCCGTCCTCGACGGACTCCGGCTCCGGAGCGTCCCAGCCGCGCCGCACCTCGTCCGCGGCGTGAATCGTGAGCACGGGAACGCTAGTTGGCGTTCAGCAGCTTCAGCTCCGGGTGAGCCGTGCCGCCCTCGATCGCCGTGGACGAGATGTGGGACATGACCCGCTCGTCGACGGGGTCGTTCGCCGGGTCGTCGTGGACGACGAGGTGCTCGTACGTCGTGGCCCGCTGGGCCGGGACGCGTCCCGCCTTGCGGATCAGGTCGATGATCTCCATGCGGTTGGAGCGGTGCTTGGCCCCGGCGGAGGAGACGACGTTCTCCTCCAGCATGATCGAGCCGAGGTCGTCCGCGCCGTAGTGCAGCGACAGCTGGCCGACCTCCTTGCCGGTGGTGAGCCAGGAGCCCTGGATGTGGGCGATGTTGTCCATGAACAGCCGGGCGATGGCGATCATCCGCAGGTACTCGAAGAGCGTGGCCTGCGTACGGCCCTTCAGATGGTTGTTCTCGGGCTGGTAGGTGTACGGGATGAAGGCGCGGAAGCCGCCGGTGCGGTCCTGTACGTCACGGATCATCCGCAGGTGCTCGATGCGCTCGGCGTTGGTCTCGCCGGTGCCCATGAGCATGGTGGAGGTGGACTCGACGCCCAGGCCGTGCGCCGCCTCCATGATCTCCAGCCAGCGCTCGCCGGACTCCTTGAGCGGGGCGATGGCCTTGCGGGGGCGGGCGGGCAGCAGCTCGGCACCGGCGCCGGCGAAGGAGTCGAGCCCGGCCGCGTGGATCCGCGAGATGGCCTCCTCGACGCTCACCTTGGAGATCCGGGCCATGTGCTCGACCTCGGACGCCCCCAGCGAGTGGATCACCAGCTGCGGGAAGGCCTGCTTGATGGCGGAGAAGTGCTTCTCGTAGTACTCGACGCCGTAGTCCGGGTGGTGGCCGCCCTGGAACATGATCTGCGTACCGCCGAGTTCGACGGTCTCCGCGCACCGGCGCAGGATGTCGTCGAGGTCGCGGGTCCAGCCCTTGGCCTCGTCCTTGGGGGCCGCGTAGAAGGCGCAGAACCTGCACGCCGTGACGCACACGTTCGTGTAGTTGATGTTGCGCTCGATGATGTACGTCGCGATGTGCTCGGTCCCCGCGTACCGCCGCCGCCGTACGGTGTCCGCGGCGGAGCCCAGCGCGTGCAGCGGGGCGTCGCGGTAGAGGACGAGCGCTTCCTCCGGGGTGATGCGCCCACCTTCGGCGGCACGGTCGAGGACGGCTGTGACATCAATAGACGTGAGGTCGGCCTGCTCGGTCACCGGGGGCGTCCCTTTCGTCAAGGTGGACGGACTGAACCAGCCTACGCCAGGCGGTTTCCCCGTCGGCCCTCAGGCCGCGTAGGCGCCGACCAGCAGCCCCAGGTACGCGCCCGCGATCAGGAACGGCCCGAACGCGATGGTCGTCCTGCGCCCGGCCCGCCGCGCCACCACGAGCGCACCGCCGTACAGCGCCCCCAGCAGGAACCCGGCGAGGGTCCCCAGCAGCAGGGTCCCCCAGCCGTACCAGCCGAGCACCGCCCCGACGCCGAGCGCCAGTTTCACGTCGCCAAGGCCCATGCCCGCGGGGTTGACCAGCCACAACACGAGGTAGCCGGTGCCGAGCGCGAGCGCGCCCAGCACCGCCGACGGCCAGTTCCCGACGTGCTCGGGCAGCAGCGCGACCAGCCCGAGCAGCAGCAGGGCGGCGCCCGCGAGCGGCAGGGTCAGCACGTCGGGCAACCGTTTGACCCGCAGGTCTACGAGGGCCAGGAGCACTCCGACGGGCGCGAGCAGCAGCCAGACGGCGAGCTCGGGCCGGGTGTCGGTGGCGGCGGCGAGACCCGCGCAGAGGACCGCGGTGGCGAGGGCGACGGGGAGTACGCGGGGGCCGTACGCGCCACCGCGACGGGCGCCACCGACCTGGTCCGTACCGTCGTCGGCACACGTCCCGCAGCGCGCCCTTCCCACCCAGCCCCGGATCGGATGCCCCCCGGGGCACGTCTCCCGCCACGCCTCCTGCGCGGGCACCGAGAACCGGTGGGCGGCCCGCGGGACCAGCGCCCCCGCCACCGCTCCCCACAGGGAGGCGACGGCGATCAGCAGAGCGGTCATCCGGTCGTGACCTTCGACAGCCGTGCCCGCGGTCGCCCGGAGTCCGTGCTGTCCGAGTCGTACCGGAGGTCGTCGCCGACCGGCGTGATGCGGACCGTGTGGGCGGCCTGGCTGCACACGCCCCGGTTGGACTCGGCGCCGACGGCACTCGCCACGATCTGCTTCGCCGTCACCTTCTTCAGGGTCAGGACGTCGTCGCAGACGCCGCCGAGCACATCGGTGTGGCGGAGCGTGCCCAGCTTCTCGCCCACGTCGACGCGTGCGACGGTCAGCCGGAAGGTCCCCATGGGGAGCGTGCCGTCCAGGGCGACGGCCTGCCCCTCCCAGGTACCGGCGTACCGGCGCGGCACCGCGCCCGCGGCATCGCTCGCGCTCGGCGCCGGGGAGTGGGAGCCGCTGTCCGAGTCGCCGGCGGCGTCGGAGCCGCCGCCGCGATCCGGCATCAGGTCGAACACCAGCACCGACCCGACGGTCACCGCCGCCAGCGCGCCCGCGACCGCGAGGGCCACCGTGCAGCTGAGCCGGCGTCCCCGGCCGGTGGGCGCGGGGGCCGCCGTGGCGGAGATCGAGACGGAGAGTTTGCCGGGGCCGCGATCGGAGGGCGTGGTGCCGGACGCGTCACGGGGTTCGGGGACGGCCCCGGCCTCCCGCGCCGGTGTGTCCATGGAGGCCATGACCGGCGGCGGCCCGAACACCCCGGCCGGGACGGCGGGCGAGGAGGGTGCGGCGGGCCCCACCGATCCCTCGACCACCGCCGCCTCCGAGGTCCGGCTGAAGTCCACCGGCCCGGACGTCACGTCCTGCGCGGTCTCCAGGTTCAGCAGCCGTACGGCCGACCGGCTCACCTGTTCCACCAGCGCGCCCGGCAGCCAGCCGCCCGCCACCAGTCGCGCGGCCCCTTCCGGAGCGAGCCGCCGGGCCACTTCCGCGGGCGTCGGCCGGTCGGCGGGGTCCTTGGACAGACAGGCCTCGACGAGCGACCGCATGTCACCGTCCAGGGAGCCGAGTTCGGGCTGCTCGTGGACCACCCGGTAGAGCAGGGCCGCCGAGGAGTCGCCGCGGAAGGGCGCCTCGCCGGTCGCCGCGTACGCGAGGACCGCGCCCAGCGAGAAGACGTCCGCCGGTCCGGTGGCCCCCTGGCCGAGGATCTGCTCGGGCGACATGTAGCCGGGCGAGCCGATGGAGACTCCGCTGGAGGTCAGGGAGGCGGTCCCGTCGGTGGCTCGGGCGATACCGAAGTCGATCAGGAGAGGGCCGTCCAGCGTCAGCAGCACGTTCGACGGCTTCACGTCCCGGTGCACCAGGCCCAGTGCGTGTACGGCCGTCAGCGCCTCGGCGAGCCCCGCGCCCAGCGCTCGTACCGAGGGGGCGGGCAGTGCGCCGGCGTCCGCGACCGCCGCCGACAGCGAGGGCCCGGCCACGTAGGCGGTGGCCACCCACGGCACCGCGGCCTGCGGGTCCGCGTCCAGGACCGGCGCGGTCCAGGCGCCGCCGACCCGGCGTGCCGCGTCGACCTCGCGGCGGAAGCGGGCGCGGAACTCCTCGTCCAGCGCGAAGTGCGGGTGCACGATCTTCACCGCGACCGTGCGGCCCCCGGCGCTGCGGCCGAGGTAGACCCGGCCCATCCCGCCGGAGCCGAGCCGGCCGAGCAGCCGGTAGGGCCCCACGACGGTGGGTTCGTCGACTCCGAGCGGCTGCATGGCGTCGCTCCTCCCCCGTACGCCTCAAGTCGGCAGCAGCCTAGTCGCCCGGGCCGTCCGGGCCTCAGGGCTGGAGCAGATCGACCTTCACCTCCGCGGGGAAGCCGGTCGTCGGGCCGACCCGGCGGGCGAACTCCGCGACCGCGGCGAGCTGCGGGCCGCCGAAGCGGAAGTCGAGGGTGGTGAAGTAGCGCTCCAGGACCTCCTCGTCGAAGGCCTCCCAGCGGGCCGCCTGCTCGGCGACCTTGCCGACCTCCTCTAGGGAGAGGTTGCGGGAGGCGAGGAAGGCCTCGTGGACCTGGCGGGTGATGGCGGGCTCGCGCTCCAGGTAGTCCCGCCGGGCCGCCCACACCGCGAACACGAACGGCAGCCCGGTCCACTCCTTCCACAGCGCGCCCAGGTCGTGGACCTCAAGGCCGAACCTCGGCCCGTCCAGCAGGTTGGCCCGCAGCGCCGCGTCCCCGATGAGGACGGCGGCCTCGGCCTCCTGCATCATCAGGCTGAGGTCGGGCGGGCAGGTGTAGTAGTCGGGCCGGACGCCGTAGCGGTCGGACAGCAGGAGCTGCGCCAGGCGTACGGAGGTCCGCGAGGTCGAGCCGAGGGCGACGCGGGCGCCGTCCAGCTCGTCCAGCGGGACCTTCGAGACGATCACGCAGGACATCACCGGGCCGTCGCAGCCGACCGCGATGTCGGGGAAGGCGACCAGATCGTCCGCGTTCTTGAGGAACTCGACCAGCGTGATGGGCCCGATGTCGAGGTCCCCCCGCACCAGCCGCTCGCTCAGCTTCTCCGGAGTGTCCTTGGTCAGTTCGAAGTCGAGCAGCGTGCCGGTTCTCGCGAGCCCCCAGTAGAGGGGCAGGCAGTTGAGGAACTGGATGTGGCCGACGCGCGGCCGGGTGCGAGAAATGTCCACATCGCGAGACTAGACCCATTGGAGTAGGCTCCAGACTCCGACCCCGAAGTCAACCCCTTTGTGATCTTCAAACGTCTGAGTGACGTGATCTTGGCCTCTATTGCTTTCGGCTGCCTGCGTGCTAGGCTCGCCGCAAGTTGCAGTTTGGTTTCCCTTGCAGTACAGAGCCTGCGGAGCATGTGACCGCGGGCTCTAGTCGTTTTCAGACGTATGCAGTTGTGCGGCATTTTGTTTTCACACTTGCAGGGTTCTGGAGCAGGGCAACCCTTTGGGCCCAGGGAGGGCTTATGGCTACCGGAACCGTGAAGTGGTTCAACGCCGAAAAGGGCTTTGGCTTCATCGCCCAAGAAGGCGGCGGCCCCGACGTCTTCGTCCACTACTCCGCGATCAATGCGAGCGGCTTCCGCTCGCTGGAGGAGAACCAGCAGGTCTCCTTCGACGTGACCCAGGGTCCGAAGGGCCCGCAGGCGGAGAACGTCACGCCTGTCTGAGTTCATGAGCCCAAAGCTCTGATCCGGAATGAACAGCACCACCCAAGGAGCCCCAGCCGCAAGGCGACGGGGCTCCTGCCTTTTTCCCGCGGGACCGGGCGGGGTCGGGCAGGGCCGGTCCGCTGTCAGTGGCGACCGCTAGGGTCCCCGCCCATGACAGACACAGACGCCGGCACCGGCACCGACTTCGTGACCACCACGCGCACCTTCTACGACGCCGTCGCCGAGGACTACGCCACCCTCCTCCCGGACCCGCTCGCGCGGCAGCCGCTGGACCGGGCCGTGCTCGCCGGGTTCGCCGAGCTCGTCGGGGAGCACGGTGAGGTGGCCGACCTGGGCTGTGGGCCGGGCCGGGTGACCGCCCACCTCGCCTCGCTCGGCCTCCGTGTGTCCGGTCTCGACCTGTCGGAGTCGATGCTGGCGATCGCCCGCCGCGAGAACCCGGAGCTGCGGTTCGAGCAGGGCTCGATGCTGGAGCTGGATCTTCCCGACGGGGCGCTCGCGGGGGTCGTGTCCTGGTACTCGTCCATCCACACCCCGGTGGAGCGGCTGCCCGACCTCTTCGCCGGGTTCCTCCGGGTCCTGGCCCCCGGCGGCCACCTCCTCCTCGCCTTCCAGGCCGGTGACGAGGACCGGCACCACGACCGGCCCTGGGGTCACCCGGTGGCGCTGACCTTCCTGCGGAGGCAGCCGGAGCAGATCGCCGGGCTGCTTCGGGCGGCCGGGTTCGCGCTCGTCTCGCGGACCGTGCGCGAACCGGACCGGGAGGATCCGACGCAGCAGGCGTTCCTCATCGCCCGCAAGCCCGAGGCCAGTTGACCCTCGGACGCCGACGTCCCGGCGGACCTCGTCGCCGTCGTCGGGGGCATCGGCCATGAGGTCGGCGTCGTGCGGGGCGAGGGTCGACGCCGTCGTACCCGAGGTCGCCGTGCACGACACCGCCCGGCAGTGGGCCCGGCGCTCCGCCCGCTCTCCCACCGCGACGGTCGCGGCGGGAGAGCGGGCGGGCGGGGGACGCCTGTCCGGAGGGCTCCCTGGAGCAGGGGCCGGATCTCGGACTCGCCCTGCTCACCCCCTCCTGGCGACCGGCGAACGCACCGACCGCTTCCGTGGCTCCGGGCGCTCCCCGCACAGCACGGGAGTCCGTGATCCCGTGGTCCGTGGTCCTACAACACCCCGGCGATGTCCCGGGCCGCGATGTACCCGAAGGTCATCGCCGGGCCGATCGTCGAGCCCGCGCCCGCGTAACTGTGGCCCATGACGGCGGCGCTGGCGTTCCCGGCGGCGTACAGGCCGGGGATGACGGAGCCGTCCGCCCGCAGGACACGCGCCCGGGCGTCCGTCACCAGCCCGCCCTTCGTACCCAGGTCGCCGGGGACGATACGGAGGGCGTAGTACGGGGCCAGCCACAGGGGTGCGAGGCAGGAGTTGGGCAGGACGGACGGGTCCGTGTAGTAGTGGTCGTAGGCGCTGTCGCCACGGTGGAAGTCGGTGTCCTTTCCTTGCAGGGCAAGGGAGTTGAAACGGTTGACGGTGGCGCGGAGGGCGGCGGGCGCGACGCCGACGGCCGTGGCCAGGGCGTCGAGTGTCCAGGCCTTGTGGGCCGCCCCGGAGCTGTACCAGGCGTCGGGGAGGGCGAGGGTCGGGGCGATGTCCTTGAAGAGGTACCGGTTGCGGTAGTTCTGGTCGACGATCAGCCAGGCCGGGATGTCCGGGTCGGTGGGGTGGCGCTCGTACATCGTGTGGACGACGTCGCCGTAGGGGGCGGCCTCGTTGACGAAGCGGCTGCCCGCCGCGTTGATCATGAGCCCGCCGGGGAGGGTGCGTTCGGCGAGGCAGAAGTACGGATCGCCGGGGGCGGGGATCGCCGGCCCCCACCAGGCGTCGTCCATGAGGGCGAGGGCGGCGCCGAGCCGCTGCCCCGCGCGGATCCCGTCGCCGGTGTTCTCCTTGGCGCCGACGGTCCACTCGGTGCCGATCGGCTGCCGCTGGTACTGCGCGCGCATGGCGGCGTTGTGCTCGAAGCCGCCGGAGCCGACGACGACCGCACGGCGGGCGCGGACGAGGCCGGGGACGCCACCCTTCGTGACCACCGCCCCGGCGACGGCACCGCCCTCGGAGTACAGCTCGGTGAGCGGGGTGTCGAGCCACACCGGGACGCCCGCGTCCAGCAGGCCTTTGCGCAACGCGGCGGCGAGCGCCTGCCCCATCGTGAGCGGCTTCTGCCCGAGCAGGGCCGCCCGGGTCCCCCGCGCCAGGCACTCGGTGGCGACGGCGAGACCCTTCGCGCTCACGGCGGTCAGGGCGAGCCACTTGTAGTCGGCGCTGAACACGACCATTCCGTCGGGGACTTCGAGATACGGCGGGTTCAACCGGGCGAGTTCGGCACCGAGGATGTTTCCGTCGAGCTGGGCGGGCTCGATGGAACGGCCGCCCGGGAGACCGCCGGGGAGCTCGGGGTAGTAGTCGCTGTAGCCCTGCATCCAGCGGAAGCGGAGCGGGCTGTTCGCCATGACGAAGGAGATCATGGCGGGACCGTGGGCCAGGAACGCCTGCTGCCGGGCGGCGGGGACGTCCGATCCCACGACCGCGGCGAGGTAGGCGGCGGCCTTCGCGGGAGTGTCGGGGACGCCGGCGGCGAGGATGACGGGGTTGTTGGGGACCCAGACCCCGGCGCCGGACCGGGCGGCGGAGCCGCCGAAGGTGGCCGCCTTTTCGAGGACGACGCAGGTCAGGCCCTGGCGGGCGGCGGTCAGCGCGGCGGTCATCCCGGCCGCACCCGACCCGATGACGACGACGTCGTACGTCCCGAGGGGCGTCAGGTCGGCCGCGCTTGCCGCCTGTTGGACGCCGGCTGCGACGGCGAGTCCGGCGCTCGTCGCCAACACCCGTCTTCGGGAGGGGAATCCGGTTTGCCGTGCGGTGTTCGCGCTCGTCGTCATGGCCACTCCAGCCCACCCGGAACGGATAAAGGGGACGGGAATGTGGCGCGGGGGTCTTGAGAAGTCAAGTGCCGTGCCGTCGAAGGCCCGGGCGTCGGCGCGGGTGGATGACCGCCGGTGGGTCACCGCCGGTGGGTTACTGCGGGAGCTCCGCGACCACGTTCAGCTTCTGGGCGCCCGTCGCGGTGATGCCGGACTTCGTGCCGTGCAGCAACAGGCTCGGGCTGTAGTACGTGCTCGACACCAGCAGGTCCTTGTCCCCGTCGCGGTCGATGTCGCGCAGGCGGACGAAGAGGCCGAACAGCTCGGCCTCGGTGGGGTCGCCGGGCACGCCCGCCGTCGCGCGGCTGAACCACTGGGAGTGCGTGCCGGTGAGGCCGGACCTGCCGCCGCGCAGGACGTGGACGCCGCCCGCGTACTTCACGGAGCCGATCTTCTCCTCGCGCACGCCGACCGCGAGGTCCGGGTAGCCGTCGCCGTCGGTGTCGCCGGCGGAGAGGTCGGAGCCGAAGGTGTCGTTCTTCGTGGCGGCCGTGGCCACGCCCGAAGTCGCCTGGGAGAGACGGTACTTGGTGGTCGGCCCGGTGCTGCCGCCGCGCCAGACGACCACGGAACCGGCGCCGGCGCGGTACGCGGTGTCGCTGACCGCGAGGTCGCCGTAGCCGTCCTTGTCGAAGTCGGCGACGACTCCGGTCGGGTCGTAGGCGGGGGCCGAGCTGTTGATGACCGTGGCCTTGCCGGACTTGACGGTGGAGCCGCCGCGCAGGAACCAGGCGTCCTGGGTCTGCTTGTCGTGGTGGAAGCCCGCGCCGAGGACGTGGAGGTCGGTCGCCTTGTCCTTGGTGACCTTGCCGGCGACCAGGCCGGTGACCTCGATGACGTAGCTGCTGCTGATGCTCGGGCTGTGCTGGGTGACCTTGCCCGTCGCACCGGACTTGGCGAAGCCGCCGCGGTAGATGTACACGGTGTCGGCGCCGGTGGCGACGGCCAGGTCGGCCTTGCCGTCGCCGTTGAAGTCGCCGGTCTCGATCTCGTTGCCGAAGCCCTGGTGGGAGTCGGCGGTGACCTTGAGGCGGACGGCGCCGGTGCCGGAGAGGCCGGTCCTCGAGCCCCACAGGATGGTGACCGCTCCCGAGGAGACCTTGCCGCCGGCCTTCTCGGTGCGGTCGGCGACAGCGAGGTCGGCGTATCCGTCGCGGTTGAGGTCGGCGGCGGCGAGGTCCTCGCCGAACCCGTCGGCGTAGCCGCCCGCGTCACCGGCCGTTCCCGGGATGCCCGCGGTGGACTGCGTGAACGTCTTCGTGGTGGTACCGGGGCCGGTGGCCGTCCCGTACGTCACGACGACTCCGTCGCTGAAGTTGTGGGTGGCGAAGTCGCGGTAGCCGTCGCCGTTGAAGTCGTCGGCGTACTTCGCCGGGGTGGCCGCGCTCGCGGCGCTCACGGAGAGCGTGAGCAGCCCGCCGGTCAGGGACACGGCCGTGGCCGCGGCGAGCGCCGGGCGGAGGGTGGTGCGCGTGAACATGCGTCTCCTGCGGTGCACGGGACCCGTGGGCGGCCCGCGATGATCTGAGTCTGGCGGGGAGGAGACTCACCGTGCCGGGTAATGGTTGTGCCAAGGGAGAACCGGGTGTTTCGCCTTCGGGGACCAGTACTCGTCATTCACCACCGTTCGTGACCGATCGGCGCCACACTGTGCATCACAGGCTTCAGGGACGAATCGCCATCGGGGGACACATGGCCGACGGTTCGGTGGATGTGGAGTTGGTCGTGACGCCCGATCCGGAGCTCGATCCGGAAGCGGGCGAGCGGGTGGTACGGCGGCTGCGGGCCGAAGTCGCCGCCCTGGACGTCGAATCGGTCCGCATGAGGGCCGGGGTCCCGGCTCCGCCCGGCGCGAAGGGCACCGACCCGGTCACCCTCGGCGCCGTCGTCGTGGCGCTGAGCGCCTCCGGCGGGGTGTTCGCCGCGCTCATCGACACGGTGCGCGACTGGCTGGGCAGGAGCTCCGCACGGCATCGGGTGTCGGTGACCATCGACGGCGACACGATCGAACTGGACCGGGCGTCGGACGCCGAACGCCAGGCCCTGATCGAGGCGTACATCCGCCGGCACTCGGGCGGTTGACCATGGGACGCCGACTCGCGCTGCTCATCGCCACCTACGAGTACCAGGACGCCGGACTGCGGCAGTTGGCCTCTCCGGCCCACGACGCGGAGGCGCTGGCCGCGGTACTGCGGGACCCCGACGTCGCCGGGTTCGAGGTGACCACCCTCCTCAACCAACCGCACCACGTCGTCGGCGAGGCCATCGGTGACTTCTACCGCGACCGCCGCAGCGACGATCTCGCCCTCCTGTACTTCACGGGCCACGGCCTCAAGGACGAGGAAGGCCGGCTCCATCTGGCGATGTCCAACACCCGGCGCGACAGCCTGCTGTTCACCGCGCTGTCCGCCGAACAGATCGACCGGGCGATCGAGGGCTGTGTCTCCCGGCAGAAGGTGCTGATCCTCGACTGCTGCTACAGCGGGGCGTTCGGGGCCCGGGGCACCAAGGGAGACACCTCGGTCCAGGCGCTGGAGCGCTTCCAGGGCCGCGGCCGTACGGTGCTGACCGCCTCGGACGCGACGCAGTACTCGTTCGAGGGCGACCGGGCGCTCGGTCACGCGGCGCAGTCGGTGTTCACCCGCTACCTCGTCGAGGGCCTGCGCAACGGCAGCGCGGATCTCGACGGCGACGGGGACATCACCCTCGACGAGCTCTACAGCTACGTCCACGACCGGGTCGTCGAGGAGATGCCGCAGCAGCGGCCCAAGAGGCAGGACAACGTCGAGGGCCGCACGGTCATCGCCACCAACATCAACTGGACGCTTCCCTCCTACCTGCGCAACGCCCTCGGCAGCCCCCTGGCCCACGACCGCCTCGGCGCCCTCGACGGCCTCGCCCACCTGCACCGCATCGGTAACGCCCGGGTCCGCGCGACCGTCGTGGAGGAGCTGCGCCGCCTCACCGACGACGACAGCAGGACGGTGTCGGGGGCGGCGACCGAGCGGCTGCGGACGCTCGTCGTACGGCCGGACGCGGACACGGGCGCCGAAGCGGGCGCCGACGCGAGGGAACAGGGACCGGCGTCACCGCCCTCGCCGACCACACCGACGCCGGCCACACCACCTCCATCTCCGGCTCCGGCTCCGGCTCCGGCACCACCTCCGACACAGGCACAGGCACCGGAGCAGGCGGCCGAGCCGCGGCCTCGACGCCGGCCCCGGTCCTCGCCCGTGCAACCGGCACGAACCCGCGCGCGGACCACCCCGTCGCCGTCCGCGCCGCCACCGAGACCGAGCCCGGCCCCGGACCGGCCGACCCCACCCGCACCGAGATCGGCGCCCGCGAGGTCACTCGCCCTTCCCCGCAGCCGCCGGGCCAGGCTGGTCATGGCCGGTGCCATCGCCCTGGCGGTGGCGGTCACCATCATCTCGGTGGTCCTCGCCAACAGCGAGGGAAGCCCCGACTTCGCGTCGGACGGCTCCGTGTCTTCGGCCGACCTGATCACCCCTGACCAGACCCTCAGGGGTGCCGGTACACAAGTCGAGTTCAGCTCCGACGGAAAGACACTGGCCACGGACGACGGGCATGCCGTAGGGCTGTGGAGCGGGGGCACGAGGCCTGCCGCCACGCTCAGCAAGCAGAGACTCAGGGGGTTCAGCCCCAACGGGAAGATCGTCGCCACCCAGGGCGGTGAACTGACGACGGACGGCGTCGAGGTTCGCCTGCGGAACGTGGCCATGGGCAAGACCGTCAGCATCCACGCCAGCGGGGGCAACGTCGTCACGGCATTCAGCCCCGACGGCAAGACACTCGCCACAGCAAGCACGATCGTCGCCAAGGAGGACGGCCGTGACGTGCCGGTGCAGGTCTGGAACGTCCCCGACGGCACCCTCCGCGCCACCCTCACCGGCCACACCAACGGCGTCGAGAGCATGGCCTTCACGCCCGACGGAGCCCTGGTCACCGCGAGCACGGACCACACGGTGCGGCTGTGGAACGTGACCACGAAGAAGGCCACCAAAATCCTCGGTGGCGAGGACCTCGCCGTCTACGACATGGCCCTGAGCCCAGACGGCAAGGTGATCGCCACGTGGGCCGGTGACAAGCAGCCTGTCCGGCTGTGGAAGACGGCCACCGGCGCGCTGATCACCACCCGCAGCGCCCTCAGGCCCGGAGGCGTGTTCAGCCCTGACAGCAAGCTCTTCGCGTACGCGGACAGCGTCGGCATACAACTGTGGGACATCGCCGCGGGCAAGGTTGCCAAGACTCTCAGCGGTGTGGGTCCGCTCCGGTTCGGTCCGGACAGCAAGACGCTGGCATCGGGCATGGCGGGCTACCCCTCGCTGGGGCTGCTGTGGAACGTGAGCACAGGTACGGTCACGTTCCACCTGCCGGTGATGGGCGGGAACGACGCTCTCACGGACATCGCGTTCAGCGAGGACGGCGGAATCCTGGCCACGGCCGACAAGAAGGGCACGGTACGGCTGTGGGACGTCCCCGCTTCCTCATGACTCCGCGAGAGCGATCTCGGCCCACACCGTCTTGCCGACGTCCCGCTCCGCGACGCCCCACGTCCGGGCGAGCAGTGTCACCAGGACGAGCCCGCGTCCGCCCTCGCTCTCCGGCTCGGTGACGAACCGGAGTCGGCGGTCGCCACGCGGATCACTGACCTCGATACGCAGCGTGTTCTCCGGGAGCAGGAGCAGACGCAGTTCGAAGTCGCGGCCGGGGACACGGCCGTGGGTGACGGCGTTGGCGGCCAGCTCGGCCACCAGGTGCTGGGCCGTGTCGCTCACCTCGCTGTCGTACGGGTGCCCCCACTCGGCGAGTTGCTGCGCGGTGAGCCGTCTGGCCAGGCGGGCGCCCCGCGGGGTGGCGCTGAGCCGCTGGGTCAGTTCGGGGAGGGTGGAGATTTCGGCGTTCACGTGACTGAGCGTGGCCGGTTGTATCTACCCTGACCAGGGGCGACTTGGCGACGCTGGGTAGCCGTACGGATGCGGTGGCGTGGGTGTACGGCTCGTCGGCCGTGACCAAGGGCGGGAAGGCGGGTGAGCTGCGTGACGGGCGAGGGCGAGCGGCGACCGGAGACCCCGGCGGAGGCGGAGGGCACGACCGGGCTCTTCACCGCGCTGGGCAAGATGGTGAAGTTCCTGCGCGAACGGAAGGGGCTGACCCAGAAGGAGTTCGGCCAGCTGGTGGGGTACGGCCCCGACGCCATCTCCGCGATGGAGCGGGGCGTACGGCTCGTTCGGCCCGAGGTGCTGGAGAAGGCAGACGAACTCCTCGATGCCGGGGGCCTGTTGAAGGAGGTCATCCCGGACGTCGAGGAGGCGATGACGCGGTCCCGGACACGGCATCCGGAGTGGTATCGGAGCTATGCGGCGTTGGAGGCAGAGGCTGTCGAGCTGCACTTCTACGCCAATCAGGGCGTGCCGGGGTTGTTGCAGACCGCGGACTACGCGCGGGCAGTGTTCTCCCGCCGACGGCCGCTGCTGGACGAGGAGACCATCGAGAAACGCGTGACCGACCGGCTGGCGCGGCAGCAGGTCTTCGACAGGTGGCCCGCTCCGATGTGCGGCTATGTGCTGGAGGAGGCGGTGTTGGACCGTCCGATCGGCGGGCAGGGCGTCCACGAGGCGCAGTTGAAGCAGTTGCTGCACATCGGCCGCATGCGAAACGTGGAGATCCAGGTGATGCCGACCCGCGTTCAGGAGCACCCCAACATGGACGGCGCGTTCAACCTGCTGACACCCCAGAAACACCCTCAGGTGGCATACACGGAGGTCCAGGGGTACCCCCGGCTGATCACCGACCTCCAAGAGGTCCGCAAGATCGCCGATCGCTATGGAATCATGCGGGCGATGGCCCTCCCTCCCACGGAGTCCCGGGCCCTGATCGAGAAGAAGCTGGGGCAGCTGTGAACAACCACGAACTCACCTGGTTCAAGTCCAGCTACAGCGGCGGCGAAGGCGGCGAATGCCTCGAAGTCGCCTACGCCTGGCGCAAGTCCAGTTACAGCAGTGGCGAGGGCGGCGAATGCCTAGAAGTCGCCACCTCCCCCCGCACCATCCACATCCGC
The DNA here is from genome assembly GCF_055578825.1 of Streptomyces sp. NPDC032822. Taxonomy (NCBI): domain Bacteria; kingdom Bacillati; phylum Actinomycetota; class Actinomycetes; order Kitasatosporales; family Streptomycetaceae; genus Streptomyces; species Streptomyces sp. NPDC032822. Next base: position 54,234 of record NZ_JBVIOL010000010.1, on the reverse strand, counting down.
GACTCCAAGGCCCCCGACGCGGCCCACCTCGCCGTCTCCCCCACCGCCTGGTCGGCGTTCCTCGTCCTCGCCCGCTAGCCCGCTAGGGGCTAACGCTCGTACAACCCCTCCACCTCGCCCGCGAAGTCCTTCATCACCGCTTCCCGGCGGAGCTTCATCGACGGGGTGAGGTGGCCGGCCGACTCGGAGAAGTCGACCGGGAGGATGGTGAAGCGGCGGATGGATTCGGGGCGGGAGACGAGTTTGTTGGCGTCGTCGACGGCTCGCTGGATGACCGCCTTCAACTCCTCGTCCTCGACGAGGAGTTCCGCCGGTACGGCGTGTTTGCCGTTCATCTGGCGCCAGTGGGAGACGCCGTCCATGTCGAGGGTGATGAGGGCGGAGATGTAGGGGCGGGTGTCGCCGAGGACCATCGCCTGGGAGATCAGGGGGTGGGAGCGGAGCCAGTTCTCCAGGGGAGCCGGTGCCACGTTCTTGCCGCCCGCCGTGATCAGGATCTCCTTCTTGCGGCCCGTGATGGTCAGATAGCCCTCGTCGTCGAGGCTGCCGATGTCGCCGGTGGCGAACCAGCCGTCGGGAGACGAGGGGATGAGGCCGGCGCCGTGCGGGTCCCAGTAGCTGCGGAAGACCTGGCCGCCGCTGAGGAGTATCTCCCCGTCCGCGGCGATCCGGACCTTGGTGCCGGGGAGCGGCCAGCCGACCGTGCCCAGGCGGGGCCGGAGCGGGGGCGTGACGGTGGCCGCGCCGGTGGACTCGGTGAGGCCGTAGCCCTCGAAGATCTCCATGCCCGCGCCGACGAAGAACGCGGCGATCCGGCTGCCGAGCGGGGAGCCGCCGGAGATGAGGTAGCGGATCCTGCCGCCCATCGCGTTGCGGATGCGGCGGTAGACGAGCGGGTCGTAGAAGGTGCGGGCGGCCTTGAGGGCGGCGCCGGGTCCTGAGCCGGTGCCGGCCTGGCGGGCCTCGGTGGCCTCGGCGTAGCGGCAGGCCACGTTCGTGGCGCGGTCGAAGACCTTGACCCGGCCGCCGGTCTCCGCCTTGGCCCGCGCGTTGTTGAAGACCTTCTCCAGCATGTACGGGATGACCAGCAGGAACGTCGGCTTGAAGCTGCCGAGGTCGGCCAGCAGATCCTCCGCATTCAGGCTCGGCGCGTGGCCGAGCCGGACCCGGGCACGGATGCAGGCGACGGCGACCATACGGCCGAAGACGTGGGACATGGGAAGGAAGAGGAGCGTACAGAGTTCCTCGTCGGACTTCGCTCTGAAGACGGGGTGCAGGAGTTCGATCGCGTTGTCGACCTCCGCGAGGAAGTTACCGTGCGTGAGCGCGCAGCCCTTGGGGCGGCCGGTGGTGCCCGAGGTGTAGACGACGGTGGCGAGCGTGTCCGGCCCCAGCACCCCACGCCGTACGCCGATCTCCTGGTCGGGGACCGCCTGGCCCAGTTCGGCGACGCGCTCCAGGTGGTCCTTCTCCAGGATCCACAGGTGGCGCAGGTCGGGGAGCTGGCTGAGTTCGGGGCCCAGTGCCGCCGCCTGGGCGGCCGTCTCCGTCACCAGGGTCACCGCGCCCGAGTCCTGGAGGATCCACCGGGTCTGGAAGAGCGAGGAGGTCGGGTAGATGGGGACGGTGACCAGACCGGCGGCCCAGGCGGCGAAGTCGAGGAGTGTCCACTCGTACGTCGTCCGCGCCATGATCGCGATCCGGTCGCCCGGTACCAGCCCCTCCGAGATCATGCCCTTCGCCAGGGCGAGCACTTCGGCGGCGAACTCGGCCGCCGTCACATCCGTCCAACCGCCCTCCGCGTCACGGCGGCTGAGCACCCGGTCCGTGGGGGCCGCCTCCGCGTTGTCGAAGGGCAGGTCGGCGAGCGAGCCGTGGGTCACGGAGGGGACGATCGGGGGCACGGACACTTCCCGGACCTCTCCGTCCAGGCGACGGATCTCCGGTTCCACGAGCACGGGCGCACCGTCGTAGTCGTGACCGGAGGTGTAGGAGAGGGACATGGGCAGCTCCAGAGGCGTACAGCAGGTTTCCGCTCTGCTGCATGTGGTACGCGCGGTGCGTACCCGGGCGTTCACCAGCGGTGTACAACTGGCGTGTTACCGCAGGTTAGGACGGTGATCCTACGAGGCCCCGGTGGAAAGTTGGTGCGGGTTCGGAGAGGGTACGGGGCCGGGCCTGTGCAACCTCGGAGGTTACGTGAGGGGGGTTCGCCTTCCTATCCGGCGCGCCCCGCTCACTACGCTCACGGCCGTTCCAGTACCGCCGTCACTCCCTGTCCGCCCGCCGCGCACACGGAGATCAGTCCCCGCCCCGAACCACCGCGCTCTGCAAGCGACTTGGCCAGGGTGGCCACGATCCGCGCGCCGGTGGCCGCGAAGGGGTGCCCGGTCGCCAGCGACGATCCGACGACGTTCAGCCGGGCGCGGTCCACCGGGGCGAGTCCCCGCTTCTCCCAGGCGGCCAGGGTGGCCAGCACCTGGGAGGCGAACGCCTCGTGGACTTCGAGGAGTTCGAAGTCCTCCAGGCCGAGTCCGGCCCGCTCCAGCATGCGCGGGACGGCGTAGGCGGGGGCCATCAGCAGTCCGTCCTCGCCGCCCGCCACATCCCCCGCCACGAAGTCCACGGCCGCGCTCTCGTACGCGGTGAGATACGCCAGCGGCTCCAGACCGCGCCGCTCGGCCCAGTCCTCGCTCGCGAGGAGGACGACCGCCGCCCCGTCGGTCAGCGGAGTCGAATTGCCCGCGGTCATCGTCGGGTCGGGGCCGTCGAGGCCGAACACCGGCTTCAGGGCGGCGAGTTTCTCCACGGTCGAGCCGGGGCGCAGGTTCTGGTCGCGGGCCAGGCCCCGGAAGGGGACGACCAGGTCCTCGAAGAAGCCGCGTTCGTAGGCGGCGGCCAGCCGCTGGTGGCTCGCCGCGGCCAGGTCGTCCTGGGCCTCGCGCGGGATGCCCCAGGTGCGGGCGGTGACCGCCGCGTGCTCGCCCATGGACAGGCCTGTGCGCGGTTCGGCGTTGCGCGGGATCTCGGGGACCAGCTGGCCGGGGCGCAGCCGGGCCAGCGCCTTCGCCCGGCCCGAGAGGGACTTCGCCCTCCGCACCTCAAGGAGCAGCCGCCGCAGCCCGTCATTCAGCGCGAGCGGTGCGTCGCTGGCCGTGTCCGCGCCGCCCGCGATCGCCGACTCGGTCTGGCCGAGGGCGATCTTGTTGGCGGCGGCGACGACGGCCTGGAGACCGGTGCCGCAGGCCTGCTGGATGTCGTACGCCGGTGTCCGCGCGTCCAGCTTCGAGCCGAGGAGCGTCTCGCGGGCGAGGTTGAAGTCGCGGCTGTGCTTGAGGACGGCCCCGGCGACGAACTCCCCCACCGCGCCCGGCCCGTCGAGCCCGTGCCGTTCGACCAGGCCGTCGAGCGCGGCCGTCAGCAGCTCCTGGTTGGAGGCGGTGGCGTACGGCCCGTCGGAGCGGGCGAAGGGGATGCGGGTACCGGCGACGACCGCGACGCGCCGTACGGCGGGCGGCTTCGGGAACGGCTTCCGGGACGGCTCCACGGCCGGTTTCGCCGGCGGCTCCACGCGCGATTCCTGTGGGGTCATCTCGACCTGCTCCTCACCTTTGACGTAGGCTTACCTCCGGTAACCTTACTCCAGAGTAAGAAGCAGACCCAGCTGGGAGTTGGACATGGCCGACCGTTATCTGAGCTTCACCGGTACCGCGCCCGGCCGTTTCCTGAGCCGCCGGCTGGGACTGCCACAACCCGCGCCCCTCATACGCCGGTCCCCCGGACGGCCGACGCTCGACGGCGCCCTGCTCCACCTCACCGCCGGCAAGTCCGACCTCGACCTCACCGCTACGGGACTCTCCCTGACCGGTACCGCCGAGCGGCCCGCCGCCGTCCTCCTCGACGCCACCGGCGTACGGGACGTGGACGGACTCGCCGAGGTGCATGCCGCCCTGCACCCCGTCGTCCGGTCGGTCGGCGCGAGCGGACGGGTCGTCGTGCTCGGTGCCCCGCTCGACCCCGCCGACCACCACCAGTCCGCCGCCCAGCAGGCCCTGGAGGGCTTCACCCGCTCGCTCGGCAAGGAGATCGGCCGCGGCCGGACGGTGAACCTGGTCCGGCTGACCGACGCGCTCGCCGCCGAGTCGACCCTGCGCTTCCTGCTCTCCCCCGCGTCGGCATACGTCAGCGGCCAGGTGATCGAGGTGGGCGACCAGCAGTCCCTCGCCCCCGACGACTGGGACCGCCCCCTCGCCGGCCGCACCGCCCTGGTCACCGGCGGCGCGCGCGGGATCGGCGAGGCGGTCGCCGAGACGCTGGCCCGGGACGGGGCGCATGTCGTCGTCCTGGACGTGCCGGCCGCCGAAGAGGCGGCGCGGAAGGTCGCCGAGCGGCTCGGGGGCACCGCCCTCGCCCTCGACATCACGGCCGCCGACGCGGGCGAGCGGATCGCCGACGCGCTGCCCGACGGGCTGGACGCGCTCATCCACAACGCGGGGATCACGCGCGACCGGCGGCTCGTCAACATGCCCGCCGAGCGGTGGAGTTCGGTACTGGAGGTGAACCTCGCGAGCGTGCTGCGCACCACGGACGCGCTGCTGGCGGCGGGGACGCTGAAGCAGGGCGGCCGGATCGTCGCGACGGCCTCGATCGCGGGCCTGGCGGGCAACGCGGGACAGACGAACTACGGCGCGAGCAAGGCGGGGATCGCCGGTCTCGTCCGCGCCCTCGCACCGCACACGCTCGCCGAGCACGGGGTGACGGTCAACGCGGTCGCACCCGGGTTCATCGAGACGAAGATGACCGCGGCCGTCCCCCTCCTCATCCGGGAGGCGGGCCGCCGGATGAACTCCCTCGCCCAGGGCGGACTGCCCGTCGACGTCGCCGAGACCACCGCCTGGTTCGCCCACCCCGCCTCCGGCGCGGTCAACGGGCAGGTCGTACGGGTCTGCGGCCAGAGCCTGCTGGGGGCGTAGTGGCCACCGTCCTCACCCGGCTCCCCGCGCTGCCCCCTCTGCTCGCCCGCGGCGCCCTGCGCTCCCCCTTCAAACGCCCCCGCCCGGCCGCCGACTTCCCGCGCACCCGGCTCGTCCTGCCCGGCCTGCGCGTCGACCTCGCCCGTCTCGCGGCCTACGAGCGGGTGTGCGGCTTCGCCACCGGCGACGACGCGCTGCCGGTGACCTATCCGCATGTCCTCGGCTTCCCGCTCGCCATGCGACTGATGAGCGACCGCGACTTCCCGCTGCCCCTGCTCGGGCTCGTCCACACGTCGATAGAGATCACCCGGCACCGCGACCTGACGGCCACGGGGGCGTACGAACTCACCGTGTACGTCCATGAGTTGGCACCGCACCGACGGGGCACCGAGGCCGTCGTCGTCACCGAGGTACGGGCGGGGGACGCGCTCGTGTGGGAGTCGAGGAGCACCTACCTGGCCCGGCACCGGACGGACGGCGGCACGGCCACAGCTCCCGCGGCCCCCGCAGCCTCCACGGCCTTCCCGGAACAGCGGCGCGAGCCGCTTCCCGCCGTCGCCGAGTGGCGGCTCGCCGGGGATGTCGGACGGCGCTACGGCGCGGCCTCCGGAGACCGCAACCCCATCCACCTCCACCCGCTCACCGCCCGCCTGTTCGGCTTCCCCCGGGCCATCGCCCACGGCATGTGGACCGTCGCCCGCTGCCTGGCCGCCCACGGCACACCGACGGCGGTGCGGATCCGGGCGGAGTTCCGGGCACCGGTACCACTGCCCGGGACGGTGACGTACGCGGCGGCGGACGGGGCGTTCGAACTGCGGGACGGAGAACCGCGGGGCGCGAAACGGCGGGACGGGGAACGACGGGTGCAGGTGGCCGGGGAGATCCGGCCGTTGACCCGGTAGGCGGTACGACGCGGTAGGCGGTGGGCGGCTATCCGGTACGCGGCTGTCCGCCGGCCTTCCCGGCCTCGTCGGCCGTGTCCGGCGGCGACCAGGACCGGCCCTCCATCAGGTTCCCCAGTCCCGCCCACGCGAAGTTCATCAGGGTCGCCGCCGCCTGCCGGGCGGTGACACCGGGGGTGGCGTTGGCCCATGCGGCGAGGGACTCGGCGGCGCCGACCAGGGCCTCGGCGAGACCGGCGACCTCGTGCTCGGGGAGGTCCGGATCGCGGTGGGCCTCGCGGGCGGCGACGGCGATCAGATGGGTCACGAAGGTGACGATCTCCTCGCGCATCGCGGTGACCTCGGCGGCGAACGGCTCACCGTGGGTGCGGGCCTGGAGATGCAGGACGGACCAGGCGTCCGGATACAGCGCGGTGTGGGTGAAGAACGCCCCCAGCCCTTCCCGGAGTTGGCGGTCTGCGGGCAGCTCGGCGCGGACACCTGCCCGGACGGCGTCGGTGAGGGCCTTGGCCTCGCGGCGGATGCAGGCCGTGAAGAGGTCTTCCTTCGAGTTCAGGTAGAGGTAGACCAACGGCTTGGACACGCCCGCGAGTTCGGCTATCTCGTCCATCGACGCGGCCATGTACCCACGCTGCCCGAAGGTCCGCACGGCGGCGTCCAGCATCTGCTGCTCACGGACGGCACGCGGCATCCGCTTGCTCTTCACAGCACCCATGGGGCAAGACTATGTGCGGCCCGACAGGAGCCGTTCCTCAGGAAGCGGTGCCCTGTGCCCGCGCGCTGTCGTCCGCGACGTCCTCCTGGCTGCGGTTCGCCTCCAGGTTGGCCTTCACGCGGTCCACCTTCTGGACGACCTGTACCGAGGCGCGGTCCCGCTCCTTGCGCAGCACGACGAAGCTGATCGGGGCGGAGACCACCAGGGAGAGCAGCACGACCCACATGCCGTTGGAGTCACCGAGGCCGCGGGGGGCGACGCCGGAGTAGACCAGGCCCCAGACGACCACGAGGCAGGCCACGAAGACTCCGAGGCGCATCAGCGTGTAGCGGAGCATCTCAATCCACTCTTCCGATTCCAAAAGGGGGCACCGTGAACGGGCACTGTCCAGTGAAGCACGCGCCGCGCCCGGTCTTGCAGTGGGGTGCACCGCTCACAGCAGGGGCAGCAGCATGACGATGTCGTCGCGTTCGTCGCCGGGCGCGACGCGTATCGCGCCGGGTATCCGCCCGACCTCCTTGTAGCCGCAGGAGCCGTAGAACGGCTCCAGGCCGTGGCCGCCGCGGCAGGTGAGGCGGATCGCCTCGATGCCGTCGAGGGTGCGGGCCGCGTCCGCGGCGGCGGCCATCAGGTCGCGGCCGTACCCCTTGCCCTGGTGCCGGGGGTGGAGCATCACCGTGTACAGCCAGACCCAGTGGGTCATCAGGCGGTGGGTGTTGAAGGCGAGGAAGGCCGTGGCGGCGACCTGTCCCTCCTCGTCGTGCCCGACGAGGAGCCGGGTGCGCCCCTCCGCCATCGCCACGAAGTGCTTCACCAGCTCGGGCCGGATCGTCTCGCGCTCCACCGGCGCCACGAATCCGACGGCACCACCCGCGTTGGTGACATCCGTCCACAGGTCGAGCAGACCGTCTCGCAGGTCGGGCGTCACAGCGGGGTCGAGGGTGAAGGTAAGGGGCATGAAAGCAGGCTAGCCATTACGGCCTACTGGCCTCAAGTGCGTTCCGACGTCACGTACGTCACGCGCTTCCTCCGCCCCCGCCGCCCCTACCCGTTCCCGTCCCCTGGGGGCTCCGCCCCCAGACCCCCGTGTCGCGCTCCGCGCTCGTCCTCAAACGCCGGACGGGCTGGAGGGCCGGGGCGCAGCCCCCACCGGACCCGCACCCGACCTCACACCCGACGCGTCACACGTCACACCCGCATCGGCTGCGGCGACTCCCGACGCCCCGCGTCCGGGCCCTCGTACTCGCGGATGATCTCGTACCGCGTGTTCCGCTCCACCGGCTGGAACCCGGCGTCCCGGATCAGGTCGAGCAGGTCGTCTCGGGTGAGCTTGTTCGGCGTGCCGTAGTTGTCGGCGTCGTGCGTGATCTTGTACTCGACGACCGAGCCGTCCATGTCGTCGGCGCCGTGCTGAAGGGCCAGCTGTGCGGTCTGGACGCCGTGCATGACCCAGAAGACCTTGACGTGCGGGACGTTGTCGAAGAGCAGCCGGGAGACGGCGAAGGTCTTCAGGGCCTCCGCACCGGTCGCCATCTGGGTCCGGGCCTGGAGGCGGTTGCGGACCTTGCCGTCCTGCACGTCCACGAAGTCGTGCTGGTAGCGCAGCGGGATGAAGACCTGGAAGCCGCCGGTCTCGTCCTGGAGTTCACGCAGCCGCAGCACGTGGTCCACGCGGTGGCGCGGCTCCTCGATGTGGCCGTAGAGCATGGTGCACGGGGTCTTCAGACCCTTCTCGTGCGCCAGCCGGTGGATGCGCGACCAGTCCTCCCAGTGGGTGCGGTGGTCGACGATGTGCTGCCGGACCTCCCAGTCGAAGATCTCCGCGCCGCCGCCGGTGAGCGACTCGAGACCCGCGTCGATCAGCTCGTCCAGGATCTCCGACGCCGACAGACCGCTGATCGTCTCGAAGTGGTGGATCTCCGTCGCCGTGAAGGCCTTCAGGGAGACGTCCGGCAGGGCCGCCTTCAGCTCGCGCAGCGACCGCGGGTAGTAGCGCCACGGCAGGTTCGGGTGCAGGCCGTTGACGATGTGCAGCTCGGTGAGGTTCTCGCCCTCCATCGCCTTGGCGAGCTTCACCGCCTCCTCGATGCGCATCGTGTACGCGTCCTTCTCGCCCGGCTTGCGCTGGAAGGAGCAGTAGGCGCAGGACGCCGTGCACACGTTGGTCATGTTGAGGTGACGGTTGACGTTGAAGTGGACGACATCGCCGTTCTTCCGCGTCCGCACCTCGTGCGCCAGGCCGCCCAGCCAGGCCAGGTCGTCCGACTCGTACAGCGCGACACCGTCCTCGCGGGTCAGCCGCTCCCCCGCCCTGACCTTGTCCTCCAGCTCGCGCTTGAGCCCGACATCCATGCCCACACCTCTCTCCGACGACTTCCCAACGGTACGCCCCCGCCCTTCTGGCGGGACGTGCCCCCAAACGGCGCCGAAGGCGCCTACTCCTCTTCGGGGAGTTCCCCGACCCGGTTCTCCCACTTCGTGGACAGCACGATCGTGGTACGGGTCCGGGACACACCCTTGGTCCCGCTGAGCCGCCTGATGATCTTCTCCAGGCCGTCCACGTTGTCCGCCCGCACCTTGAGCATGTACGAGTCGTCGCCGGCGATGAACCAGCAGTCCTCGATCTCGCCGAGGTCCTTCATCCGGACCGCCACGTCCTCGTGGTCGGCGGCGTCGGAGAGCGAGATGCCGATCAGGGCGGTGACGCCCAGGCCGAGCGAGGCCGCGTCGACCGTCGCGCGGTAGCCGGTGATGACGCCGGCCGCCTCCAGCCGGTTGATCCGGTCGGTGACGCTGGGTCCCGACAGTCCGACGAGGCGCCCCAGCTCCGCGTAGGAGGCCCGGCCGTTCTCCCTGAGGGCCTGGATGAGCTGCCTGTCCACCGCGTCCATGCGATCGAAGCCTTCCGATGAAGAGGTCTGAGAGGTCTGACGGGATCGGTGCAGATCCGTGGAGATCTACGGCGATCCGAAGAGTCCGTGCGTTCCTTGAAGTGATGAGTACCGCTGGTCCGGCGTGATGCCCACCGTTCTGCCCCCTGGGCCGCTCACTCGGGGCGCGAGCCGCCCAGTTCGCCCTTCCAGCGGCGGTACAGCCGGTGTTCGACGCCCGCCGCGTCGAGGACCCGGCCGGCCACGAAGTCCACCAGGTCCTGGATGTGCGTGGCGCCCGCGTAGAAGGCGGGCGAGGCGGGGACGACACGCGCGCCCGCGTCGTCGAGCGCGACCAGATGACGCAGGGTCTGCCCGTTCAGCGGAGTCTCCCGGACGGCCACCACCAGCGGCCGGCGTTCCTTGAGCGTGACGCTCGCGGCCCGTTGCAGCAGGTCCTTGGAGAGGCCGAGCGCGACCCCGGCGACACAGGCGGTGGAGGCCGGCACGATGAGCATCCCCTTGACGGGGTACGACCCCGAGGACGGCCCCGCCGCCAGGTCCCCGGCGCTCCAGTGCCGTACGCCCGCGATGTCCGCCTCGAAGGTGCCGGGCTTGCCGTCGGCCCCCCGGGACAGCCATTCCCGCAGGTCGTCCTGCCAGTGGGCGTCCCGGAAGGAGATCCCGGTCTCGTCGAGGAGGGTCAGCCTGGAGGCCCGCGACACGACGAGGTCGACACTCTCACCGGCTCCGAGGAGCGCACGCAGCACGGCGGCGGCGTACGGCGTCCCGGACGCCCCCGACACCCCCACGATCCAAGGCGTGCGCTGCGTTTCTCCTGCGTTCACACCCTGAGCCTACCGGCGGGTCGCCCAACGCTCCGGACTGGTGGCGCGCTTTCGGGTCGGCGGGGAGCCGGTCGGCGACGATCGTGAGCCTGCCGGGCGGTGAGCCGACGGTCGGGCCGGGCCCGTTCCCCACCGTGTGGTCGCGGCCGACGTCACCGTGGAGGAGGTCGGCGGGGGCGCGTGCCGGTCGGCGCCGGCCGGGCTAGACGGTGAGCCCTCGGACCAGCAGGTCGATGAGCGCGCACACGAAGAGGCTGATGCCGATGAACCCGTTGGTCGAGAAGAACGCCCTGTTCAGGCGGGACAGATCGTGCGGCCGGACGATCGAGTGCTCGTACACGAACGCACCCGCGACGATCATCAGGCCCACCCAGAAGAAACCGCCCGCGTCGGTCGCCACGGCGTACCAGACGAGGAGGGACATCGTCAGGGCGTGGCAGACCCGGGCGCCCCACACGGCCGCCGGGATGCCGAAGCGGGCCGGGACCGACATGACGCCGACCTCGCGGTCGGTCTCGACGTCCTGGCAGGCGTAGATCAGGTCGAAGCCGCCGATCCAGATGCCGACGGCGAGGCCGAGGATGACCGCGTCCCAGGACCACTCGCCGGTGATCGCGAGCCAGCCGCCGATCGGGCCCATCGACTGGGCGATGCCGAGGATGGCCTGCGGGAAGTTCGTGAACCGCTTGCCGTAGGGGTAGACGACCATCGGGATCACCGCGATGGGGGCCAGCGCCAGGCAGAGCGGGTTCAGCAGGGCCGCCGAGCCGAGGAAGATCACCAGGGCGACCAGGGCGCCCGTCCAGGCGTGCTTCACGGACATCGCGCCGGTGACCAGTTCGCGGTGGGCCGTGCGGGGGTTGCGGGCGTCGATCTCCCGGTCGATGATCCGGTTGACCGCCATCGCGAAGGTGCGCAGGCCGACCATGCAGACGGTGACCAGGAGCAGGCGGCCCCAGTGGACGTTCCGGTCCCACTGGAACATCGCGGTGAGCGCGGCGATGTAGGCGAAGGGCAGCGCGAAGACCGAGTGCTCGATCATCACGAGACGCAGGAACGCCTTCGTGCGCCCCGGCTGCGGAAGCGCCGCGGAAGCTGAACTCACAGCCCGTACTCCTTCCAGCGGCGGTCGACCGTCGCCGCCGTCTCCGGGTCGGACAGCACCATCTCGGGCCAGCCGCCGTCCCGCGTGTAGCCCTCCTCGGGCCACTTCCTCGTCGCGTCGATGCCCGCCTTGCCGCCCCAGAACTGCTGGTAGGAGGCGTGGTCGAGATGGTCGACGGGACCTTCCACGATCGAGAGGTCACGGGCGTAGTCGGTGTTGCCCAGCGCCCGCCACGCGACCTCGTGCAGATCGTGGACGTCGCAGTCGGAGTCGACGACCACGATCAGTTTGGTCAGGGACATCATGTGTGCCCCCCAGATCGCGTGCATCACCTTCTGCGCGTGCTTGGGGTACTTCTTGTCGATCGAGATGATCGCGCAGTTGTGGAATCCGCCCGCCTCGGGCAGGTGGTAGTCCACGATGTCCGGCACGATGATCTTCAGGAGGGGGAGGAAGAACCGCTCCGTGGCCCGGCCCAGCGGTCCGTCCTCCGTCGGGGGGCGGCCCACGACGATCGACTGGAGCAGCGGGCGCTTCCGCATCGTCACGCAGTCGATCTTCAGGGCGGGGAAGGGTTCCTGCGGGGTGTAGAAGCCGGTGTGGTCGCCGAAGGGGCCCTCCGGGAGCATCTCGCCCGGTTCCAGCCAGCCCTCGATGACGACCTCGGCCTGCGCCGGCACCTGGAGCGGGACCGTCTTGCAGTCGACCATCTCGATGCGCTTGCCCGCGATGAACCCGGCGAAGAGGTACTCGTCGATGTCACCGGGGAGCGGGGCGGTGGAGGCGTAGGTCACGGCGGGCGGGCAGCCGAAGGCGATGGCCACCGGGAGGCGCTCGCCCCGCCGCGCCGCCACCTGGTAGTGGTTGCGGCTGTCCTTGTGGATCTGCCAGTGCATGCCGATGGTGCGCTTGTCGTGGCGCTGGAGGCGGTAGAGACCGAGGTTGCGGATGCCGCTCTCGGGATCCTTGGTGTGGGTGAGACCCAGGTTGAAGAACGAGCCGCCGTCCTGCGGCCAGGTGTAGAGGGCGGGCAGGGCGTCGAGGTCGACGTCGTCGCCGTGCAGCACGACCTCCTGCACCGGGGCGTCCGAGGCCTTCACCTTCTTCGGCGGTACGTGGGTCATCGCGCCGAGCTTGCCGAAGGCCTCCCGCACGCCCACGAAGCCGTGCGGCAGTTCGGGCCGCAGCAGTCCGCCGATCTTCTCGGAGATCTCGCCGTACGACTTCAGCCCCAGGGCCTTCAACAGGCGCCGGTCGGTCCCGAAGACGTTCATCGCGAGGGGCATGTCGGAGCCCTTCACGTTCTCGAAGAGCAGTGCCGGGCCGCCGGACTTCTGCACCCGGTCGACGATCTCCCCGACCTCCAGGTACGGGTCCACCTCGGCCTTGACACGCTTGAGGTCGCCCTCGCGTTCCAGGGCCCTGAGCAGGGAACGAAGATCGTCGTAAGCCATGCGGTCAAGTATCCCCGAGCCGCTACCCTGACCAGGTACCTGGGGTCCGTGCCCGTGGCCCCGCCGACCGTTCCACTCTGGAGGCCCATGCTCCGGGTACTGATGTTCCTCGTGCCCCTGGCGCTGAGCGTGTACGCGTTCATCGACTGCATCAGCACGAAGGACGCGGACGTCCGTCACATGCCCAAGCCGCTGTGGGCGATCCTCGTCCTGGTGTTCCCCCTCGCCGGTTCGCTGTCCTGGCTGATCGCGGGCAAGAAGCGGCACCCGGCCGGGGCCGCGGGTTCCGTCGGCTCTCCGTGGAGCCGGGGCGGCGGGCAGCGGTGGGTGGCGCCCGACGACAATCCCGAGTTCCTCAAGTCCCTCAAGGACGACGAGGGCGGAGAGACGGACGGGGACGGGGACAAGAAGAAGCGCGACGAGGACCCCCGGGGCGACTGACAGGTCGTACGCCGGCGGTCCGCCCGTGAACGAAGTACCGCGCCTGGGGGCGAAGAACCGCGCCCGGTGCCGAACAGGCCCTAGAAGGACAGCAGATGGGCCTGTTCCACGTGGACGACCTTGAGGTACCGGTGGCCGAAGGCCTGCTCCAGGACCGGCCTCGCCTTCTCCGGGTCGTCGACGCCGACGTGCACGAACCCCTCCTCGTCCACGGCGACCTCGCGGAGCTGGAAGGTGCCGTCCCAGCGGTGCATGTCCTCGCCGACGCGGTCGGCGAGGGTGGTGAGGTCCGCACGGTTCACGTCGGTGCCGTGCAGCCGTACGGTCACGCCCTTCTCGGCGGTCGCGCAGACGGCGTCGTCGAAGGCGGTGGAGGGGATGCGCCACACGTCGGCGGCGTTGTCGTCGTCGTCGACGGACAGGCCGGTGTAGACGGCGGCGTGCCGGCCGGCGGCGAGCTTGTCGATGCGGGCGAGGGTGCGGTCCAGCGGACTGTCGTAATCGGTGTCACCCTCGGTGGGCCCGGGGCGGGTGCCGACGCACGTCCGGTCCGTGGCCGCCGACTTGATCTCGACGGGCGCCGCCCGGAGACCTCCGTCGGTGTGGCCGGTGTGCAGGGCGTCGACGTACAGCCCCGCGGCCACCGTCACCGCGGCCGTCGCGAGACCGGCCGCGACCCAGCTGTGGTTCCTCATGTCCCCCTCCGTTCCTCGCCGTCAGCACTGTGACGCAGGAAGGGGCGAAGGCGTTCAGAAAAGGACATCCCCACGCAGGACGAGGTTCAACAGCCCGGGAAAACGGGCGTCGAACTCCTCCCGGCGCAGCCGGTTGACGCGCCTTGGCCCCTCGTCCCGCTGTTCCACGAGCCCTGCCGCGCGCAGCACCGCGAAGTGGTGGCTGAGGGCCGCCTTGCCGACCGGCACGTCGAAGGTGCCGCAACTGCGCGACCAGTCGGCGGACCCGGCCAGCTCCCGGAGCAGTCGGGCACGGACGGGATCGGCGAGCGCGGCGAGCGCCGTGAGGACGGGGACGTCGTCGGGGTGGGTGTGCTCGGGGGCGGCCCGATGGCCGGTGCCGGCGCCATGACCGGTGGTGGTGCGCTGTGCCACGCCGTGCTCCCTCAGCGCTTGCGGAGTGTTCGACGAAAACCATACAGTCACGGGTGTTCGCTTTTCGTTGAACAGTTGAGTGGGCCGGTCCGGTCCGTCCAGGGGTGTGGCATGCGCGCGGTCGAGTTGCGGGAGTACGGCGGTCCCGAGGTCCTGAAGGTCGTGGAGGCGCCGGTCCCCGAGCCCGGCCCCGGCCGGGTGAGCGTCGACGTGGCCTACGCCGGGATCAACTTCGCCGATCTGAAGGCCCGTTCGGACGGCTACCGGGTGCCCGCGCTCCCCTTCCGCCCCGGCCTGGAGGTCTCCGGTCGGGTGCGGGCGCTCGGCGAGGGGGTCACCGGGCTCGCCGTCGGCGAGGAGGTGACCGCCCTGACGGAGGGCGGCGGCTACGCGGAGGTGGCCGTGGCCGAGGCGGCGACGGTCTTCCCGCTGCCGAGGGGCGTCGACCTGCGCACGGCCGCGACCCTCCCGACCGTGCTGCCGACGGCGTACGCCCTCGTCCACACGGTGGGCCGGCTCCAGCCCGGCGAGAGTGTCCTGGTGCAGGGTGCGGCGGGCGGAATCGGCACGGTGGTGGGCCAGTTGGCGAAGGCGGCGGGCGCCGGGGCGGTGTACGGGGTGGTGTCGGCGGAGCCGAAGGCCGGGTACGCCCGCGAGCACGGCTACGACGAGGTGTTCGTCGGCGAGTTCGAGAAGGCGGTACGGGAGTCGACCGGTGGCCGCGGGGTCGATCTGGCCCTGGACCCGGTGGGCGGCGACACGTTCCGGGGCGCCCTGGCCTCCCTCGCGGTCTTCGGCCGGCTGGTCTCCTTCGGCAACGCGAGCGCGGCCGAGCCGTGGCAGGTCGGCCAGCCGGAGCTGTACCCGTACGGCGTCTCGGTGGGCGGCTTCTCCGTCCTCACCCTCGCGAAGACCGCCCCGGCCGCGCTCCGCGCACTGTCGGAACGCGCCTTCACCACGGTGGCCGACGGCACGGTGACCCTGCCGGTGACGGCGGAGTTCACGTTGCCCGAGGCGGCCCAGGCCCACCGGTTGATGGGGACACGGGCCAGCACGGGGAAGCTGCTGCTGAGGGTCGGCGGCGGGTGACCGCGGGGGCCGCCCACGGGGGAACACCGCACGGATCAGTGACCACGGCCCACACGGGGGAGACCCGCCGTGACGCCCTCGAAGGCAAGCCGCGCCGACCGGATCACTGGAACCGGAACTGGAAGGGAGGGGGATACGCAGACGTTTCCGGCAACAAACGGGGAAGCCCATCCAATACCAGGGGCCGCCTCACACTGCACTCGCCCCAGGCAGCCCACCTGTCCTGCAATTCAATAAGTGGGAAATTCGCTAAACAGTTCCCGACTCTTCGAATCAACCACACTGCCAGGCTGGACCCCTCGGAGTTACCTATGACAGATCCCACGGTTGCTGACGTGAGAAATCTATGGAGCCCTGCTCACCAGGCCGTTGAGGACGGGAACGCGGTCGAGCTGGCCCGACTGCTGGATTCCGGCGCCGACCCGGATGAAGTCTGCTCCGGAATGACACTGTTGACCCATGCTGTTGACTATGAGGCGGACACGGCCATCCAAGCCGATCAGGAAATGGAGGTCACCCTTATTGCGGTGCTCCTGGCCTATGGAGCCTCTCCGCGAATTTCGGACGGCACAGGAAAATCTCCCTCCGAGATCGCTGATGATTATCAACACGTAGCGGCCGAGCGACTGCTGCGACGTTTCATGTAGGGAATTCCGTTACGTGCCCCACTCGATCGTGCCGGACGCCTCGGCGCATCCGGAGGACCGGGCCCTCCGGCCGGAAGGGACGGGCCGGAGGGTGGTGTGGCGGCTTCGTCAGCGCAGGCGCGACGAGGACAGGATCGACAGCAGGTGGGCCGGGACCATCACCCAGGTGATGACGGCGAGGGCGCCCAGGGCCCAGCGGGTCGGGTCGATGCCGCCGGTGATCTGGTCGGCCACGGCCGCGACCAGCAGGACCAGGGACGCCTCGATGCCGTTCGTCACGCGGTGGATCTTGAAGGCGGCGGCGAGGCGGCGCACGTTCGCCACGCCCTGTGAGCGCGGGCGGGTCGACTCGTCGTCGACGACGCCCAGACCGCGCCGGGCGCGGGCCACGTCCACCAGGTCGGTCGAGGCCTTCAGCAGCACGACGCCGAGGGCGGTCGCGATGCCGATGGACAGCCAGCCGCCGACCCCGGACTCCGCCGCGCGGTACCCCGCACCGGCCAGCAGCGCCGCGTCCGCGAGGTAGGCGCCGAGCCGGTCCACGTAGATGCCGGACGCGCTGTTCTGGCCCTTCCAGCGGGCGACTTCGCCGTCCACACAGTCGAAGAGCAGGAACAGCTGCATGAGGATCACGGCCAGGACCGCGCCCGTCAGGCCCGGGATCATCAGCGCGGCGCCGGACGCGACCCCGCACACCACCATCGTCCAGGTCAGCTGGTCGGGGGTGACCGGCGTCCGCACCAGTTGCCGGGTGAGCCGCAGCGAGAGGCGCCGCATGTACAGCCGGCCCGCCCAGTGCTCGCCGTTGCGACTGGCCAGCTTGGCCTGCGGCTGGCAGACCTCGCGCAGCTCCTCCAGAACCGGAGCAGCAACCATGAACGTTCCTCCAAGGAAGCCCAACTGCCGCATGCGCGGCGGTGATCGGCCCAGAGTACAGACGGTTCCGGCGTCGGCCGCGCGGGCTCAGGCCGCCGGCCTCAGTCCGTCGACCGTCGCCCCCGCCGTCCCCCGCACCACCCGATGCGCACAGGCCGCCGTCAGCAGCTCCCCCAGCAGCTCCGGATCCCCGATCTCCAGCCCCAGCAGGGACTCGATCCGTTCCAGGCGCTGGTAGAGGGACTGCCGGCCGATGTGGAGGAGGGCGGCCGTGCGGGTGGGTGAGCAGCCGTGGCGGAGGTGGACCTCCAGGGTGCGGACGAGGTCGCTGGGGTGGGCCGCCTCCCAGGCGAGGAGGGGGCCCAGGGTGTGCTGGACCAGGCCGGCGAGCCGCTCCCGGTTGGCGTCGACGCCTCCCCGGGTGAGTTCGCGTTCCAGGGCGAGGGCCCGGGAGGACGTCACCAGCGGGCCGTCCGGTACGGCCGGCTCGGCGGCCGGCACGGTCAGCGCCAGTTCCAGCGTCGTACGGGCCGCGCGCAGCGTGTCGCTCCAGCGCAGCCAGCCGCCACCGGCGGCCACGGCGTGCCCGACGGCGACGGTGAGGCCGGGCTCGGCGGCCGTACGGAAGGCCTCCTGGACGGCCCGGACCGGGTCGCCCGCGCGGGAGCCCGGCAGTGACAGCAGCGCCAGCACGTCACCGGGGAACGCCGCCCGCAGCACCCCGGCCCCGCCGAGCAGCCGTACCGCCCGGTCCACCGTGCCGACGTCCCGCGTGCCGTGCAGGGACACCCCGAGCAGCCGCGCCCCCGACCGGGGGTGGAAACCGGCGAGGGCGGCCCGCGCCTCCACCTCCGGCTGGTTCAGTGCCGCCCGGTCCGCGAGGTCGGCCAGCAGCGCGGCCGTGTGGTCGTCGCCCCACGGCCGTACGGCCGACCGCCCCGACAGTCCACGGGCCACGATCGCCCGGTTGGCGGCCTCCGTGATCCGCACGAAGGGCACCACCCGGTGCAGGGACAGCAGCGGCAGGCCGAGGCGGCGGGCCTCGTCGGTCACCTCGGCGGGCATGCTCGACAGGGCGCGGCCCACCTCCACCGCGAGACCGGCCGCGCCCCGGGCGGCCAGCTCGCGCACATACCGTCGCCGGACCTCCTCGTCCGCGTCCGTCAGCCCGAAGCCGTTGGTGAGGAGCAGTTCGCCGCCGTCCAGGAAGTTCGCGCCCTCGTACACCTCGCTGGAGTGCACCCAGCGCACCGGCCGGTCCAGGGCTCCCTGCCCGGCCAGCAGCTCGGGCTCGGCGGCGCGGACGGGGTCCAGTTCCAGGATTTCGCGGAGGGTGAGTGCGGGCACGGGACCTCCAGGGCGCTGACACTTCGTCCGGCTGCGGGCTGCCCGGAGAGTACTTTCCGCACGTTGCCCTCGTGTTTCCGCCCAAGGAGAGTGAAGCCATGAACCCTGTGGATCAGGCGACGGCCCGCACCTGGCTCGCCACCGCCGTCGAGGAGGCCCGCGCCGGGCTCACCGAGGGCGGCATCCCGATCGGCGCCGCCCTGTACGGCGTGGACGGCACCCTCCTCGGCCGCGGTCACAACCTCCGCGTCCAGGACGACGACCCCTCCATGCACGCGGAGACGGCCGCGTTCCGGGCGGCGGGACGGCAGCGGACGTACCGCGGCACGACGATGGTGACCACCCTCTCCCCGTGCTGGTACTGCTCCGGGTTGGTCCGCCAGTTCGGCATCTCCCGGGTCGTCGTCGGCGAGGCCGTCACCTTCCACGGCGGCCACGACTGGCTGGCCGAGCACGGTGTGGAGATCGTGCTCCTGGACGACCCCGAGTGCGTCGCGCT
Source organism: Streptomyces sp. NPDC032822 (assembly GCF_055578825.1). NCBI lineage: Bacteria > Bacillati > Actinomycetota > Actinomycetes > Kitasatosporales > Streptomycetaceae > Streptomyces > Streptomyces sp. NPDC032822. Next base: position 35,359 of record NZ_JBVIOL010000010.1, on the reverse strand, counting down.
GATGCGCGACTTCATCGAGAAGAACCCGGCACTGTGGAACGAGGACATCGGTGAATGACATCCGAGCCGTGAGTGACATCCAAGACGTGCGGGGCGTCCAGGCCCCCCGCATCCCCACCATCGACCTCCGGCCCTGGCTGGACGGCGACCCCGCCACCCGCGCCGCCATCGCCGAGACCGTCGACGAGGCCCTCCAGACCGCGGGATTCCTGCTGGTCACCGGGCACGGCGTCGATCCGGCGCTGCGCTCCGCGATCCGGGAGGCGTCGCGGGCGTTCTTCCGGCTGCCCGTCGACGTCAAGCAGCCGTACACCGCGAAGGTCGGCGGCCGGGGCTGGCTCGGGCCCGGCGCGGAGGCCAACGGGTACGCGGAGGGTACGCCGACCCCGCCGGACCTGAAGGAGTCGCTGACGTTCGCGACGCACGAGCACTTCGAGGACCCGGTGGTCGACGCGGAGTGGGCGGCGCCCAACGTGTGGCCCGCCGAGCTGCCGGAACTGAAGGAGCTGTGCGAGGAGTACCTCGCGCGGATGGCCGACCTGGAGAAGGAGCTGCTGTCGCTGCTCGGCGTGGCACTCGGCCTGGAGGCCGACTTCTTCTCGAAGCACATGGACCGTCCGACGTACGGCTTCAACATCAACTGGTATCCGGGGACCGAGGTCGTCGGGGAGCCGCAGCCGGGGCAGTTCCGGATCGGCCCGCACACCGACTTCGGGACGGTGACGATCCTCGACCGGCAGGCCGGCAAGGGCGGACTCCAGGTGTACACGGACGCGGGCGGCTGGGAGGACGCGCCCTTCGACCCGGCGGCGTTCACCATCAACATCGGTGACCTGATGGCCCGTTGGACCGGCGACCGGTGGCGGTCCGGCCGGCACCGCGTCCTGCCGCCGCCGGCCGACGCGCCCGCCGAGGAGCTGATGTCCCTCGTCTACTTCGGCGAGTGCACCCCGGGCACCCTGGTGGAGTCGGTGCCCGCACCGGTGGGACGGGTGGCGTACGAGCCGGTGGACTCGCATGTGTATCTGCGGGCGAAGCTGGACTCGATCACCGTCGGGTGACGGGCCGGCCGGCACCGAGGACCGCTGTCGGCTGACGGTCCGACCGTTTCGTGATCCAACGGACATCACGCGGTCTGGCACGCATCAACACCCTCTCCCTACTCTGAGGTCGGGCTCTGGGGGGAGAGATGCGGTGGGCAGACCATTGCACGGGCGCGGGGCGTTGTTCGACACCGATCCGGCAGGCCTTGCCCCGCGCCTCGTGGGCCTGCGTCCCCACCAGCACCGGGCCACCCCTGTCGAGCATCCGAGGGAACTGCCCTTCGTGCTGCTGGCCGGCGGGCGGGGGCTCGGCAAGAGCGCGGTCCTCGGCGAGCTGCGGGCGGCCTACCGGGGGCACACGCCGATCGCGTGGATCGACTGCGAGGACGCCCAGTTCGCGGGGCCGTCCGGCGGGCGGCCCGCCGAGGCCTGGTCGCCGGTGTCGCAGGCGCTGCTGGTGGTCGCCGAGCAGTTGGCCGAGCCGGTGACCGGGGCCGGGCGGATCACCTTCCCGCGGCTGATGTCGGGGCTGGTCGCGGTCGCGGCGGGCGGCTGGGGCGACGCCGACTCGGAGCGGATCCGGCGCGAGGTGGAGCGGATCCTGCTGCTGAACGAGGGCGGGTCGTGGATCGCCGGGTTCGCGGGGCGGATGGCGGGCCGGGTCACCGCCAACGTCGTCGCGGCGGTGAGCGGCACCGGTCCGCTGGTGGCGTCGGCGATCGAGGCGACCCTGGAGTCCTTCTCCGACAGTTTCGTGAACCGGCGCCAGGGGCGGGCCTCCGCCTGGTGGCGGGCCTATCCGAACGCGGGCCGGGACGCCCGGCGCGGCCTCATCCTGATGTCCGGGCACTTCCGGGCCGGCGGCTCCTCCCGGGAGCACGCCGAACGCCATCTCGTCCGGGCGCTGCTGGCCGACCTGACGGACGCCTACGCGGGCGTGCTGCCGCGGATGCAGCGGCTGGGGCGGCCGGTCGTGCTGGTCGACAACGCGCAGCGGGCCCCCGGCCCGGGTCTGGCGGACGCGGTGCTGCGCGACCGCGCGGACGGGTTCGCCGACCAGGTCGTGTTCGTCGGCACGCTGCGCGGCACCGGCCGTCCCGCGCTGCGCAGTGCCGTACGGCGGGCCCTGCCGGAGGTGGCCCGGCACAGCGACTGGATGCCGGACCCGGCGGCCCCGTCCTCCCGGGCCCTGCTGGTGGCGCTGCCCCCGCTCAGCCCGGACGACACCCTGCACCTGATGGGCGCCGTCTGCGCGGACGTCACGCTGCCGCCCCACCTTCCGTACGCCACCTACCGGTTGACCGGCGGGAACCCGCTCGGGGTGGTCCGGCTCGCCGACTCCGCCGCGCAGAACCTGCCGGGTGCCGCCTCCCTGGGCGAGCTGCTGACCTCGGAGATACGGCTCCACGACGACGGCGAGGGGCGGCCCGCCTACGTCGAACTCCTCGACCGGCTGGTGCCCGCCGACCGCCTGGACGAGCTGACCGTGCTGGCCGCCGCCCACGACCACGACTCGGCCCGCGCGCTCGCCGACGCGCTGCTCCCGGACGACTTCGGCCCGGCGGACGTGCGGGCGCTGGAGACCCGGCTCGTCGCCGAGGGGCTGCCGGAGGTGCCGGGCCGGTTCGTCGGGGACTCCTTCGTACGGACCCTGCTGTTGCTGCGGCTGCACCACCGGGCGGCGGACGACGGGGCGCCGCTCCCCGGGGCGGCGGACCACGGGCTGTGGCGGCAGGCCCACGAGACGCTGATCCGGTACTACCGGCCGGCGGGCGGCGACGCCGACCCGGTCCGCGCCCGCTACCGGCTGCACCACGAACTCGCCCTGGGCGACCCTGAGTCGGCGGTGGCCTACCTGCGGGACGCCTTCCCGTCCCTGGACATCCGGGTCTGGCTGCGCTCGCTGCGGTTCATCGCGTCGGCGCCCTACTTCCACGCGCACGACGCCGAGGGCCACGACTTCACCGGAGCGGGAGCCGGAGACGCGGGCGACCGGCGGGCCGCGGTCGCGCTCGGCCGCACGGACGACCGGTACGCGGTGCCGGACGGCGTGGATCCCGTGCTGCATCTGCGGATACGGCGGCTGCTGCACGCCGTGTGGCAGCTGACCGACCCGCTCGCGCTGCCCGACCCCAGGGTGTGCGACCGGCTGCGCTTCGAGCTGGAGCAGCTGTCCAACCTGCGTCCCGCGGGCAACGCACTGCTGTGGCGGGCCTCACGGGACTGGCCCGAGGACGCGCGCGCCGGGCGGGCACTGCGCGTGCCGGACGACGACGGCACGGACGGCACCGACGGCGACGACCGGGACGGGGAGGCGTGATGGCGGGCAGGTCGGGCGGGGCCGGCGGATCGGGCGGGGGCTTCGGCACCTGGTTGCGCGAGGGCGTCTGGGAGATCCCCCTGCGCCGGTATCTGGCGCTGCTGGTGGCCGGCGTGGTGGTGGCCGGGCTGGTCGTCGGGGGCCGGGTGCTGCTGCACGACGACCGTTCCTGCGCCCCCGGCGTGGTCCGGCCCGAGGACAGCGACGAGTGCGTGGGCGTGTCCGCGACGGACTTCTCCTTCGACCGGCCCCGGCTCCGCGAGACGGTGAAGGCGATCGACCGGGAGAACCGGTCGCTGAAGAAGGACAGTTACGTCACCGTCGCCCTCCTCGAACCCTTCACCGCGACCGACTCCGACAACCTCAGGGACGTCCTGCACGAACTGCAGGGCGCCTATCTGGCCCAGTACCAGGCCAACCACAAGTCGGCCGGGCAGACCCCGGCGATCCGGCTGGTGCTGGCCAACCCCGGGTCGACCGGCGCCCATTGGGAGCACACGGTCGACCAGCTGGAGGCGATGACGAAGGGCGCCGACCGGCTGCGGGCGGTGACCGGGGTGGGGCTGAGCACCGAGAACAACAAGAAGGCCGTCGCCGAGCTGACCCGGCGCGGCATCCCGGTGATCGGCACCTCCATCACCGCCGACGACCTCGCCAACGGCCAGGACGGCGTCGACTCCTTCCCGGGGCTGGCCCGGGTCTCCCCCACCAACACCGACGAGGCCCGCGCGCTGGCGTCCTTCGCGCAGGTGACGGCGGGCAACGCGCTGCTGGTGTACGACAAGCCGGGCGACCCGTACACGACGACGCTGCAGAAGTCGTTCGCCGACCTCATCGAGGGTTCGCCGTACGAGCCGCAGCCCTTCACCCCGCCCGACGACCGCAGCCAGGAGGGCACCACCGCCAACACGTTCCGGCAGATCACCCATCTGGTGTGCGACACCGCGCCGGACACCGACACCATCCTGTTCGCCGGACGCCACACCCAGCTGCGGCAGTTCATCAACGCGCTCGGCGGACGCGGCTGCCAGGACCGGAAGTTCACCCTGCTGACCGGCGACGAGGGCTCCTACCTCACCGGCGACAAGGACCTCGACCGCAGCGCCCTCACCCACAACCTCTCGGTGCGCTACACGGCCCTCGCCCATCCGGACGCGTGGACGAAGGACCCGGTGAAGACCGGCGGTTCGGCGAAGGACGGCGAGGTGCTGAACGGTCTGCTGGCGAGCAGCAAACGCGAACCGGTCGGCCCGCTCGGCCCGATCACCCTGGAGGACGGCCAGCTGATCATCGCCTTCGACGCGATGCAACTGGCCGTCAAGGGGATCCGCGAGGCCACCCCCGACGGCCGCGTCGTCCCGCCGCTCGCCGACGTCGGCCTCCAGTGGCCGCAGGTCAAGGGCTCGCTGAAGGTGAGCGGGGCGAGCGGCTGGATCTGCCTGGACGTCCACGGCAACCCGTACGACAAGGCCGTCCCCGTGGTCGAGGTGACCGCCCGGGGCACCAACCGCTTCGTCAGGATCGCCTGGCCGGAGGGGAAGCCACCGGCGAAGGAGTGCCTGCCGCCGTCCTAGGGGTCCTGCGGGTCCGGGTCAGACCCCGGCGTAGGAGTGCTTGCCGGAGACGAAGATGTTGACGCCGTAGTAGTTGAACAGCCAGCAGCCGAAGGCGATCAGGGCCAGGTAGGCGGCCTTGCGGCCCTTCCAGCCGGCGGTGGCGCGGGCGTGCAGGTAGCAGGCGTAGGCGACCCAGGTGATGAACGCCCAGGTCTCCTTGGGGTCCCAGCCCCAGTAGCGGCCCCAGGCGTCGCCCGCCCAGATCGCGCCCGCGATGATCGTGAACGTCCACAGCGGGAAGACGGCCGCGTTGACGCGGTAGGAGAACTTGTCGAGGGACGCCGAGGCGGGCAGCCGCTCCAGGAAGGACGTGGCGAACTGGCCGGGCTTGCCGCCGTTCGCCAGCTTGTTCTCGTAGCTGTCCTTGAAGAGGTACAGGATCGTGCTGACCGCGCCCACGTAGAAGACCGCGCCGCACAGGATCGCCGTCGAGACGTGGATGTACAGCCAGTACGAGTGGAGCGCGGGAACCAACTGGTCGCTGGCGGTGTACAAGACAGTGACGGCGATGCCGAGATCGAGGAGGACCGTCGTGATCAGGAACAGCCCGAGCCAGCGCACGTTCTTCTTCAGCGCGAGCAGGGTGAGGTACACACCGACGGCGACCGTCGAGAAGGTGATGTTGAACTCGTACATGTTGCCCCAGGGCGCCCGTTCCACGGAGGCCGCTCGGGCGACGACCCCGCCCAGCTCCACCAGGAACGCGAGCACGGTGAGGGACACCGCGATACGCCCGTAGAGGTCGCCCTGCGCGTCCCCGCCGTGCGCGCCGGGCCCGTCGGGCACGTCACGCGCCCCGGCCGCGGCCCGCACCACGACCTTCGGCCGCTCCAGCACGGCGGTGCCGCCGGCGTTCTGCACCGTCACGGCCGGCGTCTTCGCCCCGTTCTCGGAGGTGAGCGCGGCGGCGGTGCGGCCGATCCTGCTGCGGCTGCCGAAGATCCATTCGGTGATGTAGGCGAAGAAGGCCAGGGTGTAGACGGCCATCGCGGAGTAGATCAGCGTGTTGCTGAGGTTCGCGAGGTTTTCGTTGGTGGCGGCAGCCAGATCGGTTGCGGCGGCGAGAGTCATTTCTCGGCCCCTTCGGCAGGTACGACTGGGGTATCGGGGGTTTCGGGGGTGTCCTCGTCGGGGTCGGGCGCCCCGGGGGCCTGGTCGTACAGGACCCCGGCGAGATCGCCGAGTTCCTCGGGCAGCCTGGCGGACTCGCTGCGGCCCAGGCCCGCCATCTCGACGACGGTCACACCGTCGGCGCCCTTCACCGCGCGCACCCACACGCGGCGGCGCTGGATGAACAGGGAGCCGGCGAGGCCGAGGACGGCGCCGACGGCACCGGCCAGGGCCCAGCCGCTGGCGGGCTGCTGGGTGACCTGGAAGTTCGCCCACTCCTGGGTGCCCTCGTAGGTGATGGTGCCCGCTCCGCCCGGGAGTTTCATGGACTCGCCGGGCTTCAGGTTCTCCCGGACCTGGTCGCCCTTGGAGTCCTTGAACTCCTTCACATGCGACTTGTCGAGCTGGTACACGCTCTGCGGGATGCCCGAGTCGACGCCGAGGTCGCCGTGGTACGGCGTCAGGTTCAGCACCGGGTTGTCCAGCGCCGGGAAGGTCGAGGCCGTCTCGCTGCCCTTGGTGTACGTCGGCAGGAAGAAGGCCGAGATGCCCAGCTGTTCGCCGACGCCCTCGGCGTTCTTGTAGCCGTCGAGGACCTTGACGACACCGGTGGAGGTGACGTTGGAGTCGAGCGGAAGGAGGGGGACGGCTTCGCGGTAGACGACGTTGCCCTTGCCGTCGCGCACGGTGACGACGGGCGCGTAGCCGTGGGCGGTGAGGTAGACCTTCGAGTCGCCGATCTCCAGCGGCTCGTTGACCTTGACGAGGGTCTTCCTCGCCTTTCCGTAGGCGCCGTCGCGGTAGGTGACGGCGGCCTGGTAGGTACGCGGAGTGCCCTTGTTCGGGCCCGAGGTCTCGTAGGTGCCGGTGAACTTGTTCAGGAGGAAGCTGAACGGCACCAGCTCGTCGGTGTCGAAGAGGTTGCCGGACTTGAAGTCGTCGTACTGGGTGAGGGTGTTGGAGAAGCCGTCGCCCTCGACGACCAGCTTGTTGCCCTCGGTCCTGAAGAGCTGGCCCCAGGCGAAGGCGATCAGCATCACGATGAGCGCGATGTGGAAGGCGAGGTTGCCGACCTCGCGGAGGTAGCCCTTCTCGGCGGCGACGGCGTCACCGGCGAGGTGCGCGCGGAAGCGGCGCTTCTTGAGGAGGGCGAGGGCGGCCTCGCGAACCTCCTCGGGCTCGGCCCGGGTGCGCCAGGTCGTGTGGGCGGGCAGCCGGGTCAGGCGCCTCGGGGCACCCGGCGGGCGGCCCCGCAGCTGGCCCACGAACTGCCAGGTGCGGGGAATGATGCAGCCGACGAGGGAGACGAACAGCAGGATGTAGATCGCGGAGAACCACACCGAGCTGTAGACGTGGAACAGGCCGAGCTTGTCGTAGACGTTCCCGAGGGTGGGGTTGGCCTTGACGAACTCGGCGACCTTCGTCGCGTCGGTCCCGGACTGCGGGATCAGCGAGCCGGGGATCGCGCCGAGCGCCAGCAGCAGCAGGAGGAGCAGGGCGACGCGCATCGAGGTGAGCTGGCGCCAGAACCAGCGGGCCCAGCCGATGACGCCCAGACCGGGGATGCTGCTCAGCGAGTCGACGGGCGCGGTGGACAGCTGGGAGCCGGCGGCGCCGAGGTCCTGGTCGTCCTGGGCCGCGGCCGGGGGCCGGTCGGCCGGTGCGCCGGTGGTGGTCTTGCTCATGGATCAGATCCCCACAGTGAAGCCGTTGGACCAGGACTGCATGTCCTGCACGAGGGCGTCCCACGCGCCGGTCAGCAGCAGCAGACCGGTCACGATCATCATCGTGCCGCCGACGCGCATGACCCAGACATAGTGCCGCTTGACCCAGCCGAAGGCGCCGAGGGCCTTGCGGAAGGCGACCGCCGCGAGCACGAAGGGCAGACCGAGACCGAGACAGTAGGCGACCGTCAGTATGGCCCCGCGGCCCGCGCTCCCCTGCTGGGAGGAGAGGGTCAGCACGGAGGCGAGGGTCGGGCCGATGCAGGGCGTCCAGCCGATGCCGAAGAGCGCGCCGAGCACCGGGGCGCCGACCAGCCCGGTGGCGGGCTTCTTGTGGAGGCGGAACTCCCGCTGGGTCATCCAGGGCATCAGGCCCATGAAGAAGACACCCATGAGGATCATGAGCACGCCCAGCACCTTGGACAGCACGCCCTGGTTCTCCAGGAGCGTCGTACCGAAGTAGCCGAAGAGGGCCCCGCTGGAGACGAACACGGCGGTGAAGCCGAGGACGAACAGGGAGGCGCCCGCGACCATCCGCCCGCGGCGGGCCTCGGCGAGGTCGGTGCCGGCGACCCCGGTGACGTAGGAGAGGTAGCCGGGGACGAGCGGCAGGACGCACGGGGAGAAGAAGGAGACGAGACCGCCGAGCAGGGCGACGGGCAGGGCGACCAGCAGGGCGCCGTTGAGGACCGTGCCGTTGTAGCCGTCGGCGGCGAGCGTGGTGAGAGCGCTCACGTCACTTCTCCGCGAGGACCGGATTGATCATCTTGCGCAGCTTCTCCTCGCTGAGCGCGGCCAGCGAGCGGGCGGCGATCTTGCCGTCCCGGTCGATGACGAGCGTGGAGGGGATGGCCTGCGGGTTGAGCGTGCCCTTCTCGAAGCGGAGCATCAGCCTGCCCGTGGGGTCGTACAGGCTCGGGTAGGTGACGCCCTGGTTCTTCTCGAAGGCGAGGGCCTTGCCGGTGTTGGCGTCGCGGGTGTTGATGCCGACGAACGCCACGCCGTCGGCCTTGAGGTCCTGGGAGACCTTCTGGAAGCCCGGCGCCTCGGCACGGCACGGGGCGCACCAGGAGCCCCACACGTTCAGGACGACGATCTTGCCCCGGTATTCGGCGACGTCGAGCTGTTTGCCGTCGACGGTCTTGCCGGACAGGTCGGGGGCCGCGGCGCGCTCTCCCGCCTTGACGGTGGAGATGCCGTCCTTGCCCATGACGAAGTTGGTGTCACCGCCGCCGCCCGAGGTGCCGCCCGAACCGCACGCGGACAGGAGCAGCGCGGCGGCCACGGCACCTGTGGTGAGCAGGATGGCGCGGGAACGGGAGCGGCTACGGCCGGCGGCACTCATGTGAAAAGTTTCGCATGTCCGTTCCGGGGATCTTGCGCACCCCCCTTGCGGGCGGAAACCCGCATATCAGGCAGGCTTTCAGGCTGCGTTCGCGGAGTCCGTCGAGGAGGGCGAGGCCGTGTCCTTGAGGAACTCCTTCCAGCCGCCCGCCGGCTGCTGGCCGACATCGAGCGTCCGCAGCTTGGCGAGCACCTCCGGCTTCTGTACGTCCATCCAGTCGACGTACTGCCGGAAGGAGACCATACGGACGTCCTCGCCCTTCTCCTTCTCCTTCGCGATGTGCTTGAAGGCCCGCTCCACGGCGTCCATGTAGATGCCGCCGTTCCACTGCTCGAAGTGGTTGCCGACAAAGAAGGGGGCGCGGTTCGTCTCGTATGCCCGCTTGAATCCCGCTATGTAGGCACCGGCGGCCTGCTCACGCCAGGCCGGGTAGTTGGAGGCGGGTGCGTTGGTGGAGTTGATGGACTGGTTGGCGAGCATGTTGTAGTCCATCGAGAGAACCTCGAACTGGCGGCCGGGGAAAGGTATCCCCTGCAACGGCAGATCCCAGATGCCCTGCCGCTTCTGCGGCCAGACCTGACGGCCGCCGGGCGAGGAGGCGTCGTAGCGCCAGCCGAGTTCGCGGGCGGTCGGCAGCAGATTGCCCTGGCCGAGCAGACAGGGGGTGCGCCCGCCGACGAGTTCCTTGTCGTAGTCGAAGGGCAGCGCGGGCAGCTCGGTCCACCCGGTGTTGGTCCGCCACTCCTTGACGAAGGACTTCGCCTGGTCGATCTCGCTGCGCCACTGCCGGGGCGTCCAGTTGCCGACGGTGCCGGTGCCGCCGCAGAAGTGGCCGTTGAAGTGGGTGCCTATCTCGTGTCCTTCGAGCCACGCCCGCCGGACGTTCGTCAGGGTCGCCTTGACGTGCTCGTCGGTGAGGTAGCCGATGTCGGAGGCGCCACGCGGATTGTTCGGCGGGTCGTAGAGGCGCTTCTTCGACTCGGGCAGCAGATACAGCCCGGAGAGGAAGAAGGTCATGCCCGCCTCGTGCTCCTTGGCGAGGTCCAGGAAGCGCGGGAAGAGGCCGTTGCCGACCTCGCCCGCCCCGTCCCAGGAGAAGATCACGAACTGCGGCGGGGTCTGCCCCGGCTCCAACGGCTCGGGCTTGGCGGGCTGGTGGGGCTGCCTGCCGGTGAAGGAGGTCGACCCGTCGCCGAGGGGGCGCGCGGTGGGCTTCGGAGTGCCGGTGCCGGACCCGGATCCGGACCCGCCCTTGCCGGAACCCCCGGCATGGCTCGGCCCGTCCGACGAGGTGAGAGTGCCGCACCCCGCCAGTCCTGCGGCGACCGCGGCACCCAGGCCGAGTCCGAGTGCTCCCCGTCGGTCGAGCGTGCGCATCGCATCCCCGTTCATCACGTTCTCTGGTGGTCACCCAGTCAGAGGTGGTGACGAACGGGGAGGTTCCTTCGGGAGTTCCGGATTCGGTAACAGCGGCAAACCGGACGGGGGCTACGCCCCGAAGGCCTTGTCCTTCCCCTTCACCGGCTTGGCGCCGGCGAGGAGATGGGCCGGGACGAGATCACGGGCCGGCTCCGCATAGCCGACGGAGACGATCCTGTCGCCCTGGTACGTGAACGTCGTCAGGGAGGCGAGGGTGCACTGCCGCTTGCGCGGGTCGTGCCACAGCCGCCGCTTCTCGACGTACGACCGCACGATCCAGATCGGCAGCTGGTGACTGACGACCACGGCCTCGTGCCCCCGCGCCCGGTCCTTCGCCGCGTCCAGCGCCCCCATCATCCGGACCACCTGGTCGACGTAGGGCTCGCCCCACGACGGCCGGAACGGATTGACGAGGTGCTTCCAGTTCTCGGGCTTCTTGAGCGCCCCGTCGCCGACGCCGAAGGTCTTCCCCTGGAAGACGTTCTCGGCCTCGATGAGCCGCTCGTCGGTGGCGAGGTCCAGACCGTGCGCCTTGGCGATCGGCGTCGCCGTCTCCTGCGCCCGCTCCAGCGGGGAGGCGACGACATGCGTCACATCACGGGGGGCGAGGTGCTCGGCGACCCGGTCGGCCATCCGCCGGCCCAGGTCGGAGAGGTGGTAGCCGCCGAGACGGCCGTAGAGGACACCGTCCGGGTTGGCGACCTCGCCGTGCCGCATGACGTGGACGACGGTGATGTCGTTCTGCCGGGGGTTCTCGGGGGTGCTCACGCGGTGGCCTCCGCAGCCGCTCGGGCCGCCGCCGGAAGGGCGTCGGCGATCCGCTGGAGGGCCCGCTCGTCGTGGGCCGTGGACACGAACCAGGACTCGAAGGACGACGGCGGCAGATAGACGCCGTTCGCCAGCATCGACTGGAAGAAGGCGGTGAAGCGGTACGACTCCTGCGCCTTGGCGTCCTCGTAGTTCCGCACCGGCCGGTCCGTGAAGAAGACGGAGAACATGTTGGAGGCGTTCTGCACGGTGTGCGCGACGCCTTCCTTGGCGAGGGCCTCGGAGACCAGCGCCTGGAGCCGCTCGGACACGGCGTCGACCGTGACGTACGCCGCCTCGTCGAGCAGCCGCAGCTGGGCGAGACCGGCGGCGGTGGCGATCGGGTTACCGGAGAGGGTGCCGGCCTGGTAGACGGGCCCGACGGGCGCGAGGTGCCCCATGACGTCGGCGCGCCCCCCGAAGGCGGCGGCCGGGAACCCGCCCCCCATGACCTTGCCGAAGGTCATCAGGTCGGGCCGGACGCCGTCGATGCCGTACCAACCGCTCCGGCTGGTCCGGAACCCGGTCATGACCTCGTCGGAGATGTAGAGCGCGCCGTTGCTCGCGCACACGTCCTTCAGCCCCTGGTTGAAACCGGGCAGCGGCGGCACGACGCCCATGTTGCCCGGCGACGCCTCGGTGATCACGCAGGCGATCTCGCCGGGGTGGGCGTCGAAGGCGGCGCGCACGGCGTCGAGGTCGTTGTAGGGGAGGACGATGGTGTCGGCGGCCTGGGCGCCGGTGACACCGGGGGTGTCCGGCAGCGCGAAGGTCGCCACACCGCTGCCCGCCGCGGCGAGCAGCGAGTCGACGTGACCGTGGTAACACCCGGCGAACTTGATCACCTTGGTGCGGCGCGTGAACCCGCGGGCGAGCCGGATGGCCGACATCGTGGCCTCGGTCCCGCTGGACACCAGCCGCACCTGGTCGACGGGCTCGACCCGGGCCACGATCTCCTCGGCGAGCGCGACCTCGCCCTCACCGGGCGTGCCGAAGGAGGTGCCGCGGGAGACCGCGTCCTGCACGGCGGCGATCACCTCGGGACGGGAGTGCCCGAGGATCATGGGCCCCCAGGAACAGACCAGGTCGACGTACTCCCGCCCGTCCGCGTCCGTGAGGTACGGGCCGCTGCCGGACACCATGAACCGGGGTGTTCCGCCCACCGCGCGGAAGGCGCGCACCGGGGAGTTCACGCCGCCGGGCGTGACGGCGGTCGCACGGTCGAACAGGGCCTGCGAGACAGGCGCATCGTATGAATAAGGCAATTCGCTCATGTCCTGCGACTTCTCCGACCTTCTCCGACTGCTCGGACTCCGGCTTTGCCAGTGACCTTCTCAGGGTAGGCCAAGGGCCACGGACGACAGCGGGCCACCACTGGACGAGAGCGAAGCGGCTGCCGAACGCCTGCTGACGGGCCCCGGCCGGCCGGACCGGCGGCCCGACCGGACAACCGGACCGGACAGCCGTCGGCCCGCTGCCGAACCGACCGCCGCTCGGCCACCGATCGACCGCCACTCGGCCTTCCGTCGGCCGCCGTTCGGCCCGTGATCGGCCCGTGATCGGCCTCCGGACGAGCGCCTTCGCGGCTACTGACCCGGCAACCAGTCTCCACGCCCCCGTAATCTGCGAGACTGGCACCTGATACACACAGCTCACGGGGACCACGGCGTGGGGAGCCTTCTCCAGAGGCTGCGCAGATCCTGCGGACAGGTGTTTCCACGCACGTTTCGGCGGGCGGCCGTGGGGGAGGTCACTGACACGATGATCGGGTTGCGCGGCGGGGGCCACGCGTCCTAGAAAAGCAGTCGGGTGGAGATATGCATCGCGGTGGCGGGCTGGGCGAGGGGACTGACGACCTGGGTCCTCGACGTGCCCGGCGGGGTAAACACCGGCGCGACGCGGAGGAAGCAGCCGCCGAGGCACGTCAGACTCAGGGCGTGCCGAGTGAGTCGGAGACGGACGATCGACGTATCGAACGTCGGATCGATCGGTTGAGGGCTGGGAGCCGGAATGGTGGTCGGGTGGGGGTGACGTACAAGTACTTCGGCGCGCCCGACGGCGCGACCGCAGCCCGCGTCCCGATCTCGATGCGTCCCGAAGAACTCGGCGGCGACGAGCTCGGGATGAACGGCATGTTCACCAAGATCAAGCCGGAGACCATGGCCGCCATGGTCCTCACCGGCATCGAGGGCGTCCCCCTCAGCAAGGTCCCCCCGCTCGAACTCGTCGTCCTCCACCCCGACTACGCGGTCGTCAAGCTCCCCATGACCGTCGTCGACCCCCTCCGTGGCATCGGTGAGGAAGCGGTCGGCGCGGCGGCCTTCATCTGGTCGACGGTCCCGGACCGGGGCGGACCGCGGGACGCGTTCAACGTGTACCAACTCCTGCACGAGTGGCAGGACTTCAGCCATCGACTGCACGAGGCCGGACACCAGCCGTACTGTCTGGTGTGGCCGTGATCTGAGATCTCACGAGATTCGCCCTGGCGGGACTTCCGAGTCCCGCCTTCGTCGTGTGGTGGGAGAGGGCTCCGGACGGCCGGGGCACATGTCACTCGTCGCCGACGGACCACGAGCCGCGTGCCCGCCCGACTCGGCGAACGGCACCGGCAGTTCGTCGAGGAGGACCGTGTATGACGCGCATCGGGATCACCGGGCATCAGGGCCTGCCCAGGGCGGCGGTCTCCTACGCCACGGAGAGGATCCGTGAACTCCTCGCCGGAGCCGCGGCACCGCTGATCGGCTACAGCAGCCTCGCCGAAGGCGCGGACCAGCTCTTCGCACGGGAGGTGCTCTCGGCGGCCGGGTCCCTCCATGTGATCGTCCCGGCGAGCGGCTACGAGGGCACGTTCCCGGAGTCCGGCCGGAGCGCCTATCTCTCGCTCCTCGACCAGGCGGCGGAGGTGACACGTCTGCCGTATCCGGCGCCGGGCGAGGAAGCGTATGACGCGGCGGGCCGATGGGTCGCACGCCACTGCGAGGTGCTGATCGCGGTGTGGGACGGGCAGCCGTCTCGCGGCCTGGGCGGCACCGCCGACGCGGTGGCCCACGCGCGGACGCTCGATCGCACCGTGCACGTCATCTGGCCACCGGGGGTACGCAGAGACTGATCCCGGTGCCGCGGACGCGTCTCACAGCACCCTCCGGTGAGCCAGCTTCCAGAAGTAGCGGCCCATGCTGGTCAGATAGACCTCGCCGCTCTCCAGGGCGACCCAGTAGTGATCGCGTCGGCCGTCCGTGGTGACCAGGTTGGCGTTTCGCAGCCGCCCCAGATAGTCGAACTGCTGCTGTTCGGGTGTGCCGGTCACGCCGGGCGGCAGCGGCCGGCCCTCGCCTTCGTGTGCCGGGGTGAGCCGCACCCGGCTGTCCGCGGTCGGGAAGTGGTTCGGCAGTTTCCTCAGCAGGTCGGCGTCGAGCCAGGGCGGGCCGAATCGCATGACGACGGAGTCGGTCAGATTCGTCTTGAGGACAGGACGCTGCTGCCACGCGTCGAAGGCCGGACTGATGTACCCGTAGAGGCTGAGAGCGGTCACTTTTCCCAGGTGATCCGTAGCACCGCCCTCAAGCCCTTCGAGGAGAATACGAGTGAAGGCTCCGTGCCCATCCGATTCCTTGGAGGACTCCGTGCCGCGGCTTGCCGCGAGTATGGTGACGTTCTCCCGCAGAGTGCTTTTATTGAGGCGGAAACTTTCCGCGACACCCGCCGCCTGGTATCCCGGCGCGTTTCCCAGATCACCGCTGAAACAGCAGTCGAGGATGAGCGTCACACTGCGCGCCGGGGAATCGTTGGCCAGAGTGATCAGGTCGTTCATGGATACGCCCAGGTTGTGTGCCGTGGCGTCCTGGGTGACCAGATCGGCTCCCCAGACCGTCTGCGCTCCGTGACCGGCGAAGTAGAACAGTAATTCGGTGTCACGCGAGTTGGCGAAGAGGTGGGTGAGGGCCCGTCGGAGGCTGTCGCGTGTGACGGCGGGGCCGTCAACCGCACCGGTTCTCAGCTGGGTGCGCCAATTCGGGCTGCCGTCGGCGTGGAAGGAGAGTAAGTCGTCCAGGGCTGTCGCGTCGGCGACGCATCCTTCCAGCGAACCGCCCGACGGATAGTGGTCGATGCCGACAAGAATGGCTCGCTTCATGCATTCTTACCTTCTCCCAGCATCCGGGGAAAGCGCCGGGGGCCCTCATGATCTCCCGTAACCCCAAAAACCCCAAGAAGAGGATCTTCGGGATCACACTCTAGAGCCGGGGCCTCGGATGCGTTTCCCTTTCCCCAAGATCTGTTCGCGCTTTCCACTCCCTGCCGCCTGCCGTCGCCTCTCCTCGCCACTCCGGCCTCTCCCGCACCGCGCGCTCACGCGTCGCCGGGTCAGCGCCCGTACGTTTCCGGCGGAACTCGTCCCGGCGTCTGGCCCCACGTCGTCAGACGTACGTACTTCTTCCGGGGAGACGGGCCTGTTCCGGTCGTTCCCCCTGCTTCACCACCACGCCGACCTAGCGTCATTCCTCACGAGGGAGTGCGCAGCGGCTCACGCCCCGGTCCCGTGACGACGAGGCGCAGAGGCGGACCGTGCACACCAGAGCCACGACAGGTCGCCCTCACGGCAGGACGCCCCTGCCCCCGCTGCTGTGTCTCCTGTTCCTGTTCCTCCTGGCCGGTGTCACCGCTCCGCCCGGTGCCCGGGCCGCGACGCCCGCCGAGCGCCCGGGCACCGCGACCGGTGACGCCACTCCGGCCCTCTCCTCGCTGCTGATCGGGGACCCCGGGCTGGGCCCTTCGCAGCGGCTGGTGTCCGAAGGGCCCTGGGAGGGGGAGACGGAGACGAAGTGGCTGATGAGCGTGTGCGAGAGCCGGCAGCGCACCTGGCGTTCGCGGAGCGGCGAGGAAGCGCAGGCCGTGGTGTGGCGCTGCCCGGACGCCAGGGACGCGGACACACTCGTGTGGTTCGACATGTTCGACCCCGACTTCTTCGCCGGCCCGACGAACCTGCGCTCCCTGCCCGGCGTCTGGCTCACTCCCGAGGTGCGCTACGTCAGCGGTGCGCGCAGTCGTACGGCGCTGTTCGCCCAGGGCAACCGAGCGGTGCGGGTGTCCTTGCGGACGCCGGCCGGAGGCCGCCTCGGCGCCTTGTCCGAGCGGGTCACCGCAATGGCCGCGCGGCAGACCGGACTTGTCCCCGGCGAGCGGGCCGAACTGAACCAACCGGAGTACACCAAGGGGACGGTGGTCCTGCTCACGGTGCCCGCCGTGAGCTATCTCGTCTACATCCTGCCCTGGCGGATGATCCGCACCCGGCACGTCTGGCGTCGTTACCGCGTCCGGCGTGGGGACCCCGCGTGGCGGGACGTGTCCCGCGATGCCCTCAAGCTGGCCGTCCTGGTCCGCGTTCGGGCGGTGTTCCGCGTGTTCGGCTTCTTCGTGCTGTTCCTGCTCGTCGCCACCCGGAACCTGACCGTCGACCCGGTGGTCATGCTGGCCATCGCCTTCGTCGGGGGCTGGCTGCTTCCCGGCCGCAGCCGCCTGTTGAGGCGGGCGTGGCAGCCGCGCCCCGTGCGCGGTCGCTGGGACGTACGCGGCAGGCACGCGTGGTGGGTGCGGGCCTGTGGTCTGGCGAGCCTCCTGCTCTACGCGGCCGGCCTCGCCCTCTTCTTCCTCTTCTACGTCGCCCAACTCTCCGGCCTCGGGGCCTCCCCCCTGATCGACGGCGGTCTGCCCAGCGCCCGATACCTCCAGGTGCAGTCCCTCGGGCATCTGATGGTCTACCTCGTCCTGGCGGTCGTCGGCCTCGGCGCGGGCGGCGCGGTCATCGTGATGTCGGCCCTTCTGATGCTCGGTGGAGTGCTGGTGCGCAGGCGGGGGCGTTCCTACGCGTTGAGGGACGCCGAAGCCGCCCAGCAGGAGAGCGCCGAGCCGCCCGTGCTCTATCTGCGCAGCTTCACCGACGACTCGGCCACGATGCCGTCGAGCGCCATCGCGCGGACGAGCGTGCTGGAACGTGCCAGTTTCGCCTGGCGGCAGCCCTTCGAGGAGATCACGGTCCGACATGTCTGGGCGCTGGGGCCGGTCATCGCCGCTTCCCATCCCGCGGACAACAGGAGCAGGTCCGACATCGGCGCGGCCCGCATGAAGCTGGGCGAGAACTGGCAGGCGGAGATCGAGGCCAAGGCGCTCGCCTCCCGGCTCGTCGTGGTGGGCGCCACCCCGGAGGCCATCAACGAGGGCCTGCTGCAGGAGCTGGAGATCCTGGACCGGCACCCGTCGATCCCCGTCGCTCTGGTCCTCGCGCCACTGCCTCGGCGTGAACTGTGCGCCCGCTGGCACGCGTTCATCGACGCCACCCTCACGCTCGGCGGCCCCCGAACCGGCAGCCGGTCGCGCTTCGAGGGACTGCGTGCGCACCGGAACGACGTGAGCGGTGCGCTGGTCCTGCTCAACACCGGGGGCACCGAGTGGCGCGCCTGGGGAGCCCGCAGGCGTACGGAGTTCACCTTCGCGATGGCCTGGGGCGAGGCCCGCGACGCTCTCACCGCCGGCAACCACTGACATCGGAAGACGGGGGTCGCGTCATGCGGTCGTATCGGGTGCGTTGGGCCGCGTGGAGAGCACTGTCCGTCCTCGCGCTCGTCCTCATGGCCATGGCCGTCCTCTGGCACCGCGAGGTCGTCCCACCGCCGGTGAAGCCGGTCGTTCCGCCCTACTCCACCCCCGTCGTCGAGCGGAAACTCCTCGCCACCTCCGACCTGCCCTCGACCGGGGGGAGCTTCTGGCTCCCCCTGCAGGACGGCCCTCCGGACACCGGCCTGTTCGTCGGCACCGGCCGACTGAGGGCCGACTTGCGGCGTCTGACGGTCGCGGGGGCCTGGCAACGCACCTGGGAGTCCGCCGACGCCAGGGAAACCGTGCTGCTCAGAGCGCTGGAAATGCGTCGGGCCGCCTTCGCCCGGACACAGGCGACGCAGTCCTGTTCCCCGGAAACGGACCTGCGGGTGGCGGGGGCCGACGAGGCGGGATTCCTCATCCGTGACGCCGACTACTCCACCGCCTGTGCGTCTGTGGTGCGGGGGCGGACGGCGGTGGTCGTTCTCGTCCGGTCCAGCCGTGCCGAAGCGCCCAAGGTCACCGAGGGGATGCTCAGGGATCTGGTCCGACTGCAGGAACCCCGGGTGCCGGTGCTGCCCGACCTCCCGGCGGCGAACTGGCGCGACACCGACACCCGCACGGCGCTCAACGCGGAAGCGATGAGCGCGGCCATCGGACTCCCCCTGTTCCTCGGGCTGCTGGCCCTCCTGCGCGATCCCGCCAGCTGGCGTCGCCTTCGATCGTTCGGGACTCTCCCCCGTCGGGACGGGGTCTTCCGAGTGGACCGGCTCGTGAGCATGCGGCTGGCCGTCGGTACGGCGGCGGTCCTGGTCCGGTTCTGCGTGTACGCCTGGACCGTTCGCCTCACCGAGATGCTCTATCTGGGCGTCTGGGCCACGGTCGCCGTCGCCCTCGCCGCCGTGGTGGGTGTCCTGGTCGTCGAGTGGCTGTTCCGCAGACGTCGTGCCGACCGGTGGCGACCGGCCGTGTTCCGGGGACGCGGGCGGATCCTGGCCGCCCTCGGCTCACTCTGCACCGCACTGATCGCCGGCGGTGGAGTGCTCCTGGTGGTGTTGGGGTCGGATCTCCAGGCGATGGGCATCAGCCCGGGTTCGTCGGACTACGTGGCCACCGGACTCGGGGGCCTCATCAGGGTGTTGGGCGTCGTGGTCGTGCTCCTCGCGCTGGTGCCCTTCATGCTGGTGAGGCGGCTGGGGATGCGGTACCTGCGGCAGCAGGTCGAGCGGGACCAGCGCCCCCCGACCCTCATGCTGCGCTCCTTCGCCGACGACCGCCGCACCCTTCGGGCTCGCCGCCTGGACCGCGCGTCGGTGGTCGAGCGGCTCTGCATGCGTCGCTTCGAACGCTTCGAGGAAGTCGCGGCCTCCGCCCTGGCCGTGCACGGTCCGGTCGAGGCGCTGAGCCAGGTGGGGGAGAGACTGCCGCCGCCACTGGGAGCGGCACGGCGCAGTTTCTCGATGGACGACTGGCAGGACGGGGTGCGCGCACTGATCGCCCGATCGCAGCTCATCTGTGTGACGGTGGGCCGCTCGGAGTCCCTGCAGTGGGAGATCCGCCAGATCAGGGCAGCCGGCGCCCTGGGACGGGCCATCTTCCTCCTGCCTCCCACCGGCCGCCGCGAACAGCGTCTGCGGCTGGCGGCACTCGGCCAGACGCTGGGCATCGAGTGGGGCGTACTGGACCGGGCCCGCCCCGGCACCGAGGTCCTGGCCGTCACCTTCCCCTCCGGCTCTCCGGTGATCATCGCCGCACGAGCCCCGAACGACGTCGGTTACGAGGCCGCCGTCGAGATCGCCGCGCTGGCCGTGACCGCCATGGAGCCCGCGTCGTCGGCCGACGTCCGCGAAGCGGTACGCGCCTACGCCACCTTCGCGCGGCGAGCCGGCAGCGAAAGCGGGCAGCGGAACCCCCGCGCGACGCGGCCGGCTCCCCCGGTCCTGATCCACGCGCCGGGCAAGGCACCCATGTTCCGCCCGTGGTGGCGCCGGTGGTGGCAGGTGTGGCCCTGGGTGGCCGCGGGCGTCATTCCCGTGGTCCTCGCGCTGGCGTTCGGCACGTCCCGCGACAACGACTCGGACACCGTGCGGTACAACGCCCCGGTGACGGGCATCGCCCAGGACGAGACCTCGGACACCGACTACGCGGTGGTCGACGGCCACTCCCTGTCCCGGTTGGACTTCGGCCGGAGCACCGGTCACACGGTCGCGCGCGTCGACGCGTACATGGACGAGGTCGTCGTCCGAGGAACCGCCGCGTACTACCTGTCCGTGCGGTCGGGTGACGTCGGCCGGGTCGATCTGCGGACCGGACACACCCTGTGGACGAAGTCCGCGGGCGCCGGTGCGCGCGCCCTCGCGCTGGCCGACGACCGGGTCGTGGTGGTGTCCCCTGCCGTCGGCAGGGTCGACGCCCTCGCGGTGAAGGACGGCCGACGGGTGGCCAGGCGGTCCCTCGCGGGTGCCCCGTACGGCATCACCGAAGCCGACGGGCGCCTCTTCGTCAGCCTCGCCCGACGGAACCAGGTGGTCGAACTGGCCGCCGACGACCTGCGTCCGGTGGCCCGCCTGAGCGTCCCCGAAGGCCCGCTCCAACTGATCACCCGGGGCGAACAGGTGTGGGTGCGCTCGGTGTTGGACCATGTCCTCCAGGCGGCCGTGACGCCGACCGGCGACGCGGACGCCGGGAGAGGGCTGCTGCTGAGCGACCAGCACGCCCGCGTCTCGGGCAACGGAGCGTGGCTCGCCGTGCAGGGCATGGAACGGGTGACCGTGCTGCGGCCCGACGGAACCCTGCGGCGGATCCCCCTGCCCGACGCCGCGTTCCTCGCCCTGCTGGTCCAACGCGACGGGGCCGTCGTCGTGACCTACGAGTCCGGCCGGGTCACCCGGCTCCACTGACCGAGGCGGCCCGAGCCCTTCACGGGCCGTAGCCGGCCCCGAAGAACGGGTCGGTCTCCCGGCGGCCCGGCCGAAGGACACGACTCACCGGTGGGAGGTGGTGCGTGGGGAGGATCGGACGCCGATGTCCCGACTTGACCGTAGCCGGTCCTCCCCGCAGGCCGGCCGCCGTCCCACGGCCACCGGGAGTTCACGTCCCCCACACAGCATGCGCGTCATGAACCGTGTTCCGCCCGCCCTGGCCACCCTCGGCCTCGCCGCGCTCCTCGTCTCCGCGGCCCTGCCCGCCCAGGCCACCACCGCCACCTCCCCCGTCACCTCCGTCGCCGCCCCCTCGGACAGCACGAGCTACGGCACGAAGGCCACGTACACCCCCGGCCGGAACGCCCGCGCCTACCAGCGGCCGCCCACCGGCTTCACCCCCGTCCTCACCGAGAACGTCTCCCGGCACGGCTCCCGTGCCGCCACCGACAGCTCCGACGGGGACCTGGTCCTCGCGCTGCTGACCAAGGCCGCCGGCGAGGGTGAACTCACCGCCAAGGGCAGGCAGTTGAAGCCCAAGGTGCGGGCACTGCTCGATGCCATGAGCAGCGTCGGGTACGGCGAGCTCAGCGCGCGCGGGAAGCGGGAGATCCAGCAGACGGCCGTCCGGATGGAGAAGCGGCTGCCGGGGCTGTTCGACCGGATCGCCGCGGACAAGGAGCCCATCGACGTCGTCAGCTCCGGGCAGGGGCGGGCCGTCGACAGCGGGAACCTCTTCGCCGCCGCCCTCGCCGGCACCGACCCGGCGCTGAAGCCGCTCATCGGGACGGCCCGCACCGACAAGGACCTCCTCTACTTCCACAAGGCCGACGGCGGCGCCGCGTACCGCGACTACCTCGCGAACGACCAGCGGCTGGCGAGCACGCTGAAGAGCATCACCGACCAGCCGGCCACCCACCGCGCCGCCGACAACGTACTGAGGAAGCTGTTCAGGACCGGCTTCGTCGACGGGCTCTCCGCGGACGACCGGGTAGCCGCCGCCGAAGCCGTCTACCACCTGTACGCCATCGCGCCCGCCATGAGCGAGGAGAGCCCGGGCGGCAGGGGCTGGGGCCTGGAGAGGTTCATCGCGCGGCGCGACGCCGACTGGTTCGGGTATCTCAGCGACGCCGAGGACTTCTACGAGAAGGGGCCGGGCTTCGCCGACAGCGACATCACCTACAAGATGGCCGGCGTGCTGCTCGACGACTTCTTCGAGAAGGCCGAGGCCAAGCGCGACGGCACCAGCGACCTGGGCGCCGAACTCCGGTTCACGCACGCCGAGGAGATCATCCCGCTGGCCGCGCTGATGAGCCTGCCCGGCAGCACGAAGGGCGCCACCGCCCAGCACCCCTACACCTACGCCGACAACCCCTGGCGGGGCGCGTCCGTGGCCTCGCTCGGGTCGAACATCCAGTGGGACGTCTTCCGCAAGGGCCACACCTACCTGGTGCGGATGCTCTACAACGAGAAGGAGACGGCGTTCCGGGCGGGCTGCCGGCCGATCGCCAAGGGCAGCACGTTCTACGACCTGAACGAGCTGGAGCGCTGCTTCGGGCGTACGACGTCGTAGTCCCCGTCCGACGTCCCGTCCGACGCCCCCCTGTCCGGCATCCCCCGCCTCACGCCCCGCCGACCGTGAACCCGATCACCGCCCCGCCTCCCGCCCGCCGCTCGGCGAACGGGGCTCCCCCGTGCGCGAGCGCCACCTCCCGCACGATGGACAGGCCGAGGCCCGAGCCGGGCAGGGAGCGGGCGTCGGCGGCGCGGTAGAAGCGGTCGAAGACCCGGATCAGGTCGGGGCCGGCGATACCGGGCC
The DNA here is from genome assembly GCF_055578825.1 of Streptomyces sp. NPDC032822. NCBI lineage: Bacteria > Bacillati > Actinomycetota > Actinomycetes > Kitasatosporales > Streptomycetaceae > Streptomyces > Streptomyces sp. NPDC032822. The sequence continues at coordinate 12,644 of NZ_JBVIOL010000010.1, read as the reverse complement.
CCCGGTCGAGGACCTCGACCCGGACGGTGCCGGGCCGGGCCGGGCCGCTGACCCTGATCTCGATGGGCGCGGTGCCCTCGCGGTCGAACTTGGCCGCGTTCTCGACGAGGTTGGAGAACGCGCGCTGCAGCATCGCCGGGCGGCCGTCGGTCGTGGTGTCGCCGCTCGCCCGGACCAGGACCGGCCGTCCGGTACGGCGACGGGCCAGCCCGGCGACGTCCTCGGCGATGTCGGCGAGGTCGACCCGCTGGGGCGGCTCGGTGTCGGACTGCCCGGCCGCGAGGTCGACCAGTTCGTTGACGAGGTCGGTGAGTTCACGGGCCTCCTGGCCGAGGTCGGCGACCAGCTCGTCCCGGGTGGCCGGGGGCAGTTCGTCGATGCGGCGCAGCAGGGAGATGTTCGTACGGAGCGAGGTGAGCGGTGTGCGCAGCTCGTGGCCCGCGTCCTGGACCAGCCGGCGCTGGTCCTCCTCGGACTGGGCGAGCCGGCCGAGCATACGGTCGAAGGCGCGGCCGAGCCGGCCGACCTCGTCGTAGCCGGCGACGGGTACCTGGATGCCGAGGCGGCGGGTGCGGGCGACGTCCTCGGCGGCGGAGGTGAGGATCACCAGCCGGCGGGTGATGCGGCGGGCCAGCCACCAGCCGAACAGGCCGGCCGCGACGACCACCGCGGCCATGAGGATCAGCGTCCGCTGTTGCAGGGCCCGCAGCAGGTCCTCGGTGTCGCTGAACTCCTGCGCGACCTGGACGGCACCCCGACCGCTCTTGGCGTCGTCCTTCCCGTCGCCGCCCTCACCTCCGAGTGCGACGGTCGCGATGCGGTAGACGTCGTCGCCGACGTCGACGTCCTTGTGCTCGATCATCGTCCCGGCCACCGGGTCGGCGGCGATCCGCCGGTCGCCGGCGGTGACCGGCAGCCCCGGCCGGCCGGGGTCGGCGACGGTGCCGTCCGGCACGAGCACCTGGACGTCGGTGCGGGCGGGCCGGACCAGGTCGTGGCCGGGCTCGGCGGAGGAGAAGTCGTCGGGGGTCATCCGGTGCGTGCGCACCTCGTCGCGCAGATCCTGCACGACCTGGTCGAACACGGACTCCTGGTCGACCCGGACCAGCCGGGCGGCGGCACTGTAGGAGAACACGCCCACCAGCAGGGTGACGGCGGCGGTGACGGCCGCGAAGGACACGGCGAAGGTGGTCCGCAGCGACAGGAGCCGGGGTCTGCGTCGCACCAGCAGCCGCCGGAGGCGGCCCACCGCTCAGTCCTCCCGCAGCACGTAACCCACACCGCGGACCGTGTGGATCAGCAGGGGTGCCCCCGGCTCGTCGAGCTTGCGGCGCAGATAGCCGACGTACACGGCGAGGTTCTTGGAGCCCGGCCCGAAGTCGTAGCCCCAGATCCGGTCGTAGATGGTGGAGTGGTCGAGGACGATGCCCGCGTTGCGGACCAGCAGTTCCAGCAGCTCGAACTCGGTGCGGGTCAGCTCCAGCTCGCGCCCGCCGCGCCAGGCCCTCCGCGCCTGTACGTCCATCCGCAGCCCGGCCGCCTCGACGCGCCCCTCGGAGACCTCCGGCACCGGCTGCGGCTTCGGCGCGCCGGACAGCGCGGCGACCGGCCCGGTGCGGCGCAGCAGCGCGCGCAGCCGGGCGAAGACCTCCTCGACGTCGAAGGGCTTCACCACGTAGTCGTCGGCGCCCGCGTCCAGGCCGGCGATCCGGTCCTGGGTCTCCACGAGCGCCGTGAGCATCAGGATCGGCGTGCTGTCGCCCTCGGCGCGCAGCACCCGGCAGACCTGCAGTCCGTCGATCCCGGGCATCATCACGTCCAGGACCAGCACGTCCGGCGGACTCTTGTGGGCCTGCGCCAGCGCCTCGACGCCGTCGGCGACCGCGGTGACGGAGTAGCCCTCCAGGGTCAGGGCGCGCTCCAGCGCATGACGGATGGCGCGGTCGTCTTCGGCGAGCAGCACAGTTCGGGGCACGCCCTCAGTGTGCCAAGGCCTCCGGCGGTTGGGCCGGGCGAGCGGTCATGCGGTCACCCTTCTTACTGGGATCTCACCGTCACAGCCGACTGCCCGGCCCCTCCGGAGGCGGTCCGGTCACACCCGCAGCGCCGCGAGCCGCTCCTCGAAGGGCACCACCGCGTCGAACCCGTCGGCCCGCTTCGGGACACCCCCGGCCGACGCTCCGCCCGTCAGCCCCGTCAGCCCGGTCATCAGCGCCACCAGTTCCCCGGCCGCCCGCTCGATCCGCCCGTCCAGCCCCTCGGCACCCCAGTCCTCGGAGGCCGCGTACACCCCGGTCGGGACGACGACGGCCCTCAGGTGGGCGAAGAGCGGACGCAGCGCGTGGTCCAGCACGAGCGAGTGCCGGGCCGTACCGCCGGTGGCCGCGATCAGCACCGGCCTGCCCGCCAGCGCGTCCTTGTCGATCACGTCGAAGAACGACTTGAACAGCCCGCTGTACGACGCCGAGAACACCGGCGTGACGACGATCAGCCCGTCCGCGCCGGTCACCGCGTCGAGCGCGGCGGCCAGCTTCTTCCCCGGGAACCCGTTGGTGAGGTGGTGGGCGATCTCCACGGCGAGGTCGCGCAGCTCGACGACCTGGAGGTCGACCGGGCTCTGCCGGCCCACGGCGGCGGCCAGCCGGTCGGCCAGCAGCCGCGTGGACGACGGAACGCTCAGTCCGGCCGAGACGACGACGAGCTTCATTCGGACGTCACTCCCTTCGAGGCGTTCGCGTCCTTCGAGGAGGCCGCGAGCAGGGACTGGTGGGTGGGCGCCTCCGGCACCCCGGCCGGACGCCGCGCGGCGAACTCCTTGCGCAGCACCGGCACGACCTCCTCGCCGAGCAGGTCGAGCTGTTCGAGGACGGTCTTCAGCGGCAGTCCGGCGTGGTCGAGCAGGAACAGCTGGCGCTGGTAGTCGCCGGCGTAGTCGCGGAAGGCGAGGGTCTTCTCGACGACCTGCTCCGGGGAGCCGACGGTCAGCGGGGTCTGGTCGGTGAAGTCCTCCAGCGACGGCCCGTGTCCGTAGACCGGCGCCTCGTCGAAGTACGGCCGGAACTCCCGCACCGCGTCCTGCGAGTTCCGCCGCATGAAGACCTGGCCGCCGAGCCCGACGATCGCCTGCTCCGGGGTGCCGTGCCCGTAGTGGGCGTACCGGCTGCGGTAGAGCTCGACCATCCGCTTGGTGTGGTCGGCCGGCCAGAAGATGTTGTTGTGGAAGAAGCCGTCGCCGTAGTACGCGGCCTGCTCGGCGATCTCCGGCGAGCGGATGGAGCCGTGCCAGACGAAGGGCGGTACGCCGTCCAGCGGGCGGGGCGTGGAGGTGAACGACTGCAGCGGCGTACGGAACTTGCCCTCCCAGTCGACGACGTCCTCGCGCCACAGCCGGTGCAGGAGGGCGTAGTTCTCGACGGCGAGGTTGATGCCCTGCCGGATGTCCTGGCCGAACCACGGGTACACCGGGCCGGTGTTGCCGCGCCCCATCATCAGGTCGACCCGGCCGTCCGCGAGATGCTGGAGCATCGCGAAGTCCTCGGCGATCTTCACGGGGTCGTTGGTGGTGATGAGCGTGGTGGAGGTGGAGAGGATCAGCTTCTCCGTCCGCGCCGCCACATAGCCGAGCATGGTCGTCGGGGACGACGGCACGAACGGCGGGTTGTGGTGCTCCCCGGTCGCGAAGACGTCGAGCCCGACCTCCTCGGCCTTCAGCGCGATGGCGACCATGGCCTTGATGCGCTCGCGCTCGGTCGGCGTACGCCCCGTGGTCGGGTCCGGCGTGACGTCGCCGACGCTGAAGATCCCGAACTGCATGGTCGCTCACCCTCCAAAGTTGTTGACCGTTCAACTATACCTCGGGAACGACCCTACCGCCGCAGGTATTCCCCTGTCCGGGCGCCCTGCCCGAGCGCCCCTGTCAGTACCCCGTCCTACGCTTTCGGTATGGCCCCCGTACGCCGCGACACCCGAGGCATCGTCGACGCCGCGGAGCTCTTCACGCACGTGGACTTCCGCCGTGTCGAGCCCGCCGAGCCGCTGCGCCGGTATGTCGAGCAGTACTGGCTGATCGACTGGGACCTCTCCGAGCCGTACGTCTCCCAGGTGGTCCCGCACCCCTCGGTCAACATCGTCTTCCAGCGGTTCGAGGGCCAGGACCCCTTCGTCGAGGTGGCGGGCGTACAACCGGGCCTCTTCACCCAGAAACTGGGGGGCCGGGGCCGGGTGTGCGGCGTCAAGTTCCGGCCGGGCGGCTTCCGCCCCTTCACGCCGGAACACCCGGTGACGGAGTGGACGGGCCGCCGGGTCCGCTCCCCCGAGGTCCTCCCCGGCACCGACCCGGCGACGATCCTCGCCCCGGACGACGAGCGGGCCCGCATCGCCGCCCTGGACACCTTCCTCCTCGCCCTGGACCCCCGCCCCGACCCGCAGGCCGACCTCGCGACGGCCCTGGTCGACCGCGTCCGCACCGACCGCACGATCCGCCGCGTCGCCGACTTCGCCCACGCCGAGGACATGTCCGTACGGCTGCTCCAGCGGCTGTTCGCCGCGTACGTCGGCGTCGGCCCGAAGTGGGTGATCCTCCGCCACCGCATCCACGAAGCCCTGGAGCGCGCGGAGACGGAGGAGGACCTGGACTGGGCAGCCCTGGCCGCCGACCTCGGCTACGCCGACCAGGCCCACCTGGTCCGGGACTTCACGGCGACGGTGGGGGTGCCGCCGACGGCGTACGCCCGCACCCAGGCCGCGCGCTGACCGCACCCCGAAAAACTTCCCGGAAAAAAACTCGGCCGCCCTGTCACACTCCCGCCGCGCCGCGCGTCAACCCGGTGAACCCGAGATCGATCACCACCCGGGTCCGATCCCGCATCACCGAGGAGCACACCATGTCCGTCGCCCACATCGTCGTCACCCTGCTGGCCGCCGCCATGGCCGGGTACTCCGGATTCGTCGTCCTCACCCGGGCCCAGTGGATCGTGCGGGCCCTGACGGACTACCGGGTGCCGCAGACCTGGTGGCCCTGGCTCGGGACGGCGAAGGTCGCCGGGGCGGCGGGACTGCTGGCCGGCCTCTTCGTACCGGTCCTCGGCATCGCCGCCGGGACCGGCCTGGTCCTGTACTTCACCGGCGCGGCCGTCACCGTCGCCCGGGCCCGCTGGTACTCCCACATCCCGTTCCCCCTGGTGTACGCCGCCCCGGTGATCGCCGCGATGACCCTGGGCGCGCTGGCCTGAGACAGCGGACCCTCACACCTCGCCCGCCCGCAGCCGCGCGATCTGCGCCGCGCCGAACTCCGTCGTACGCCTCATGTGGTCGACGATCAGGGCGAGTCGGGAGTCGTCCAGGTCGTCGAAGAGGTCGTACCAGCCGCCGCCCAGCCGCTCCCACACCCGCCCGAACTCGACGATCCGCTCCGGCACCGTCGCCACCAGCACCCGGCGCCGGTCGGCCACGTCCCGCTTCCGCACGACGTACCCCGACCGCTCCAGACGGTCCACCAGGCGGGTCGCCGACCCGGTCGTCAGCCCGGTCAGCTCGGCGACCCGGCCGGTCGTCACCGGACCGCCCTCCAGCGAGAGCAGGTTCAGACACTGCAGGTCGGTGGGGTGCAGCCCGAGGTGGTCGGCGACCGCCTGGTTGAACAGGGCGTACGCGGCCATGTAACGGCGCGAGACGGTCGTCAACTCCTCCAGCAGCCGCCCACGCGCCCCACCCGCCGCCGCCCCGCCGCCCGCCATCCCGTCCACCTCTCCGCCACGCCGCTGCGCCGCTGCGCCGCGCAGAGATCGTACGCCGCACCCCCCGACACCCGCTCAGCACTCAGCACTCAGCACTCAGAAGTAGTACTCGTCCCCCGTGTCCAGGACGAGCACCCGCTGCCGGTCGTTGCTCCGGTCGCGGTCCACCACCCCGCCGTTCCACATCGTGTCGATCTCCAGCAGCACCTCCGACGGCTCGCCGCGCAGCCGCACCCCCAGCTCGACCCGTTCCCCCAGCCCGTCCGCGGCCAGTGCCCCGACCCGGCACAGCACCACCCGCGGCCCGGACCGGGCACACCCGTCCGGCAGCGTCTGCCGAAGCTCCAGCGGCTTGGACCAGCGCAGCCGCACCGTCGCGTCCGGCACGGCGGACGGCCCGTGGTTGCGCGGTGTGAGCCGCACGTCGACCATGCCGGAGGCCATGGCCGCGGACCCGTGATAGGCGAGGTCGGCCTCCGGCACCCCGTCGTGGGCGACGGCGACTCCCGGTGTCACCCCGCCCACCGCCGCCGCCGTCACCACCGTCAGCGCCACGGCACCCCACACCGCGCGCCCCCGCAGAACCCGCTTCCGCATGCCACCACTCCTCAGTCAGCCGTCAGCCGTGGTCGTACGGGATGTATCCCACGCACGGCCCACCCCAGGCGCAGCCCATCAGGTGACACCCGCCCCTCCGGGCCCGCGTGAAAGGCTGACGCGCATGCTCGTTCTCCGCTCCGCCGCCCTCTTCGTCGTCGCCGCGCTCTTCGAGATCGGCGGCGCCTGGCTCGTCTGGCAGGGCGTGCGCGAACACCGCGGGTATCTGTGGATCGGCGCGGGGGTGCTGGCCCTGGGCGCGTACGGCTTCGTCGCCACTCTCCAGCCCGACGCGAACTTCGGCCGCATCCTCGCCGCGTACGGCGGTGTCTTCGTCGCCGGTTCCCTGCTCTGGGGCATGGCCGCGGACGGCTACCGCCCGGACCGCTGGGACGTCACGGGCGCGCTGGTCTGCCTCGCCGGCATGGCACTGATCATGTACGCGCCCCGGAGCGACTGAACGGCGACCACCGGGCGCCGGAGAACCGCCCGACCGGCCCCCACACGCACCCGCACCCCACCCGCCACACCCGTACCCGGCCCACGCACCCGACCCCCGCCCGGCAAGGCCGCCTATCCTGACGGAAGTCAGCCCCGCGTACGTCCGAGGAGCCCTCATGCCCACCGCCGCCCCCTCCGCCGCCTCCCGCATCGCCGTCGTCACCGGTGCGAGCAGCGGAATCGGCGCCGCCACGGCACGCCGCCTCGCCGAGGCCGGCTACCGCGTCGTCCTGACCGCCCGCCGCAAGGACCGCATCGAGGCGCTGGCGGAGGAGCTCAACGCGGCCGGCCACCAGGCCACCGCATACACCCTCGACGTCACCGACCGCGCCGCGGTGGACGAGTTCGCCTCGGCCTTCAAGGCGATCGGCGTGCTGGTCAACAACGCCGGCGGAGCCCTCGGCGCCGACCCGGTGGCCACCGGCGACCCCGCCGACTGGCGCACGATGTACGAGACGAACGTCATCGGCACCCTCAACCTCACCCAGGCCCTGCTCCCCCGGCTGGACGCGAGCGGCGACGGCACGATCGTCGTCGTCTCCTCGACCGCCGGCCACGGCACGTACGAGGGCGGCGCGGGCTATGTCGCCGCCAAGCACGGCGCCCACGTCCTCGCCGAGACCCTCCGTCTGGAGATCGTCGGCCGCCCGATCCGCGTCATCGAGATCGCCCCCGGCATGGTGAAGACGGACGAGTTCGCCCTGACCCGCTTCGCCGGCGACCAGGCGAAGGCGGAGAAGGTCTACGAGGGTGTGGCCGAACCACTGACGGCCGACGACGTGGCCGACACCATCGCCTGGACGGTCACCCGCCCCAGCCACGTCAACATCGACCTCCTGGTCGTCCGCCCCCGCGCCCAGGCCTCGAACACCAAGGTCCACCGCGACCTGTGATGCCGGGCGGCCCGGCGGACGAGGAGCCGAACAGGGGCGCCCCGTAAGGGCCCGTCCCCGTCCCCGTAAGGTCCCACCCCGTGGACAGACACCTACCGTTCTCCCGGCTGCACAACTTCCGCGACCTGGGCGGCTACCCGACGCCGGACGGACTCCGCGTCCGCCCGGGCCGGCTCTACCGCGCCGACTCCCTCGGGAAGCTGAGTCCCGGCACATCCGACTGGGACCGCTTCCTGTCCCTGGGCATCCGTACGGTCATCGACCTCCGCCACCCGTGGGAGGCCGACGGCCAGGGCCGTGTCCCGGAGCACCCGTCCCTCGCGTACCACAACCTCAGCATCGAGCACCGCCCCTACGACCAGCCGGCGTTGACCCCGGACATCGATCCCGGCCCCTATCTGGCCGAGCGGTACCTGGAGGTGGCGCAGGACGGTACGAAGGAGATCCGCAGGGCGCTGGAGCTGATCGCGGAAGCGGACGCGCCGCTGGTCTTCCACTGCGCGTCGGGCAAGGACCGTACGGGCCAACTGGCCGCCCTGGTCCTCGGGTTGCTGGGAGTCCCGGACGCCACGATCGTCGAGGACTTCAGCCTCACCGAACTCGCGGCCCCGGCCCTGCTGGCCGACTGGACCGCGCGCAACGACGGCCGGGTCCCGACCTGGCCGGCCTTCGGCAGGGCTCCCGCGCCGGCGATGCGCCTGTTCCTGACCGCCCTCAGGTCCCGCCACGGCTCGGTCGAGTCCTATGTCTCCGAGGCCCTGGGCCTGAACCCGGACATCCTCACCGACACCCTCCGCGGCAAGTTCCTGGAGCAACCCCCGTCCGTCCAACCGGAGTTGACCTACCGCAAGGCCACCCCGGACGAAGCGGGCCTCCTGGTCCGCCTCCGCGACACGGCCGCCCTGTGGCAACTGGCCCGCGGAATCACCCAGTGGCTGCCCGGCGAGAAGGACGAGACCCACTTCCGCACCCGCATGGCGGAGGGCGAGGTCTGGCTGACCTACGCCGGCGCCCATCTGACAGGCGCCTGGGAACTCTGGTGGGACGACCCGTCGGCCTGGGGCCCCCGACCGCCGGACGCGGGCTACATCCACCGCCTGATGACCACCCCGCACACCTCCCCACCGGGCACCGGCCGCCGCATGCTGGCCGAGGCGGAATCCCGCATCGCCACCACCGGCCGCCCCTACGCCCGCCTCGACTGCCTCTCCTCCAACGCCCACCTCCGCACCTACTACGAGTCGGCCGGCTACACGGTCGTCGGAGAGCAGGCCAAGGGGGGCGGAACGGGCAGCCCGTACGCGGTGACACTGCTGGAGAAACGACTGCGGTGACGGAACCCGAGAGGGGGGCGGCGCACCCGCGCCGCCCCCCTCTTTCTCGCCCTGTCTAACCCTTCACGCAGACGACCTGCTTCAGCTTCGCCACGACCTCCACGAGGTCTCGCTGCTGATCGATGACCTGCTCGATCGGCTTGTAGGCGCTCGGGATCTCGTCCACGACACCGGAGTCCTTACGGCACTCCACGCCCCGCGTCTGCTCCTCCAGGTCCTTCGTCGAGAACCGGCGCTTCGCCGCGTTGCGGCTCATGCGCCGACCCGCGCCGTGCGAGGCCGAGTTGAAGGACTTCTCGTTGCCGAGACCCTTCACGATGTACGAACCGGTGCCCATCGAGCCGGGGATGATCCCGTACTCGCCGGCCCTGGCGCTGATCGCCCCCTTGCGCGTGACGAGCAGGTCCATGCCCTCGTAGCGCTCGCGGCTCACATAGTTGTGGTGGCAGCTCACCTCGGGCTCGAAGCTCACCCCGGCCTTCTTGAACTCCTTGCGGATCACGTCCTTGAAGAGGGCCATCATGATCGACCGGTTGTACTTGGCGTACTCCTGAGCCCAGTAGAGGTCGTTCTGGTAGGCCGCCATCTGCGGGGTGTCCGCGACGAAGACCGCGAGGTCCCGGTCGATCAGCCCCTGGTTGTACGGAAGCTTCTGGGCCACGCCGATGTGGTGCTCGGCCAGTTCCTTGCCGATGTTCCGGGAACCGGAGTGGAGCATGAGCCACACCGAGCCCTGATCACTTATGCACACTTCTACGAAATGATTTCCGGATCCAAGCGTTCCCATCTGCTTTTCGGCCCGACTGTGACGGAACTTGACCGCCTCCGCCACCCCGTCGAACCGCCCCCAGAAGTCGTCCCACCCCGCGGTGGCCAACCCGTGGAACCGCCCGGGCTCCACGGCCGAGTCGTGCATACCCCGTCCCACCGGAATGGCCTGCTCGATCTTCGACCGCAGCCGCGACAGATCCCCGGGAAGATCGTTCGCCGTCAGTGACGTCCTCACCGCCGACATCCCGCACCCGATGTCCACCCCCACGGCCGCGGGGCAGACCGCCCCCCGCATCGCGATGACCGATCCGACCGTCGCGCCCTTTCCGTAGTGCACGTCCGGCATCACGGCCAGGCCCTTGATCCACGGCAGGGTCGCCACGTTCCGCAGCTGCTGGAGCGCGCCCTCCTCGACGGTCGCCGGGTCGGCCCACATACGGATCGGAACCTTCGCGCCCGGCATTTCCACGTACGACATATCGTCCTCATTCCCCCGGAATCACAACAGAAGTCTCGCAACGCAAAACCGGCGCCAAGATCGACGTAAGGGACAACGGACCGGCATCCACGGCCATGCGTGCGATACACATTGTCTGCAGGGCACGCCCCGGTGCGGCAAGCGATTAACCAGCGGGGACACTGAAGGACCGGCACGGAGCCCTGCGCCGAGCCACACCCGGACCCACGGCACCGAGCCACCGTCGAGAGGAGCCTGACCGTGCAGCGGAAGGCCTACGTACCCGGCGTCGCCGCCCTCCTCGCGGCCCTGCTGGCCGGCTGCACCGGCAGCTCGGACAACGGCGGCAGCACGGACGACTCGAACCCCGGCGAGGCCGGCACGACATCCGCCGCCGCCCAGCCGGGCAAGTACCGCACCCTCCCGGAACCCTGCGAGGCGGTAGGCCAGAGCACCCTCGACTCCCTGCTGCCCGGCATCAGGCAGCTCACGGACGAGGAACAGCGCGACAAGGCCTACTCGGGCGAGGCCACGGGCACCTTCGACACCGACCGCAAGGTCGGCTGCCGTTGGAAGGTGCAGTCCACGGACGCCACCGACCATCTGCTCATCGCCTTCGAGCGCGTGGTCTCGTACGACAACTCGGTGAGCGACGACACCCAGGCGCAGCAGCTCTTCGCGACGAAGCAGGAGGCGGCCGACCTCCCCGAGCCGACGACCAGCTCCGGCACCCCGTCCGACACCGACACCGGGAGCCCGACCGGGAGCCCCACGGCCACCCCGACCGACGCCGCCTCCGCATCACTGTCCCCCTCCTCCTCGGCCTCGTCCTCCTCCTCGCCGGGCACCGCCTCCCCCTCCGACTCGACGTCCGCGACTCCGGCCGACCTCCAGCCCCGCATCCTCGACGATCTCGGCGACGAGGCGTTCCTGGACGACGCGTTGAGCAGTTCCGGTTCGACGGCCCAGCAGCGCACGGTGACTGTGGCGTTCCGCACGTCCAACGTGATCGTGACGATCGAGTACGAGGAGCAGCCGGCGACGATCGGCGTGACCCCGGACAGTGAGGAAATGCAGGACAAGGCCAGGAAACTGGCGGCTCAGCTGGCCGACGTACTGGCCGGTTAGGGCCCCTTCACACCGCTCTCACGCCCGCGCACAAAGCGGGCCGATCGAAGCCGCACAACTCCCTCACCGCGTACCGTGGCCCCTCGGACCAGATCCGACGTCAGGAACCACAAGCGTCATGAGTGAAGGAACCATGCAGCGACCAGCACAGGTAGACCAGCGTGACGAGCGAGACCAGCGGGCGAAGCGCCGCCACCGCGTTCTTGTCAGTGCGGCCGCAGTCCCCGTGATGCTGATCGCCGCCGGCTGCTCCTCGGGCTCCGGCTCCGACTCCGGCTCCGACGACACCGGCGGCAAGAGCGCGGACACCTCCGCGTCGGCGTCCGCGAGCCCCTCGCCGACGGTGCAGGCGGCGGCGTACAAGTCGCTCCCCAAGGCGTGCGGGGTGTTCTCGAAGAAGACCCTGGGCGAACTGGTGCCGAAGGCCTCGAAGTCGGGCAAGCAGGGCACCTCGGACGATGTGTCGACCCGGGGCAGCTGCTCCTGGAGCAGCCTCGACAACAACGGTGTGAAGGGCTCGCAGTTCCGCTGGCTGAACGTCTCGCTGCTCCGCTTCGAATCGGACACCTCGCGGGGCTCGGGCGCGGACCAGGCGCAGGCGTACTACGAGCAGCAGCTCCAGGACGCCCAGTCGGTGGACGGCGCGAAGAACGCGAAGTCGAAGTCGGTGACCGGCACGGGTGACGCGGCGACGACGGTGACGTACGACCTGAAGAAGAAGGAGGGCTCCTTCAGGCAGCAGACGGTCGTCACGCGCGTCGAGAACGTGGTCATCAGCCTCGACTACAACGGGGCGGGCCTGGCCGGCGAGAAGACGCCGAGCGCGGCCACACTGACGAAGCGCGCGGAGAAGGCCGCCAAGGAGGCGGTGTCGTCGGTGTCGTCGGCGAACGGCGAGGGCGCGGGCAGCGGTTCGGGCGCGAGCGCGTCCCCGTCCGAGTCGGCGTCGAAGCCTCCGTCGAAGTCGGCGTCCAAGTCCGCGTCGCCGTCGGCGTCCGCGACCAAGTCGGCTGCGAAGAAGAGCTGACGAACAACTACCGGCCACCCGTGCGCCGCACACATGTGCCACTCTGTTGCGCGCAACAACACGCATCGGGAGGGGAGTACGGGTGGCCGCGCCACTACAGCTGACACGGATGCACCGGATTCTGATCGGCGTGGTCGTCGCCGGTGCGGTCGTCATCGCCGGGATCGGCTTCGCCGGTTCGTACGCGGCGGTCCGTGAGCT